>JBGAHL010000027.1:0-75896 GCA_044226205.1 Saprospiraceae bacterium
GGTGGCTTTGAGCCACCCCGCCACTCCACCGTGCAGTTACAATTGCTCCACGGCCTGTTCCCATTCCCCGTAAACCCGGGAAAGTTCCTCTTTCAGGGTGCTGTATTTTTTCAGTTCCTTGTCTGAGTCGGGGCTGGAATAAAAGTCGGGCCCGGCCATTTTGGCCTCGATTTTGGCAATGTCGGCTTCGAGTTCGCTGATTCGGCGCTCGGCTTTTTGCACGGACTTTTGAAGTGCTTTTTTCTCTTCCGCTCCCAGGGAAACGCTGCTGCCGTTGCTACTGCCTGCGCCGGTGGTTCGTTTTTCCACCTCCCGCATATTGTCCAGTTTCCTTTTATCGAGGAAATAATTGACGTCGCCGAGGTACTCGATCAGTTTATGGTCGCGGAATTCGATGGTGCGATGGGTCAGGCCGGTCAGAAATTCGCGGTCGTGGCTCACCACCAGCAGGGTGCCTTCGAAATCGAGCAGGGCTTGTTTCAGCACGTCTTTCGAGAGCATGTCGAGGTGGTTGGTCGGTTCGTCGAGCACGAGGAAGTTGATGGGGCGCAGCAGCATGCAGGCCAGGGCCAGGCGCGCGCGTTCGCCGCCTGAGAGGGCGACCACTTTTTTATCCACATCCTGGCCGCTGAACAGGAAGCCGCCGAGGATGGCGCGCAGTTTGGTGCGCATTTCGGGCGGCGAGATGCGTTCCATGGTTTCGAGCAGGGTGATTTTCGGGTCGAGGGTCTCGGCCTGGTTCTGGGCGTAGTAGCCCAGGTGAATGTTGTGGCCGAGGTTGGCGTTGCCGGAAGTAGCCGTTTCCTGTCCAGTGAGGATCTTGGCGAGTGTGGTTTTGCCCTGGCCGTTTTGGCCGACAAAAGCGACACGTTCGCCGCGAAGAATTTGAAAATCAACATTTTCCAACACTTTCAGGTCGCCGTAACGTTTGGTCACGTGTTCGCCTTTGGCCACGACCTCGCCCGAGCGCGGCGGGTCGGGGAAGCGCAGGTTCATGACCGCGGAGTCCACGTCGTCGATTTCGATACGTTCCATTTTGTCGAGCTGTTTTTGCATCGACTGGGCCATTTTGGTTTTGGTGGCTTTGGCCATGAAACGCGCGATGGTGCGTTCGCGGTCGGCGATGATGCGCTGCTGGTTTTCGGCGGCGTTGGCCATTTGTTCGCGGCGTTCGGCGCTGAGTTCGACGTATTTGGAGTAGGGCGCTTTGTAGTCGTAGATTTTGCCGAGCGAGATTTCGGCGGTGCGGTTGGTGGTATTGTCGAGGAAACGGCGGTCGTGGCTGATGATGATGGCCATGCCGGCGTAGCTGTTGAGGAAGTCTTCGAGCCAGAGGATGCTCTCGATGTCGAGGTGGTTGGTCGGCTCGTCGAGCAGCAGCAGGTCGGGCTCGCGGAGCAGCATTTTGGCCAGTTCGATGCGCATTTGCCAGCCGCCGGAGAACTCGTCGGTGAGGCGGTTCATGTCGGAAGACTGGAAGCCGAGGCCCGAGAGCACTTTTTCCGCGTCGGCCTGGGTGTGGTGGCTGCCGAGGTGGCGCAGGTGTTCGGTCAGGTCGCCCAGTTCTTCGATGAGGGCGTGGTAGGCGTCCGATTCGTAGTCGTCGCGGACGGCCAGTTCGTGGTTGACGGCTTCGAAGCGTTTTTCGAGTTTCAGGACTTCTTCGAACGCCGACATGGTTTCGGCGATCACGGTTTTGCCCTTGGGCAGGAGCATGTCCTGGTGCAGGTAGCCGAGGGTGAAGTGGGCGGGTTGCACCACATTGCCTTCATGCGGCTGCATATCGCCGGCGATAATTTTGAGCAGGGTTGATTTGCCTGCGCCGTTGCGGCCTACAAGGCCGACGCGTTCGCCGGGTTTGAGTACGAAATTGACCCGGTCGAGCAGGATGCGGTTGCCGTATTGGACGTAGATATTGGAGAGACTGAGCATAATCGGGCGCAAAGGTAGGGCTGTTTTGCAAAACCGTTTATGTTTCGAAATAGGTCAGCCAATTCCAACTGCGCAGATTTCCTCGTTCGCCAGAAATAGAAATCAGGACGTCTGCTCCGATGAGGGAGGTTTTTATCCTTTTTTGACAGGTAGGGAATTAAATACCCTGTTTGTCAAAAATATTTGCCTGGCGTGAACGAGCGTGTTGGTTGGGAAAAAACGGATATCACCTTGCCCCGCCAAACGCTATTCCTGCAAAGCCTCCACGCGGATGTAGTCGAAAAAAGCCGGTATAGTATCTGCGTTTAGCGGCAGTCTATCTTCGTTGGTCTGTCCCTGGCAGGCGTAAAGACCCACGTAAGCCGGCGCAAATCGGAGTTTAAATTCTCTTTTGTAACCGATTTCAATGCTGCTCCATTCGTTGCCATGCCATAAGCTGATCGTCAAGTCTTTACCCTTAATGTCCATCAAAACCCCGACTTCATTCAGGAGAGGGTCGAATTCCGGCGCCCTTAGGTTAACGGATATCTCCTCAATCACCCCCTCGTGGCTGATGATGCTTTGCAGTTTTTGTACCCTGTCGGTCATACGGGCGCCGGCCTGATAACCTTTGAACTTTTGGCGGTCGAAGCCGAAACTGGCTCTGAAAAAATTGTATCGATCCAGCTGTTCGTTGAGCAAAATAGCGCCGGCCTGCTGCCAGTTTTGCTCCGGGTCGAAGCCGACGAGGCGAAACTTGATCCGAAGATCGCCGCCGGGCAATTTCCTGACGAGGAGGTTTTTGATGAAAGGAACCTCGTTGTCTTTTACCCAAAAATCGCCTGGATAAGTGTACAGGGTCAGAAAACCCGGCTTCAATTGCTGGCTGAGCGCGACGGAATCGCCGTCCAGAACTCGCCACCCCCGATGGCAGAGGCTGTCGGGAGCTGCGCTGTCGAACTCGTCCGACCAGGGTTCGGGTAAAGCCCTGTATAAAACCGAGCCGATGAGTATGGCGCACAACAGCGACAAGGCAGCACCGAACCAGAGCAGCCGCTTGTCCCGGCGGCGGGGTCGAGGCACCAGTACGGTTTGCGCGACCGCTGCGGGCGCGTCTCTTTCCCGGACGTACTCGAAAATCGCCTCGATGAAATCGACACCGAACGAGGGCTTTTCCAGTTTGTCCGGTTCGCAAACGTTGGGGTCGGTGTAATAAAACAGCTTTCGCAGTCGGTGGGGCGTCACCGAAACCTGCCCGTTTTTGACGATGCTGGCAATATCCGCCGCCAGCGGCTCGTACGATTTTTTATACTGGGAGACACGAATCCCGGCGCCCTGAAAAGGACCCTGGCGAAAACGCAGGAGCACTTGTTGGCGCAGCAGTTGGGCTTCTTTGTAAGTGAGTTCTTTGATCATGGCATGATCGGGGGGAGAAGAATTTCAGGAAGAAAAATAGGAAGATTCCATTCAGATTGAAAAATGGACCCGCGCTTCATTTTTACGTTCAGCCGGACGAATGTGTCGGTTTGCATTTTCTCCTTACACAAGCAAGCAAGATTCTTCATCAACCCGCCGCCACAAGGCAAACGTATGCGTATGAAAACTGTATTAACCACTCCGATTCTCTTTGCGGCCCTTTTGCTCTGTTCGACCGCCAATGCTCAGTGGCAGGAGATCAACCCGACCATCACGCCCTCTTTTTTTAACAGCAGTGTGGCCTACGAGGGCAAAATTTACTTCACAGGCGGCCCCCAAACCGCGTCGGTTTTCAGCGCCGTTTATAACAAAAACGTGGAAGTTCTCGACCTCGCAACCAATACCATCACCCAGGCCGGTCCGGGGCTGTCGGTGGGGCGCTGCTACATCGCATGTGCCGCTTATAATGGAAAAATTTACTTTGCCGGAGGGTTTCGTTTTGCGAACAATGCCGCCGGAGGAATCGCGTACGATGTGGTGGATATTTACGATGTAGCTACGGGGACGTTTAGCCAAAAACACCTGAGCATAGCGCGCGGCGACATGGGTGTGGCCGTCGTGGGCGGAAAAATCCTGTTTGCAGGCGGAGTGCTCCCTTTCAACAACACCCTGCAGACCACCTCCCTGGTCGATATTTACGACCCCGCGACGGATCAATGGTCGACGGCGCATCTGTCGCAGGCTCGCGGAGTTCCACTGGCGGGCGTCCTTGGCGACAAAGCCTTTTTCTGCGGCGGATACACCAACTTCTTTACTGGCGCTTCGTCCTCCCGGGTGGACATTTACGACGCCGCGACAAACACCTGGTCGACTGCCGAACTGTCACTGGCCCGGCAAACTGGCGCAGTTGTCACCGTAGGGTCATACCTGCTCGTAGCTGGCGGATATGATAACCTGAACCCTACCATTGGCAAACTGAACCGGGTCGACCTCTACAATGCGGAAACGGGCACCTGGTCGATCGACTCGCTTTCGGCGCCTCGAAATGGCATTGCCGCGGCGGCAGTAGGCAATAAGGCGTACTTTACCGGTGGAGGGAATTATAATATTTCCACCGGGTATCTGAATGAATCGACCAATATTGTCGACGTATTCAATGCGAGCACGGCCAGTTGGGATGCGCCGCAAACCCTGACGAAAAATCGTACTTGCCATGCCGCCGCAGCCTGGGGCGACAAGATCGCCGTGGGCGGCGGCTGGCGCGCCGAACAAGTCCAGACGACCGGCAGCGTCGAGGTATTCGATGCGACAACGGGCGCCTACGAGCGCCCTCTCGCACAACCTGGCCTTGAAGTGACGCCCAACCCGGTTTCGGACCAACTGTTCGTCGCTATCCGACAACAAATGCCGAAGCCGGGCCCCATCCACCTGCAACTTTTCGACGGCGCCGGTCAACTGGTACTAATACAAGACATCGAGCAACCGGAGATCGGACAGCGCGTTGCGGTTCGTTTGCCGGATTTGCCGAACGGCATTTATTGGCTGGAAACTAAAATCGACGGGCAGCGTGCGCTGGCAAAACAGATCATGGTCCAGCACTAACGCCCTGTATAACCTGCGAACCAATTTCGGATATTTGAACAAGGAACCTGGGGCGGGCGAATCACTTCCCGCCTCCCATCAACTCCTTCGCCTTCGCCGCATCCGCTGCCGCCTTGTCCATCTGGCCCATCAACTGATACACCCGCGAACGGGTATCGTAAGCGCGGGCGTAGTTGGGCTGTACCTGGATGGCTCGGGTCAGGTCTTCGATCGATTTGTCGTACTGCCCGAGGCTCATGTAGGCGGCGGCGCGGTTGTTGAGCGCGATCACCACCTTCGGGTCGGCAGCCAGGGCGGCGGTATAATCGGCGATGGCTGCCTCGTACTGCTTGCGCTGGGCGTAGATCAGACCGCGCTTGACCAACGCTTCCACGTAGTCGGGTTTGAGTTCCAGGGCTTTGCCGTAATCGGCGATGGCTTCGTCTTCGGCGCCGGTTTGGCTCTCCGCCACGGCTTTGAAACAGTAAGCCTCCGGGTTGCGCGGTTCGAGTTTTATACTCTCCGTCAGGTCGGGAATCGCCTCGGTCGGCCGGTTGAGCATGACGAGGCATTTGCCCCGGTTGAGGTACAATTTGGGCGTCACAATGCCCGCCTTGATGGCGTTGTCGAAGTCGGAATAAGCCTCTTTGAATTTATTGGTCATCAAAAGCGCCTGTCCGCGGCCGTTGTAAGCCTCCACGTAGCCCTTGTCGAGTTCGAGGGTTTTGTTGTAGTGTTTGATGGAATTTTCAAAGTCAAAATTGAGCAGCTCGCCGTAAGCCAGGTTGCAATTGCACAGGGCCGCGTCGGGGTAGCGGTCCACGCAATTGCGAAAGACGGACACCTCGTTTTTCCAAACCTTGCTGTGCTCATGGGTCAAAAAGCCAAAGAACACCGCGGCAGCAACCAGGATGATGCGCCGCACGACGGGTTGAAGTCCTTGCATGAGCCACACGACCAAAAACCAGAACCCGATGGCGGAAATGTACACGTAGCGGTCCGAACGCATTTCAAAAGTACCGACCGACACGTAGGGCAACATGACCGCCAGCGGCAAGACGTACCAGCCAGCCCCCAGACCCACTTCGCGGGTCGAGCGGGCGTGTTTCCAGACCAGCCAGGCCAGCCCGGCCACGACCAGCGGGGCGATGTAATAATCGGCCGACCACACCCCTTCATGTTTTTCCATGGGGTAAAAAATACTCAGCTGCACGGGCAGCAGCAGTTTTACGGGGTAAAAAAGCAGGGAATGGCAAACCATAAAAAACCGGTCGAGCAGGTTGTAGGCGCTCGAACTCACCACCAGTTTGTGCCCTTCGGCGGCGCGGGTGGAAAAAGTGTACAAACCAAAAGCCAGACTGGCCAGGAAATACGGCGCTTTGCCCAGCACATTTTTCCAGTTCAAGGCGCCATTGCGGTACCAGTCGAACAGCAGCAGCACCAGCGGGAGCGTCACCGCTGCCGATTTGGCGAGGATGGACAGTAAAAACAGGAACAGCGACAAGCCGTAAAAGGCCATGCGCTGATTGCCCTGCCACTTGACGTAAGCCATCAGGCTGAGCAGGTAAAAGAAGGAAAACGTCAGGGTGCTTTGCCCGGCAATCCAGCAGGTCGGCTCCACCGTCAGCGGATGCAAGGCGAACAGCAGGGCGGCAAAAAAGGACACTTCCCGGTTGCGTTGCAAGAGGTTGAGCAGCCCGAAAGCGGCCAGCACGGAGCCGACATGCAGCAACAGGTTGAAACTGTGAAATGCCGTGGCATTCTCGCCCGCCAGTGCGTACACAAGGGCATAGCCCAGCCAGGTAACCGGCGCGTACATGCCGAGGTTGTTGCCGCCGAAAATGCCGCGCAGGGTCGGGTGTTTGATGACGTTGTTGTAACGAATAGCCTTGTCGTCGTCAAAAACCATAAAATCATTCGACAGCGAAGCGTAGTACACCGCGACAGTGGCAATGGCCAGTATGGCCGCCAGCAGCCAGACGTTGAGGCCGAACGGGGCCCGGGCGGCGGGCTGTTCAGCCGACGGCGCGGCTTCCTGCGAGGAAGTTGTCCGGGGAGTAGCGGGTGCTGGCTTTGGGGTCGGAGTCGTATGTTTTTTCTTGGCCATGAAAAAGGCGGTCTTGGATTTGGACAAGCGGCGGCGGAAAGCCGGGCCAAAAGTATCGAGAAGACCGGATTTATTGACAGGAAGGTAAAGCGAGGCCGCTACCGCTCAACGGAGCAGCAAAACATCGCCCGATTTTTTCACCGTTTTGGGCTGCCCGAACAGTTCACCGGTCCATTCCGCCCGCCAGACGTACACCCCGGGCACGGGGTCGCGGCCTCGGGAAAAACCGTCCCATTTCAGTTCGGGCTCGTCCGTGGCAAATACCAGGTTGCCCCAGCGATCGAAAACTTCGAGTCGGAAACGCAGCCAGTTGCAGGGCAAAAACACTTGAAAATAGTCGTTGTAGCCGTCGTCGTTGGGGGAAAAAACATTCGGCGCGTAAAAGGGGCATTCCTTGCAGGTATAAAAACTGACCAACACACTGTCCGAAAAAACACATTCGCCAAGGCGCCCTTCCAGGCTGTACAAGCCGGGGGCGGTAATCTGGAAACCCGAACCGCGGCTGCCATCGTTCCATTGCCAGTTGACCACGCCCGAGGGTACTTGCAGCCTCAGCGTATCGTCGAAACAAATGGTGGTGTCGGCGCCCAGTTGAAAGCCTTTTTGTACGCTGATTGTCGCCAAAGCGGTGTCGCCGGGGCAGGCGCCGGCCCCCGGTAAAATGTAGGCATACAGCCCGGCGGCATCGCGGTCGGGGTCGAAAACACCCGGCGTGCGGGTCGCAGGCAGCCAGTAGCCGCCGCTTTCAGGACCGCCGCCGAGCAAGCCCGACAGGGCAAAAACGCCCCCGCCAGCACAGGCCGTCGTGTCGCCGTCGGCGCCCGCAAAAGGTTTGGCGTAAACCGGCAGATAGGAATTGACCACGGCCGTTTCGCCGCACAACGTAAACACGCGGAACTCCATCAGGCGGGTGTCGCGAACGGGTTGCGGAGAAGCGTCCATGAACCTCAGTAGATGCAGGGCTGCGATGAAATCGGCAGTCGAGGCGTTGCCCTTATTGATCAGCGTAAGCTGTCCGGGCGAATTGACCTGAACGCCGAGGGTGGCAGGCAGGCCGTTCCATTGCAGGCTTTCCAAAGCCGAGGCAAACAAAATGGTGACCCGAATGGAGTCCACGCCGTTTTCCGAACTCAGCGCCACGTCTTCGTCCACGATGCCGGCAGGCAGCGCGCACAGCGTGTCCGACAAATAATCGCCGTTGAATGCGCCCGAATCGTCGTTGGCATCGAGGTCGAAGTTGAAATTGCTTTCCAGCACCACATTGTCAAGGCCGCCGAAATCTTCCTGCGAACGGTACTCGCCCCGAATGCGCAGCCCCGACACATCGGCCAGCACTGCGCGGATTTGCGCCTCGGTAGCCAGGGGCCCGTTGTTGTCGTTGAGGCGCCAGCCGGCAGCGGCATCCAGCGGAACGTCGTAGTGGGTCCAGATGAGCCCGGGATTGTTGGGGTTGTCGAACGCAAGGATGAGGCCTGCGCCAAAGATCAGCACATCGGGCCGGCCGGCGGTCAGTTGCTGGTTGCTGGTGTCGCTGGTGAACTGGTCGTAGCGCAGAAATTTGCCGTAGGCGTCGCATTTGTTGCCGGTAAAAGCCGCCGGCGCATCGAAATACCAGGTACCGCCGACGGAAGCGTCGGTCACACGGATATAGCCGCCGGGGTTGCCGCCATTGGCCAGCCAGGCTGCCGTCTGGCTCACAGGGTCGCCCGTAGCGCCCCAGCCGAGGTTGCCGGTGTCGAAAGTATGGGTCTGGCATTCAAGCCAGCCGGGCGCTGCAAATAGCAGGATAACAATCCATTGGCGCATGAAAAACAGGGTATATTCAGGGGCAAAGGTCGGTCAAAGCCCGCCGAACCGCTCACACATTTTTAGTTAATTTAAACAGGTCAATAGGGTAAAAATCAAATGCCCTTCTATTTTTGCCGCTACCCAGCGTATGAAGCCAAAGGTTGACGCGCCTGTTTGAACAAAACATGTTTTGAAAGAAATCTTCTGAAAAAGAACAGATTAGCGCATGTTTTTCAACTGGCGACACCCGAAAGTCCTCTTCCCGTTTCTACACAGTCCTTCTTCCGAAGCGGAACGATTTTGCCAAACCGTTCATCTAATCATCTGACAAAAACGTGCATCATCACGACAAAAAGCTGCAATCCAGGTTGCGGCAATTCTGGGGCCGGCGCCGCTCCCTGATTCTCACCGGCCTGGCCGGTTTGTCCGTCGCCCTGCTGGCTGCAACTTTCCAACTCGCCAACAATCGCCAGGCCGCCGCCCTGGTTTTCGCAGACCCCTCGCTCGATGCCTTGCCGGTTGTTCCGGACAACGTGCGCTGGGGATACGCCCTCGACAAATTCCACCTTTTTGAAGACGAACTCCGCTCCGGCGACGTGCTGGGCCAGATTCTGGTCAATCAGGGCATTGCCTACGCCGATGTCAACCGCCTGGTCGAGCATTGCAAAGACAAATTCAACATCAACACCATGCGCGTCGGCAAGAAACTCAATTTCTTGTCCGAACCCACCGGCAGCACGCCCGTGGCCATGGTGTACGAACCTTCGCCTTACGAATACGTGGTATTTCAACTGCGCGAACCCTTCAATGTCGAAGTGGTAAAACGCGAAGTGGAAACGAAAGTCGTCGCCAATTCGGGCGTGCTCGAAACCAGTTTCTGGCAGGCCATGACCGACAATGGCCTCAGCGACGAAGTGGCCGACGGCATGATCGACATCCTTTCTTCCTCGGTCGATTTTTACCATCAAAAACAAGGCGACCGCTTCAAAGTGGTGTACGAGCAGCACTTCGTCGAAGGTCAGGCCGTGGGTACCGGTAAAATCATTGCTGCTGTGTACGAGCGCGATGGCAAGGAGTACTACGCTTTCAATTTTGAAAAAGAAGGCGAAAAGTGCAACTACTTCGACTACGACGGCCGCCCCGCCCGCAAGGCTTTCCTGAAAGCGCCCGTCAAATTCAGCCGCATTTCGAGCCGTTACAGCCAAAACCGCTTCCACCCGATCCTGGGCTACAACCGCCCGCACCACGGTACCGACTACGCCGCGCCCTACGGCACGCCGATCATCGCCGTGGCCGAAGGCGTGGTGACCGAAGCCACCCGCAAAGGCGGCAATGGAAATTATGTCAAAATCCGCCACGACGGCACCTACCAAACCCAGTACCTGCACATGAGCGGCTTTGCACGCGGCATCCGCCCGGGCGCACACGTAGCACAGGGACAAACGATTGGTTATGTGGGCGCTACCGGCCTGGCTACCGGCCCGCACGTCTGCTTCCGCTTCTGGAAAAACGGCCGGGAAGTGGACCACCTGCGCCTCAACCTGCCCCAGCCGCAGCCCATCACGGGCGCCGACTTCCAACAGTTCGTCCTCGTGCGCGACCAACTTTTACAACAAATCAATGCCGTGCCTTACCGCACGCAAGACGAGATTTACAAAGGCCGCGCCGCTTCCGAACAAAAAGACGGAACTGCAAATCCCTGATTCTTTTATAAAAAACAAAGAAAAAAGCCTGCCGCGACTCGAGCGCGGCAGGCTTTTTTTATGCCCGGGAATAATGGTTGGCAAATTGTAAACTTGTCCTACCCGCCCTTTTTCATCCAGACGATCGTCTGGGCTTGCAGCCCGACTTTTATCCAGACAAAATACACGCCGTCGGGCGCCTGTGTGAGTAAAAATGGCTGCTGAAAATCTGTGCCGCCGCTTTTTTCTCCCTTCCAGGTCAGCACAGACGTTCCGTCCTGACTGAAAATTTTGATCTCGACATCGCCCTGAATTTCACGCGGCAAACGGACAAGAAGATTGCCAGACGAGGGGTTGGGCGAAATTTTTGCCTCAAAAGGCGCCTGTAAAGGCGTTGCAAATCCGACGGAACAATCATCTCCGACTTTTACCAAAAACACATCCTCCGATTGGTCGAAAATGCCCGTTCCGACAGCTATTGCGCCGCCGTCGAGGGTTGCCGCGCCGCCAAGGAATTTTGCGGCATGGCCCTGCCCGAAGAGCTCCGTGCACAGCAATTGCCCTTGCCCGTCGAGCTTTTGAACAGCTCCTACCCTGTCGCGGGTATCCAGCAAAGGCAGGCCGTTGTGTTGAAGCAGTGTTTCTTCAAAAAGAAAGGTGGACCCGGAAGCGGCGGCATGGGCGGCATCCCAGGGCACCGCACTGATGGCGTCGGCGAACTCGGGTTTGGTGAGCCACACGGGCGCGCCGCTAAAATCGACACGGAAAAAGAAAGGGAAAAAACTCCCGCTGACCGCATCCAAACGCACGCCCGTGCCCACCCAGCCGCCACTGCCGGGATGGGCAAACACGTCAAGCAGGATCGCCAGCTGGTCCTGTGTGTTATAGGTGGTCCAGGTCAGCAAATTACCGTCGGCATCGGTAATGGCTGATGCAGGGTAAATCAAGGCGTCGGACGTGTCCTCTACCATGCCCGCGAGGACGAAGTTGCCGTTTGTGGTGCGGTCCAGTCCATACAGCGCGGTATTGGAGGGGGAAAACTGGTATGAGCGCCCCCAGAGGCTGTCTCCGTCGCTGTCGAGCCGAAGCAGGAAACCCCGGGTTATGCCGCTGGAATCGTTGACCCAGTCGGTAAACGCCAGCGCTGCCCCTCCATCGGGCAGGCTTCGGAGGCCGATGTGTTGATCTGCGAGGTTCAGACCATAGGCGCGGATCCATTGCAACTGACCGGAAGCGTCGGTTTTCATGACCCGCAGACGCTTTTGCGTATCGGTTCCGGCAGCCCAGTAACTGCCGTCGGGCGAGCCATCAAGGGCCTGCGGCCAATCGTCTTCGGGGAAGCCGTAGACGCCATCCCATTGCACCATGCCGTTGGCATCGGTTTTGACCAACCAGAAGTCGGTCCCGTTGCCGGCCGAGACTTTGCTGCCGAGTATCAGGTAGCCATTGTCATTGGTCGGCACGACGGCGTAGCCGTTTTCCGCATCCCAGATGCCCGAGACGCCAAATTGCTGACCTGATACCAGGGCGCCGTTGGCGGTATAACGTTTGAAAAAAGCATCGATACCATTGGCCGGGATGAGTTGGGAGCCGGCCAGGAGAAAGCCGCCGTCGGGCAATGCCAGCAGGGAACGAACGGGCAACAACCCGACAAGTCCTGCGGCGGCATACGTGGTCGTCCATGTAAAGCTGGCCGAGTTCGGGTTGTATACGCCCAATACCAGCTGGGCATCCGATTCGGAGCCCAGGTAGGAGGGCCGCAGCGCCAGCGCTTTCCGGCCGTCGGTCAGCGACACGATATCGGCAGCGCGATAGTTGCCGGGCACGGGCGGGAAGAACGGTGCCCAGACTGCCCTGAAATCCAGCAAGGTGCCGTTTTCATCAATCTGGGCATAGAACGGTGTCCCGACAAAGGTTTCGCCGCAGAGCATGATTTTGCCGTCTGATTCGCGTTTTATGCGGTCAACGTGCACCGTGGAACCCGCCGGATCGAACAGGTTGTTCTGCCATTGCGGCACGCCGAGCAGATTGACGCCGCGCAACACACCGTCTTCCTGGGCCATGATGAAGCCTCCATCCACGGCAACTGCACCGACAGGGTTATTCAGGTTGAAACTTGCCGCGTTGTATTCCTTGCTCCATAGCAAATTGCCGTTTGTATCGTAAGACCTTGCCCACAGGTCCTGATACAAGGGTGTGGTGAAATGCCCGACCCCGATGACATCGCCGTTGGGCAGCGGGACAATGGCGTTGCATACGTCATCCTTGTCCTCGCCGAAGGTCGAATGCCAGATTTCCTGGCCATTTTCGTCAATTTTCAACATCAGCCAGTCGCGATCGCCGGCAGGTGAACTGACATAGCCGCTTACGAAATAGCCGCCGCCGGAGGCTGCCTGCAAGGCTGTGGCGCCGTCATCGCCGGCAGTGCCCCAGGTGCGCAGCCACAGCGTATCGCCTTCGGCATCGGTGCGGACGAGCAGGATGTCGGCGCCCAGGCTCCCGAAGTTGACCGTCCGGCCAGCGAACAGCCAGCCTCCGTCGGAGGCATTTGTTACGGCTGCAAATTCATCGAGGGAAGATCCGGCGCCATAATGGCGTTCAAAGGTGACCTGGGCGCCCGAAAACAGGGCAAGGCACAGCCCGGCGAGGGTGAATAGTGTTTTTTTCATAGTAAAACGGTTTGGGGTAACAACCTTAAAATTACACCTCAACCCCGCCAAATGCAAGGTTTCACGCAACAAAAAAGCCATTCCCGAGAGAGGAATGGCTTTTTTCAAAACGGTTGAAAAACTGCTTATTCTTTTGCGCCCAGCAGCGGTTGTTGCCGTTTGTCTTTCAGGCTTATAAACGCGTTGTAACCGCAATCGAGGAATGCCTTGTAGACCTCCGGTTCATGCCCCCTCTGGTAGTCGGTGGGCTGGTTGAGCAAGGTGACGCCGTCGTTGTCCATCAGCACGTAATAAGGCTGGGCGCTCACGCCGAAGTTATTGACCTGAAAGGCGCTCCACTTGTCGCCCACGGTGCGGAGTTTGTCGCCGGTGTGGGGGTCGAGCAGGTAGGAGAATTTGTTGTCGGGGAAGAGTCGTTCCTTGTCGTCGACGTAGAGCGACACCACGACGTAGTTGTTGCGCAGGTGTTCGATGATGCCGGGGCGGTGCCACACGTTTTCTTCCATTTTACGGCAATTCACGCAGCCATAGCCGGTAAAATCCACAAAAAGCGGTTTGTTCTGGCGTTTGGCTTCGGCCAGCCCTTCGTCGAAATCATGGAAACAATCCAGACCGTGCGGGCATTCCATGGGGCGGAAAAAATTGTAATGGACCGGGGGGGCCAGGCCGCTCAGCAAAGAGAGGGATTTATAATTGGCCAGGCCGTAGCCGAGGTAGATCGTGAACGCCAGCGCGGCCACGCCCACCACCGAGCGCACCAGCCCGGGGCGCCCCTTGGCGCCCTTCCAGTTAAATACGCCCAACTGATACAGGGTCAGCATCAGGGCAATGATCAGCCAGAGGCCGAGGAAAAGTTCAAATTTGAGCACGCCCCAGTGCGACACCATGTCGGCCGTGCTGAGGAATTTGAGGGCAAGGGCAACCTCGACAAAGCCGAGTGTGAGTTTCACATTGTCCATCCAGCCGCCCGACTTGGGCAGCGAATTGAGCCAGCCCGGAAACATGGCGAACAGGGCAAAAGGCAGGGCGAGCGCCAGCCCGAAGCCGAACATGCCTACCGTCGGGCGTACCGGAATAAAACCGAACAGGGCCTCGCCGGCGTTGGTTTTAGCGGTTTCGACCAGCAAGGTGCCCACGATCGGACCCGTGCAGGAAAACGACACCAGCGCCAGGGTGGCGGCCATGAAAAAAATACCCAGCATGCCGCCCTTGTCGGCCATCTGATCGCTTCTGTTGACCCAGGAGGAGGGCAACGTGATTTCGAACATGCCGAAAAATGACAGGGCGAACACGATGAAAATCGCGAAAAACGCGATGTTGAACCACATATTCGTGCTCAACTCGTTGAGAATGGTCGGGCCGAACAAACTCGTCAGCAGGATGCCAATGCCGGCGTAGATGACCACGATGCTACCGCCGTACCAAAGTGCGTTGCGCAGCCCCGTGGCGCGGTCTTTCGAACGTTTGACGAAAAAACTCACGGTCATCGGGATCATGGGGAACACGCAAGGCGTCAGCAAGGCGAGCAAACCGCCCAGAAAACCGCCCAGGAATACCCAGATCAGCGAACGGTCTTTCGTTTCGACGATACCGCAGTCGTTGACAAATTTGGCGGAATTAATGGCCTCCCGTTTGGCATCGAAGAAGCCCTTGAAATTCGGATCGTTCGGAGCCGCCATGGTATTGCCGCCAGCCTGTTCGGCCGTCGTGTTTTCAACCGGCGGGGCGGTTACGGAAGCCGTTCCGTCGGCCGGGGTCGTCTGGACCGGCACTTCGCCGGTTTTGCCGTCGGCAGGCTTGTTATCGGCGGGCTTGGCGGGAGCGGCCGAACAATTGACCGTGAATTTAAAATCCACGTCGCTGGGAGGCAGGCACGACTCGTCGTTGCACACCATGAAAGACAAATAGCCTTCGATGGGTTTCGAGGGGTCTTTGACCTCTACCCGCTGGGTAAAGATGGCTTTGTGCTTGAACTTGGTCAGGTTCATGCCAAAGACCTTGTCGTAAATCTTGATTTTGTCGCCGCCTTCTTCTGCCTTGCCGATCAGTTTGAAGTGCGGTCCTTCGGCAAAGGTGAACGAAGTAGCCACGGGCCCTTCATCGCTCTCAAGAAATTGCGAGTAGGTGTACCAGCCGTCGTCGATCGAGGCCGTAAAAATGAGGTCCACCTGGCAGTTGCCGGCGTCTTTGGTCGAAAACGACCATTTTACCGGTTTTTGGGCAAAAAGGCTTGCCATACTCAGCAAGGCCAGCAGCAACAATCGAAATTTCATGGATAATAATTTGGCCGTTATTTTAGTCGTGCAAAGTACGGGCATTGCCATCGGCCGGCAGAAAATAATTGACGGTTTAAAACAACATTAACCCCGTAAATTGTCTTCTACTGGCCGTTTTGAAGCCTTTTCACGGCATTTTAACACTTCACTTTCAAGTGCCGACGAAAATTCCGTTCTACCTGCCGGATTTTTTGGCAATAGTTTGCTGGATTTTCCAAAACCTAAACCTACCTTTGCGCTCCCTTTTTCTGGACAAGAATATTCTTATTTCGAAATAGCGATGAAACGTACCTACCAACCATCCCGCCGCGTCCGTAAAAACAAACACGGTTTCCGCTCGCGTATGGAATCCAAGAACGGCCGCAAAGTGCTGGCCCGCCGCCGCAAACAAGGCCGCTGGAAACTCAGTGTTTCCGACGAACGCCGCCTTAAGTAAACGCCGAACACAGGCCGGCCTGCGATATAGCCGCCTTTTCAGGCTTTACCGGCATTACAACCGGCTTTTTCCAAATTGCCAACCTTCGGGTTGGCTTTTTTCTGCCGTTCCAGCCCCTGGGCCGGCTTTTTTTATTTCCCGCAACCGGGCAGGACTTTTGCCGGAGGCCAGCCATCTGTGGCCGGACCTCCCTTGGTCAAGCCCTGAACACAAGCAGGCGGCTTGCCTGCACCGCAATCCGGCGGCTGCTTTACCTTTGCTACATGACGCGTCAAACTTTCGCCCGGCAGGAACGCCTGAAAAGCCCCACGCTGATCAGCCGTTTGTTCAAGGAAGGCCAGGTGCTGATGGCCTGGCCGCTGCGGGTGGTGTGGCTGGATTTGCCGGAAAAAACCGACGACGACGACGCGCCTGCGCAAGTCGTCATCACCGTACCCAAAAAACATTTCAAAACGGCGGTGTCGCGCAACCTGATGAAACGCAGAATACGCGAAGCGTATCGCTTGCAGAAAGCAGGCTTTTATGAGAAACTGGGTCAGCGCAGGGTGGCCTTGCTGCTGATGTTCATCGCCCGCGAAGAACTGCCTTTCAGCGATATCGAAGCAGGCATCGGGAAAATGATCAAAAAATGGCCGGGCTGAGGCACAAACCGAGCCGGTCATTTTCTTCCCTTTTTTCGCCAAATAAAAAACCGGCCTGACGAACACATCGTCAGGCCGGTTTAAGAAGAATTTGTAGCGCGGGCGAGGCTTGAACTCGCGACCTTGCGATTATGAATCGCACGCTCTGACCAGCTGAGCTACCGCGCCTTTTTTTAAGCGGGCACAAAGGTACACTCCTTCCGGTATTTCACCAACCCCTGTTTAAAAAATCCTTCCCCGGACAGGGAAAAGCAAAAACACCGGGCCCCTTCAACAAAATGTTTATTTTTGCCTCAAACAAATGTTGAAAAAATGGCGCGTCGCTCTTCCTCCTCCGATTCCGGCGGTTTTTTGTTCAAAACAGGGCTGTTTGCCCTCCTGGCCGGCCTGGCCTACTGGGCTTTTAACCAGTTTTCGGGGAAAAAACCCGACGACAACGCACTCCCCCGCCCCACAACCGAACTGCCATCGGACACCACTCCCACGAAAGGACAGTCGCCCGATGCCGCCCAGCCGTCCACCATCGCCGACGAATTGCTGCCGTCCATACCACAGGGCGCCGAAATCGTGCACCACACCTGGTACGCCCTTGCCTACGACGAAACCCACGAACAGGCCGCCTGGACAGTGCACGAACTTACCCGCGACCGCCTGAACGAAAACTGGGCGGAGCGCCCCGCAACTTTTTTGCCCGACCCGGCCGTGCGCACTGAAAGCGCCACCCCGCGCGACTACAACAGCAGCGGCTACGACCGCGGCCACCTCGTCCCGGCTGCCGACATGGCTTTCCGCGAAGAGGCTATTTCCGAGACGTTTTTTATGAGCAATATCAGCCCTCAATTACACGCCTTCAACGGCGGCGTATGGCGCGAACTGGAAGAAAACACCCGCGATTGGGCCCGAAAATTCAAAAAACTGTACGTCGTCAGCGGCCCCGTTTTGACCAAGCCCGGCCTGGGCCAGATCGGGTTCAGCAAAGTCACTGTGCCCGCCTATTTTTATAAAATCCTGCTGGCCCCCGACCAGCGCCGGGCCATCGCTTTTATCATGCCCAACCAGCGAAGCGACAAACCCCTGATGGATTATGCCGTCACGATCGATCAGGTAGAAAAAATCACGGGCATCGATTTTTTCCCAAAACTGCTGACCGGCCTCGACGAAGAACTGGAAGGCTCGCTCGACAAGGACGCCTGGCCCGTCAACGACAAACGCTACCAAATGCGCCTCCAGAAATGGAACAACAACTAGCAACTGTCAAAAACGCCCGGTAAAGGCAATTTTTACCAACCTTTGCCCATTCTAATGCCCAAGCTGTTTCGACTATGCGATTGTTGCCACTTTTTGCCCCTGTTTTTGTCTGCTGCCTGATGTTGCTTTCTGCGTGCGAAGAGCACGTATCGGTGCCCAAGCCCCGCGATTACCCTCGAGTGATCTATCCTGAAAAAAAATACAAGCCTTTTCAAACCGATTTTTGTGCGTTCACCTTTGATCAGGCCGTATATGCCGAGGTGGAGCAAGATACCAGTTTCTTTGGCGGCCGCCCCGAAAGCGATTGCTGGTTCAACCTCAATGTGCCAACGCTCAATGCCAAAATTTACTGCAGTTACTACCCCGTCACCAGCCGCAAACGCTTCGACGAACTGGTGGAGGACGCTTTCGAACTGACGCAAAAACACAATATCAAGGCAAGTTTTATCCAGGACATCCCGGTTCACCGCGACTCCGATCATGTGCACGGCATCGTATTTAATGTGGAAGGCCCGGCCGCTTCGTCGTACCAGTTTTTCCTGACCGATTCTACCCGACACTTCATGCGTGGCGCTTTGTATTTCAACACGCAGACACGCCCCGACTCCCTGGCGCCGGTGATCGAGTTTATGAAACAAGACCTTGACCGGCTCGTTTCGTCGCTGAAATGGCGGAATTAACTACTTCCCGGTCAATTTGAACAACGCATCCTCCATGCGCCTGCGGGCATCCCTTTTCCGGATGACAACGGGCGCTGCCGCACGCTCCGCACAGTCGAGGAGCGCACAACGTTCACAGGTTACATTAACCGTCTTGCGCGCAATGGATGGATCGTTCCAGAACCTTATGGTCCGACGGGCATCCGCATCGAGTAAAATACCGAGTACCACGCTGATGTTGCGGTTAGGCGTGGGGTAGCCCGGTTTGGCCACGGCAAAACACAGGTATTCTTCGCCCGTATCGAGAAACTGCGCCCGTTGCACGCCGGCGATCCAGTCGACATCGGGGCGCCCCGCGTCGTGCTGACGCTGTTGCAAATCGCGCAGCAGGGTCAGCGACAGCCAGCGGCGGCAATAATGTTCGTTGAGCCCCGAAGCATGCGGCTGATGCTTGCGGTTGAGGTGCAGTTCCTTGTCCACATCGAAACCGTCGCGGTCGAGGTCGTGGATAAATCGCTGAAAAAACACCTTGTGCAGGTTGAATTCGCCCGCCAGCACATTGAATCGCTGAAACAATACTTCCGGGCTGGCCTGGTACTTGTGCAGCAGTTGAAGCAAAAAAGCGGCGTTCCAGCCGGTTTGGGCGAAGAAAGCACGCAGGTCTTTCACAAAAGCCTGTCGGTTGATCAGGATGGCCACCGAGAAGTAAGCCGCCCGATAGTTATTGAGCACTTCTTCAAACGATTTTACGCGCATCAGGCTCGACGCCAGCGGCCGCTCTTCAAGTTCCAATACATTGAATCCCAATTCTTTGCCCAACTGGAAAGCCTTTTGCCGTTCGCTCAGTCTGGCATTGAGCAGCAGGCGTTTTTTCTGGGGAATAAAAACGGAGCGGAGGCTGGCCAGTTCGGGGTATTTGTCGAGGCCATCTTCGTCGAATTTGTAGCCGAAGCGTTTTTTCAAAATTTTGGCCAGATGATCGGCCGGCACGCCGCCATTGTCGGGCAGATGGTTGGCCGCGACAAACTCCTCGGCTGCCTGTTCGATGTCTTCAAACAAATTCA
The DNA here is from genome assembly GCA_044226205.1 of Saprospiraceae bacterium. GTDB lineage: Bacteria > Bacteroidota > Bacteroidia > Chitinophagales > Saprospiraceae > M3007. The sequence goes on from JBGAHL010000027.1 coordinate 19,479, forward strand.
TGTGCAACTCCTGGTAAGCGCGCAGGGCAGCAAAGTAGAAGTTTTCGTCGCGCAGGGAATAGTTGCGGGCGATTTCGAGCAGCGCGGAGATGAAGGCATTGACGCGGTCGGGCGCCCGGGCGATGATCTCGATGACCTGTTGCAACTCAATGCCGAAAAGGTCGAGCGGGAGTTCGTTCAAAAAATTGCTTTGCAACAGATCTCCGATCGGAGCCAGCGATTTGGGCAGTTCGGGCGAAGCCAGCGCTTCGGGCGGGATTTCAAAAGCCTGCGCCAGGCGGTTGAGGTTGTCGTTCAGGGGGTATTTTTTGCCTTTTTCAATCTCGTTGAGGTAGGAAACCGACATTTTGGCCCGGCTGGCCAGGTCGTCGAAATTCCAGCCGTTGACCTGCCTGAAATGGCGAACTTTTAACCCGAAAATAATACGCTGCTGAATGGATTTGGCCATGACGGGGCAAATGTAAGTCGAAGAATGCGATGCTGTAGCGGCTCATTCCGCACCTTGTTTATCCGCGACCACGGGCTTGATCCCTCCCGACTTTTTGAGGTTTACCAACCCCGAACGGTACAGGAATACTGCCGGCGCTTCATGCGCCTGTTTAATATCAAGTTTCTCAAAATCAAGGCCTTGCACATCGTCGGCCACGATGCCCGGTCGGTAATCGGCCTGCACGCATTCGAGTCGCACGTTGCGCATCGACACGTTTTCGGCATGCCGGATATAGAAACCCCAGGCCGGCAATTCGCCGAACATCGAAAACTCGGGATAGTCCGACGGCCGTTCGGGTACACGATCGAGCGAATCGAGCGGCAGAAAAGCCTGCGCAGGCCGTCCGCCCCCGGCAAAGCGGATATGAATATTGCGCAGCGAAACATCCTTTACGGGGTGGCCCGGCAATCCGCTGATGGAGGATGGAAACAGGTTGTGCGGCTCCGTCACTTCGGGGCCTTCGAAGGCATAGCCCTGATCGGGCCGGCCGGCGGGCACCTCGACAAAAACGTCGCGGATACGGATTCCTTTCACACGCCCCGCCTCCCCTTTTTGGTTGCGGTGGCCCAGGCGGATAAAAATCGCGTTGCCCGTATGATAAGCCTTGATCCGCGCAATGTCGATGTCTTCGATAAAACCGCCGTCGACGATCTCCAGGGCGATAGCCGAGCGGTAGGTGTCGTAAATCACGAGGTCGCGCACCCGCACCTTGCGAAAGCCGCTTTTGGAGGCCGTTCCCAGTTTGAATGCGCTCGCGCTGGACCGGATGGTGCAGCGTTCGACCCTGATATTTTCACAAAAAGCGGGCGGCCACGACGATTTCAGACAAATGCCATCGTCGGCCGAGTCGATGTAACAATCGCGGATCAGCACATTGCGGGAGTCGACGATGTCGATGCCGTCGTTGTTCCAGTACGCGCGGCTTTCCACCCTGATTCTTTGAATACGAAGCCCGTCGCAGCGATCGTAGGTTTGCACCCAGCAGGCGGAATTGCGGAGGGTGACGCCCTCCACACGCAGATTTTTACAACGGGCAAACTCGATGAGTTGGGGGCGCTCGCGTTCGTGGGGCCGGTCGTGCGCCCAGTAGGGATCGTTTAGTTGGCCGCTTTTGACGAGGAAAACGACGTTGGCAGCCAGCGCCGCTCCTTGTCCGTCGATGACGCCTTCGCCGCTGAGGGCGATGTCAGACTGCCCGTCGGCCAACAGCAGGGCGTACCAGTTGATTTTGGCATAATCGGCCCGCCGGGTACTGCCCAGCAATACGGCGCCTTTCTGAAGGTGGAGTTCCACACCCGATTTCAGCCACAGGCTTCCGCTCAAAAACACCCCTTTGGGGATCAGCACGGTGCCTTTTCCATCGGCATGGGCACGGTCGATAGCAGCCTGAATGGCCGTGGTGTTGAGCGTCTGGCTGTCGGCCACAGCGCCAAAATCGAGGATGTTGTAAGTCGTGCGCGCCGTGGCCAAAAACGGCAGCAGAAGGAGCAGAAACGAAAGGCGGTTTCGCACGGTTTGTCGACTGCGCAGCCGTTTGAAACGGTTTTGCTGCGCAAAATTTGTGTTGAAAACAAAGCAAATCTTGTCCGAAACCGCCTGTTCCTTCATTTCACGACAATTTTCTGCATAAGTGATTGTTCACCAGCCTGGATAGCGACGAAGTACACCCCGACTGGCCATTCGGCCACGGAAAATGCTGCTTCCGGGCGGTGCACCACGGTTGCAGGCCGCATGGTTTGGCCTCTTGCGTTAAATACCTGGTATTGCCACTCGCTGGCGCTGGCCGGCAAACGAATACTCACCCGATCGGACGCCGGGTTGGGCGCAAGGACGGCTTGCAGGCTGCCCGAAGGCGTTTTCGTGCCGGAAGAAGCGCTGGTGATCCGAAGGATTTGCAGCCCGTTTTGCATGTCTCCGGCCACGATATTGCCGGAAGGCAGCCAGGGGTAATTGCCCCAGTTGCCAAAATAGCCGTTGTACTGGTTATTTTCAGGATGGGTGTCGTAGTGCGCGACCAATTGGGGCTGGAGCGGATTACTGATGCTGTACACCAGCAAGCCGTCTTCGTACTGGGAATCAAACAGGAGCGTATCGCGGATGTACACGTTGTGCGGAACCGCGAGCGGGGGAGCGCCGGGCACCTGCGGATCGAGAAAATCATCGGCGATTTCAATGTTCCCGTTGGCGAGGTCCTGCAAATCCACGATTTTGATCGTTTGCCCCTTCGGGATTTCTTCGGTGTAATAGGCGTAGCGGCCGTCGGTGGTCAGCCAGCTGTTGTGGTTGTAGCCGCCCGTCGCGATTTGGGCGAGGGTTTGGGGCTCTTCGGGGTTCGACATGTCGATGATGTAATAACCTTCGTAGCCGGAAGATGCATAAATCGTGTCGCCTCTGACGTAAGAATCGTGGATATAGCCGCCATCGACGGTTACATTGGCGAGCAATTGCGGCTGGTCGGGGTTTTGACTGACATCGAGCACCAGCAGCCCCTGGTTGACCACATCGGTGCCATTGAGGTAAATGCGACCCGACAGGGTGTCGAGCGTGATGGTATGGGATTTATTAAAAAATTCATTGCTCCAGTAGCTGCGCACAATGGTGTCAGGCGCATTGGAAAAATCGAAGATCATCAGCCCTTCGGTGGTATTGTCGGACACCGCGTAAAGGCGGTTTTTATACGATTTGAACTCGCGCCAGACGGTGGTGGCCGTGCCGGCGAATTTGCCCACCAGTTCGGGGGTTTCCGGGCTGGTAATGTCGAAAATAAGCACGTGGGCAGCGCCGCCGAGCACTGCGTACTCGTGGCCATTGACGGCCATTCCCCAGCAGCCGCTGTACTGAAGATTGAGGTTGCCGGGCGAAGCGACCGGCAGGGACTCATCGTCCCAGTGTGCGAGGCGGATCATGTTGAGAGAATCCTGGGCACGCAGTTGACACAAAGTCAGACTGGCCAAAACGAGCAGGGTAATGCGTTGAAACATACAGACTTGAGCAAGGTAAATGTGAGACAGAGCACGAGATGGGCGCTATTTTTGGCCCGGCGAGGCAACCGGCCGGCAGGTACGAACGTCACTGAACCGTCGAAAAATCCTCCCGGCGAAAGTAGCGCATTATGCAAAGACAGTTTTTACTCTCCGGCTTTTTGCTCGTTTTGGCTATCCAAACGGCATTCTCCCAAAAATACAGCAACGATTTTCTCGCGATCGGCGTGGGCGCCCGTGCCCATGGCATGTCGGGCGCACAAACCGCCCTGACGGGCGACATTACGGCAAGTTACTGGAACCCGGCTGGCCTGGCCCAGATCGCAGCGCCAATGCAGGTCGGCGCCATGCACGCCGAGTGGTTCGTGGGGGTGTCGCAGTACGATTACCTCGGCTTTGGCAAACAACTCAATCGCGGCGAAAAGTCGTCCTATCTGGCCTTTTCGCTGATCCGTCTGGGGATCGACAATATTCCCTACACGATCAACCTCGTCAACCCCGACGGGTCGGTCAATTATGACAACGTGACGCCGTTTTCGGCTGCCGATTACGCATTTATTGGCAGTTATGGCCGAAAACTGAACAACCCGGCTTTTTCCGTCGGGGCAAGCGTAAAGGTCATTCACCGTGTAATCGGCGACATTGGCTCCTCCTGGGGGTTTGGCGCCGATGTCGGCGTGCAATACCGCAAAGGCCCCTGGATGCTGGGCCTCATGGGCCGCGACCTGACGACCACCTTTAACGCCTGGTCGTTTTCGCTTACCGAGCGGGAAAAAGAAGTGTTTACCAGCACCAACAACGAAATCCCCGAAAGCAGCACCGAAATCACCCGTCCGCGCTTCGTATTGGGCGCGGCCTACCGCACCCGCCTGGGCAGCAAAACCACCCTGTTGCCCGCCATCGACCTGGAAATGACCACCGACGGCCAGCGCAACGTGCTCGTGAGCTCATCGTCTTTCAACATCGACCCGCGTGTCGGGGTGGAAGCCGATTACAACAATGTGGTACAACTGAGGGTCGGAGTCGGCAATTTTCAAAGGGTCAAACAGGATTTCAACCCTGACAAGGAAACGCTCACCCTGCAACCCAATTTTGGCGTCGGGCTGCGCCTGGGCCGCGTTCAACTCGATTATGCCCTCACCGACATCGGCAACGTATCGCAGGTGCTTTATTCCCACATTTTTTCGCTGCGGCTCGATCTGAAAGAACGAAAACAAGGGGTTTCAAATCCGGGTTAATTTGCTTGAAAAAAGCATTTAAAAGACTGATTACCAAGGTTAAAAAAAATACAATTGCCGAACCTGCGAGGAGTATCGCCAGCAGGTTCGGCAAAATATTTACGGCAAACCTTGGTACGAATCGGCTTAGCCGTATATTTGTCACACTTACGACTATTTAATCCGTCTTTAATCCGCCTGTTTCTTTCCATCCCAGGGGGTTCTCCCCGACCGTTTTTTCCCGATTTTAAAGTATCCTATTTAATCGCCAAAACGTCCCCCCGTATTGGCCGTACTTGTGGATTTGACCGTTTATGCCACTGGCATACACAGGTCTGCTTCCCATAGTTTTGTACCATTATAATCTCATGGTTGCCCCTCCGGTTAGGCTCGCGGTGAGGGGCTTTTTTTTTGCCCATACCCTTCCTGCAAAATATCAAACCATGACTTTCCAGTTTCCCGACCACTTTTTCTGGGGCACCTCCACTGCCGCTGCACAGGTAGAAACCGCCGGCGCTCATCCGTGGCGCGGGCTTCGCGCAAAAGACGGCTACGTATTCGAACGCACCACCGACCACGAAAAGCGCCGTGCCGAGGATGCCGTGCTGATTGCCCGGCTGGGCAGTATTTATCGCTGCGGAGTGGACTGGTCGAGGCTTCAGACCGAGCCGATGGCCAAATTTGAGCCGGCTGTCGTGGAGGAATACCGGGTCTTTTTCGAAGACCTGCGGCAACGGGGCGTTCGACTGATGTTCGTATTGCACCATTTCTCGCACCCCAACTGGTTCGAGGCGCGCGGAGGCTGGACGAATGAAGACAATATTCCCTTGTTTATCAATTATGTACAGCAATGCGTCAGGCATTTCGGCGAGTTTGCAGCCTACTGGAACACGTTTAACGAGCCGAATGTGTATGCCGTCAACGGCTATTTTTTCGGCGAGTTTCCGCCTCGTCTCAAAGGCAAATATTTCCTTGCCAACCGCGTGCTCGACACAATGGGCGCTGCCCACGACATCGCCTACACGGTCATTCGTGAAAAATACAAGGATGCCCCGATCGGTATTTCGCTCAATACAGCCTGGTTTTCGGGCGCCAACTGGCCCGGCAAAATCGCCGCGGCGCTGGCCGGCTGGTGGTTTTTGAGCCGTGCGGCGCGCCCTTTTGAAAAATGCGACTTTTGGGGACTGAGTTATTACGCGTACATGTTGTTCGACCCCAAACCCATCGATGCCATCAACCGGGTAAAAGACCTGGAACGCCGGGGTATTCCGCACGACAAAATGTGGGGCTACCGCCCCGAAGGCCTGGGTCGAATCCTGCGGCGATTCTGGAAAAAATATCGCAAGCCCTTGATTATCACGGAAAACGGAATTTGCACGGACGACGACGAGGTGCGTATTCAGGCCATCCGCGACTATTTAGGCGAATGCCACAAAGCGCTGTCCGATGGCGTGGACTTGCGCGGCTACGTGCACTGGAGTACCTGGGACAATTTCGAGTGGCACCTGGGCCCCACCTATCGCTTTGGTCTGGTGCGGATCAACTTTGACAATATGGACCGCAGCATGACCAAAGCGGGCTTGTTTTACGAGCAGGTGGCGCGGAACAATGGCTTCTGACAGGCAGAACAAGGGGTGCGATCAGGCTAATTTTTCCAGATCGCGAATCAGAATGCTGTTCCGGTTAAAGTAAATCAGGTTGGATTTGCGCAAATCGTTGAGTACGGAAGTGACCGTCTGACGGCTGGTGCCGGTCAGATTGGCGATTTCCTGTTGTGTAAGGCAGTGTTTTACAAGCGTTTCGTAACCGACGCGACGGCCTTCTTTTCCGGCGGTATCGACGAGAAAATCGATGATACGTTCGCGGGCATCTTTGAGGACCAGTGAAGCGAGCCGTTCTTCGACGCGTTGCAGGCGATTGCTCAGGTGCTGGAGAAAAGCAAAGACCAGCCGCTGGTTTTGTTGCATCAGGTTTTGAAAATCGCTGACGCGCACCGACAGGATTTCCACATCGTCGTGCATGGCCTGCGCAAACTCGGTCCGCAAGGGTTCGCCTGCAAGGGCCAGGTCGCCAAATATGACCGCCGGCTGCAGGATTTCCTTGATGACTTCACGGCCGTCGTAGGCAAACGTGCCCAGCTTGACGCGTCCCCGAATCAGGAAGAACAGGTGCTCGGCCGCTTCGTCAGGCATGAAGATGTAGTGAAACTTCGGAACCTTCTGGTATTGGGACATCGAGGCAAGTTGCTGGAGTTCGCTGGAATCCAGAGAAACCAAAGGCGGCAAATTGCCGAGGAATTGCATGCGGATACTCGTTTCCATGGCACATCACGATTTAAAAAATGTAGCAGTTTTGTGTGTAATCGGGTGAGAGTCCCCGGCTTGTCGGAAAAAAGACAACTTTTGAATAGAAGCTTTGGCTATTCTTCTTATCCATGGTACAAAAGTAGGTTGGAAGCTTTTTCGAGGAAAGGACATTTTTTTAAAGTTGTCGGAAAAAACAGGTTTGTTTTTATAAAATAAAAAACTGATAATCAATAATTTAAATTCACACCTGCTATGACTCGAAAGTGGCATTGTTTTAGCCTTTTCGATGAGATTAGTTAAAAAGATGAAGGCTCATCTTCCGGCCACAGCAATTCTCCCGGCGGTTTTGTGCGTCCGGCAGTCGAGGAGCCGTTTATCTTTGGGTGCTAATCCGATTCATTGCAGGAAGCCGATTTCTTATGTACACATCCCATCCTTTTTGCCTATTGAAGTTGTGGCAGGCGCTGGTGTTGACTTGTTTGTTCGGGGCGCCGTCGGGTGTGCTGGCCAGGCATGACATTGCTGTAAAAACGACTGAGTCTTTCAGCGCTCCTCCATCCGACCCATGCGACAACCCTGTGATTATCAACAATATCACTGTGCAGCATACGCTTTGTGGCATTTCTACCGGCAGCATCAGTGTAAGTATCGAAGGGGGTAACGCCGGCTGTATTTTCCAATGGACCCCGGCTGTTTCAACAAGTGCCACGGCAAGCCAGCTGGCCGCCGGGGCATACCACCTGAAGATCACGCGGCAAGGCAATTCCGCCTGCACGACCGACACCACAATCATTGTTAACAACGACAACGGTCCGGCTGTGGATGTGGTGGAGGTTTTGCCTTCCAATTGTCTGGCGTCCAACGGGAAAGCGACACTGTGGCCTACCAGTCTTTTTTATGTTTGGGACAATGGCGAGATCGGCGCCGTCAACGACGGGTTGTTGAGTATTTGCTATTACGTCACGGCCACCGAGCCAGGCTCGGGCTGCTACAGCGTGGTGAAAGTTTGCGTGCCCAATGAGAATCCCCTGGTCGCCAGTGCGCAAATCGTCCATCCGGCGAAATGCGGAAAGAGCAATGGCATTGTTCAAATTACCGTCACAGGCGGCTCGGGGCAATATTCTTACAGCCTCGGCCCAGGGGCGACCCTGACCGGGCTGGCTGCGGGCGATTATGTGTGCGTAGTCAGCGATAACAACAGTGGATGTACGGCAGAAGTATCGTTTACCGTACCCGATGCCCCGGTGGAGGCCACCGTAAACATCACGCCTTACAATATCTCCTGCCCCGGCGGAGGCACCGGCTTTGTGGGGTTCGAGGTGATTCCAGGTGACAATTTTCAATTGCCCTACACCTTCAGCATCCGCGACACCAACAACGTGAGCTTCCAACCCGGCAACCTGATGCCGGGAAAATATTTTCTCAGTATCGCGGATGCCGACAGTTGTCTGCTTCCTGTTTACACCTTTTTCATTACCCAACCGCCCCCCATCGAAACCCAGGCGCAGATCGTGCCCGAAACTTGCGAACAAGGCGGCCAGATCCAGCTGGACATCACGGGCGGCAACGGCGGTTACCGGGTCGACTGGCTCGATTTACCGGGCGCCGTCAACACAGAAGACCGGATCAACCTGCCGGCGGGCATCTACAAAGCCGTCGTGTTTGACTCCCTGTTCTGCACCGATACGATTGGCACCTATCTGGTACCGCGTTTTTGTTCCCGGCGCGACACCCTGCCGTTTTTTCTTGCCGCAGGCACCATTGGCACACTTTGCCTAGAACCTCCAATCGGCATTTCTCCCAACAACCTTAGCTTTCAACTGCTTGGCTCGAGCGTGAGCGGCTCTTCTGCCTATGGTACCTGGTCGCTGTCGCCACAGGGTTGCCTCACCTACTTGGCCGGGGCTACGGCAGGCTATGCGCTCGATACCATCTGCATCGCGGTGAACGTGACGCCCCCCAATCTGAATGACACTATTTGCGTGGTGGTCAGCATTTTGTCACAGCCGCCGAGTATGGAGACCCTGTATTTTACGGTACAGACAGACCAGGTGGCGACCTCTTGCGGGATTATTCCCCCGATATTTAACCAACCGATTATCAGCCAGTTAAACAGGCCGGGACTGGTCGGCACCAGCGATGCCTTCGGGCATTACAGCATCGACAGCAGTTCAGCTTGTCTGACCTTTTGGGCCAATGCGCTGCCCGGCTACAACGTGGACACCATTATGGTGGCCGCCTGCGATACAGCCCTGTTGCGTTGCCATATTATTCGTTACGTGCCGACAGTGCTCAAACCCGTCGATTGTTCAGCGGGTTTTGTACCAGAGGACAACCTGAGCGCAATGACTTCCGATTGTCAGAGCGGGAGTTGGGTTTGTCTGCCTGTTCCTTATGGTGAAATCGGCGATTTTGCGATCACCGACAATGATTTGCCCTACCTCAATGGCTACCTGGGCTGCAACCTGGATACCGTGATAGCCTACTCCATCTCCCTGCTGCCGTCGGGCGGGCCCTATCAACTGAATGCATGGACGATCAACGGCCAAAGTTTTTCAGGGGCATTTCAGGATGCCAACGGGCTGGTGGCATTGATGAATCAACTCGATCCATCACCAGGCTGGATGTTTGAAAACAACTTTTTTATCGTTGGGGGAAACTCGTCCAATGTGTACGGGCCGATTCAGGTGACTTCTTCACAGGCCGTGGTCGGGGTTTTGCAACCCAATCTGCAATACATCCCCCGCGGGTCGCAGTTGCGCTTTCCGGTTGGCGAACATCAGGTAGTCCTCCGCAGAATTCAGACAGGCTGCGCCGACACGGTAAACATCAATGTTGTCTGCGTGGATTGTCCGCCCATTCACAATTACCTTCCCGACCTGTCGGGCAATATCAGTTGGGAAGCAGCCACCTGTGCCTCGGACACTATTTTTTGCACCAGCCTTACGGAAACCGAACTGGACGACTGGACGATCACGGACAACGGATCGCCAATCGGGATTTTTGCCGCCTGCGATAATGGTCACGTCGGATTCCGGCTCGACACAGGTTTTCATATTTTGCATCTGGTCAATCAAATCACCAGCTGCGAGTATACCGTCCCGTTTTACCTGTCCTGCCCCGGCCTTGTCATCGACGACACGATTTCCATTCAACTTGGTGTCGGACAAAACACGCTGGTTTGCCCCAATCAAAGCCTGCTTGCGCCCCCGATCACAACCATTGGCAGCCTTTGCCCCGAAGGTGAGAATACTTCGGTCGCCTATGACCAGCAAAATTTCTGCGCGACGATCACCGGCCTTTTGCCAGGACAAGACACCCTTTGCCTTCAAATTTGCAACGGCAATGGAGATTGCTACACCACGGCTGTGCTGGTCAACGTGATCGATCCGACACAGGATACCCTGACGGAAGCCCGCCCCGACGAAGCGTTCGTCCTCAAAAACGAATCTCTTGACATCCCCGTGCTGGCCAACGATATTCTTGAAAATACGGTAAACAACTTCGCCGCCTTGTCGGCGCTCGACATCGTGCAAGGGCCCGACCACGGCACGGCGGAATACGACCCCGACAGTCATCTCGTTCTTTATACTCCCGCCACTGACTATTGCGGCGCCGACGCCTTCATTTACCGCGTACACGACACCCGGGGCGTGCAGGACACCGCCATCGTGCGCATTCAGGTTTTTTGCGACAAACTACTGGTATTCAACGGCTTCTCGCCGAATGGCGATCAGGCAAACGACTACTGGCATATCCTTGGCATCGAGGCCTATCCGAACAATACCGTGCAGGTGTTCAACCGTTGGGGCAACCTCGTATTCGAGCAAAAAGGCTACACGAACGCCCTGGCCTGGGATGGCACCTGGAACGGCAAAGCACTGCCCGACGGCACGTATTACTACCTGATCGACCTGGGTAACGGCGGAAAGGTGCGCAGCGGCTATCTGGAACTGGTGCGTTGATTGCACCTTTGATTAAATACGCAAAAAGAGCCTCTCCGGTATGACCGGAGAGGCTCTTGGCATAGCGTGGTGAAACTGGGAGAACGGGCGGGATACGCGTCAATACTCGTCCTCGTTGAAGAAAAAGTCCTCATGGCGCGGGTAATCCGGCCAGATATCTTCGATTCCTTCATAGAGTTCTCCGTCGTCTTCCAGTTCGTCGAGGTTATCGATCACTTCGGAGGGGGCGCCGGAGCGGATGGCATAGTCAATCAGTTCTTCCTTAGTGGCCGGCCACGGTGCTTCTTCCAGATAAGAGGCTAGTTCGAGCGTCCAATACATAGGTTGCGAAAAGTTATAAGCGGTTTAAGACGTTGGTTCAGGTTGGGTTCAGGACTCTGGGGTGAACGTAATTTTTATTCAACAAGTTTTACCTGAAAGGTAAAATCTGTACAAGTGTTTCATTACAGGATCAGCATGGCGTCGCCGTAGCTGAAAAAGCGGTATTTCTCTTTTACTGCCTCCTTATAAGCTTCCATGATCAGGTCGAAGCCGCCGAAGGCGCTGACCATGATGACCAGGCTGGATTTGGGCAGGTGAAAATTGGTAATCATGCTGTTGGCAATGCTGAAATCGTAGGGCGGATAGATGAATTTATTCGTCCAGCCTTCCACGGGCTTGAGCATTTTGTCGGCAGATACGGCGGTTTCGATGGAGCGCATTACGGTGGTACCGACGGCGCAAACCTTTTTATTTTCAGAGATACTTTTATTGACGGTTTCCGCTGCATCGGGGCTGATACGGAAGTATTCCGCCTCCATTTTATGCTTGGAGAGGTCTTCCACATCGATCGTACGGAAGGTGCCGAGACCGATGTGCAGGGTAATTTCGGCAAAACGTAGCCCTTTCAGTTCAAGACGTTTCATCAGCTCGCGGCTGAAGTGGAGGCCTGCGGTCGGAGCGGCCACGGCGCCGAGTTCCTTGGCGTAAATGGTTTGATAACGTTCGCGATCGATGGCTTCGGGTTCCCGCTCGATGTATTTGGGCAGCGGCGTGTTGCCCAGGCGCGACAGCTCGTGCTGAAACTCGTCTTCGGTGCCTTCAAACAGGAAACGGATCGTACGGCCGCGGGAGGTGGTATTGTCCACGACTTCCGCCACGAGTGCGTCGTGACCGTTTTCGTCTTCAAAATAAAGTTTGTTGCCCACACGGATTTTGCGGGCGGGATCGACCAGAACGTCCCACAAACGGGCGTCGTGGTTGAGTTCGCGCAACAGGAACACCTCGATTTTGGCGCCGGTTTTTTCTTTCTGGCCAAAAAGACGGGCGGGAAAGACCTTCGTATTGTTGAAGATCATGACGTCGCCTTCGTTGAAATAAGTGAGGAGATCCTTGAAAATCTTGTGTTCAATTTTGCCGGTATCGCGATGTACCACCATCAGGCGACTTTGGTCGCGCTCATCGGAAGGGTATTGTGCGATGAGTTCTTTGGGCAGATTGAAATTAAAGCTGGAAAGTTTGGTGCGCATGTGTTGAAGGTATGGGAATTGCCGGTTAACAATCCGGAAATCAAAGAAGTTTTGACCCGGTCCGTCAATTTATGGGGATGTTGTATTTCGTATAACGTTCGTTTGACCCGTTTTGAAACAAATGGTCACCGTTTTTTCAAATAAAAAATCTGCAAAATCGGGCATTCTCACAATCCGACCCCTGCCGGGCCCGAAAAGGCCTGCAAAAGTAGAAGTTTAAAGTTCAAAGTGAAAGTTCAAGGTTGAAAGTTTAAAGTTCAAAGTTGAAAGTTTAAAGTTCAAAGTTGAAAGTTCAAAGTTTGCAGGAGATTGCGCTCTACGGAGCATAGAGGCCCTTTAAACGGAACGTAAATCATCCCGAACTTTGAACTTTAAACTTTAAACTTTCCAACTATCAACTACGAACTTCTCACGCCATAGCCATTTCCTTTTGGGCTTTTTTACGCTCAAAGTCTTTGAGGTAAATTTTGCGCAGGCGGATGCTTTTGGGCGTCACTTCGACGTATTCGTCTTCCTGAATGTATTCGAGCGCTTCTTCCAGCGTAAAGCGGCGGGGCGGCGGCAAAGAGGCTTTGTCGTCGGAGCCGGAGGCGCGCATGTTGGTGAGTTTTTTGGTTTTGGTGACGTTCACCACGAGGTCGCCAACGCGGGTATTTTCACCGATCACCTGTCCTTCGTACACTTCTTCGCCCGGATCGACGAAGAACGTGCCGCGATCCTGAAGGTTGTCGAGCGAGTAAGCGATGGCCGTACCCGTTTCCATGACGATGAGCGAGCCGGTCTGACGGCCGGGGATATCGCCTTTCCAGGGTTCGTAACCGATAAAGCGGTGCGTCATGATGGCCTCGCCCTGCGTGGCGGTAAGCACGTTGGAACGCAGGCCAATGATGCCGCGCGAGGGAATTTCGAAGCGGAGCAGGAAGCGGTCGTTTTTGGGCTCCATGCTTTTCATCACACCTTTGCGGCGGGTAACCAGTTCAATGCACTTGCCGCTCGACTCTTCGGGCACGTCGATGCTCAGTTCTTCCACCGGCTCGTGTTTCACGCCGTCGACTTCGCGGATGATTACGCGGGGCTGGCCGATCTGAAGTTCGTAACCTTCGCGGCGCATGGTTTCGATCAACACGCTGAGGTGCAATACCCCGCGACCGAAAACCATGAAGGAATCAGCCGAATCGGTTTCCTCCATGCGCATGGCGAGGTTTTTCTCGAGTTCTTTTTCGAGGCGCTCGCGGACGTGGCGGCTGGTCACAAACTTGCCTTCCTGGCCAAAAAACGGCGAGTCGTTGATGGTAAACAACATGCTCATCGTCGGCTCGTCAACAGCAATTACGGGCAGTGCTTCCGGGTTTTCAAAATCGGCGATGGTGTCGCCAATTTCAAAACCGTCGACCCCTACGATGGCGCAGATATCGCCGGCTTCCACTTCCGGAACTTCTTTTTTGCCCAGGCCGTCGAACACGAACAGCGTTTTGATACGGTGGCGCTGCACGGTGCCATCTTTTTTAACGAGCGAAACAGGCTGGTTGGTCGTCAGTTTGCCACGTGAAAGGCGGCCCACCGCGATACGACCGATGTAGTTGGAGTAATCGAGCGAGGTGACGAGCATCTGCGCGGTTCCTTCCGACACCTGCGGCTCGGGGATGTGTTTGATAATATCGTCGAGCAGGATGGTGATGTCCTCCATCGGCTTTTTCCAGTCGTGGCTCATCCAGCCTTGTTTGGCCGAACCGTACACGACCGGGAAGTCGAGTTGTTCTTCGGTGGCGTCGAGCGCGCACATGAGGTCGAACACGGCTTCGTGGGCCCAGTCGGGATTGCAGTTGGGTTTGTCCACTTTATTGACCACCACCACGGCTTTTTTGCCCAGTTCGAGGGCTTTCTGGAGAACGAAACGCGTCTGGGGCATGGGGCCTTCGAAGGCATCGACGAGCAGCAGTACGCCGTCGGCCATATTGAGTACGCGTTCCACCTCGCCGCCGAAGTCGGCGTGACCAGGGGTATCGATGATGTTGATTTTGACGCCTTTGTAATTGATCGAGACGTTTTTGGCGAGAATGGTAATGCCACGCTCCCTTTCAAGATCGTTGTTGTCGAGGATCAATTCACCCGTAACTTCATGTTCCTTGAAGACTTTGGCAGCGTGAATCATTTTATCCACCAGGGTGGTCTTGCCGTGGTCGACGTGGGCAATGATGGCGATGTTGCGGATATTTTTCATGAATAGTATGTGAGTGGAGCAGCAGAAAGGGCTTGAAAGAAATTTTTATTAAAACTTCCCCTGTTCTCCAAATTTTTAATCTGACAGAGCGGCTTTTTTAAACGAGGCGCAAAATTACGTTTTTCTACGACGATAAAAAAGCCGGCATTTCACGCGAGATTGTTAACGATTGATGAAGTTTTCCAAATCGACGTATTTACCTGTTTATTGCACCCGTCCAAACTTTAATTTTTCAAGTTAATTTGTTACATTTGTGCGCTTGCTCGTGCATGTATCCCGGCAGTCTGTTCAATAATTAACTACCCTGTGCAATGGGAAGAACCAATTGAGAGCGCAGGAATCAAGCCCTGACAGTACTGCCGGGATTTCTTCCGCCCTTTGTGCATGGAATGGATTATCGCCATTACGGCTTTTCTCGCTTCTTTACTCACTTTGTTTTCCGGGTTTGGTCTGGGCACCATCCTGACGCCGGTATTCGGCCTTTTTTTCCCGATTCATGTCGCGGTGGCGCTGACTGGCATCGTCCACCTGCTCAACAACCTGTTTAAGACCGGGCTGCTCGGCCGCCACGCCGATCGGGGGATTCTGCTGCGCTTCGGTTTGCCTTCCGTACTCGGCGGATTCATCGGCGCGTGGGTGCTCGTGGGCCTGACGCGCTTGCCCGTATTACACACCTGGCATTGGGGCGACAAAACCATGGAAATCAGCCTGTTGAAGGTGGCAATTGCCCTGCTCATGATCGTATTTGCGCTGATGGAACTGGTTCCGGCCTTGAAAAAACTGCAATTCGCCAATCGATACCTGACACTTGGCGGCCTCGTCAGCGGCTTTTTCGGCGGGCTAAGCGGCAATCAGGGCGCTTTGCGTTCGGCGTTTCTGCTGCAAAGCGGCCTGGACAAGCAGGCATTTATTGCCACGGGCGTCGTCGTGGCCTGCATGGTCGATCTGACGCGTTTGCCGGTTTATTTCAGCCGGTTTTCCAGTGCCGGGCTCGTGCAGGAATGGCCGGTGTTGGCCCTCGCAACCCTGGCCGCCTTTGCTGGCGCCTATCTGGGCGCCAGGTACCTGCACAAGATGACGCTCTCGGCTGTCCGAACCTTCACCGCCATCATGATCATCAGCATTGCGCTGCTGCTGGGCACGGGCATTCTCTAACGCAGGCATTGTTCAACCTCCACCGCCCTGCTGGCTTTTCCGGGGCAACACTTCTCCACACAAATACATGATACTGCGCAGGTTAGGCCTGGAATTGTCGTACACGACTATCCCTGCCACCATGCTGCCGGCACGGCCTATGCTGTCGAACTTGATCCTGATGACGGCGCTTTCCCCGGGCATGACCGGGTATTCAGGTCGCGCCACCACCACGCAATTGCAGGCGGTCTTGATGTCGGAAATGATGTAGGGAGCTTTGCCCGTATTTTTTACGGTAAATGAATCAAAAACAATGTAGCCCGATTCCACCTGGCCGAAGAAAATCGAATCGCGGCTCCACTCCACCGTGGTGTGGGGCGCATTGGCGCCGTCGTTGCGCAGCACGGAAACGTACTGGATGGTTTTCGACTGGGCATCTTGCGGCAACTGCTGATAAGCATCCAGCAGTTCCTGATCGAGCTGGACGCCCTGAAAACGCATGTAGCCCAACAATTTCAGTTTTTGCGCGGTACTCAATCCCCGCAACTGGGGTCGCAAATCCTGGGTCGGCTGCTGGGCAAGCGCCCCCAAGGCCGTAAAAAGGAGAAAAAAAGCGCAAATCAGTCGGCTGGATAAAGATGGCATGGCGAACAATGCTGTGTTTCGGTGGAAACGAAATGGGCCGCCCCGATCATACAGGGCGACCCATGTTTTTGTGCGGGAAGCGAGACTCGAACTCGCACGACCTCGCAGTCAATGGTGTTTGAGACCATCGCGTCTACCATTCCGCCATTCCCGCGGATTGCCGAAAAGCCCGTTGGCTTAAAAAGCGGCGGCAAATTTAGACAGATTTTCCCGGATGCGCAACAAATACCTTTTTTTGAAAAAATAGTCTGCGACTTTGGTCAGGCTCGCGTCGCCCTCGGGGTCGGCGTACGATTCCAAAACAGGTTTTATCGCCTCATCGAGCGACTGCTCCAACTGATCGACGGCCGCAAGGGTGGCCGTGTAGCGCGAAGCGTCGAAATCCATTTCCAGGTCCATCAACCCTTCGTTGATGTCCATGACTTCCATCAAAAAATCTTGCGGCAAAGCCGTTTGCTTGCCCTCTTCGCCCAGCAAACCTTTGATTTGCAATACATAACGAATCAGAAGGTCAGGGTTGCTGAGCGTATGATAAGCCTGGTTGTTGAGCGTCGATTGTTCCAGCATTTCAGCCTGCTGTGCTTCGTCGGACAGGGTGTGGAAATCGGGGTGAAACTTTTTGCTGTTGAGCAAAAAAGCACGCCGCAACGCCGCCTGGTCGGGGAAAAAGCCAAGGGGCAAACCGAAAAATTCGAAGTAATTCATACCACCCTTGTTTGACCAAAAACACTATTTGGCGCCGAAAAGATGCGACAGCCAGTGCCGCCAGATGTCGTTGCCAAGCGCAAAAACCATGAGGGCGAGCAGCAGGAAAAAGCCGATTCCAACCGCTTTTTCCATGACTTTGTCGCTCACTTTTCGTCCGGTAACGACTTCCCAGAGGAGGAACATCACATAGCCGCCGTCGAGCGCAGGGATGGGCAACAGGTTCATGAAGGCCAGGATCAGGCTGAGCTGCGCCGTCATGGCCCAGAAACGTTCCCAGTCCCAGGTAGAGCCGAACATTTTGCCGATGCTGATGAGGCTGCCGAGATTGTCCTTGACGGCGATTTTGCCTTTAAACATCAAGCCGAAGGCTTTCAACTGGTTGTCGAGGAAGCCCATGCCCATTTTTACGCCGGCGGGGAATGCTTCGAGCAGATCATATTTTTCCCGTTCAATTTTGTAAAAATAACCTGCCGACTGGGGGAAAGCGCCAATTTTCCCGTCGCTCGTGAGCGTCAGGGAGACATTGACGGTGTCTTTTTCGTCGCGCAGGACCGTCACGGTAGCCTGCTGGCCTTTATATTTTTCAGCTTGCGGGGCAAACTGATCGTAATACTCGGTGCTTTCGCCATTCAGCGCGATGATGCGGTCGCCGACTTTCAAGCCTGCCTGTGCGGCGGGTTTGTCGGCGGGCATAGATTCAATGTAAAACGGAATACGCGGCGCCATCAGCATGCCTTTCGGCACCTTCTGGCTGGTCATTTGCGCAGCGACATCCTGGGGAAGCTGCAACACTTGCTCTTCGCCATTGCGGCGGACGGTCACTGTGCGCACCTCGTTGAGCACGACAGCCTCCACGAGGTCGGCGGGCTCGACGCGATCGAAGGGCTTGTCGCCGACTTTGAGGATCAGGTCGCCCTGCTGGAAGCCCTGGCGGAGCAGGAGGGAGTCCATGGCCAGGCCATATTTCAGTTCGGAAGTGGGCACGTAGGCTTTGCCATAGCCCCAGAGCATCATGGCAAAAATGAAAAAGCCGAGCAGGAAGTTGACCGTCACGCCGCCGATCATAATGATGAGGCGTTGCCAGGCGGGTTTGGAGCGAAACTCCCAGGGTTGCGCGGGCTGTTTGAGTTGTTCGGTGTCCATGCTCTCGTCGACCATACCCGAAATTTTGACGTAGCCGCCGAGGGGCAGCCAGCCGATGCCGTACTCGGTTTCGCCGCGTTTGACTTTCCAAAGTGAATTGAAGGGAGCGGCGTCGAAGAAAAGGTAGAATTTTTCCACCCGGGTTTTGAACCAGCGGGCAGGGAAAAAGTGCCCCATTTCGTGCAGAATAATCAGCAGCGAGAGGCTGAGCAGAAATTGCGATATGGTGATAAGCGTATCCATTCAAAAAATTTACGGAATTAAGGGATGTTCCCGGCAAAACAAACGAGGACTTCCGAAGTTGCGGGCAAAGCTACGGAAGTCCCCGATGGCAAGAGCAAACTCTTGGACGAAAGTCGTTGTTCAGGCGCCAATTTCGCGGTAGCGCTGGGTATTGGCCGGGTCAATTTTTGTCATAATTTGTATAACCCGCTCTTTCTGGGGCTTGGCGCCGACCTTCCACATTTCGATCAGTTCGTCGCGTTTGCAGGTGGCAAACATCTGCACGATCATGGAATTGAAGTACGCAATGCTCACTTTTTCCACTTCGTCGAGCGACTGGAGGATGGCCGCCTTGCCCTGGTTGATGTCCGTGGTGAACATATCCAGACCTTTGCGGTGATAAGTGTACATGGCGTTGCGGAAGGGTTTGACGCGGGGGTTGAGCAGGTTTTCCATGATCCAGTAGCGATTGCGGTTTTTACCGCCGTCGCCCGGGCGCCAGCCCGGCGTCTTGTTGGAAGTGGAGTTCTGGATATTGGTGACGAGTTGTTGCGCCGTCAGAAAATAGGGGTCGCCGCCGAGCGGCGAGAAGGAATCGTAGTCCATGCCGATAATGAGGTAGGCATAGTAAGCAAAAAGCGCCGGAAGATTCTGGTTTTCAGAGCCGTCTTTCAGAAATTCGATCGGCTGGTTTTGCTCGTAACTGAACACCACATCCTTGTCGAGGTGCGACAGCAAGGGCGTTTCATAACCGCTTCCGTACACCGGCCGCACAGCTTGTACGGCCAGTTCAGCCTCGAACGTGTTGTTGTCCTGCTCGGTTTTGATGGTCATGATGAAATTGCACTTGATGCGTTCTTCGGGCTCGAAGGCATCCTCGGTCCACTTGGTATTGTTGAGAAAATCGCGGAGCGAGACTTCCAGTTGATCGAACACCTTGCGGTCGGTGCGCTGGATTTGCGGCGTATTGATACGAACGGTGCAATTCAGTTCGCTCTGGGCCTGCACGGTTGCAGCCGACAGTACGAGAAAGGCTATGGTGCAAATACGGGACAACGTCATAATCGAGACAGTTGAAAAAAGTATGGGTAAAAGTACGCGGCTATTGACGCACGAAAGTCACGCGAGGTTGGATGCGCGGATAATTTCTGCCACAATATCTGCGGCGACGGCCGTTTTGCTTTTCAAATCGAAGTCGGTTTGCGAGCCATCGCGGCGTAAAATGGTAATCTTGTTGGTATCGAAACCTATGCCTGCCCCTGCGTCGCGCAGTGAATTCAGCACGATAAAATCCAGGTTCTTTTTCGCGAGTTTTTCCCGGGCATGGGCGATTTCGTCGTTGGTTTCCAGTGCGAACCCGACCAAAATTTGCCCCTCCTTTTTGTCGCGCCCGAGGGACGCGGCGATATCGACCGTTTTGGCCAGTTCGAGGGTCAAATCGTCGTTTTTCTTCTTGATTTTGGTCTCCGAATACGTCCTGGGCTTGTAATCAGCCACCGCCGCGGCCAGCACCGCAATATCGCATTGCGGGAAAGCCGCCGTGCAGGCATGGTACATATCGCTTGCAGAAACGACCTGTTCGACATGAACTCCCGGGTGTGTCGGGCGGAGGTGGGTGGGGCCGAGCACGAGGGTAACGGAAGCGCCCTGGCGGGCCAGTTCCTCGGCCAGCGCGATGCCCATTTTGCCGGTCGAGCTGTTGCCGATGAAACGAACTGGATCGAGCGGTTCGTGGGTAGGGCCGGCGGTGACCAGCGCTTTTTTACCGGCCAGAGGGAGCGTTTCGCCGGTATGGCCGGCCAGGGCGCCATCCACAAAGGCCACGATTTCTTCGGGTTCCGCCATGCGGCCGTCGCCGACGAGGCCGCTGGCCAGTTCGCCGTGACCGACGGGAATCACCCGCACGCCATGCGCCTGCAAACGTTGCAGGTTGGACAGCGTAGCAGGATGCCGCCACATGTCGAGATCCATGGCGGGGGCGACGAACACCGGGCAGCGGGCGGACAGATAAACAGCGCTTAACAAGTTGTCACACAGACCATTGGCCAGTTTGGCAAGACTGTTGGCTGTTGCCGGCGCAATGACGATCGCATCGGCCCAAAGCCCGAGCTCGACATGGTTGTTCCAGCCCGATCCGGAGCGCAGCTCGGTCAGTACCTCGTTTTTGGAGAGGGTGGAAAGTGTAAGCGGGGAAATAAAATCGGTAGCCGCTTCGGTTATCAGCACCCGCACTTCGTCGCCTCGTTTGATCCAAAGGCGCGTTAGCAGGGCGGCTTTGTAGGCCGCGATGGAGCCGCTGACACCGAGAATAATCTTCATGTATTACTTGTCGTCTTCGATGACGCGCCATTGCATATCGCCCGTCAGAAATTCATGGGTGGCGATGATGGCGGTATTGGGCAGGCGTTCGTAGAACTTGGAGATTTCGATTTGCTCCTTGTTTTCCTGAACTTCTTCGATGGTGTCGGAGCTGACGGCGAATTCTTCCAGTTTGCGCTGAATTTCCCATTTCAGATCGCTGGAGATCTGGCGGGCGCGTTTGCTGACAATGACGATGCTTTCGTAGATGTTACCGGTTTTGTCGACGAGTTCGAGCACGTCGCGGGGTTGAACATTGGCGTCGAGGCCCTGGGCCTTGCTTTTGATGTCGCTCATGTATGATGTTATGCGTTTGAATGTAAATGGAGAATGGAATCAGGTGGTTTTCAAGCGCTTGCGCAGCTCTGCTACCTGGACTTCCGCATCCTTGCGGATTTGTTTGACTTCTTTGACGTCCGTGCTTTGCGGGTATTTTTCAAGGAAAGCATCGCAACGGGCAATGGTTTCCGTGTAACGTTCGAGTTTTTTGTCCAACACGCTGTTCTGGCTGAGCAGGAAATCCGATTTGACGATCAGAAAGCGCACACGTTCGGCTTCGGGGCTTTCGGGGTACTCTTTCAAAAGGTTGTCAAACGAAATAACTGCGGCCTGGTATTGTTTGGTGTTGTAATAAAGTTGGCCCTCGGCGAAGGCTTTTTGTTCCAGTTTGCGGCGGCATTCGTCGATGAGCTGGTTGCATTCGGGCACCCGTTTGCTTTGAGGAAACAGGTTGACGAAAGACTGAAACTCTTCAACGGCCGTGACCGTCGGGCCCTGATCGAGCCTGAAAGACGGCGACTGCTGGTAATTGGAATATGCCGACATGAAAGCCGCCTCTTCCCTGAAAGGAGAATTGATGTAGGAATTGGAAAAACTTTTAAAGTAGTAAGCCGACAATACGAACTGCTTGGTGTGGTAATGGGCATAAGCGTACTGGAAATACGCTTTTTCCGCCTTGTCTTTCCCTTTGATCTGGTT
Source organism: Saprospiraceae bacterium (assembly GCA_044226205.1). GTDB lineage: Bacteria > Bacteroidota > Bacteroidia > Chitinophagales > Saprospiraceae > M3007. The sequence continues at coordinate 41,355 of JBGAHL010000027.1, forward strand.
CATCACCAGATCGAACAGCGTGATGGCGCGCTGATAATCTTCCTTTTCGTAGTATTCGAAAGCTTTTTCAAGGATGAGGTCGGGGTTGCCGCTTGTGCGGACCAGTTCGAACTTGCTTTTACAGGCGCTTACCGCTCCCAAAAGGGCCAAAAACAGGAGCCAGGCAAATGTTTTTTTCATAGGGGTGCAAAGGTATGATTTTTAGTCAAAAAATGGGTAATAGCGCCAAAGATGGCGTTAATGTTTGGCAAAACGCCCTGCGTCGTCAGAACGTGGCGCAAAAAGCTAAATTAATTTTTGATCCGCCCCGACAATTTAAACCCTTCGGCCCTTCACTGCGTTTTGGCCTAAAAGCCGACCTTTGCACGCAGAAAACGTTCCCTGCAAGTATGGAAGTCCTGACCAAACACACCACCCAGGCTGAGTTGGAAGCCGAATTTCAGCAAAAAATCGACGCGGAAGTACGCATCGAGCCCAAAGACTGGATGCCCGAGGCCTACCGCCGTACCCTTGTCCGTCAAATCGGCCAACATGCGCACTCCGAAATCGTGGGCATGCTGCCCGAGGGCAACTGGATCACCCGCGCCCCTTCGCTCAAACGCAAATCCATCCTGCTCGCCAAGGTGCAGGACGAGGCCGGCCACGGGCTTTATTTGTACTCGGCCGCCGAAACCCTCGGTGTTGGCCGCGACGAGATGCTGGAAGAACTGCATACCGGCAAAGCCAAATATTCCTCCATTTTCAACTACCCTACCCTCAACTGGGCCGACATCGGCGCCATCGGCTGGCTGGTCGACGGGGCAGCCATCCTCAACCAGATCCCGATCTGCCGCTGCTCCTACGGCCCCTACGCCCGCGCCATGGTGCGGATCTGCAAGGAAGAAAGTTTTCACCAGCGCCAGGGCTTCGAAATCCTGCTCACCCTGTCGCAGGGTTCGCCGGAACAACGCGCCATGGCGCAAGACGCGATCAACCGCTGGTACTGGCCGTCCGTCATGATGTTCGGGCCGTCCGATGCCGATTCGACCCATTCCGCACAAAGCATGGCCTGGAAAATCAAACGCTTTTCCAACGACGAACTGCGCCAGCGCTTCGTCGACATGATCGCCGAACAGGTGAAAGTGCTGGGCCTGCAGATTCCCGACCCTGACCTGCGCTGGAACGAAGAACGCGGCCACTACGACTTCGGCCCCATCAACTGGGACGAATTCTGGAACGTCGTCAATGGCAACGGCCCCTGCAACCGTCAGCGCCTGCACGCCCGGGTCAAAGCCTGGGAAGACGGCGCCTGGGTGCGCGACGCCGCCCTGGCTTACGCGGAGAAAAAAGCAAGCCGCGCAAACGGCTGATTTATTTCATTTTACGATAAAAAAGCGGGCGTGAATAAAGGTAGTTGCCATCGCCGTCCAACTGGTGCATGAGCGGGCAGACTGCCACGGGCCGTATGATCAATTGTTTGCGGCGATCGTCCCAATACCAGTCCTGCACAATGCCAAGGCGCAGATAATCTGCGTTCATTTCGACACGGGAAATCCGGACAAACTCCTCGTAGGTTTCCGGATCGAAGGTCACGATCGTATCGACAATCTGGTACATGTTTTCGCGGTCGTCGCCCACGACCGGTTGCGACCAGTTTTTACCGCTGAATATTTCAACGCCCGCATCTTTTCGAACCCTGTCGAGGAACACCTGCAAAAAAGGGCTGGCCGGCTGTTTCAAAGGCGTCATGTCGCCCAGTTCGACCACGACGTTCTGCACGCCTATCCGACGGGCCCAGACGACGGCCGGGTCGGAAAGTGTCGGCACGGGCGCTGTTGGCGCAGGTACGGGCATCCAGAACAACACTTTGCCATCGTTTTTGGCCAGGCCCAGCGCGAGTGTTTGCAGGCCGAATTCCGCCGTTTTTTCGCGGTAATACAGCCGTTGGCGCACATGTACCCGTCCGCAATCGTCGGGCGTCAGGAACCTGCGAATGATCGGGACAGGGTCCTGAAAAGTTAGCGGATCGAAAGTGGTGACGGTGTCCAGATAGTACAGTCTGGCTTGCAATTGTTCCGGCGTCAGCCTGTTTTTCAAGTCGGTGTCGTCGAATACGGCCTGGCCGGGCCGCTGCGCCTGTTCGAGCAGAATGCCGCCAAGGGTAAGCGGGTCGGAATACAGTTGTTCGGGTTGGGCGGTCATATTTTTCAGGAACATGACCGGGGAAAAACCGCGTCCGCCACCTGGCTCAGGGGTGGCGTCGGGTCGCAATACAAATTCGGTTTCAGCGACCCAGACAACATCGGGATCGGCCAGTATTTTGTCAATTTGGGCAAACGAAGGGCCCGCAATCGCCGTGAAAAGGCTTGCAAACAGGATTTTTTTCATGATTCGGGAAATGATTTGGACAAGACAACGGAAAACTCGCGCAACAGCTTGACCTGCCGGTGTTTTTTAATTTCAGCAGCGCAAATCTCTACCGTGCATCAGCCTTTGCATTTGCGGTAAAAAAGCGGACGGAGATACAGGAATTCGCCCTCCGTGCTAAACATATCGAGCAAGGGCGCCACGGCAACCAGTCGCGTGTACAATTGTTTGGTCCGATTATCCCAGTACCAGTCTTCCACCAGCCGGAGCCGATGCACCTGGTCGGGATTCAATTCAAATTTCACGGCTTTTTCAGTGCCTTCATAGCTATTCAAATCGAATACCATGACGGTATCGACATGGCTGAAAATCCATTCCCGATCGTCGAGCGACAGCGGTTTCCATTCGAGGTTGAGCACTTCCACCGCAGAGCGGTTGCGCACTGTATTCAAAAAACCGGGCATCAGGGCAAAGTCCTGTTTTTGTATTGTTGGCACAGCCTTGATTTCGGGGGCTGCCGCCCGGGTAATGATCCGCCGGGCCCAGGTGACGGAAGCCTGATCGAGCCGTGGCAAGCGAGGGGCTTGTTTTTGCGCAGATTCCGGGACGTTCCACCAGAAAAGCGTGCGGCCATCGGGCAAGGTCGGGCCGAGCGAGAGCGTGAGCAGCCCGAAATCGGCGTTTTTTTCGCGGTAAAAAAGCAATTGGCGGACCCGCAGCAAGGGGCATTCGTCGGCCCCTGTGATTTGCACAAAAACATAAGGATCAGCAGGCCTTTCGGGCGCTTCAGGGTCGAAGGAAAATTCGGCCGTATCGCGTCTGACAAGCAGCCGGTCCAGATCGGCCGGCGACAGGCGCCTGGTCGGGTCGTTCGCATCAAAAACGGGCTGGCTGCCCTCCCAGGCCAGGTTAAAAAGATAACCGGTAAGTCCTTGCGGTTGCTCCAGCAGGGAGTCAGGCGAGCCCGTGTGCATCGTTTTAAGGACAATGCTTTGGTTAATGGAATCCGGATTTTCCCAGTCGGCCGGCTCTTCCGGCGTGATGAGGAGTTCTATTTCAGCCGCCCAGACCACCTGCGGGTCGGAAAGGATTTTGGGGTACTGAGCCAGGCAGTAAAGGGCAGACAGGAGAAGCGCGAACGACAGGAGCAGTTTTTTCATTCAGTAAAATTAACCTGACATACTCAAGAGAAGTATGATGATCGCCTGAATTTTGACCCGAAAACCTGTACTTTTGCGGCGCTTTTCGTAAGATAAAGCCAGGCGCGGTCAAATATCAAGTTATTTCCCTCCTGATTCTTTCATGCTCACCAAGGACGGACAGCCCGCGCAGTTTTATACCACGACCGACTGTTTTTCCTGTAAATCAAGTCGTTATGACGATTGAACCTAACAAGGTAGTGCTCGTGCACTATACGCTCACCGAGGGCGACGCCCAAGGCGACCAAATCGAAAGCACCCAGGGCGGCGAGCCGCTCGGCTTCATCTACGGCGTCGGTATGATGATTCCCAGTTTTGAAGAAAACCTGTCCGGCCTGAAGGCTGGCGACGACTTTGCCTTTGGCATCGCAGCTGCCGACGCATACGGCGAATACGACGAATCGGCCATCGTGGAAGTGCCCAAAAACATGTTTGAGACGGACGGGAAAATCCCCGACGGTCTGCTGGAAATCGGCAATGTATTGCCGCTGACCGACCAGGAAGGCCACCACTTCCGCGCCACTGTGGCCTGGGTGGGTCTCGACAAGGTAAAACTCGACTTCAACCATCCGATGGCAGGCGTCGACCTGTTTTTCACGGGCAAAGTGGAATCCGTACGCGACGCCGACCCGACCGAGCTGGCGCATGGTCACGTACACGGAGCCGGCGGTCACCACCACTGATCATTCTGTGTTTTTTTGAAAAAGCGCATGAAGAACACGCTCAGCGAGCAGTTTTTCATGCGCTTTTTTTATACCAAACAAAGGGGAAAACCCTGGCCGCAGAGGCGTTTTTTGTTTTTTTCGGCGGAGAATCGCGCTTGAATCGCTAAAAACTCGACCTTTCGTGCGAAATTGAAAGACCACCAAATTTGACATGAGCCACAACGGAGTTCACCGGCTATCGCTGGCCGGACTGATTGTTACCCTGGGAATTATTTACGGTGATATCGGTACGTCGCCCCTGTATGTTATGAAAGCGATCGTGGGCGAGAAAGAATTGATCAACCGTGCCGTCGTTTTAGGCGGCATATCGTTGGTATTCTGGACGCTTACCATACAAACTACCCTTAAATACATCATGCTCACCCTTCGGGCCGATAACAACGGGGAGGGTGGAATTTTTTCCCTGTACACGCTTGTCAGGCGCAGGGAAAAATGGTTGCTTTTCCCGGCTATTCTGGGGGGCGCAGCGATGCTTTCCGACGGCATGATCACCCCGCCTATTACGGTGTCCTCCGCGATTGAAGGTCTTTCCATCAAATTCCCGGGCATACCGACGATGACGATTACCATCATCATTATTTCCGCCCTGTTTTTTTTCCAGCGATTCGGCACCGCGGCTGTGGGAAAAGGATTTGGCCCGGTCATGCTCGTATGGTTCACCATGTTGGCCGCCCTCGGCATTCCGCAGATTATCGCCATGCCCGAAGTGCTCAAAGCCATCAGCCCGCACTACGGGATTCTGTTGCTTGTCAATGCTCCTCATAAAGCATTATTGGTGCTGGGCGCTGTATTTTTATGTACCACAGGGGCAGAGGCATTGTACGCCGACCTTGGACACTGCGGGCGGGAAAATATCCGAATCAGCTGGATTTATGTCAAACTTACGCTGGTTCTGAACTACCTCGGACAGGCAGCCTGGCTGCTGCACATGGAAGGGCAGGAAATGCCCGAAAATCCGTTTTACGGCATCATGCCTGACTGGTTTCTTTGGCCGGGCATCATCATATCCACCCTTGCTGCGATCATTGCCAGTCAGGCCTTGATCTCGGGGTCCTTTACACTTGTTTCGGAAGCGATCCGGCTTGGTTTGTTACCCAAACTTACGGTCAAGTTTCCGACCAATTTGAAAGGCCAGCTTTACCTCCCGGCAGTCAATACCTTTTTATGGCTGGGCTGCGTTGGGGTCGTGCTGCTGTTCAAGCACAGTTCCGACATGGAGGCTGCTTACGGATTGGCCATTGTACTGGCCATGTTGTGTACCACTATCCTGCTGGCCAACTGGCTGATTATTCGCCGAGTAAACCAATTTCTCGTCTGGGGTTTTCTGGTTTTCTACCTCTCCGTCGAGGGCCTGTTTCTGGCAGCCAACTCTGCAAAATTCCTCGATGGCGGCTATGTTACGGTAGGCATGGCTGCATTGCTGTGCGGCATGATGTTACTTTGGATAAAAGCCAAACGCATCCGCCAGCGGTATTCAGATGACGTACCCATCAACGATTTTCTCGACCAGATTATCATGCTCAGCAACGATGAGGGCATTCCAAAATATGCCACAAACCTCGTTTTTCTGAGCAGTACCAAAAGCAGAAAAAAGGTGGAGGAGAAGATCCTCTATTCCATACTTCAAACCCAGCCGAAACGAGCCGATGTTTACTGGTTTGTGCACATCGAAACAACCGATGAGCCTTACACCATGGAATACGAGGTGAATGCGATAGCGCCCGATGATGTGTATAAAGTCAATTTCCGCCTCGGATTCCGTGTACAGCAGCGCATGAATTTGTTCATGAATAAAGTAGTAGAGGAACTGGTGGAAAACAACGAGTTGTCCCTTTACTCACGCTATCATACCGTGGCAAGCAAATACCCCACAGGCGATATGCGGTTCATTCTCATCCTCGAATTTTTGTCGAACGAAAACGAACTGCCCTGGCAGGAACAGCTAATCATGTCCATCTACCTGACCGTTAAAGGCTGGGTTTCCTCGCCTAAAAACTGGTTTGGCCTCGACAGCGATTCGGTTGAAATTGAAGAAGCCCCGCTGGTACTTCAGCCGGTCAAAGACGTAAAACTGCGGCGCATCCACCGCAACCGCTCGGGAGAAGATCGTTGATCGGACTCACGGCTGCACATTTTCACCGCAAAGACACCAAGGCGCGAAGGGGTCGCGATTTTCTTCGCGCCTTCGCGCCTTGGCGGTGAAAATGACGCACAAAGGGTGTAAATAGGTATAGTTTTTCTACCTTGCAGCATATTTGGTTGCGCAGCCGACCCAATCCTCCCCCCTCATCCTGCAATGTTGCCCATACCTTCCCGCCCTCGGCGCCGTCGAACCATGCCAACCGCATCCGTCGCCGAATCTTCGCTTGCTCCCGAGCGCCTGCAATACCTGCGCCAGCTGTGTCATGGCCTGGGCCGTTGGGCTTTTACCGACTTTGACCAGGCTCGCGTAGCCTTGCAGGAACTTTCCGGCCAGATCACCGCCGATATCCCGCTCGATATCCGGCTGGCCTTTCATCGCCACGGAGCCTTTCTGGAGAACCAGTGGAACCACTTCGAAACCTCCCTCGAACACGCCCGCAGCGTCATCGCCCTGCTCGAGCAACGCAACGACCCCTTGCCGCTCGCCGAGGCCTGGCTGGACGCCGCCGCTCCCCTGCTCAACCGGCGCGACTGGCCGGCCGTGCAGGAATGCCTCGACCGCGCGCGCCATTTTCTGCAAGGCGCCGAATCGGCCCGTTTGCATGCACAGGTAGCCTGCCGGGAGGGTTTTTTGCACCTCCACCTTGGCAATTTGCGCAAAGCGCTCGACGCATTGCTCGAATCGGAAAAAACGCTCCTGGGCCTCGGCGAAAATGCCCAGTTGCCGGATTTCTACATCCTGACCCTCGTAACCGGCGGCCTTGGCGACCTGTACGAACGCCTCGACGAAAAGGACAAGAGTCTCGACGCTTACCGCCGCGTGTTGCCCATCGTGGAAAAACACGGATTGCGGCCGCGCCTCGCCTGGCACTATTTGAATGCAGGCCGCGCCGCGCTTGCACAAAACGACCTGCCCGAGGCACGGCTTTGCTTTGAAAATGTAGCCCGCTACGCGGGAGAAGGCGATCTGGAGGCCAAAGCCCACGCCCTGGCCAACCTCGGCATCCTGGCTTTTTTAAGCGACCAGCCTGCCGCTGCCGTTTCGGCGCTGTTTGACGAGGCAGCGCGCCAAATCGAACAGCCGGCCAAACCCGCGGATTTTACCAACCTTTCCCGCATCGAAAGCTGGCGGGCCGAACTACTGCTTCGGCTCGGCAGTGCCGACGACGCCGAAACGCACCTGAAAAAAGCGTTCGACCTCGGCAAGGAAGGCCACGACCTCCACCACCTCAAACAGGTCGCCCAGGCACTTGCAGCGCTGGCAGCCGAAAAAAGCGACTTTGCCGACGCCTACCACTGGCAAAGCACCGCCACCGAACTGGCCGAACAACACTTCCACGACCTGCGCGACCGAGAGCGCCAGGAACTGGAAGCGCGCTACGAACTTGAACGCTCCCGCCAGGAAGCCCAAATGGCCCGCCTGCGCGTCACAGGGCTGCAAAGTCGCGCCCTGCGCGCCCAAATGAACCCGCATTTTCTGTTCAATGCGCTCAACGCCATCCAGGGATTCATCACCTCGGGCCGCAACAACGAAGCCGAAACCTACCTCGCCCGCTTCGCCAAACTGATGCGCCAAACGCTGGAATACTCGGCGGTCGAAGTCGTCACCCTGGCCCAGGAAATCGAATTTCTCAACCGCTACCTCGAACTGAACCGCAAGCTGCGCTTCGACGGCAAACTGGATTTCCGGATCATCCCGCCGCGCGGCGCCGACCCCGACGATCTTTACATCCCGACCATGATCGTGCAGCCTTTTGTGGAAAATGCCATCGAGCATGGGCTGCGCCCCAAAAAAGAGGGCAAACTGAACATCGAATTTCACCTCACCGACAATGAAAATACCTTGCTGTGCAGCATTCAGGACGATGGCGTCGGCTACAACAAGGGCAAGGAAAAACAACTGAGGGCGCCCGAATTTCAGTCGCACCGCTCCCGGGGGCTTGAAATCACCCGCGACCGCCTCACCCTGCTTCACCAGCTCCGTAAAACGCCGGCCGTGCAGTTTATCCGGATCATCGACCTGGAAGAGCAGGAAGAAAGCCGCCAGTCGGGCACCCGCGTCGAAGTATTGTTACCCGTTCTGGAAGAAGAGAACTAGGTTGCAGCGCCAGAGTTTCAAACTTAACATTAACTTAATGTGCCGCGCCAAATCAAATTTGGTTTTGGCCCTACTTTCGCCTCAAGTTTCCTAACCTTTGTTTGTTTTTTCTACTGCAACTACTAACTAGCCCTCCTGGTATGGCACTCGGATTTATTGCAGATTTGTCTGCAAATGCCTCAATGCTTCTTCTTTTCTGCCTCCTGGCAGTGTGTTTATTTGAAGCCATCAATGGTTTTCACGACACAGCAAACGCCGTAGCCACGGTCATTTACACCAAAACACTGCCTCCTGTTTTTGCCGTCATCTGGGCGGGCCTCTGGAACTTTTTGGGCGCTATGCTCGGCGGTATCGCCGTGGCAATGGGCATCGTCAAACTGATGCCCGTCAACGACCTCCTGTCCGTTCCCCTTGCTGAAAACATCGCGCTGGTGCTATCCATCCTGATTTCTGCCATCGCCTGGAACCTCGGTACCTGGTACTTCGGCATTCCCTGCTCCAGTTCGCATACGCTGATCGGCTCGTTGCTGGGCGGCGGGTTTGCCTTCTGGACGGTCAATGGCGGCGCTGGCGTCAACTGGACAAAAGCGGAGGAAATCGGGATGTCGCTGCTGGTTTCGCCCTTGTTCGGGTTCAGCCTGGCGATTTTGCTCATGTTCATTCTGCGGGCTTCGATCAAAAAGAACAAGATGATTTTTGACGAACCACACAAGAAAAAAGCGCCGCCTACCTGGATCAGAATTATCCTGATCGGCACTTGCACGCTGGTCAGCTATTTTCACGGCAACAACGACGGCCAAAAAGGCGTGGGCTTGCTGATGGTGGTTCTGATGGCCTTTTTGCCCATGCAATTTACCCTCAACCCGCACCTCCCGCCCGGCGATCTGGCCAGCGCCAGCCGGCGCGTTGAAGTCGCGCTGACACAGGCGGCTGCCGCGGGCGACCACAACAGCGAAAGCCTGAAGGCACTGGCCGGCAAAAGCGGGGCCCTCGCCGTACAACTCGATACTACGGACATGAAAGACCGCGCGGAAATCCTCGCGGCACGCAAAGGCATTCAAGGCCTGAATAAAACCCTGGATAGCTCCATCAAAGGCGGCGTCATCACCGGTGAAGCAGCCAAATCTGTAAAAGCAGAAATCAAAAACCTCTCGCAAGCCTACGAATACCGCATGACCTGGATCGTGTTGCTGATCTCCATCTGCCTCGGAATCGGCACCATGATCGGCTGGAAACGCATCGTCGTGACCATCGGCGAGAAGATCGGCAAAAGCCACCTGACCTATGCGCAGGGCGCCAGCGCAGAACTTTGCGCCGCCGCTACAATCGGCGTGAGCTCGTGGTTTGGTCTGCCGGTGAGTACGACGCACGTGTTGTCTTCGGGTGTCGCCGGCACGATGGTTGCCCAGGGCGGGGTCAAAAACCTCCGGAAAAAAACCATTATCAACATTGCGCTGGCATGGCTGCTTACCCTGCCGGTCACGATGCTGCTCTCCGGCATCCTGTTCTTCTTTTTCCGCCTGTTTATGTAATAAAATAAAGGCCGGACTTCGGTGAAACCCCGCAATCCGGCCTTTATTTTATCTGTCTGTATCCCTTTTTTTAGCATTTCCTAACCTGCTACTTATTATGCTACTGCAACGCCTTGTGGTGTTGACGGTCGTTATTGGTTTTTGTGCAAACGGCATTGCGGCTCAAACGCCCGCCGACAGCCTGCCCAAACCGCCAACCGCCACGCCAGCCGTTCCACATTCCGCGAAATGGTATGAAAAAATATCCCTTCGCGGCTATGCTCAGTTCCGTTACAACCGACTGCTGGAAACCAACCCCGACCTGCGCTGCGAACAGTGCGACAAATCGATCGGCCGCAACCAGGGTTTTTATTTTCGGCGTGCCCGGATCGTTTTCAGCGGACAGATCAACCCCCGGTTTTTCGCCTACCTGCAATTTGACTATTCTGCCGACGCGAGTTCGAGCAGCAAACATTTTCTGCAAGTCAGAGATGCCTATTTCGACTACGCATTTGACAAAGACCAAACGATGCGCATTCGTATCGGGCAAAGCAAAGTGCCCTACGGATTTGAAAACCTTCAGTCCAGTTCGCAACGCCTGCCTTTTGACCGTGCCGACGCCCTGAATTCCGGGGCGCCCAACGAGCGCGACCTGGGCGTGACCGCCTATTATGCTCCCAAAAAAATCCGCAGCCGGTTCAAATACCTCGTGGAAGAAGGCCTGAAAGGCTCGGGCGACTATGGCATTGCAGGGTTTGGCCTGTACAATGGCCAAAGCGCCAACCGGCCGGAAGCCAACGACAACCTGCACATGGTTGCACGGGTTTCGTACCCCTTTCAACTTAAAAACGGCCAGATCATAGAGCCCGGATTGCAGGCTTATTCCGGCCGTTTTACACTGGCCAAAGACCAACTAAGCGCCGGAGTCAAATATCGCAAAGACGCGACCTACACCGACCGGCGTGTCGCAGCGTCGTTTGTCGTTTATCCGCAACCGTTCGGTATCCAGGCTGAATACAACTGGGGAGAGAGCCCTTCATTCGACGCGGCCACCGACTCCATCCGATTGCACGAACTCCACGGCGGCTATGTGACCCTCAGTTGGCGCACGGCGATCAGCCCCAAGTTTAAAATACAGCCCTTCGTCCGTTTGCAAACTTACGACGGGGCAAAAAAACACGAAACCGATGCCCGTACCTATGAAGTGCGGGAAACGGAAATCGGCGTCGAATGGCCCGTCAATAAAAACCTGGAACTGACCCTCGCCTACATGATCAGCCACCGGAAATATCAGGACTTCACGACCGACTACGACGAGCGCGGGCAACTGCTCAGGGTGCAGGTGCAGGCGAATTACTAACGGTTGTAGCGCTGAATCTCTTTCTCGATGCTGCTGCGGTTGAGCCGATATTCGAGCCAGACCAACACCATACTATACAGGTAGTAGGCCTGCGTCTGGCTCAAATGACGCTGCAGTTCGGCCAGCAAATCCGGCAGCCCGTCGCGGGTAAGCGCGCGCGGGTTGCGAAAAACCAGACTGACGGCAGAGAGCAGCAGTTCCAGAAAATCGTTGAGCAATCCGGCCCGCCGCAATGCCCTTGCGTGATTGATCAGGGGGCGGGCCGGATTGACCTCTTGTTTGTACACCCCTTGCTCGTACAAACAAATGATCTCCAGCAATTTGCACAACCAGACCACATCCGCGCGCAGTTCGGCGCGCATCGCTGCCACCTGCCCGAACCAGTCGCCTGCCCGGCTGAAATCGTCGAGGCAGAAATAAACCTGTCCGCAGGTGAACCGCAGGGCCAGCATGCGGTTCTCGTTGATCCTGTTTTTATATTTTTCCAGTGCGGCAACCATCTGATGCTTTATGATAAAATCGCGGGCCTGCCTGAATTCATTCTGACGGAGGTGGTGCGTCAGTTGTACGTAAGCGATTGACTGGTAAAAAATATAGCCTTCTTTCCCCGGCTGCAGGCCGGCGATGTGCTGCCCGGCTTCTTCGATTTTGCCCAGCCGCAGACAACGGTTGATATACCCTTCCAGTGCCAGGGCATATTGCGCCTGTTCTTCTTCAAAAAAAAGGGAATTGGAGCGATACACCCGGAGTACGTCTTCCTGAAAGCGCAGTGATTTTTCCAGGTTCGCCATTTTCACCAGGCCGCTTGCCGATCCGCTGTCGCTCGAGTGACGCATTTCGTAATAACTGGCCAGCAAGGTGCCCAGTCGCACTTTCGAGCGGTGCGACATATCCTCGGGCAAACCCTCCCGATATTGAGGCAACATGACCTGTATTTCGGCATCCAGTTCTTCAGGCAGTGGCTCGCGGCTGCGGAAGAAATAGGTGAATTCAAATGCCATCGCGTTGAAGCGGTGGAAACGAACCATTTCCTCGAGCAACCGGTTTTCTTCTTTGCGGAACTGCTGTAAAATTTGCCTGTTTTGCTGGTGTCGATCGAACATCCGGGAGCGCCGCTCCCACAGCAACAACTCAAGTTCGTAGCCCGGTTTGTCGAGCGCCCGGGCGATCTGGCGCGCCTCTTCGATCAGAGGAAGGCAGTCGGCCAGCAGGTTTTTGTTGTACACGAAGAGGATGTCCTGCATCAAGGCGTTGAGCCGCACCAGGTGAGGAGCGCCCTCCGGGGTCGTGCGCATGCTTTCCAGTATTTTTTTGTACAAATAATAGGCAAGCGCGCTCAGGTCGGCAGGCTTGTTGCCAAACTTTTTCTTTTTCAATAAAAAATCCGTCAGCGTCTCCTCTTCGCTGCCTGTTTTTACAAAAAGCAGCATCGCGTCGTACAACTGCAGGTATTTCCGGTCGCCTTGTCCGCCCCAGAATTTGACGTATTTTTTAAAGTCGCGCTTTTGCGCCTGCGTGAGCGAACGGATCAAACGGCCCAGACGAAGTAAAGTCGGAGAATTTTTTGTCGTTTCAGAAGGCTTGATTTGGCTTTTGACTTTCTTCATTTTATGAAATTAAAAACCTTTAAATCAATTACTTATGGCATTTTTTTAAAAAAAATCAAGTTTTGAAATGTAAATATAATCAGATAGTGGTTCAGTGGCGCCAACAAATACGCCGCATCTTTGTGTCATCAAACAACCAAAACAATGGCAATCACGAAAAACGGCAATTATCCAGAGAACCTGGCAGTTTCGACCCGCTACCAGCGGATCGTACAGGACGCTGGAACGGGGTTTATCATTATCGATGACACACTCGACCCAGGCGTATCCGAGGCGCACACGGAAATCAACCGCGGCACTGTTTGGCTGCGTGTGGAAGAGAATTATCAACTCACCGTGCTTACTGCCGCCCCTGCCGGACTGGTTATTCTGGATGCCTTCAACTCCTGGTCCGAGACCGAGATTTTGGCCAAGGAAAACGAAGTCTTCGTTGTCGAACACTCCGGCCTCCCGATGAGCGCCGCGAATCAGAAAAGTGTTACCGGGTTTAGTTTCGGCGCGCCGGGTGATGTGATCACGATCAAGATCGATCAGGCAGCCAACACCGTAACCCTCTATAGAAATAACGGCCATCTGGTCTGAAAGAATCAGCCTCAACCCAAACCATTTTGTTCCGGCAGCGCCACGTTTTTCCTGGAAACCTGCATTGACGGAGATGTCGTGCGCTATGATTTGCCCTGTATGCACCGTCGAATCAAATGAAAACAAGTAAAATCTGAAACGCCTAGCGCGCTGCCGGAACACCCCAAAACCTTCTTTGCCCAATCATTTTTTACCCGAAATACCGGAAATATAACTTCATGGCTTTTGATTTCCCAACCTGACAAAACCTATTTAACCCCAAACAAACCATCCCTTTTCCAACTCAAACAGAGTCCATCCACACAGAACCGAGCCTAACCGTCAGGAAACTACCCCAACCCACTGAAACCCAACCCTGACCTTTTGAGAACCAACCTTGAAACTGTAATGGTCTGCGGAGTCGCCCGATGTAACATCGGGCGACTTTTTTCTTTTCGCTATCTTTCCGGGACAATCAACAATGCTCATCCATGCGCCTCTTCTTTTTGTTGTCCGCCTTATTTTGCCTGACCACGGTTTGGGGCCAGGGTTACGATGAAAAACTTTCCGTACCGGTTTGGACTACGGTCAGCGAAACCCCTTCTATCACACTGCACTGGATAGCCGACCCACAGGCAACCAGTTATACCATTTACAGAAAAAATAAAACCGCGCTCGCTTTTTTCACCCTGTTGGCCTCCAATGTCCCGCCTACCAGTACCGTATGGACCGACACTAATATCGAGGCCGACAAATCCTATGAATATCGCATCTACGAGCTCGGCACGGGCGGCGTGGGCTATGTCAATGCCGGCGTTTCTCTTCCGTTGGTGAACGACCGCGGGCGCATCCTGATGCTCGTCGATAGCGCCATCGCAGCCCCTTTGGCGCCCGAACTGGCCCAATTTGCCGCCGACCTGAGCGGCGACGGCTGGGTGGTTGCCCGTCTTGACATCCCCGGCAACTGGCCCGCCACCGCCGTCAAACAACGCATCCAGCAGGCCTACCAACAGGACCCGTCCAACACCCGCGCGCTGGTGATCGTCGGGCATGTGCCGGTGCCGTATTCCGGCGAAATCAACCCCGACGGTCACCCCGACCACGTCGGCGCATGGCCCTGCGACGCTTACTACGGCGACCTGAACGGCGTGTGGACGGATGTCACGATCAACAACGCCACCGCCTCCGACCCGCGCAACCACAACGTACCGGGCGATGGCAAATTCGACCAGTCTACGTTTCCATCGGCCATTGAATTGCAGGTGGGTCGCATTGATTTTGCCAACATGCCGGCTTTCCAGCAAAGCGAAACCGAGCTGTTGCGCCGTTATTTTCAAAAAGATCACGACTGGCGGCATGCCAAATTCAGCGTACCCGCACGCGGCGCCATTGAAAATAATTTTACAGACTATCCCGAAGGATTTGCCCAGAACGGCTGGAAAAACTTCGCCCCGCTCGTGGGCCCCGATTCAATGCAGTATGCCGACTGGGACCTCCTTAAAACAAAACCCTACCTCTGGGCATACGGCTGCGGCGGCGGCTGGTACCAGGGCGCCAGCGGCATCACCACAACGCCACAATTGGTTACCGACACCCTGCATGCCGTTTTTGCAATGACTTTCGGCAGCTATTTCGGCGACTGGGACAGCCAGGACAACCTCCTCAGGGCGCTCCTGGCCTCGCCTGGCACCGTGCTGACCAACGCCTGGGCGGGCCGGCCCAACTGGCAGTTTCACCACATGGGCATGGGCGAAACGGTCGGCTATGGCGCTCTGGTGACCCAAAATAATGTCGGCGCCTACGTTGCCGGGTATGGCGGTCAGCAAGTTCATATCGCGCTGATGGGCGACCCGAGCCTTCGTATGACCATCGTTGCTCCGCCACAAGGCCCGGTGATCGCCAATGCGTACGGCTCGCGCATCGACTTCGATTTCGGCGATTCGCCCGATACCTCCATTTTGGGATACATGATCTACCGGCGTCTGCACGGCGACTCGATCTGGGCTCCCCTGGTTGAATATTACACCCCCGAGTCTGCATTCACCGACTCCTGTCTGAGCGCCGGCGTCGCCCACGACTACATGTTCAAAGCCCTGAAACTGGAAACCACGCCTTCGGGCACGTATTTCAACCTCAGCCAGGGTCTGGTAATCGAAAACCTCGCTGCACCCGAGTCGCCGGCCCCGCCGGAAGTTAGTTTCGAGTTTTTTCAAACGACGGGACCTTTGTCGGCTTTGTTTGAAGCAAGTGTCACGAATTGTACCGATTGGGTTTGGGACTTTGGCGATGGCAACACCTCGTTCAACGATACCAGCATTGTGCATTTTTTTACACCCGGGGTCTTTATCGTCACGCTGACCGGCTATAGCGCCTGCGGCCTGTCTGCCGTAGCCGTCGATACGGTGTACATGAGCAGCAGCACGGCCGAGCAGTTCAAGGCAGCCGGCTGGGCCATGATGCCCAACCCGGCTTCCGAGGATTTGTGGCTGGAAAACCAGGGCGCATCGCCTCAAACAGCGTCATTCAGGGTTTTTGCATCCGACGGACGCCTGGTGGTGCAGCAAACACCGCTTGTACTGGCCAGTGGCGAGCGGGTGCGGGTTCCCGTGAACAATTGGCCGGAAGCTTTGTATTTACTTGACCTCCAAACGGATCAAGGGCACTTTGCACGGCCGTTCGTGGTCAAACATTGAACTTATGCTCAAAAAGCTGCTCATTCTGCCCATTCGCTTTTATCAGCTGGCTATTTCCCCCATGCTGGGCCCCAACAAGTGCCGTTTTCAACCTACCTGCTCGCATTACGCGATCGAGGCGATACAGGAATGGGGCATTTTTAAAGGAACCTATCTGGCCGCGCGGCGCATTTTGCGCTGCCACCCCTGGGGCGGGCACGGCTACGACCCTGTACCTAAAAAACAAGGGGAGTAAGTTCATGAAGGAAGCATCGCTCCGGCTGCGGATCGTCGAAAAACGCTGGGAAACACCCAATACTGCCACTTTTGTACTCGAGCCGGCGGACGATGGAGCAGATTTAGCCTATGAGCCCGGGCAATATTTGTCGCTGGCACTGGCCCCGCACGGGAAAGATTTGCGCCGCGCCTATTCATTTTCCAGCAGCCCTACGGCCGGCGAACGACCGGCCATCACGGTGCAGCGCGTCGTCAACGGAGAAGTATCCAACTGGTTGCTCGACCATTGCGAACAAGGTCAATACCTGACGTCGGCCAGGGTGGCAGGGCAGTTTTTGTTGCCCGATCCCCTGCCCGACACGCTGGTCTATCTGGCCGCAGGAAGTGGTATCACACCGATTATCAGCCATTTGAAAACCCTGCTGGCAACCGAAAACAGCCCGAAAATCCTGCTGGCATTTGCCAACCGCGACAGCAGGCACACGATCTTCAAGGACCAGATCGATCGCTGGATCGAACAATACCCCGATCGCTTCCATTGCCGGTATTTTATGAGCCGGGAAAAAGGCATCCCGAACAGCTACTTCGGGCATTTGCACAAAAGCGCCTGGGAAGACTGGCTGCACGAGCATTTCGGCTCCCGCATTAGCCGCAAACAGCACCTCAACACTGTGTTTTTTCTGTGCGCGCCGTTCCCGCTCATGCGTATGGCCAGCATGAGTTTGCGGGTGCTTGATTTTCCGGAAAAAAACATCCGGCAGGAAATTTACAAGCCCGAACGCACACCCCCGGCCCGCATCCCGGACACCAGTCGCACGCACACGATCCAGGTCAATAAAGACGGACAACACTTCAAATTCGACACCTACGAAGGCGAAACGATCCTCAACGCGGCGCTCCGCCAGGGCATCGATCTGCCTTATACCTGCAAGGCCGGTGTGTGCCTCTCCTGCCTTGCCCGATGCAGGGAAGGCGCCGTAGACCTCGTATTTGCCGAAAACACCCGCCCCGAAGGCCCGGGAAGTATGATCAATACCTGCATCGGCTATGCGACCAGTGAACAGGTGCTGCTGGATTTTGAATAACAAGAGTTACGGCCATCGAATTACTTTTGCGTCTTTGCCGGCAGGCAATCCGTTAAAAAGCGCAGTTTCCTGAATTTTGAAATTTTACAAGAGCCATGATCATCGTACAGGATAAAATCGTCAGTGACGATGTGGTAGAGGAGCAATTTATCTGCAATCTCAATGCCTGCAAGGGCGCATGTTGCTGGGAAGGCGACTCGGGCGCCCCTTTGGAGGAGGCGGAATTACCCGTTTTGAAAGCCATTTTTAATGATATCAAGCCTTTTTTAAGCCCGGCAGGTATTCAGGAAATCGAACGGCAAGGCACCGCTGTGTGGTATGAAGAAGCCAGGGAATGGGGCACCACCCTGATCGACAATGGCCCCTGCGCCTACATGACCACCAATGCGCTGGGCATCGCGCAATGCGGCATCGAAGCGGCATGGAAAGCGGGGGTGATCGATTTTCAAAAGCCGATTTCCTGCCATTTGTACCCGATCCGCGTGAAAACGAACCGCGAGCAGAACTTCGAAGCGCTCAATTATGACCGCTGGGAAATTTGTTCGGCGGCTTGCGAACTGGGCCGTCAGGAAAAGATGCCGGTTTACCGTTTTCTGCGCAGCGCAATTATTCGCAAATACGGCGAAGGTTTTTACGAGGCGCTCGACGGCGCCGCACAGTTTCTGCTCGAAGGCGAGGTGGACGGCGACGAACAGATCTAGCCGCGCGCTCTTTTTCCGATCACCAGTCGAAGGCACATTTTGTCGCGAAGGATGCGATTGACGGTGCGGTCGTAAGGCGAGCCCGTATCGGCATGCAGGTCGTTCATGCCGTGCGAATACAGAAATTCGGGCTGCAAATGCCACTTTCCCCAGTTAAATTCAAGTCCCAGCCCCAGGTCGATGCCAAGGCGCTCGCGAAAAAGAGCAACGCCGTTTTCCGGCTGGGTTGTGGCCGCGTTCAGTCCCAGCCGGCCGCCGAACAGAATATTGCTGCGCATCGGCAGGTTGCCGAATGGTTTGCTGAACACCAGATGCACAGGTAGTTCCAGCTCCGAAAACGTATAACGAACGCGCTCGCCCGGGCGGTTGTCGGCCCACAGCGTAGCGTGGTGAGCGGAGTAGGAAAAAGCCAGTTCAGGCTGAAAATACAGGTACTGATAGAGTGGAAAACGCAGGGCCGCGCCGAAACTCAGGCCCGCCGCCTCCTGCTGAAAATCCATCCACGGGGCAGAAGGGTCGCTGCTGCCCGAGCCGGCGCCCAGCAGGCTGTAATCCGCACCGGCAAAAAACATCAGCCGCCGGGGCTCGGCCGGTGCGTCGGTTTGACCATTCAGGCGAAGTACCAACAACAGGCAGACAAACAAATGGATTTTTTTCATCGGTGTCAATCGAAGGGAAGTTGTTACTTCGCTCTTCATGTTGCCTCTGACGCTCGTACGAACCGCCGGGTTGCCCCTCGACGCCCTGATCAGCCTGAGCAGTGATTTTACGGCCGAACTTTCGGCCCTGAAACGGGCTGAAACAAGGCTGGATCTTGCTTCCGAACAACTCCGGACTGCATTCGACAACGCCCTCGAAAGCTTGCCGTCCTCGGATTTGCGCACGGCGGTGTACAATGCCAGGCGCATGTTTTTTGTAAAAAAAAGACTCCCCGCAACACTCCCCGCACCGCTGCCGCCGGCGCTTTCCGCCGCGATCGACCAATGGCAAGCCGCGCAAACCGGGTTGCAGGAGGCCAGCGGGCAGTTGGCGCTGCGTTACGCGACCTGTTTGCGGGAGAACACGGACGCCCTGAAAAAATGGAGCGATCACCCTTCCCTTCGTCGGTCCCTGTTGTTTGCCAGTCACGATCTTTTGAGTCAAATCGCTGATTTTCAAGACAATAAAACTATTGTTGCTGAAAAAAAACAACGCCGCCGGGCCTACTCGCTGGCGCAATACGTCACGAGAGGCGCCGCCAAAACCTCGCCGTTCAGCCGCCTGACCACGCTGTCCGTTTTCAACAATCAGGAACGAAACGACGAGGAGCCCGCCGCCGCGTGGCAATCCGAGCGGGCCGTGGTCAGCCCCAATGTTGCGCTGTTGCCGCTATTTTACGAGGCCCTGCTGAAAGCCCCTTCCTTTCGGAAAGCCCTGCCGCTCGCGGTAAACCCTTCGCTGACCATCGAAGAAAACGGCAAGGAGGCGCCGAGGTACAAATGGTTGTATTTCGACGGAGTACAGGAGAGTTTTCAGCACATGTATGTCCACCCGCTGGTCGGCTTTGTGCTGTCCAACCTGACCCGACCCGGTCCGGCGCTGCATTTCGACGAAATTGTGGCCTCTATTGAAAGAATTTACGAAGGCTCGCAGGAGGAGCGGGAAACCATCGTCGGTGAATTGATCGACACGGGGTTGCTGGAATGGCAGTGGCCCGAGCGCGGCTTTTCGCCTTCCTGGTGCGGAAAACTGTACCAGTTTCTGGGCTTCCTGCCCGGCGCAGAGCCCCTCGTGGTGGAGGCCGCCGCCTTGTTGCAATGGCTGCGCACAGCAGCACGGGTGTTGCCGCATCAGGAGGAGGCGCAGGCACTGGATACCTTGCGCGATACAGCCAGTCAGTTGCAGGCCTTTTTCGAGCAGCACGAAGTGGCCTACCCCGGCATTGCACCCGAGCAATTGTTCTACGAAGATGTGGAAGCCGAGGTGCAGGTCGACTTGCCCGCCCAGGCCCTCGATAGCATTGCCCTGGCCATAAAATCGCGCTGGCAACGCGCGCCCATGCACCTTCAAACCCCGCTAAAAGCCCGTCTGCACGCCTTTGCTCGACAATATGGCGGCGCTTCGCAGGAAGTGCCGTTTATGATGTTCAGCGAGGCATTTATCCGCGAAAAAGAACAGGACAACGAGCCAGAGCAGTTTTTTTCACGACCTTTTTCCGGGAAAATCGGCGCGCTGATCCAGGTTTTCCGTGAAAACGACCAGTGGCGCGCAGTGGTCAACGGCCTTTTCCCCGGCGGAGGAAAACTCTGGGTCCGCTGGCTGCATTTGTTCACGGCCCCGGCGCAAAATGCATTTTCCGACTGGTGGCCCAAAGGCGTCCTGCCATATCCCTGGCAGCACTGGAGCAACGCAGATTTTCAGTCGCAACCCGGCAACACGCACCTGGCCGTACCCGGCGGAAGGACGCCCGAAGGCAAGCACATCCGCCTGAATGAACTTTGGGTGCGAGCCGATGAGCACAACGTTTATCTCTACGAGCGTCGCGATTTCAAAAAAATTGATTTTACCGATTTGGGACTGGAAGCACCCGACTCCCGCCCTCCCGTGATGCAAATTCTTTGGCAACTCGGCGTGCCAAGGGTATCGAAAGAGGTCTTGCTCGACGGGTTTTCCCTGTGGCAGCGCCTCAAATCGGGCGCTTTGCACCGCCCGCGCGTCGAGTCGGGTTTGCTTGTACTCGAACGGGCGGCCTGGCAACTGGATTTGCCCGACTGTCCTGCGGAGCCGCTGGCGGCTTTTTTGTATTTGCGCGAAAAGATGGAACAGAGCGGCGTGCCCAGGCACTTTTTTGCGCGTTTTTCCGGGGAAAAGCCCCAATTTATGGATCAGGACAGCCCCGTACTGATGCAATTATTGATCAAAAAACTGCATCAGCACGGGGGAAATCTGTACATGGAAGAAATGCTGCCCGGGCCGGAGCACAGCGTCGTTCGGCGGGAAGGCAGCCCGCACGCGGCAGAGTTCGTGATCGAGTTCGAGGTGTAAATTATTGCCGGACGATTTCGAGGAGCGCGGTTTGCCCGTTGACCTCGAGTCGAATCCAGTTGAGGCCCGGGGCGAGTGTCTCGGCAGATAGCGGCCAGCTCGATTCGCCCGAAGGCATTTGACGTACTTCTTCGGCCAGCAATCGTCCCGAAGCATCGATGACGCCGAGTTTGCAAACGGCAGCGCGTGCGAGCGACAAACGAACCTGTACGGATTGCTCCATAGAAACCGGGTTTGGAGCCGCTTCCAGCGTGCTGCCATCGGTCAGCGTTTGCACCGAAGTCGAGGATGGTCCCGTGCGAAACACCCCGTCCATTGTTTCCGCGCAACCTACATAGGCATTGAAAGGCCGGACGCTCCAGTGGTATATCTTGTTGGGACTCAATGCCTGCGGCACGAGCAACTGGCTTTCAGTCGTAATATATTCCAACGACAAGGGCGTGGTATAAAGCGGGGTGATGTCCAGCTCGACCAGGTAATGGGTGGCGCCGGCCACATCGAGCCAGTCGAGCTGGATATTGGTATTGCCGGGGAAATAAAAACTGGGCGTCGGCGACACGAGCAGGTCGGGTGGCGTGATGATTTCCGTGGCAGCAGGGGTAAAATTGAGGTCGAGATTGGCCTGGGCCGGCGAGTTCAGGTCGGCAGTCATCACGTCAAACTGCCCGGGCGTGAACATAAAATCGGGACAGCCGAAGAAATAGCTCATGATGTTGTTTTCCATCGGGTCCACGAGTTCGCCGTTGGGATCCAAAGCGCCACCAGTATAGGGCGCGCAGTCAAAAGTACCGAGCATGTAATCGGGCGGCGTATCGCAGATCATATCGCCGGCCACGGTGCAATTGGAGCCATCCATCAGCTCGACCGGGTACCCGTTGATGGCGTCCGGGGCCTGAGGCCAGCCGGGATAGCTGGAATTGAATGGTAAATCCCAGCCGAAAAAGGGGTGTACAAGGCTGAAATAATGCCCCAGTTCATGCGAAATGAGGTGAATATTGCCCAGGCTTTCAGTGCCTCTGGCCAGCACGATCCAGTTTTGCAAAGGTGAAAAATAGGCGCCTGCATCGCCCAGAGGGCTGGCCCAGTCGCTATTCACGCCGACGCTGTAAATGTTGATCGCCGCCGGTTCTTTGTGGTTTTGCATGATCAGGCTGGACACCGATTCGAGCGGCTGGTCGTACACCAGGGTGCTGTTGATCGAAGTCCCGAACAAGTCGGACCCGTAGAGGTAAAACTGGATATTGCCGTCGAGAAAATAGTCGTTGGCGGAGCACAGCTGGTCGAGGACGCGCCGCATTTTGATACGGCCTGTGCCGTCGGTTTCACCCACCAGATGAAAACGCAGCGGAACGTAGGTCACGGAGCGCTGGGCAGCGGTCGGCAAGGCATCCACATTGCGGCGCAGGCGCGCTTGCTGGAGTGCAATTTCAGAGGCATTGATACAGGAAAACGGCGTTTGAGCAGTCAGCCAGAGCGGGAGCAGCAGCGCTGCCATGGTGTAGAACAGATTCTTCATGTCTTGAAGGTTTGGTGATGTTTATGTCAAAATTAACCCATAAGACCGACAGAACCCGGCAATGCGTTGGGTAAATTCGCTTTTCCTGACAAATGTTCCTAAAAAACAGTTCGGGCAGACGATTGCGTCGTCTGCCCGAACTGCTGTTTTATGCCAAAGCAAAGTTTTATTGTTTCAAAACCTCGCCGCTCATCCCCAGCAAACCCATCATCCACGAATATTCCATGGCGCGTTCCTTGAGCGCTTCAAAACGGCCGGAAGAGCCGCCGTGCGAGCCGCTCATGTTCGTTTTGAAAAGCAGGACGTTGTGGTCCGTTTTCTGGTCGCGCAGGCGGGCCACCCATTTGGCCGGTTCGAAATACTGCACCTGCGAGTCGGCAAACGAGGTGAGCACCAGCAGGTTGGGGTAGTTTTTCGCCTTCACGTTGTCGTAGGGCGAGTATTGTTTCATGTAATTGTATTCCTCGGTATTGGCCGGATTGCCCCACTCGCCGTATTCGCCCGTGGTGAGCGGGATGCTGGGATCGCTCATGGTCGTCAGCACGTCCACGAACGGCACCCCGGCGATGATGCCTTTGTACTGTTCGGGCGCCATATTGGCCACCGCGCCCATGAGCAGGCCGCCGGCGGAGCGGCCCGATGCGAAGAGGCGGTCGGCGGAGGTGTATTTCTGATCGCAAAGGGCTTTGGAGCAGTCGATGAAATCGGTGAACGTGTTCATCTTGTGCATCATTTTGCCGTTTTCATACCAGGAGTAGCCCATTTCCATACCCCCGCGGATATGAGCAATGGCGTACACAAAACCGCGGTCGAGCAGGCTCAGGGCGTTGCGGTTGAAACCCGGGTCGTAGGAAAAGCCGTAAGAGCCATAGCCCACCAGCAGGCAGGGCGCGCTGCCGTCGCGTTTGACGCCCTTGCGGTACACCAGCGACACCGGCACGAGGGCGCCGTCGCGGGCTTTGACCCACACGAACTCCGTGGCGTAATTGTCGGAGCTGAAATCACCGAGCACGGGCTGTACTTTTTTCACTGTTTTCTGACGGCTGATCGGGTCGTAATCGATCACCGTGGCAGGTGTTTTCAGGGAAGAAAAATTGTAGCGCAGCAGCGTGGAGTTGAAATCCGGCAGGGGGAAAATATTGGCGTCGTAGGTCGGCTCTCCGAAATCGAGATAATGTTCGCTTTTATCGGCCCAGCGAATGATGCGAATTTGTTTAAGCCCGTTTTTCCGTTCGCCCACAACCAGAAAATCCTGGTACACATCGATACCGGAAAGCAGCACGTCGGGCCGGTGCGGCAGCACTTCTTTCCAGTTGGCCGGCGCTGGGTCGCTGTCGGGAGCCGTCATGAGGCGGAAGTTTTGCGCGTTCCAGTTGGTCCGAATGACAAACTGGTCGCCGTGGTGCTCCACATCGTAGTAAAAGCCTTTTTCACGCGGCCGGATCACGCGAAACTCGCCCGTCGGGTTGTCGGCGGAGAGGAAATGCGTTTCCACGGTTTCTGTGTAGGCATGGGTGATAAAGATGAATTTATCGTCTTTCGACTTGCCCAGATAGGCGTACACCGTTTCGTCGGTTTCCGTGTACACGAGCGCGTCTTTTTTCGTGGAAGCACCCATTTCGTGCCGCCAGATTTTGTCGGTGCGCAACGTGACGGGGTCCTTGGTGTCGTAAAAAAAGTACTTGCCGTCGTTCGACCAGGCCGAGGTGCCGGCGGTTTCAAATTCGTCGGGCAGATGCCGGCGGGTTTGCAGGTCGAGGAATTTGCCTTTGAACAGGTTGCGGCCCGTGTAATCAACGATGTAGTAGAGGGTGCGGTTGTCGGGACTGACGCTCAGGCCGTCGACAACGCAGTAATCGTGGCCTTTGGCCATTTCGTTGACGTCGATCATCACCTCTTCGGCGGCTTCGAGGCTGCCTTTTTTGCGGCAATAGAGGGGGTATTCCTTTCCGGTTTCGAAGCGGGAGTAGTACCAGTAGCCGCTTTTGAAATAGGGCACGGAATTGTCGTCCTCTTTGATTCGGGCGCGCATTTCTTCATACAACTGCTCGCGCAGCGTCGCCACAGGCGCCAGAACGGAGTCGGCGTAGCGGTTTTCGGCGTCGAGGTAGGCGCGTATGCCGGGGTTGTCGCGTTCGTTGAGCCAGTAATACTCGTCGGTGCGTTTGTCGCCATTGGCGGCGGTCAATTCTTTGGGCTGCTGGGCCGGATGAGGGGCGGAAAATTGATCGGGATGAAAAACGGATGGAGGCATGGGTGTTACGACGGTAGTAGTTTCGGCAGTTTTGTCGCTGCGCCCGCAAGAGACCAGGGCAAGCAGCACAACAGGGGAAAGAAAACGTAAAGATTTCATCTTCAATATATTGATGGAGGGTTTAATTAAAGGTAAATGTATAAAAGCCGCTTGTTTGTCTTACATTTAAAACGGAGTACCTTCACGATTCAACCTGATGCAGTCATGAAAAACAGCCTGCTTTCCTTCCTGTTCACGTTCCCTTGCACCCTCTTTTTTGCGCAAAGCGCATACATCAGTTACATGACCGGCGACCCTGCCGACGCTACGGCCAGCCCGCGCGGCGGCATTGTGCTCATGGGCGGCGCCGGTGAAGAAGACCACGCCATGCGCTGGTTCCTCGAACAAAGCGGCGGCGGCGACATTCTGGTGCTGCGCGCCACCGGCGCCGACGGCTACAACGACTACCTCTACGACGAGCTGGGCGTGCCGGTCAATTCCGTGGAAACCATCGTAACCCCCAGCCAGGCAGCTGCCGACGATCCCTACGTGATCCAGCAGATTTACAATGCCGAGGCGCTCTGGATTGCCGGGGGCGACCAGGCCAACTACGTGGATTTCTGGAAAGACGGCCCCGTGGAAGACGCCATTCGCTACCTCATTCATGTCAAAAAAGCGCCCGTGGGCGGACTCAGCGCTGGCATGGCCATTCAGGGTGAGGCCTACTTTTCGGCGACGAACGGCACCGTGCTTTCCGCCGAGGCCCTGGCCGATCCGTACGCCCCGGAAATGACCATCGGTTACGGCGATTTTCTGGACCACCCCATCCTCAAAGACGTGATTACCGACACCCACTACGACGACCCCGACCGCCGGGGCCGCCACCTGGCTTTTCTGGGTCGCCTGGCCGAAGATTACGGGATTCGGGCAAAAGGGATCGCCTGCGAGGAATATGTCGCCATTTGTATCGACACCCTGGGCATCGCGCACGTGTACGGCAACTACCCCGAAGAGCCGGATTTTGCCTGGTTTGTGCAAACCAACTGCGCCGGCGATGACTTTACTCCTGAAACCTGCGCGCCCGGCCAGGCGCTGGACTGGAACCGCAACAACGCAGCCGTGCTGGCCCTCCGGGTAGCGGCCCGCCCCGACGGAAGCAACACGTTCGACCTGAACGACTGGGAAACCTTTGGCGGCCCCGATCCCTCTTTCTGGTTCAATTGGACCTCGGCAGCGGGTATTTTCACCGCTTACGTGCCCGGCGCCGCGCCCGACTGCGCCACCGCCGCGCCCGAACCCTCCATAATGGACGCCATTCGCCTCTGGCCCATGCCCGCCGACGAAGTGCTGTATTTGTCAGTCGACAACGTCGAAGGGCCAGTCAAGGTGTTGATGCTGGATATGTTGGGAAGGCCAGCGCTGGCGACAACCCTGATGGATGGCAAAGGTGAAATCAAAGTCGGAGGGCTGCCGATGGGCGTTTATGGGCTCCTGATCGACAACCGCATTTATCGCAAGGGTATCCTGTTGAAATAAGGTGACAATATCCTGATTCACAGGAAAATAGAATATCCGACCTTTCCCGGGATTACGATATGCTTTTTACCATCAAGGTGTCACATGGAAGACCTGATTGCCAAACACCCTCACGACATTGCCGAGCAAATCGCTTCGTTGTCTCATGAAGAGCAAACGATTGCCTTTTTGCTGTTGCCGGGCGAACTGGAAAGCGAGGTGTTTACCTACTTCGACAATGCGACACAGGAGCGAATTCTGCAAAGCCTGGGCAGCAACCAGATCGCTGCCCTGCTGGAAACCATGCCCCCCGATGACCGCACCCGGCTGTTTGAAGATTTTCCCGACAGTTTGATTAAAAACGCTGTTTTTCTGCTGGGAGAAGACGAGCGGAAAGTGGCGCTGACCCTGATCGGGTACCCGGAAGATTCCGTCGGCCGGATGATGACGCCATATTACATACAAGCCAGCCCCGACTGGACGGTCGGGCAGACCCTGCAAAGGATAAAGAAATTTGGGAAAAAAGCAGAAACGCTTGATTTTGTGTATGTTATCGATCAGCAGCAAAGACTCGTCGATGACATAAAAATCGGCAAACTCCTGATGGCCGAACCGAACGACACCATTGAATCACTCATGGATTTCAGTTTTGTCTGCCTGACCAGCACGGACAAAAAGGAGGATGCCATCATTACTTTTGAAAAATACGACCGCTCGGCCTTGCCGGTTGTTTCACAAAATGGCGTGCTGGTAGGCATCGTCACAGCGGACGACATGCTGGACACCATCGAGCAACGCGACACGGAAGACATTCAGAAATTCGGGGGTTTGGAAGCCCTGGATTTGCCTTACGTGCAAACGCCGATTTTCACGATGATCCGTAAAAGAGCGGGCTGGCTGATTATCCTTTTTCTCAGCGAAATGCTGACCGCCTCTGCCATGGGTTATTTTGAAGAAGAAATACAAAAGGCCGTGGTGCTCGCCCTCTTCATCCCGTTGATTATTTCCAGCGGCGGCAATTCGGGTTCGCAAGCGGCTACGCTCATCATCCGCGCGATGGCTTTGCAGGAAATCGCCCTGCGGGACTGGTGGTTTGTGATGCGAAAAGAAATTCTGAGCGGTCTGGCGCTGGGTGGCGTATTGGGCCTGATCGGCTTTATCCGCATCCTGATCTGGCAAAAATCCGGGATTTACGACTACGGCGATCACTGGCTGCATGTTTCAATGGCTGTTTCGGTTTCGCTGGTGGGGATTGTTTTATGGGGAACGCTTTCAGGTTCCATGATCCCGTTTATCCTGAAACGGTTCAAACTCGACCCTGCAACTTCATCGGCCCCCTTTGTCGCGACACTGGTTGACGTAACCGGCCTGATCATTTATTTTTCCATCGCCGCTGTTTTTCTGAGCGGGAAAATAATGTGAATCGACTTCTCTTTGCCTTGTTGTAGTTTGGGGGAATATGTTTCATGGGCACGGAACCCGGCAACGTAAAAAATCCCCCGCCTGATTGTTTTCAGGCGGGGGAAGGAAACTTTAATCCTAAGTACCAGATCGTGCCAGAACAAAGGATAACAACTTCATAGGCAATTCATTGTAAGGATTAAACGCCGATACAATTGTAAACGCAGGTCGAGGATAACCAGCAAGACAATGCTTAATTTTCAATTATTAGCAGCGCTTTACTCTGGTGCGCAAATCGCTGTAAATCATGCCCATTTGGATGTTTTCGTCGAGTAAAAAGTAAATCCTGGTGACGCCTGTAATTTGCATGATCAAAACCTTGAACTGCCCCCGCCCGGGTAAATTCAGGCAGGGGCAGTTAGTTTGCAAACAGGTCATTACCTCGTCTGAATCATCTTCTTCACAGCGCTGTCGGTGGCTGTTTCCAGTCGGTAGTACAGCACGCTGGTGGTATTGATCAGGTTGCGATCCAGCGAGATGGCGTTGTAGCCTTTCGCGAAGTCGCCTTTCTGCGTGAACAGTACGCGGCCCGTTTCGTCGTACACCGTCAGCGTGGCCGTCGCGGCCTGCGGCAGGTGGAAGCCGATCTGGGTGTGGTTGAGCCAGGGGTTCGGCTGGTTCTGGTACAGTTCGAAGCCGACACCGGCGATCGTTTTGCCCGAGAAGCGCAGGGCTACGTCGAGGTTTTGACCATTCTGGTTGTATGCCTCGGCGCGCGTGATCTGGCTGCTGAGTTGCAGCATTTCGCTCAACTTGCCTGCTTTTTCGGCGCGGAAACGCACCGTGAATGCAGCGGCTCCGTCGATCGATGCGGTGAGGGCATGCTGGAACACACCGAAGTTGTCGGCGCCAACCTTGTCGCTCTTCACGATGTCTTCGACCGTCAGGCCGTTGAGGTTCATTGTGAACTGGAAGCCCTGTACCTGCTCAGCCGTGCGGAACGTCACCTCGAACACATCACCTGCTTTCACCTCGCGATCTTCCACATCCAGAAGCATCGTATCGCTGCTGCGGTCTTCGGCCTGCTGGGTGGCGTTGGCGATCACCGAGCCGTTCACGTCGCCAATCTTCACGCCCACGAAGTTGTCGTCGATGTGGTTGGACTGGATGTCGCCCACGCTGACGTTTTCCGCAAACGGAATGTTGTAGAACGGATTGGTCGGGTCGCTGAACGCGAAGCCTTCGTCGAGGAAGCGCCAGGAGGTGTTGTTCGGCAGTTCCGTGTAGATACCCAGGATCAACTTGCGCAGTTCGAGGATGTCGAAGGTGGTCACCGAGTTGGACTTGTTGGCGTCGGCGGCGATGATCTTGTACGGCGAGTTCAGCGGGTCCGTACCCAGGATGTGCTTGGAGATCAGCACCAGGTCGAAGGTCGATACCCCGTTCATCGGGTTGTCATCTTTCACCGGCGTCACGGTGTAGTCCGAGCCCAGCGGCAGGGCATTGCCGAAGGCGTAGTAACCCTGATTGTTCGACAGATCGAACATGCTCACCGGCGGCAGCGCCGGGTGCGAGCCTTGCAGATCGATCGAGGCATCTTCCACCCCGTCGGCGCCGGCCAGCGGTTCGGTTTCGAGGAAACCGGCCACCGTGGCGTTGCCATTGGGCGAGCAAATGCCATCAGGATCCTGTACGATCACGTAGGTTTCGCAGTAGGCGGCGTTGCCGGCCAGGTCCATTGCCCACAGTTCGACCGGCTGGGTGCCGATTTCATCGCAGGTGAAGGTTACGCTGGTGATCGGCTGGCCCTGTGCGTCGACCGGGAAGCCCGTGCCCTGACCCGACTTGCGGATCGCGTAGCGCAGTTTGTCGCCAGCCGTGTACGGCGTCGGAGGCGTGCAATTGTCCTCTGCGTAGTTGAGGAAGTCTGTGGCCCACAACTGGATCATACCCGTGGCCATGATGTTCACACTCAGGCCGTTGTAGCAGACCACCGTCGGCGCCTTGCAGTCTTTCACTTCGAAGGCGTACTCGCATACCGTTTCGTTGCCGCAACCATCCTCGACGATCCACTTGATCTTGTGGGCGCCGTAGGGCAGTTCGGGCGTCACGTACGTGTTCGGCGCTGCCTGCGTGTTCCATTTCAGCGTGGCGACTTTTTTGTTGCCGCTCAGTGCCGTCTGGATGGCGAAGTTGTACTTCTGGTTCGCCGGAACACCGCGTTCGTCGTAGGTGCGCACTTCACCGCCCGAGAAGTTCGGGTTGGAGGCGTTGCCGTAGTTGATCGTACCGGCGGCGGGCAGGTTGGTGCTCGACACCACCGTTTCCATCACACCGTCGCCGTCCGTATCGAGGAACAGCAGGTAGCGGATGTTCACGCTGGCGCCCGTGCAGGCGTCCGTGGTCGTGATCGACACATCGGTCGGTCCTTCACACAGGTCGTGGCCTTCCGTCACGGCATCCCACCAGTAGTTTTCGTTCCACAACTGTTGGTTGTTCACCGTCAAATCGCAGATTTCCACGAGGCTGTCCGGGCAGTTTTCAACCACCGGATCCTGGGTGTCGATCACTTTGATGATCTGTTTGTACACCAGGCAGTTGGTCGAGACGATGCCCGGTACCGTGACCGTCTGGTTGTTGCTGTAATCCGTGTAGGTACCGCCTGCGTAGAATACCGAGTAATCCAGTTGCTGTGCGTCAGTCGGGTTCACCTTGGCTTTTGTCGGGGCCCAGGGCGCCGGCGTACCAGGCGCCGAGACGATCGGGCCGGGCAGGTTCTGTGAACTGTTCGTCACAGGATTCGGATTCGGGTTCGGTATGTACACACAGGGCAGGTTCGTATTGTAGGTGCACCAGTTGATGATCGTCCAGGTCCGTTCGATTTTGAAGCATGCATCGGGCACTACTGTGAACACCGCGTCTTCGAACGATACGCCCAGCAGTTCGCAGTCTTCGCCGAAGAAGCTCGGTTCGCCGAAGTTGCCTGTGCCGTCGCAGACCGTCACGATCACGTCGTTCGGGAATTTGACAAAATAATCCTGCTGGTAGTTGACAAACACCCGCTGCGTACACTGGCTGCTTTGTCCGGCGCAATCGAACACCCGGAAGGTGCGGGTGATCGTGCCGCGGTTGCACACCGTGTCGAACAGGGAGTAGTTGTTTTGTACCGTGATGGTATCCAGACAGCAGTTGTCCTGACCCGTGGCGTAGCCGTAAGCCCAGAGGCTCGGATCGAAGTTTTCGCAGGATACCGTGGTGTTCGCCGGGGCACTGCACACCGGTTTAACCTTGTCTTCCACCAGGACCTGAATCATACATTCGTTGTAGTTGCCGTGGCAGTCCGTGGCGCGCATGATGACCTGTACGGTGTCGCCGATGTCGTCGCAGCAGAAGAACACCGAGGGATCGAAGTCGTCCGGGATGGTATCGCCGCAGATCGTGCCCATGCGGCGCACCAGCAGCGAATCCAGGCAGCAGTTGTCGTAGGTATCCGAATCGAAGGACGAGGCCAGCACTTCTACCTGACCACCGGCGCCGATAGACACCTGGGTCACTTCCTGGCAGGCCACCACCGGCGGCACCAGATCGGCCACCGTCAGGACGAACTGACAGGTCGATACGTTGCCGCACTGGTCGGATGCCGTGTAGCGCACGGTGTAGTCGCCCAGCGGCAGGCAGGAGGTGTAGTCGAATACCGCCAGGGTATCCGGCGTCCAGTAGTTGTTGCCCGGGAAGTCGGTCAGGTAACCCGGCACCGTGAAGGTGATGATGTTACCGTTGGCCGGGTTGGTACCCGTCACTTTGGCTTCCAGGTCGCTGATGTTCGAGCAGCCTTCCGACACAATCATGTCGGGCAGCGCTGCCGTCGCGCAGCAGTTGAACGGATCCGTCGAAACTGTTACCGCTGGCGGACAGGCAAATTGAGGACCGTGTACGTCTTCTACTTCAATGCGTTGCGTATGCGCAACCGGGTTGTTCGGGCCGACCGGCAGACAGTCGCTGAGCACGCTCCATACACGAAGAATCGTAAAGGTGCCTTCGCAACCGTCGTAGTAGGTATCCGTGTAATTCACTTTCGAGTCGCACAGTACGCTGCCGGTGATCGAAGCGCCGTTGATCGACGGGTTGCCGGTATTGGCCGGCGCGGTGGCGTTCGGGTTGTTATACAAGGCTTCGCAATCGATCGTAATGTCGTCGGGGAAAATGACGTCATCCAGGTCGAAGGGCAGCACCGTGATCGTCTGCGAGCAGGTAGACTGGTTGCCCCAGGCATCCGTCACGATAAACGTGCGGGTGATGATCTGGCGCGGGTCGCTGCAATCGCCGTTGTTCACGATTTCGTCGTCGATCTGGGTCGTCGTGGTCGAGCAGTCCTCGATGGCTACGTTGCCCGTGTGGCTGACGTCGGTGGATTCGCTGCATGCAATGGTGATATCGTTGGGGCAATCCAGCGCGGGCGCCAGTTTGTCCTCGATCTTGATATTGCCCCAGCAGATATTGCCACCGATGGCGTGTACCACGTGGTAGGCATAGGTTTTACCCAGGTCGGCGGCTGTGAAGTGCGCGGGTTCCCATGGGCCGTTGCCGTAAGGCGGCGTCTTGTCCACTTCCACGATGTAGTCGTCGAAGCAGTAGTAAGTGCCTTCCAGAACGTCGTCGGGACCGATCGTTTCTTCACAATCGGCATCCAGCGATACGTGTACCAGATCGTTGCAGACCAGCGAACTGGGCGTACCGACGATTTGGACATAGATCGATACTTTCTGCTCGCATCCGGGGTCCGCTTTGGCGGCGGCATCCGAGCCGGCGACCGTTTGGCCATTTACCACCGTAAAGGGTTGAGCATCTGCGGCATCAAAAATTGCAGTAACAGTATGAATGCCTTCGCCCAGAGCCGCTGCATCGAAGATGTTTGTAGCCATCCCATTCACCGTTATTTGCGTCACAACTCCCTGCGCGCCATTGGCATCATGTACATCGATCGCAAAAGGCGGCGTATTGAGACAGAATGGGTCAGTGCCGAGATTGCCAAAGACGGGTGTGGGATAATAGCATTTATTGGCAATGACCAAAGACTGGTTCAGGTTATTGACAAATGTGGCGCTATAACCAATGCCGTCGACATGGCGTCCCAGGAACGTATAGTAGATATTCTCGTCGGCTTCATCCGTCAAGCCATCCCCGTCGTTGTTTACGCCATCGAGGTTGCCGGGCGTCAACAGGGTTCCGGCCGAAACGGGTAGCGGTGCTGCTGGCGGGTTGGGGCTGGCAGCCGAGTAGAGGTTGGTAACCGACTGAATCATCCAGGTCTGGTTGGCCAGCGATTTAATCTGGATAAATTCGCTGAATTGGCCATTGTCCAGATTCGTGGCATTATTCAGACAAACACATGGATCGGAGCCTTCCACATCGTATTGCGGTGCACAGGGGGCATTGCCTTGCAAGACAGTCACCACAGCCGTACAGGTTGCAAAGTTGCCGCAGGCATCCGTCACGGTAAGCGTAACTGTATTCTCTCCCAGGTTTGCACAGGTAAAGAGGGTTTGGTTCAATGCAAGATTGAGGCTTTGAGCAGGAATACAATTATCAGACGAACCGTTATTGATCTGTAAAGGCGTGATAGTCACTTGTCCCAAATCGTTCAAGGTAACCGTGATATTCTGGCAAACTGCGATCGGCGCCTGGGTATCGAGCACGGTAATGTGTTGCTCGTGTACCAGCATGTTACCGGCAGCATCCGTCACTTTCCAGGTGCGGGTAAGCGAGAAATTCGTGTTGCCGCATGGGTTGGGAGCATTGGGTGTGCTCATTTCCATAAAGCTGATGACCAGGTTTTGCGAAGTAGTGCAATTATCGTGTACATCGCTGTTGGTTAATACGAAAGGCGGCGGTATCTGACCACAATTCACCGTGATGTCGCCCGGCATAACGATGTCGGCATCAAATTCCGGTAATTGAGTATCCACTACCTGAATCTGGAATACACAATTTGCAGCGTTTCCGGCTGCGTCCGTAGCGGTGTAGGTTATCGTCGCAGGAGCGCCAACAGGCACCACTGTTCCGGAGAGAGGGCCGGCAGTTTGTGTAACGGTTACAGCGCCGCAGTTGTCGGTGGCCACAGGAGCCGTCCAGTTGATTTTCCCGCTGCATTGATCCGGGTCATTTGCCACCATAACCATGTTTGTCGGACAATTGGCGAACACAGGCGCCGTATCATCATCGATCGTCACGCTGACCACGCAGGTTGCCGTGTTGCCCGAGGCGTCGCTCACCGTGATCGTCACGTCGATTGAGCCGCCGCTGGCATTGCCGAAGTCCGTGCCGGCTACCGGGTTCTGGGTCACCGATGCGACTCCGCAATTGTCCGTTTCATCCGTCACCAGCGCCGTCAGATCGGGCACCAGCGCGTCGCAACTGCTGGCCGTTTGCGCAGCAGGGCAGGTAAATGTGGGTGCAAGATTGTCTGCAACGCTCACCGTGGCGACACATACGGAGGCATTGCCCGCGTCGTCGGTCACCGTCAGCGTCACGTTTTGATCGCCCAGGTCGGTGCAGTCGAATGCCGATACGTCGATCGTCCGGGTTTCGATGCCGCAATTGTCGTTGCTG
>JBGAHL010000002.1:0-466875 GCA_044226205.1 Saprospiraceae bacterium
ACGTGCAGGCGTTCGAAGTAGATGTACTGCGTGCACGATGCCGTGTTGTTCGAAGCATCGGTGGCTACCCACACCCGTTTCACATAAGCCGAAAGGTCGTTCGGATCATTGCAGGGGGTGTCGTACCACGTATCCGAGTAGGTCAGCGTGTACGGTCCGCAGTTCTCGTAAACATCCGGGTAAGCCGTCAGAATGCCCAGCACGTCGTTCAGGTAAGCCGGGTCGTATTGTGTAATGGCGCAGTTCAGGTCGATGTCGTGGCAAGTCAGCACCGGTGCAAGTTTGTCTTCCACTTTGAGGTTACCCCAGCATTTGTTGCCGCTCACCAGGTGCGTTACCCGCACCTGATAGGTCTTGCCAATGTCGTTGGCATTTACAAAACCCGGCACCCACGGACCGTTGCCGAAGGGTACGGTTTTATCCAGTTCAACGAGGTAGTCATCGTAGCAGCCGTAAGTGCCCTCCAGCACCATGTCCGGGTTGATCTCCGCTTCGCAGTTCTCGTCCACCGAGACATAAACAAAGTCGTTGCACACCAGCGAGGACGGGGTGGTTACCACCTGAACGTAGGTTTTGATCGATTGTACGCAACCCGGGTCGTTGTTGTTGGCTGCCTTGGGCAAGCCGCCGTCGACCGTGTAAACGATCTCGTACTGGCCCGGGCCCTGGCTCGGATCGAAGGTGTTGGTTTGAACACCATTGACCGTAAACACGGCCGATACGAAGTTGCCGTCGCCCGGGTTACCCGTCAGATCGACCGGATCGGAGAATACGCACAAGTCATTAGAAAGATTCGAAGTAATTGCAGGGTTCGGGTACTGGCAGCTGTTGCCAATTGACAAGCTGACACCTGCCTGGTTCACCACCGTAACCGTATAGCCAATAGCATCTACGTGACGGCCTTGCAACTGATACATATTGTTGCCAATATAAGCCAGCGGCGTACCGACCGTGATTGCGATCGGAGGAGCTGCCGGGGGCGGGCTGATCGTGGAGTACAGACCGTTAACCGTCTGGACTGTCCAGGTTTGGCCGGCCGGAGCATTTACCTTGATCGTCTCGCTGAACTGACCGTTGGTCAGCGTCGTGGCGTTGTTCAGACAAACGCAGGGGTCGCTGATGCTGATATTACAGTTGAAAGTAGCAATCGAAACAGATCCCGTCATGCTGGTCGAACAGCCGCTTGAAGTGGAACTGGCCACCACGGTGTAGGTACCGACAGTTGTATAGGTTCCAAAATTGAATGCGCTACCCGTGCCAGCCACCGGAGCGCCGTTGTTGACACCGTTGATTTGCAACTGGTAGTTTACACCGGTTTGCGAACCGCTCAAACCAACCGGAAGGCCCGGGCCGCCGGTACAGAAGGAGCCCCCGCCGGTTACAGTGAAGAGCGTTGGGAGCGGGTTGACCGTAATCACGCGGGTAGTAGTGGCCGAGCAACCATTGATATTGGTTACCGTCACCGTATAGGTCGTCGTTGTAGTCGGCGTTACCGTGATTGCAGCTGTTGTTGCCAGCGTGCTCCACAGATACGACGTACCGCCAGTAGCCGTGATGGTTGCCGAAGCGCCAACACAGATGATACCGTCGTTGTTGGTCGTACCGGAAGTTTCAGCCACGGTTGTGCCCGGCGTCGGCAGGGCATTGACCACGAGGGTCGTGGTGGCAGAAGGACGACAGGCCGGGTCGTTCGGCGTGGGGGTCAGGATGGCGTAAATGAAATAAGTGCCGGTCGTCGGCAGCGAGGCCGTTGCCATTGCCGAGGTGCCGCCAGCGCCCAGTGAGCCATTGGGTACCGTAGCGAGCACTGTACCACCGGTATAAGGCGTGGCGGTCGCAGCGGCAAAATATTTGAAAATGATGCCGTAGGTATTGCCCATATTGGTCAGACCGGTCGACGTCAGCGTAAAGGTGGCGTTGACGCAGGTCGGGCTCGGGCTTACACTCACATTCGGGATAGTCGGGCAAACATCGCAACCGCCCGGGCCGGTCAGGACATAAGAGTCCGAGGTTGTGCAGCCGGTCGTCGTGTTGGTCACCGTAACGTTGTAGGTGCCGACGATCAGACCGGTGCGGTCTTCGGGATCGTTGGTGCCGGGGAGATCAGCCCAGTTGACGGTATAGGTACCGCCGTTGGTTACCGTCAGATCGATGGCGCCATTGGCGGATACACAGGTCGTCGGCTGAGTAAAGACTGCGCTGAGGCTCGGCGAAACATTCACCGTGATGACCTGGGTCATCACGTCGGTGCAAGTACCGTTGGTCACGGTGACGGTGTAGGTCGTCGTGGCCGTGGGCGTTACGGTGATCGATGCCGTTGTAGCGCCGCCCGGGCTCCACAGGTAGGTACCGCCGCCGTTTGCCGTAATAATCACTTGCGAGCCGGAGCAGATTACACCATCATTGGGCGTACCCGAGGTTTCGGCAACAGTGATCGTCAGGTTCGGGTTGGTAAATTCATCGGCGCCAATGTCAGGGATGGAAGCGTTGCGCGTCTGGCAATCGATATCGGTGGTTACCGAGATCGGTGCACCGCCGCCATCAAGGCATTGGTTGCTCGTAGTCACGAGGTGCAGATCGGTTGCCGACACGAAGTTCGGCTGCACCGAGAAAGAGTTGGCATCGCGACCGGTTTCCGTTTGCCAGTTGGCAAGGGTGGTACGGGTCGGGCCGGCGGCGATACCGCCGACGATGCCGACATGGTAAGAACCGGGGCCAGGGCCGGCAGCATACAGGTCGTTGTTATTGGAAATCAGACCGGTATAGTTGCCCAGCGGGCCCGAGTAAGCCAGTGCGATAGCGGAATGACGCTGTGTCGAACCCGCATTGGCAGCCTGGGTATTGCTCAGGATGTTGTTGCGAATGTTCAGGTTGCTGGGCGACGCATTGTTGGTATAAGCCAGTGCGACGGAACCGGTAGTAGCGGTAGAGGTACCCGTAATCGTGCCCTGCATGGAAACGCTGTTGTAGAACACGTTGATCGTGGCGCCGCTAACACTGCCACCGAGTATGATGCCGGCGCCGAAGTCGCTGGCGGTACCGTTGGCCGCAACGCCCGAGATCATGTTATTGGCGATCAGCGAGGTGCCCGACGAAGTAGCCGCCATGGCAATACCCGCTGCGGAGAACGAACCGCTGTTGACCACCGACCCGATGATATTGTTGGTGATGGTTACGTTGGTGCATTCGTTGCCGGCAAAAGTCGAAACAAGGATGCCGCTGTGCAGGAAACCGACATTGATACCAACTACGTCGGGCGAGGACGTCTGCGACATACCGGAAATATTATTGCCGGAGATGACGATATTGTCTTCAAACGTGACAAATACACCGCCGGTAGCCAGGTTGGCCGGCGCGGCGGTATTCATCAGGTTTTGGTTGATGACGTTGCCGGTGTTTTTGTTGAATGCGCTGTTACCCTGCGAAATAACGCCGTACTGCGCATTGCTGATATTGTTGTTGATGAAAGAGTTGTTGTTGTTGTTGTTACCGAGGCTGGCCGTACCGATGGTCGGGTTGCCCGAACCGATGCCGCACAAAGTCTGGAGCGGACCGTTGCCCGAGATATTGCAGTTGATCACCTGGTTGTTGCTCGCGCCATTGGTCGTCGAAGCCACGTTTTGCAGCCAGACAACGGCACTCGTCGTGCTGGTGCTGGTGTTGGTCAGCGTCAGGTTGCGGGTTGCCGACGAGGGCGGGCAGATGGTGTTCGGCGTATTGCCGTTGCTGCCGTTGATGATGACCCAGTCGGCGCCGTTGAGCACGATCAGGCCGGTGGCGGAAGTACCGGAAATCGTGGCATTGTTGCCGGCAGCCGGTTTGATCGTCAGCGTGTTGGTCGAGCTGGCGTAGCTGTTGGCGTTGATCGTGATCGGGAAAGTTTCCCCGGCATATGTTGCATCCGTGAGGGTGAACACGATCGGGCCGCCGATACATTTGGTGTTGTAATCGGCCACGGCAGCGGTCAGGGTGGCGTAGTTGCCACCGAAGCCAACGGTGTAGGTGCCGCTGAGGGTCGCCGTTACCGTCATGCTGTTGGGGGTGACCGGGTGCGTGGTTACCGTGTTGACGTTGGTCGCTACGACGCCGCCAGGATTTGAGCCGACGTTACCGAGGTTGTCCTGGGCAATGACGTAGTAATCCACAATGTCACCTGCGACTACGCCGCCCATGTCGGCTACGACGATGGTGAAGTTCCAGGTGCTGTTGGTCGCCGTACCGCCGGCCTGAACGCCCGGACGGGAGAACCAGCTGCCTGCGTTTTTACGGAAGTAAATACGCGGGATCAAGGCGCCCATAGTCGGGATACCCGTACCGTCGGTGATATTGACGTTGTTCAGCACAAAATCGCTGGTGCCGCAGGCGCCGATCAGCGGCGTGTAGCCGATACCGGGAGGCGCCACGTCGGAGAGCAGGAAGTTGCCGGCGTCGGCGCCGATATCCGTCGGGGTCAGCGAAGCGCGGGTCTGGCCGTCGTAGTCGGCCGTGACGGCAGCGACAGGCTGGCCGGCGGCCTCCACTACTGTGGGCGTAGCAGCCTGGATGTGCAGATCAACCGAGGCGGTGTTGCCAGTGGGGTTGATGAATTGCGGATCGCCGTTGACGCTCTGGAAGTCGTTGCCCGTAGCCGTGCGCCAGGCCGCGATTGTGGCTTGGTCCGTGGCATTGAACAGGCCTATCAAACCGCCCGTGCCGTTGACAAACAGGTCGTTGTAGTTGCTGGCCACACCGGCCGGGTTGGCAGCCGTGCCGCCAATGGACATGGCGTAGTGCTTGCCTGTACCCGCGCCATTGGAGCGCGCGTTGAAGAAGATATTGCTGGTGTAGTTGCGCGTGCCGGTTGTTACCGTGCTGGCAAATGCGAAGGTGTTGGAAGTACCCGCACTCACGCCCGAGCCACCGATGTACACGCTGTTGAAGCGCACGTTGTTATTGCCGGCGCCTTCCAGAATGCCCACCATGCCGTAGCCGCTGGTGATACCTGCACCGGTACCATCCACACCGAGGCGCACCATGTTGTTTTCAACATTGGAGCTGCCGCCGGCAAGAAGGATGCCGGTCGTGGTGCCCGCATTGGTCGTGGTAGCCATGGTGAGGCTGTGAACGAGGTTGCGCGCCACAAGGTTGGTGGTGGTCAGCGAATGAACGATCACGAGGCCGGCCACGTTGGTCGAGGCAGCGGTATTGCTGGCCGCAAGGTTGCGAACAACGTTTTGCTGAATGGTATTCGCGCCTACAATGGCATTGTTGCCGTTGGTTTGAATCCCGTTCAGGGAATAACTGGCCGTATTGCCCGTGCCGCAGGTCAGGTTTTGCACCGTATTTCCGGTCAAGGTATAAGTGCCGGTCAGGCTGCCTGCAGTCGTGCCGCCCTGGGCCAATATCCCCCACAGAACCGTTGTCGTACCGGCATTGGTAGACGTGATATTGGAAATGGTGTTGTTGGAAATAACCTGGTTGAGGGCGGTCGAGAACGACACAATACCAAAGCCACCGCTATTGCCGTCCATGGTAATATTGTTGGCAACCGTTGTGCTGCCGATGGTATTACCCGTGATGATGTAGTTGTGGTTGGTCGTCGTACCCTGGACGGAAATACCGCGGATCGTACCCGGGGTAGCCGGAGCGCCCGTCACCGTGAGACTGATACCCCCGATGTTGTTGTTGGTGATCGAGGAGGTATTGGTCGGTGAGGTACCGCCGAGGATAATGCCGTTGAACACGAACGTAGAGCCGGCGGCTGAGGTCACCGCAATGTTGCCGTTGGCCGTCAGGCTGCCGATCGTGTTGTTGTTGACCACGAAATTGCCCTGGCCGAGCAACAACGCGCCATTGAAGTTGGTGGCGTTGCTCGTTGTCAGGTTGATGTTCTGGAAAGTATTGCCCTGCACCAGCGTAGTGCCGGCGCCTACCGTCATATTGAAGCCCCGGAAGTTACCGGCGCCGGTAAGCGTCATGGCCGTGCTGCCGCACAAAGGAGCGGAACCGCCGATGAAGTTGTTGGTGACGACAAAGTTGTTACCTAATGTATTGGATATGTTGACCGCACTGAACTGGGCGGCGGCCAGGGTGCGCGCCATCGTCTGGTAGAAACTGTTTCCATTGATGGTCCAGTCGGTACTTGCCGTGCTCAACGAAATACCCAGCGAGGTGCTGGAGGAAAGGAACCAGTTGTAAATGTTACAATTGGCGATCGTGTTGTTGCTGTTGTATTGCGCTAACGTTGTGCTCGTACCGGAGTTGAAGATACAGTTGGTCGGCGTGGTAGCGCCTTCGTGCACATCGCAGAACTCGATCAGGTTGTTGTCGTTGCCGGTCGTGCCGGTGGTGGTGCTGAACAAAATCACCCCGTTCGCCGTGGAGGTGTTCACGCCCTGCACATCGCAGTAGCGCACGATGTTGTTGGACGCATCGTTGATCAGGCGGATGGCCTGGCCGGTGGTATTGGTGTTGGAAATGACCAAACCTTTGGTCGTGCCCACACCACCGGGACGGCCGTCGATACGCCACCAGTTGCCACCGTTAAAATCGATGGTCGGGCCGGCGTTGGCGCCGACGATGGAGAGCAGCGGGGCGCCGGCAGCCGGACGGATGGTCACCGTGTTGGCGGCCGTCGGGGCAGCGCAGGAGTTGTTCGGGCCGAGCGAAATCGGGAAAGTTTCCGATGCGCTGGTGTACAGGTTATTGAGTTCGAGCACTACGGGGCCGCTCACGCCGCGGACATTCACGTCATTGACGGCAGCCGTGAGGGTGAGGTAGGCGCCACCCGGGCCAACGCTATATGTACCGGCGGCAATGGGCGCGGCAGGCGCCGTGGCGGTCAGTGAAATATTGTCGATGGCAATCGGGGGAGAAGTGCCCAGGGAGCCGTCGTTTTTCCAGGTAAAGATCAGGCGCCAGGTAGCGGCAGCCGAGCAGTTGCCGATCTGTGTAGACGAAAGCGTAAGATTGGCCGTCTGTACCGTGCCGACGTTCCAGAACTGCCCCAGCGTGATCGCCGGCGCAGCCAGCACACCGGTACCCAGGCTGGTCGTCGACGCAGTCGGGGTGTAGGACGTAGGT
Organism: Saprospiraceae bacterium; assembly: GCA_044226205.1. Classification (GTDB taxonomy): domain Bacteria; phylum Bacteroidota; class Bacteroidia; order Chitinophagales; family Saprospiraceae; genus M3007. Next base: position 7,063 of record JBGAHL010000002.1, read on the forward strand.
GCAATGCTGACCATCAAGGCATCGAAGCTCGAGGTCTCGCCCAAAGCCTGCCAGTTGAACGACAGGTTGATGTTGGTCTGACCGGCGGGGAAAGTTACATCCCGCCAGAAATGCACCACCGATGTGTTGGAGTTGGTGTAAGCCCAGGAGGTTCCGCCGTCGTTGGTCACGAACGCGACGCGGTTGCTAAACCCGGGCGGGACAGTACCGAGCACCCAGGTATTCAGGGCCGTACCGTTGTCGCTCGACCAGCCGTTGGCGGCGAAGGTCGTGCCGTTTTCAAAGCCCCCTTCCGCGGCGGGATTGATGAGCTGTGCCGATGCCTGCTGGCTGAAAGCCAAAAACACCAGCCCCAGTACAACGGGCAAGGTGCTGCGCAGGGCGCTGAAACAGCGATTGGAAAATGTGTATAATTCTTTCATGAGAATTAAAGAGAAGAATTAAAAAAACGTTCTGATAAAAGGATGGGCAGAATGGCTTACTGGCCGACAGCAGGCACCGGAGTCGGGGCATCTACGGTCGTAAGTTTTTCCATCAACTGGTCGAAATACTGCCTGAAAATGCCTTCGTGCATTTCCTTGATTTCTCCATCGGCAGGAGCTTCTTCCAGAACCTGCTTGAAACTGGTCATGGCAATCACAGGCATCGGATCGCCGCCAGGCAGGTCATTTTCCATGTAAGTGAGCAGACGGTTGTACGCCTTGTAGGTAGCCTTGTCGACAGGCTGCACGTTCGGGTCGGCAATCAGCGGCGCCACCACAGCGTGTTCCGCAGAGAGCACTGCGGTTACATCGGCGTTGGTTTTCCAGTGTTGCGACTGTAGAGCCTCTTCCGAAGGCAGAATGCTCGTTTGTGCAGACGCCGAAACAGCCCCGCCCAGGCATATCGCCAGGACGAAAACGACTGTTGTTCCGACAAGCTGCAAGCGGGTTGCAAAACTTTGTTTGAAGTAACTAGTCCTCATTTTTCACGAGTTTACGATTACGGGTAAACGATTGATTTATAACAATATATCACAGCACCCCTGCCTCAAAATAAATTTTTGAAGACATGAGGTAACCAATGAAACACACAAGGATCAGACCTGACCACAGCAGGTCTGCCACTGCTTTTTAAATTGACACTTTGGTAGGATGATGTTGCCAGGAGGATGAGGTAGGGAGTACGATCTTCTCCGGACGAGCTGGACAGCTTGGCAACTAAGAGGCAAGAGACGCCAAAGATGTCATGAGATTATGAATACGGATTACAAGGATTAAAGTCCAATTAGGCGACAAAAGTAGGTTATACCGGTGTTTTTTTCACTTACTGCATTTTTTTTTCGACAATCATTTTGTCTCGACAAATAATTGTTGGGGGCAATTTGGGTCTTTTTAATGTTCAAAAAATTTAATTATTTCTTTTTCAACAACTTATACACCTGCTCCATCTCCAGATCCTTCCGTTTCAACACATCTTCCACCCGGTATTCCACGGGCCAGTCGGGCAACACGCCCCGCCCCTTATTAGGTTGCCCGACATCGTACCGCACATAATTCAGCGGAAACCTGATTTTGATGCCCGTATGCGGCAATACCAAAAGCGGATAACCTCCGCCGCAATTGCCCGTGGCGCCCCCGCCGGTTTCGGCCCCGATCACCGTGGCGCCGCCTCGATATTTCAAAAAACTGGCCGCCATACTGGCCGACGAAAACGACCAGCCATTGGTCAACACGTACACCGCTCCGTCAAAATTGTGTTTGCGACGGGGCTTTATGTGCCGCCGCCGGATTTTCAGACCATCCTTCCGCCCGTGCCGATACCCCGGAAATACGTCCAGTTTCAGCCATACCAGCCCTTTCATAAATCTGGCTTTCGGGTTAAACCACGGGCCCATATTGACCCGCCGCCGGCGCTCGTACTGGTAGCTGGTAGGCTCGTCCAGCAGGTGCTCCAGCAAGGTTTCGAGGTTGCCGAGGTTGCCGCCGGTATTAAACCTCAGATCGATCACCAAATGCTGAATGTGCTGCTGCCGGAGCCAGCGAAAGGTTTTTCTGTAAAAACCCATGTAGTGTTTGCCCGGGAAACTGCCCATTTGCAAAATGGCCAGATCGGGGTAAAGGGTGTCGCGAAACAGCGCCATATCGCCCGAGCGAAACACCGGCCGGGGCAGATTGGGGTTAGCCGTCCCGACCGCTTGCAGGGCGAGAATGTCTTTTCTCGGACGCGACAGGAGCCGGCGGGTTTCGATACGCCCGTCGGGCCAGCCGAGTTCCACCCTGTTTTCTCTGGGCGTACCGAAAAGCAGCCTGAAGTTGCGGGCAAAAAACACGGATGCCGACACGTCGCGGAAAGCATCGGAATACCCGTCGCCAAATGCGATCAGGCGCCCGATCACAATGACCGTGCGCGCCGGAATACCGTTGACGGACCGCAGTTCGGCGCCCCGCCAGCTCAGGGTATCGCCAGCGTAGTCTTTGATAATGAATGCCTTGTCATCAATCACCTGAATGGTTAGCGGGAGCACCTCGGTATCTTCGTCGTAAAAAGGCGTTTCCACGGAAGTGTGCCCGTCGCGCACGTTGGCGACCGCCAGCCGGATGAGCAACTGCGCCTGGTTGCGCGACAACGAGTCGGCGGGCAGGCGGTCGCGCAATTTTTGAAAAAAAGCGTCCATCGAATCGCGCGGGCTGTATTTGAACACTCCAGGGTGGCCCCGGTAGAGGGCTTCCTGTAAAAAAATCAGGTCGGCCCGCACTTCATCGGGCGTGAAGGTCTGGCGTTTTTGCGCCGGGAGCGCGGCCGGACAAGCCGCGAGGAGCACGAACAGGGCAACGAGGATTCGTTTCATGCGGCAAAAATGACCAATTCAGGCAAAAGAGCAGATTGCTGATGCGATGTGTCGCCAACTGGCCTTTGAACAATAGGTTGCCGCGCGGCTGGAAGGTATATTTGAGTCCGCGATTCAGACACTCAAAACTAAACTGACCAACTTTATGCGCTACCTGTTCATTGTACTGGCGAGCTTGCTCGTCCAGTTTCGCATTGCCGCCCAATTCCTTCCCAACTATCTTTTCGTACCGCTGGAAACCCGCATCTGTCCTTATGATTCGACTGTCATTATCCAGCAGCCCTCCAACTGGGAAATTTACCAGACCACCAACGGCTTCTGGGATGGCCCGCGCGATTCTTCCGTGTGCCTGACGGCCTACACCACCGTCCCCTGGAATGCTCGGATCGACCTGGCTCAGCTCAACCCCGAGGAACCGCTTTTTGTGCGCGCATTGCTCGATTCTTTTGTTTCAGACCCCGTTTTCCTCCAGCCCAATTTTCTTTATTCCGTCAGTTCTAACGCGGTGCTCCTGCCCGACACCATGCCGCTTCGGTTCGGTACCAACTGCCCCGATGGCCTCTGTACGGGCGTCTGGCTGGGCGTTACCATTCCCGATTCGGCCGGCAACACGGGAGCCGCGATGCGTTGGCATGCTGGCATGCCGACCGGCTACTTCGGCCCGCCGAGCGTAACGGCCTGCCTGCCGACGGAGTATTTTACAGACCAAAGCCTCCGGCAATACATCCTGAAGTTCAGCTTCGATTCGACGGCCAATCTGACCGGCTACACCCTGGAACTTCAAAGCAACCAAATCGAGCCGCTCTGGAACCCGCCGGCCTATCTCCATGCCGTGGTCGCGGAGCCTTTCAACTGGAACGGGAGCTTTTACGAAGTGCCGATCTATCAAACTGCCGATGGCTGGAACCCCTCTAATTTTCTTGCCTTGCACGACGACACCACCTATCCCGACGCGCTTCACCCCACGTGGATTGAATTCATCCCAACACCCAATGCCGATGCGCCACAAACCATAGTGCTAAACGTTGAAACATACGAAACGCTTGAATTTCAACCTTTTACCTATATCAGGGGGGCCCTGGTCAACGGCAGCGATTCCATCCGGCACACGGCCGTTTTGAAAAACAACGGGGGCAACTGGTGCATCAACTGGCTCGACGTGATATTCGGCAATCAGGACGAATACCGACACCTCGGCGGCGCCGTGGAGGTCAATCACCCCATGTCGTGCATGCAGTTTCGCGACAGCAGCGTGCTGCGGGTGGGAAAAGACGCCGTGCTCAACTACGGCAATCATGGCGCCGGCATGCTCGCCTTTTGCGGCGGCGCCCGCATCGTGCTGGAAGCCGGCGCCACGCTCGACCTTGATGCCGTGCTTCAGATGTCAGACTGCAGCGCCGACGGCAATGCGCTCCCGGTCGTCGTGGAGCTGCACTCGGGTTCGCTCCTTCATTTTTCCCCGAATGCCTGGCTGACCAACCGCTACGCACCCGACATGCGCCTGGCCGTTCACCTGCTGGGCGGCACACTCGACGATTCGGCGCTTTCTTCGGAAGAAAAAGCCATGATCGAGCGGATTTACCCGACGCCCGACCCTGATTTTGACAAAAACGTGCGGGTGGGCCCCAACCCGTTCACGACGGATTGCCGACTGGAATACCTGGCCGGCTCGGCCGAAAACGTGGTGTTGCGCTGGATAAATGCCGCGGGACAGTTGCAGGGGCAGGAAAGTTTTGTTGCAGGAAAAGGGCTGAACCAGTTCAGCCTGCATCCGCCCGAGGCGAGCGGTTTTTATTTTCTTGAAATAAAAACGCCCTCGGGAACAGCCGTGTTAAAACTGGTAAAAACGGGCGTATAAATGAAGAACGGGCCGTCATTATTACTGACGGGGTGACTTTGAGTCACCCCGTCAGTTGGCCGCGATTTAAAATTAAATTTTGCAGGATTTTGAGCAAAAGGACTTATGAGACGGCCTCCTTTTTAAAGGGCAGTTGTGGTGATCAAACCTTAATTGGCCGAAAAAGCCGGCGCCATGGGGTGTGCGGCATCGAAAAACGTCAGCTCGCTGATGCGGACCTTCATAAAACGGGTGAGCGGCAGGCTCGACACCATTTCCATCAGTTCGGCTTCGGAAGCGGCGGCAAATACCGCCCAGAGTTTGGCGTCTTCCAGCGAGAGGGCGTAGTTGAGCAACTTGCCTTCGCTGAGCAGGCGGTTGACGGCTTTGCGTTGTTGGGGGATACGGCTGACAAACTCTTCGGGCAAATCGCTCGGCAGCGTAAAATCTACCATGTATTGATTCAGACTGTTACTGTCCATATCTGATAGGTGATGGTGTTCGGAACAATAAGAAACTGGTTTTAGACGGGAAGCCCCCGTTGTGTAACGGGCTTCTGTTCAAAAACCGTGCAAATTTTCAAAAACAGCGCGCCAATTGTCAAATCGTCGGGTAAGGATTAACAAAAAGGAAATTTTGGCAGACCGCGCTCAGAGGTTAACTCCAAGTGCTTTAAGGGTTTCGTAGTCGATATTTCCGACGGGCAGTCCTTTGTCCTGCTGAAACTGGAGCAGGGCCGCTTTGGTGCGCCCGCCCATGTTGCCGTCGGGCGGTCCGGGGTCGTAGCCTGCTTTTTTGAGCGCCTCCTGAATTTCCTTGATCGAGTAGTTGGTGATTTTTTCATCGCACACAACTTCGCGCCATTCGGTGAAACCGCCGGGGCGCACCAGCACTTGTTTGGTGAGTGGAATATACTGGGCCGGCGTCTCGACGAAACTGGTGACGGAAGGCTTCAGTTTTTTGATCTGCATGGGTTTGATCTCGGCGGGAATGTCTTCCGAGCGCATGGACGCGGGGCTTTTCAGCACGTATTTGGTGACGGTGATGGTTTCGGCCGGCACTTCCTCGATGCGTACCGGCGCCGGCACGGCCACCACTTTACCGCTGACAAGCTGGTACTCTACCGGCAGTTTTTCGCGCTCTTCGGGCGGTGTTTTTACGACCCGTTTGGTGATGGTGCGGGTTTCGGCGGGCACGATTTCTTCGCGGGCTTTGGCTGGCGACTTCAGGCGCTGCACGGTGCGTTTGCCTTTTTTGGCAGGTACTTCGATGGGTACGATGCAATCGTTGTCAGCTTGGCCGGAATCGGGGCAGCCGACATACACCTTGCGGGTGTACACCTGATATTCTGCGGGTATTTCGACGAGGCACCACACCAGGCAGTCGTCGGGGTTGGCCTGCAGGCAGTTGGCATCGGCTTTTTTGCGCACCCATTTGAGTGAGGCAGGTCTGATTTCGGCGCGGTCGGTCACCGACTGATATTGCGGTTCTAGGATTTTGTACTTCGTGTAAGCCGGCTCGATTTCATACTCTTCTTCCACGGTTTCCCAGACCGGCGGGTCGACCACAATTCGGACGTGTTCCGGCTTGATCACGTATTGCTCCTGCACGGTGGCGTATTCGGCCGTGATGGTCAGGTTGCGCTGGGTGCCGGGCTTCATACGGACTTTGCCGCCAGTGGTGTCCCATTCGGCCGTGGCGGTGAAATACCGCTTGGAGGCTTCCTTGACCACCACTTCTTCTTTTACCGTATCAAAAACAGCGGCTATCGGGGTCAGTTTTTGCGCGGCGGCTTTCACCACGACATTTTCGGTGACCGTTTCAAGTTCGGGCGGCTGGGGAATCGCCATCATGTTGGCTTTCTGGATTTCCAACTGCTGGTTGACCGTTTCGTAGCGGTCGGGGATAAAACATTTCGCATAACATTTGCCCGGTTGCGCGTTGGGCGGCGCATCACCGTTTTGGGCCGATAAATGAATGGAAACGAGGAGCAGAAAAGGGAGGAGGTATCTCATTGTACGATAGAACAATTGCGTAAAACTGGGAATTTGGACGATTAAAAACAGGTGATCAAGGTCGGGCAAAATTAGGGCAAAGGCATTAGAGCCCACAGTCATGCGGCCTTCTTCATCTGGCATTTTTCGGGTAACAAACGTAGTATTTCGTCACCCACTGGGTGTACACCGGCACGTCGGAACATTCGGTAATCGGCCGGACGCGACCGTTGTTGAACCGGATTTTGATGGTTTCGCGGGCATCGTCGTAGGCGCGGTTGCTTTCCTTGCCTTCGTACACGAGGTAATCGACCGGCGCTTCGGGATACAGGCGGGCCACATTGTCGCGAATAGCGGCCGTGTAAGCCTCCGATACCGGGGTATTGTGCCATTCGAGGCGGAACAAACGACGGTCGAGCAAACCTCGGGAGAGAAAAGCCAGCACAAAATCGTCGGCTTCGGACCAGACTTTCAGGGCCGCGGCGATGTCGGTGTCGTCGAGGCGGGCGAAGCGGGGCAGGAGTTCGGAAGGCGGGGTATTGTCGTCGGGCGCCCGGTATAAAAACCAGCCCAGCGAGGGCGGCACATCGGCAAAACGAACGCCGCCGAGCGCCAGTTCGCGTGCCCGTTGGAGGGTGCGGATCAGCATTTGCTCGGCAGCCACGCCGGTTTTGTGCAGGTACACCTGCCAGTACATCAACCGTCGGGCAATGAGGAATTTTTCCACGCTGTAAATCCCTTTTTCCTCCACGACCAGTTCGCCGTCGTGCACGGCCAGCATCTTGATAATGCGGTCGTAGCCGATCACGCCCTCGCTCACGCCCGCGAAAAAACTGTCGCGGTTGAGGTAGTCCATGCGGTCCATGTCGAGTTGGCCCGACACGAGTTGATGGAGGAATTTTTTGGGGTAACGGTCGGTAAAAATTTCGATGGCCAGGCCGAGCCGACCGCCGAATTCGAGGTTGAGCGCCTCCATGAACAGCAGGGAAATATCTTCATGGTGCAGATCGAGCAGGGTGTGCTCGAGGGCGTGGGAAAAAGGCCCGTGCCCGATATCGTGCAGCAGAATGGCGACGCTGACCGCCTCGGCTTCCTCGGGCGTGATGTCGACGCCCTTTGCACAAAGCACCTCGATGGCCTCCCGCATCAGGTGAAGCGCCCCCATCGCATGGTGCAGGCGGGTGTGCAAAGCCCCGGGATACACGTAATGGGTCAGCCCCAGCTGACGGATACGGCGCAAGCGCTGAAACCAGGGATGGTCGATGAGGTCGAGAAGCAGGCCCTGCGGTACCGATACAAATCCGTACACCGGGTCGTTGAAAATTTTGGTCGCGCTGCGCATGGTAGGAACAAGTAAGGCCACAAAGATACCCTGCCGCCATACAACCCGTCGCGCGAAAACACTTCCCGATTGAACGCGCCGGGCGCTTGTTCAAGCGGAAACAAGGTTTCCAGCCTCGTGCTTTATACTTTCGCCTCGCAAAAAAACAGGTTACGGCGCCCATCTTTACATGATTATTGTCGGGCCGATTGCTGTAAAAATCCGTGCGCCCCACCCTGATCTGTCATTGCAAAAATTATTGAATCAACTGCCGTCAACACTGGCTTGACGGTTTCCGCGCTTCTCCGATGAAACGACTCTTTATCCCGCTTTTTTTCCTCCTTCCCGCCCTTTTTTACGCCCAAACCTGCCTCTACCTGGCTTACGACGGCTTCGATTACCCCGCCAATTCGCCGCTCGAAGGCCAGGCTGGCGGCACCGGCTGGGCCGCCGGCTGGTATGTGCAGGTCAATGACGCGACCATACCCGGCTACCAGACCGTCAACGCCGCGGGATCGCTGAACTACGGCGCTTTGCTGACCCAGGGGCGCTATGCCACCGGCGGAAAAGCCTACCTCACCGCCGGCAGAAGGCTGGCCACCGCCGAAAACGGCCCCTTTGACGCCTACGTCGGGCAGGATCAAAACGGCATCGGAACGGCCTACGGCGACACGCTCTGGGTGAGTTTTTTGCTGCGCAAAGACCTCGACAACGACGAACCCGTGTGGCTCGACCTGCACAACGACGGCAACATTCCCTGGTGCACCAATTGCGCCTCCCAACACATCGCAGCCGGTTATTTTGGAAGCGCCAATTCCAATGTCGCGGGACAGCGCCGCTGGACGCTCCGGCTGAACGGCAACTACTACCCCGCTCCCGTAGCGGTAACGCCCGGCGTCGGTACCTTTTTTGTGCTGCGTATTATTTTTAATCAGGGAAATACTAATGTCGATCTGTACCTCAACCCGGCCGAGCTGGGCGACAATCCGCCCCTCTCCCCCACCCTGAGCCAAAGCGCCGGCACGGGCAACGTGGTGCGCAGCGCCGGGCTATACCTGGGCAGCAACCCCGGCAACGGCGCTTTCGACGAACTGCGCCTGGCAACCCGCTACGCCTGCGTGGCGCCCGACAATACCGTCAGCATCAACCTGCCACCCGTGGCCGCATTCAGCGCCGCGCCGGCCTCGGGCGCCGCGCCGCTGAGCGTCAGTTTCGACGCGGGCGCATCCCTCGATCCTGAAAACGGACCGCTGGACTACCTCTGGAACTTCGGCGACGCCTCGCCGCTTGTATCGGGCCCCACGGCCGCGCATACTTTCACCGACCTCGGCCAGATCGTCGTCGCGCTCACGGTCACGGACAATATGGGGCTGCAACACACTGCTTATCAAACCGTTACCATAACCGATCCCAGCGGCGCGTTCCCTTGCCAAAGCGCGTTCAGCGTGCTCAACATGGCGGCCTGCGGTCAGGACAACGGGCGGATCAGGATCAGTTCGAGCATGGCCGACAATTTCAGTCTGCACGGCCCGAACGGACAAATTGTGCCGCCTGCCTCCGCCAACGAATACCACGATCTGGCAGCCGGGATTTATACGTTTACGGCGAGCAGCGGCGAAGGGTGCCGCGATACTTTTTCCCTCCACATCCGCACCGACAGCGCCAGCTGCCCCGGCTGGGAGCCCGACGCATGCAATCTGCGCATCGGCACCAACATGTCGGGCTTTGCCGACTGGGTGGTGGAGCGGCCCATGAAAAACCTGATGAAGCACGTCCGCCCCGAACCGATTCCGTACACGCCCGACTGTTTCTGCTGGTTCATTCCAGTGCTGGATGAAATGAGTTTTGATGAAAACGGCTACCCTGACCACATTCCTCAAACAACTTCTGCCGGCAGCAATACGGTGGTTCGGTACATCATTTCTTCGGACGACGCCAACCTTCAACCCGGGCAAACCTACGTGCTGCTGTACGATGGCACAGGCTCGCTCGGCATTCCTTCGGGGGTAAATACCGACAGCCACACGCCGGGCCGGCTGCAATTTACCGTGACGAGCGGCGGCAATATCTGGATCGACATCGCGGTCTCCGACGCGACCGACCACCTGCGCAATTTCCGCCTGCTGCGCCTCGCCGACGAAACAGCCGACCTCGACGCCGACCCTTTTTACCAGGGCTTTCTGGATAAAATCGAACCTTTTTCGGCCCTGCGGTTCATGGACTGGGGCGCCACCAACGGCAGCCCGCTCGAACACTGGGACCAGCGCAGCAGTACCACGTATTTTACCTACGGCACTCCCTTCGGCGTACCCTACGAGGTCATGATCGAACTGGCCAACCGAACGCACAAGGACGTCTGGATTTGTGTGCCGCATGCCGCCGACGAGGCGTACGTGACCCAGATGGCTGCGTTGTTTAAAAATGAGCTCGATCCCGGCCTGAGCGTTTATCTGGAATACAGCAACGAGGTGTGGAACTGGATTTTCGCACAGGCGCATTACAACGACCAGCACCGCCCCAACAACCTCAACTACGGCCGGGCTTACGCCGAAAAAGCGCGCCGAACCTTCCTGATCTGGCACGAGGTGTGGGGCGAACAACGCGGCCGCGTCAAACGCGTGCTGGGCATGCAGGCGACCTACAATTACCTCAACGAACACATCCTCTCCCAACTCGATCAGGATGACTGGGACTTCGGCTCTCCGACCTTCTACTTCGGGCTCGACCACGGCAACGGCGGCAACCCCGTGCTCGACGCATCCTCTACCGCCCAGGACGTGGTGACCAATGCCCGCAACGCCTGGTACGGCAACAAGCAATATTTCAAAAACGACTACAACCAGGTGCATTTGTTTGGCAAGGAGGTGATCAACTACGAAGGCGGGCAGCACTTTACCAATTTCACCGTGCCGCCTTACATCCAGTCCATGTACGCCGCGCAGTACACACCCGAGATCTATGCCCTGTACGACGAGGTGATCGACACCATCCGCCGTTGGGACGCCCGACTTGCCATGCATTTTTCACTGGCGGGTCGTCAGGAAAGCATTTACGGGTCCTGGGGCAGCGTCAGCGACATCGATCAACAGGGGCCCTATTTTTCCACAGCGCCGAAATACCAGGCTTTGCTCGACAATATCGGCGATTGTCCGCCGCCGGCTTCGGGCACGGTCCTGCCGCTACAAAAAGAGCCGGGGATCGTGGTGGCGCCCAACCCGGCCAGTCAGCAACTAAGTGTATATGAAATTGACAATCAAGCGATTCGAACGATCGAACTATTTCAGGCCGACGGGCGGCCGGTATTGACCCAGGTCTGCGCGCAAGGCACGACCCGGGCGGACCTGAACGTTGAAAATTTGCCCGCAGGCTTGTATTTTTTGCGAATCACCTGTCCGGACGGGAGGGTCGCCCTGCGCAAGGTGGCGGTTGAGTAGAAGCCCTCTCAACCTTGCTCGTCGGAAAAAAAAGAACGGCGGCCGTTGCGGGCCGCCGTCTCTGGCTTGGGGTTGGGGGTTTGGCTTGGGGCTGGGGTTATACAGGGTTTTTGGGGTCAGGCCGCCGGGGTTGGGGGTATTTCTGACGGTAACTCAAAGATGACAGTAAGCGGTACAGGACGAGGGATGGGTTCGATGGTAAACTGTAATGGCTTCATGGCTTGAGAATTAATGTTGACGGAGTGGAATGCAGTTGGCGTCCGGTGTTTATTTGCGATTACAGGTACAAAAGTCGGGGTAATCAGCAGGCCCGGCAATCGGCAAATAGACTGTTTGTCCCTATTAACTGCAGCCCGTATTTGGGTTTCAGCCTCCGTCGAACACGCGGTTGAGCCAGATGTATTTGATCATGCCAACGACATTGTCCACCCCCATTTTATGCATGATCCGGCGGCGGCGCGCATCCACGCGGTCTTTGGCTTTTTCGTCTTCCCAGCCCAGCGCATGCGCGATTTCCTCGCTGGTATGTTGATCCCAGACCATCTGGATGATCAGGCTTTCTTCGTCGGTAAACGTCCTTTCCGACGGCGGGCACCCCACGCCGATGTATTCTTCGCCGTGCCACACTGCCCAGATCACGCGGATCAGGTCCTGCATGTCCATGCTTTTGGTTACGTAGGCTTTTGCACCGTTGGCCTGCGCCTCGCGGGCGCTTTGGTAAGAATCGCGGAGGGTGCAAACGATCGTCCGCACCTCGGGATGCCGTTCGCTCAGGACGGCCGTTGCGGCCAGGCCGTCCATCCGGCCGGGCATTTCGATGTCCATGATGACAATCAGGCAGTCATGGCCTGCCGCTTCGGGCGAGCGCAGCCAGGCGGCTACGGCGTCCAGGCATTGATCCGCGTTGGTCGCCGTGCCCACCACTTCGATAGAAGGGGCGTTGGGGTAATTGGACAAGGCGATTTGCAGGCCATTGAGCAGGATAATGTCGTCGTCGACGATAAAAACGGGTACTTTTTGCTGCCGGTCGATCGGGAACACAGGGATGGCCGGCGGGTTGGGGCGCGGCAATACGTAGTTGGGTACGACCCAGTTTTCGAGTGCGTAGCGGGCCAGGCCGGCGAGATTGCGGGCGCCCATGCGTTCCTTGATCTCGCGCAGGATATAATCGACGCGGGTTTTGTCGGGTTTGGGGTTGGCGCCCTTGGTGCGGAATTTGAGTTGGCCGGCGATCGTTTCGCTGTCTTTTTCGTCCAGCGCGAGTTCGATGACTTTCAGTTCCTGTTCGTCAAAAACCGGGCTGGCGGTGGCATTTTTCCGGCGAACAAGATCGGGGTCCAGCGCCACGCAGTTGCGCTGAAGGTGCAACTTGACCAAAAGGTCGGTAAAAAGGCTAAAATCGGAGGTGCGGAGCAAGTAACCCGCTGCACCCAGGCCAAGGCATTGCAAAGCGGTATTGAGGTTATTCTCGACCGACAACATGACGATCTGATACTCCGCCGCCGGGTATTTTTCCCGAAGTTTTTGCATGGTCGCCATGCCATCGAGGGTGGGCATAAGCAGGTCCATCAGGACGATATCGACGCCGTGTACCTGACCGATGGCGTCGAGCGCTTCCACACCGCTGTTGGCAAACCCGACCATCCGGAAACGGGGATCGGTCCGCAGCACGGCGCGCAGGCATTCAATGGCAATCGGTTGGTTGTCAACGATATAAATTCCGATAGGGTCAGTCATGTAATTGCAGGGGGTAATGAAAAACGATCACGCGGTTTTATGCGGCGGAACGGGCACGACGATGTGGATATAAAAACCGCCCTCCGCCCGGTTGCCGATTTGTTCGATGCGGCCTTCGAGTTCGGCCACCCTTCTGGAAATGTCTTCCATGCCGATGCCCGCGCCTTTTTTTCCGTTATCGATGCCCACGCCGTTGTCAAAGTATTCGAGGTGTAATTCCTGTTCGATCTGGGTGATTTTCAGTGACAATTGCGAAGCTTTGGCATATTTGAGCGTGTTGGTAATCAGTTCCTGGATGACGTGGCCGAGGTGAAATTTAACGGCGGGCGGCGGGTTTTCCGTATCGATCTTGTAAGCCGTATTGATGTTGCCCGAAATCAGACTACACAAATCGGTGATATGCTGCCTGAAATCGAGGTTCATCTGGTCGGTATTTTTTTCCGGGACGCCAGCTCGAAGAGCATGCGACTTGTCCCGTGCAAAAGCCGCTTTTTCTCTTAAAAAACGGTGCAACATTTCGACCATACCACGATCCGGGCTATCGGCCTCCGTTTTGGACAACAGGGTTTCGGTGACCCAGGCGAGGGAGGCCAGCGGGGTGGCAATTTCGCCGTGCAGTTCGAGGCCCAACTGATAACGCTCTTCCCGCCGCACGTCTTCGAGGTATTTTTGGGAGGTCGTCTGAATTTTTTCAAACAAGGCGATTCGTTTTTTGCGGGTATTGCGCCTGTGCCACAAAAACGCCCCTGCCAACATCAGCAATGCCAAAATACTGCCGATGGTCAGGTTCCGGTTTTTGATTTTTTCCTGTTGTAAAAGCGCGTCCTGCCGGGCCGATTCGAGTTGATGCTGTTGTTTTTCGAGCAGGCGCATCTGGTTGAGCAGACCCTGGTTGCGCAGCGTGTCATTTTGAATAAAAGCCTCGTCGTACAATCGGGCCGCTTTCTGAAACTGCCCGGTCTGGATATAAAGATCGGCCAGCAGGAGCCGCACTTCGAGTTGTTTTTCGGGGTCGAGCCAGTCAAAATTGGGCAAGACGTTTTCCAGCATTGAAATCGCCTTTCGGGTGTCGCCGATATAATTGAGCACCCAGTGCGCCCGCTGAATGTCCACGTAGTACAGGCCCGTCGTATCTTCAATATCGGCATAATTCTGCCGGCAGGAATCGAGCAGGGCCCATGTTTCATTTTTCAGCGCCGGGTTGGCCTGGTGAATGAGAACCAGGGCGAGGTTGTGCCTTGCATTGGCGATGTCGAACAGGTCAACACCGGGAATCGCCGGGCGCGCGAGCAGGCGGCGATAGTGATACACCGCGCTGTCTTCAAAATGGTTGAGGCTGTCGCCAAACTCAAAATACTGCTGGGCCAGGTTGAACTCTCCGTTCCAGTCGGCCGCGGGCGACTGGCTTTGCCGGCAAAATGTCCAACCCGAATGCGCGGCCTGCAGCGCGTTGGCGGCATCGGCCTGTGCAGCATAAATTTTGGAAATCTGGATATGGATGAAGCCCAGCCTCAACTGGCGGTCTTCGGCGCTCATCGGCCCGAAAGTCGGCGCCGAAGGATCTTCCATGATTTTGAGGGCTGCGAAGCAATTGGCAAGCGCCGCTTCATAATCGCCGGCCTCGTTTTGTACCGCCGCCCAGCTCTGCAGGATGGTGGCCACCCTGACGCTGTCGCCATTGTTGCGCACCGCGTGGAGGGCTCGTTTGAAAAAAACGGAAACGCTGTCGGGTTCGTCGGCAAGCAGGCCAAGAATCTGGCACGAAGTGCCGATACCGCGCCAATAAGCGGAGGGTTCCGACAATTGCAAAGCCTCGCGGGCCAGTTGTTCGGAAGAGTCGGGGTTTGAAACGCGCAGATTAAAAGCCCTGCTGTTCAGGCGGTTGATGTAGGCAGTATCCTGAGCGGCAACTGCCGACACGAGCAGCAGCTTGCCGATCAGAATACCGGCCAAAATCGGGATTTGTTTCATGACAAGGCAATAGGGTGTTCATTTGGTAAAAAGCAGGCCTGACCTCGACAGGCGGGCAGGGGTCAGGTCCCGCCGTGGCGGTCAGGCGCTGCTTTTATTTTTTAGGTCGGGGAATGATGAAGTGGATAATCCTTCTGATGATCAAGATCAGGAATTTGAAAAAGCCCACTACCAGGTTCTTGATGAACAGGCAAATCCGTTTGAAAAAAGACATGGTCATTGCAACGGTGCGGCCGCTCCTTTGCTTCGATTTCCGGCCTCCTCCTGCGGCGGCGGCAGGGGTTGTTGCCGTCACTTCGAAAAAGTAGGAAGGAGAGTCCTCCACCATGTTGCCGATGATCAAGTAGGAATAGGCGTTGATCGAACTGGGTTCGAGCCAGCGCAGCGTCACGAGAGAGGCGGTTGAAACCATTCTGTCCATGTCGATCTGACTGGACTGAGCCGGGGCCACGTTGCTGGGCGGCACCTCGTTCGGCTTGGTAGCGCTGGACGTATAATCACAATCAATGGTCGGAATAAGCACCTTGGGAAGCCGCGAATTCACCGATTTGCGCAAGGCCAGATAAGGGCAATCTATGGCGATATCGCCCACGATCTTGAGTATTTGCGTGTCGCAATCTTCGAAAAAGACACGCGTGGAATTGAATACATCGCCGTCGACCACCATGTCGAAGCGGTCGCAATTTTGGAACTTGGGATCGTTCAAATCCAGCGTGAACCTGTGCGTCTGCAAGGTCGGAGGCGCCACGGTAGCGGTCGACGGCAATGTGCTCAAGTCGAAACGAACCGTGCTCGGATCCGAGGTCGGGATGGCCGGTACCGTTTTTAAAAAGTCGATGTAAAAGTTGTTCTTGACCTGTACAGCAACAAAAATGCTCAGGATTTTGGTTGACTTGTCCAGACTCGGAAAGACGTAGGCAGCATTGATAACTGGCATGGCTGATTGGTTGAATTGTTCAAAAGTGTCTGCTTTCACAGTGCAAAGAACACCCTATCCTTTCAGCCAAAATACCGGTTTATTGGAAATTTCCCTCTAAAAACTGCAAGGTCTCGTCCGCACTGCCCAACTTCCATCACAAGCGCAAAAAGCGCCCGAGCGGCTGCGCGCCCTTGTCGTCGCGAACGACCAGCACAAAAACGCCGCCTGTTTGCAGCCCCGAAAGATCAAGTTGTAAAGGCGTGGCGCCGGCGCTTTCAGCACGGTCGATCACCTGTCGGCCCAGCGCATCGAATACCTGAATGCGGACCGTTTGACCGGCCCAGCGCAACAGATTGACGTGCAGAATATCCGTCGCGGGGTTGGGATAAAACCCGGGCTGCAAGGCCTGCGAACCGTCGGATGCACGCTCGATCGGGCGATCCACGAGGGTCTGCACCGGACAGCCGAACACATTGAGGTGCGCTTCGTACCAGGCGCCCGACTCAAGACGCACAGCCGCAAGCACGTAATCAGGATCGGCCTGCGCGGGCAGGCTGTATTCAAAAATATCGGACTGCCCGCCGGCAATACCCGTGCCCTGGGCTTTGAAACGGATGGAATGGAAAGGCGCGGCACTGGCATTGCGCACGCTGTACGTACGACCCGAAGGCGCGGTGTAGGTGCTCGCGTTGACCGGCCACCCGGCCGTCAGCCCGTCGGGCAACTGGAAGGCAACGTAGTTGAGCGCGCTCGTACAAGTGTTCGTGATGCGCATGCGGTACCGCTTTTCACCTGCTGAATTTTGAAAAATACCCAGGATCTCGAAACGGGTGCACGGCGTGATTTTCAGGTCG
Organism: Saprospiraceae bacterium; assembly: GCA_044226205.1. Classification (GTDB taxonomy): domain Bacteria; phylum Bacteroidota; class Bacteroidia; order Chitinophagales; family Saprospiraceae; genus M3007. Next base: position 23,960 of record JBGAHL010000002.1, read on the forward strand.
CAAGCCGTCTCAACACCAGTAGCTTCCACCGTCACGGCGAAACAGCAGGAGGACGAATTGCCGCATTCATCAGCGGCCTGATAGCAGACCTGGGTGGGGCCGAGCGGAAACGAATTGTCGGACAAAAAACCCTGTTCGAGTTCCAGGCTGACCGTACCACAAGGGCAGTCGGTCGCAGCGGTCGGCAGGTTGTAATTGACCACCGCCGAACTGCCGCCGGCCGGCGCTTGCACTACCACCGGGGCCGGGCATTGCACGGTCACCTGCGAAGGCTGCGGCAAAGTGATGTAGGAAAGTTGGTAGAACACCAGGGTATCGCAACCTGTTTGCGCCGTCAGCGTATCGACCACCGTGCCCGGCTGGTCGTAACTCACGCCATCGATTTCCACCGATTCTCCTGCACAAAATTCGAGCGTCACCTCGAGGGTTGGTTGCGGAAGCAAACTCAGGTGATACGTGACGGTCGTATCGCAACCTGTTTGCGCAGGCACTGTAATGACCACCGTGCCCGGCTGGTCGTAACTCACGCCATCGATTTCCACCGATTCTCCTGCACAAAATTCGAGCGTCACTTCGCGGGCAGGTTGCGGAAGCAAACTCAGTACGTAGGTCACCGCCGTATCACAGGCATTTGCGCTCAAAATGGTATCGATCACCGTGCCTGGCTGGTCGTAGATTACACCATCGATCACTACGGATTCGCCTGCACAAAAATCGATGTTTTCCGTGCGTTCGATCGTTACATGCGGGCAATAATCGCCCACACTCAGCGTACGGGATTCGGTCTGGAGCGACAGGGCCAGGTCCGTCTGCGCAAACTCCCGCGTACCGATGGCAATGCTGACGGTTTCTACCGGGAAAGCCGCTTTGCTCATGGCAACCGGCTGAATACAGCAACTTTCAATGACCCCGTCGGCATTGGTCCGGGTCAATTGCATGAAATGGACAACCGTGGTATCCTGCACATTCAGCAAAGGGATAAAAGCGCCCAGCGCCAGCATCCCGCCGTCGGCGGCAGGCAGGCATTTGTTGAAGTCGGAGAGGTTGATGTTTTGGCTGTATTGAAAGGCTTCCAGTTGCGACATATCGGCATTGGAGCGCAGCAGCAGCGATTGGCGCTTGTCCACCCCCGTTTCGATATTGCCACAAAGTATAAAACCGCCGTCGGCAGTGTTTTGCATGTGCTGAGCGCTCACATTGTCATCCGTTCCGTAGAGGATGTCCGAACTCAGCACGTTCCCGTCAGGGTCGAGCGTCATGACGACCTCAGCCGGTCTGGGGCCGTCGGGTGTATCGAGGAGCGTCTGGCCGCTGGCGCGGAAATTGCCGTCGGCGAGGGGAAGAATAGTGGACAGGCTGGCGCTTTGTCCGCCAGCGGCGGGATACTCATTGATAAAGTAAACGTTGCCATTGACCAGGCTGAGTACGTACAAGGCACAGGACGACACGGGCGGGTTGGCTGAAAAATCGATATGCGAACCCACCGTGTACAGTTTATCCCCCTGACGGACAACATCCTGAAACGAATAGCCTTGTTGGGGAATGCCGTAGGTACGGGTCCAGTCGAGTTCGCCCTGGTTATTGATTTTTAGGAAAAAACCGTCGAATGCACCGATCGGGTCGCCGTTTTGGGCGCCACAGATCAGGTAGCCGTCGGGCAAAGGGAGAATTTGCGCGCCAAGCCCTTCGAAGCCCAGTCGGCGCGACCATTGCAGGTTGCCGTCGACATCGGTTTTCAGCACCATCAACCGCTCGGCGATACCGCCCAGGCGATAAAATCCGAGGGCCAGATAGCCCCCGTTGTTGGCAAGGATGACCTTTTCGATGACGCCATCGACCGGCGTGGGGTAGGATTTTTGCCAGATGACGCTGCCGTCGGGCGCCAGGCGGTACAAAGTCGGATGCGCAGGACTGCCCAGCACCTCGCCTACCTGGGCGCCGCCGACCAGGTAGTCGCCATTGGGCAGCACAAGCAGGTCGTTGCCGATGGTGGAGCCGGCTTCGCCGTACAATTTTTGAAAAGCATTCTGGGAAAAAAGGGAGGTGGAAAAAAGACTGCAAACGAGAAGGAACAGGATCGGAAGGCGGGATGAAAAGGTCATGATAAGTTTTTTGTGCAAACATAACCGTCTCTCCTTCGGCCGGGATTACCTGAATAGGGGTAATCGGTGTGAATTGTCGGAAGGACGACAGGGGAAGGTCGCCATCTCCAGGCACTTGATCCAGCCGCTCTGTGCCTGTTGGCTATACCTGCTTGCGCATTTTTACCGCCAAGACGCGGAGACGCAAAGGAATTCGCGAACCCTTTGCGTCTTCGCGCCTTGGCGGTGAAACTGTATAAATGAGTCACCCCAAAGTCACACTCTTCGTCTCCATAAAAAACCGCATGGCTTCCCAGCCGCCTTCCCGGCCCACACCAGATTGTTTCACGCCGCCAAAAGGCGTGCGCAGATCGCGCAGCAGCCAGCAGTTGATCCAGATGATGCCGGCCTGCACTTCTGCAGCGAAGCGATGGGCGCGTTGCAGGTGATTGGTCCAGACGGTGGCGCTGAGGCCGTAGCCGACGCCGTTGGCCAGAGCCAGGGCCTCCTCGTCGGTGTCGAAAGGCTGGATGGTGACGACCGGGCCGAAAATCTCCTCCTGATTGGTGCGGCATTGCAGCGAAAGGCCTTCGATGACCGTGGGCCGGATGTACCAGCCCTTGTCGCGGGGGGCGGGTTGCGGGACGGCCTCGCCGCCGCAGAGGATCGTGCCGCCTTCCTGCCGGGCCAGTTCGATGCAGCCCATCACCTTGTCGAAATGCGCCTTGCCGACCACCGCGCCCTGATCGCTGGCGGGATCGAACGGATCGCCGACGCGCAGGGCCTTGACCCGTTCGACGAAGTCGTGTTTGAATTTTTCATACAAAGGCCGCTCCACATAAATCCTTGACCCGCAAAGACATATCTGCCCCTGATTGGCAAACGAGGAGCGGACGGTCGTGTTCAGCATTTTGTCGTAGTCGCAGTCGGCGAAGATGATATTGGGGTTTTTGCCGCCGAGTTCGAGCGAGAGTTTTTTGAACATGGGCGCCGCGATGCGCGCGATTTCGGCGCCGGCGCGGGTGCTGCCCGTAAACGACACGGCTTTCACCAGCGGGTGCCGCACGATGGCTTCCCCGGCGCGCGGGCCGAGGCCGTGTACGATGTTGAGCACGCCAGCCGGCAAGCCGGCCTGCTGGCAAATTTCCCCCAGCAAATACGCCGTGTAGGGGGTCACCTCGGAGGGTTTGGCCACCACGCAGTTGCCGGCGGCCAGGGCCGGCGCTATTTTCCAGGTAAAAAGATAGAGCGGCAGGTTCCAGGGCGAGATGCCGCCCACCACGCCCAAAGGCTGGCGCAGGGTGTAGCCCAGAGCGCCGGGTTGATGGTGGCTTTCGGAAGCGAAATGCAGCAGCCCCGTGGCAAAAAACTTGAAATTGAGCGCTGCACGCGGGATGTCGACCGTGCGCGAGGTGTGCAGGGTTTTGCCCGAATCGATGGTTTCAGCCTCGGCGAAGCGATCGAGGTTGGCACTGATGCCGTCGGAAATGGCGCGCAGAATATCGTGCCGCTGGTCGGGCGGCAGGGCGGCCCAGTCGGGGAACGCGGCCTGCGCGGCCTGCACGGCGGCGTCCACGTCTTCGGGGGCCGAGTCGGGCACGAGCGAGAAGACTTCGCCGATAGCGGGATTGTAATTGTCGAGATAGCGCCCTTCGATCGGGGCGACGTATTGGCCGTTGATGAAATTGGCGAGGGTTTTCATGGGGTAAAGATCGGCTTCGGCGCCGATCAATCCATCTCAATTTTTGTCAAAACCTTTCCGAATTGCTCTGCCTCCTGCTCGCTGTCCAACTCGAAAATATTGATAGAGCCACTATTGAGTCGAAACGGCGTATCGGGGTGTTTAAGTTTGAATTTGCATTTGATGATAAACTCATCGACCGGCTCCAGTCCGATTAGGGCTCTTTGCTGGTTGGTGGCTGACTGGTCGGGCGGCAGGTCGAGATAATAGCGGTTTTTATCGCTGCCGGTCACGCGAAGGTTGATGATGCCGAACGCGCCATACCGATAAGCGGGATTATTCTCCAGTTCAAGCCAAAAAGCGGCATCCGCAGGGTCCAGTTGGCCGCTTTGCGCAGCCTGGATGATCTGTGGCCCCAGGTCCGGCCAGCCTGCGTATTTAGTCCCGTCGGACAAATGCTGCGAGTGGTGGTGCAGGATGATGTGGTACACGGGAGGGCCGGGAAAATCGGCGCCGATCAGCCGCTCGGAAGGGAATCCCTTGGCCGCGGTGAGCCTTTGCCAGCGCAGGATATTGACCGAATCGATGTATCGGATCGTTTCGCCGTACACGGCATAGGAGCCCTCTTTTGCCCGAAACTCCTGATCGAGATCGGCCATGTAAGTCAGTTCGCGGCGGTAGTCGAGATCCGTTTCTGCCAGGTGCCGGCTGTGCAGGGCCGGATAGGAGCTTTCAAATGCCGGCCAGACGGATGATTGATGCACGGCAGCGAAAGCCGGACGTTTGAAGTACTCCATCGTCGCCCCTGCAAGGGCCATTTTTTCAAAAAACACAAGGGCAACGGCGGGCTTTCCCGACATTTCCGCACAAAGCGCGGCGTTGTGGTAGTCCCTCGAAAATCCGCCGCCGACAGCATTAAAAGCAGCCCAGTACATCTGTAAAGCCTCGTCGTAATCGGCCACTACAATAGCCATTTCCGCACGCTGGACACGGGGGTAGTAATCGGTGAGATAATCCGGTTGCTGGGCATATATGCCCGAAAAAACCGCGCAAAAGGCGAGAAAAAGGAGTGCAAAACGTTTCATAAACAGGTTGTCAGGCGGGCAGCCGAGCTTCTTTCGATCAGACAGCCCTTGTTTTCAGTCGGATAAAAACGGCCCCGCAGCAGGCATATTTTCGATTTTGGCCGAAAAAATAGCGGGGCTGAACGTAAAATCTCCGAGTTTTCCCCCATTCTGATTCGTTAGACGAAACGTAAACCTCCTCCATGATCCTTTCTATCCAAAACGTCGTCAAGCGCTACGACAAACACATAGCCGTCGATCACGTCAGTTTCGACATTCCGCGCGGGTGTGTTTTCGGGCTGCTTGGCCCCAACGGCGCGGGTAAAACCTCGCTGATTCGGATGATCACCACCATCACCGCCCCCGACGAGGGCGCCATCCTGCTCGACGGCCAGCGCCTCAACGAACGCTCGCCCGAACAGATCGGCTACATGCCCGAAGAACGCGGTTTGTACAAAAAAATGAAGGTCGGCGAACATCTCCTTTACCTCGCCCAACTCAAAGGCCTGTCGGAGGCCGAAGCCCGCAAACAGATCGGCCACTGGCTTGAAAAATTCGAGATTCAAAGCTGGTGGAACAAAAAGATCGAGGAGCTCTCCAAGGGCATGCAGCAAAAAATCCAGTTCATTGCCACCATCGTGCACAAACCCCGCCTGCTCATCCTCGACGAGCCATTTACCGGCCTCGACCCGATCAATACCAACCTCATCAAAGACGAGATCGCGCAGCTCAACGCCGAGGGCACCAGCATCATTTTCAGCACCCACCGCATGGAACAGGTGGAGGAAATGTGCGACTACATCGTGCTCATCAACCAGGGCAAAAACGTGCTTTATGGCGAGGTGCAGGACATTAAAAACCAGTACAAACAACACCTTTACCGGGTGGAAACCAGCGGCGAATGGCCGGCAGATTTTGCCGAAAAATTCAACCTGACCAGCTTGCAAAACGGCGCGGCCACCGCGCAGTTTGCCAATGAACAGGAGAGCAATTCGCTGCTGCAATACCTCGTCGGCAAGGGGACGCACGTGCGCTCTTTTAATGAAATCCTGCCCACTTTCAACGAAATCTTTATCCGGCGGGTCGCCGAAACCGGCCAAACCGCCCAAATTTCCGAAGCATGAACAAGATCTGGCTCATCGTCAAACGCGAATACCTTACCCGCGTACGCTCCCGGGCTTTTCTGCTCGGCACCCTGCTAACCCCCCTGGCTTTCGGGGCTTTTTTCCTCATCCAGGCCACGATGATCGGCTATAAAGGCGCCGAAAAGAAAAACATCGTCGTGCTCGACGAAGGCGGCTTTCTCAACAATGGCATCCCCGATGAAGAAGGCCTCCGATTTACCAAAGCCGCGCCCGGCCAAACGCTCGACGCCCTCAAACAAGCCGTCCGCGACAAACAATACGACGGCGTCCTGCGCTTGCCCGCATTGGCCAGCACGGCCGTCAAAAAACAAACCATCTACTATTATTCCGACGACCGCATCAGCCCCGAAGCCAACAACCTGATCGAAGGCCGCATCGCCACCCGTATCCGCGATTACAAAATCGCGGCCTCGGGCCTCGACCGCGGCGCGCTTGAAAACCTCGAAACCGACATCTCGCTCGATCCCGAGCCCATCGACAAACCCGACGATGCGGGCAACGCCCTGACCTCGGGCGTGGCCGTCGGGATCTCGTTTTTCCTCGGCATCATTATGTACATGGTGGTGCTCATCTACGGCTCCATCGTGATGCGCTCGGTGATGGAGGAAAAAACCAGCCGCATCGTGGAAGTCATCATGTCGTCGGTAAAGCCCTTTCAGTTGATGCTGGGCAAAATCATCGGCTCGGCCGGGGTCGGCACCACGCAAATGATCATCTGGGCCTTGCTGAATACGATCGTTTTTATCGGAGTCCAGAGTTTGTTCGGCATCGACGCCGCTGCCACGCACACGGGCATGCCCGAAGGCGCATCCGCGATCAATCCCGACGATGCGCAGGCCATGTTCACGCAGATCATGGCGGAAGTAGGCAAACAAAACTGGTGGTACATCATCGTCAGTTCCATCCTGTTTTTCATCGGCGGGTATTTCCTCTATGCTTCCCTGTTTGCTGCGATGGGTAGCGCGGTGGGCGACGATCTGGGTGAAAGTCAGTCGTTGACTTTCCCGATCATGATCCCGATCATCCTCGCATTCCTGATCATGACCTCGGTGGTGATGCGCGCGCCCAACAGTCCACTGGCGGTTTTTGCCTCGATTTTTCCGCTCTTCTCCCCTATCGTCATGCCCGGGCGCCTGGCCTTCGATCCGCCGTGGTGGCAATTGGCCCTGTCCCTCATCCTGCTGTTTGCCACGGCTGTTTTCTTCGTCTGGGTCGCCGGCCGCATCTATCGCGTCGGTATCCTTATGTACGGCAAAAAAGTGACGCTGAAAGAGATCGGCCGCTGGCTGTTTTACAAGGGTTAAAAGTTGGTTGGTTTAAAGTTCAAAGTTCAAAGTTCAAAGTTGAAAGCGGTTTACGTTCTGAGAAAATGGCCTCCATGCCTCTTGAAACGCGAACCGCTTTCAACTTTGAACTTTGAACTTTGAACTTTGAACTTTAAACTTTAAACTAACCAACTTTGAACTTTCAACGATTACCGGTTGCCCTGGAATTCGTAGACGGACAATTCTGTTACGGTAGTGCCGTTAGGTACGGAAGTAAAGGAAAGGTGCAGTTGGTCGGTAGCAGGCATTTCGCCGTAGCCCGAGAAGTTGGCGCCGAAGATGGGCTGCTGGTCAAAAACGATTTTTTCCCCGTTCAGCGTAGCCGTCAGGTCGGCTGTCTGGCCATCGACCGAAAGGGCAAAATGCAGGGAACCATTGGGGTTATCGGTGACGACAACCGTGGCCGGTTTGCCCTGGGGTTGCGCCGAGGTCGTCAGGGTGTACGTACCGTTGAAGGTGCCGGCAAAGGGCGACGGATTCAGTTGCGGGTTGTCGGTGGAGTCATTGTTGTTGCAGGCGGCCAGGAGGGTGAAGGCGGCGGCGAAGAGCAGGAAGAATTTCTTCATGGGAAAAGCAATCGATTTGAGTGATAAAAATGAGTGAGTGGTATAGACAAATGCAAAATTATCATATTATTTCAGAACACTGAAACAACCCTATAAGGGTTTGAAACCCTTATAGGGTGGGGTGTTTTTTTTCAGATACGCTATCCAGTCTTCTTCCACATCGATATCGGACAATTCCGGCAAAAAATGCACAGTTAAACCCAGTTGGGCGGCTTTTTCCAGGGTAAGAGCCAACACCGTCGGGGTACTCCAGGCAATATCGGCGAACAGGTCGGGACAGAACCGCCGCATCCCCAGCAAATAATATCCTCCGTCGGGCGCGGGCCCGACGACCAGATCAGATACGGCGAGTGCCGAAAACGCTTCCCTCAGGTGTTCGCCTTCCAGTTCGGGGCAATCGGCGCCGATAATCACGGTGCGTTCGGCGCCGGCCGCGAAGGCCTGGCGAAAAGCCTCTTGCATCCGTTCGCCAAGATCGGCGCCGATCTGAATGTGCAGGGAAAATTCGTCGGCCGGCCAGTCCTTGTACGCCCCCGGCGGTTCGGCAAACCACAACTGGCGTTCGGCGTCGACCTGTCGGGCGGTGGTCAGGGTGGTATCGAGTAAAAACCGGTAGATCCGCAAGGCTTCTGCATCGCCCAGGGTGCGGGCCAGGCGGGTTTTGACGTAGCCCGGGCGCGGGGGTTTGAGGAAGACGAGGAGGATATTTGGCACAGCGGTTTTTTCTGCAAGGATAGGTACGAAATTCGACTCTGCCCACCGTTGAGCGTCGCGCCAGCGAAGCATCGCATTGCCTGGCCGGCACCGTGGGTTGCAGTTATTCAAGCCGCCCCTTACATTTGGGTGCTATACTTGTCGTCCCTGTGATCCAAAAATATTGTTTTCTGGGCTTGCTTTTTCTGGCCTGCCGCCTGACGGCTCAATCGACGGTCGAGCTCGAAAAGATCGGGATCGAGCAAGGGTTGTCACAGGGCTTCGTGTCGGCGATGTGTCAGGACCGCGAGGGGTTTATGTGGTTTGGCACGAACAGCGGCCTGAACCGCTACGACGGCTACGAATTCACGATTTTTCGCCACGACCCCTACAACCCGCACTCCCTATCGAACAACGAGATCGTCGGGATAGTCGATTTAGGGGAGCTGTTATGCGTACTTACCCTCGGCGGTATCGATTTTTTTGACAAAACCACCAGGCGCTTTTATCATCTTGAAGGACCGCTCAGTGACATACGGCTCACCAGCGGCAAAATTTTCGGCGACGGCAAAAATAACCTCTGGTACCTCGGCAAATACGTCGGCAATGCCGCCTTGTTCCATCTCCGCTTATCACCCGGGTTCGCGGGTTCGCTGCGCGGCGGAGCCGTTCCGGACAAGCTGATTCAGGTAAGCACCGTTTACACGGGTCAGGATATACTGGACGTCGCCCCCGGCGACAAGGGGGCAATGTGCTGGCTGCTGGCGCCCAACAACCTTTTCCAAATAGACGCCAACGACGCTCAACACCGCGTTCCGCTTCCAGCCGCCTTTACATCGTTGCTGTCCGACGGTCAAAAAGGGCTTTTTTTGTTGGGTAAACGGCAACTCGCCTATTACAAACACGACGAACAAACATGGCGTACATCCGGCATACAGTTTCCGGAAACTGCGGCTTTGCAATCGTTCGATGCGCAACGGCAGCGGCTTTGGATAGGTTATTACCGGATGATGGAATTCGATGTCGGACAATGGCCGGAGTCGTTTTTCAGCGATCATGCCGAGTCGCAATTCGATATTCCGGCCGGGGTCGTCAGCTGCCTGATTGATTACAATGGCATCATGTGGTTGGGCACCAATGCACGCGGGATCGTCAGATACAACCCCCGCACGGGTGTTTTTAAAAATTACCTGCCCGGCTCATCCATTTACAGTCCGCCCGTGGTCGATTCGAAAGGACTGGTCTGGCTCAGTCAACGCCTGGATGCCAACGGACTCACCGTGTTCAATCAACGATTCAATACTGCCAACGGCCATCTTTCGCCTTTCCCTTTCGAAGACCGCATCCCGGGCATGAAAGTGTCGCGCAGCCTGACCGATTCGGATGGCGACGTGTGGACGGCAGGTATTGAACAACAACGCCTCGACCGCGGAGTGCTGATCCGTTACCGCCCGGGCGACGGCGCCACGGAAGTGTTTTATTTTCCCAGAACCGTGAAAAAGGAAATCGCCGCCCTGGCATTCTGGGGCGGCGAAGGCGAAGATCGGTTCTGGATTGTACTGCCGGGCGAAATGATCCGCTTCGACCGGGCGACGAAACAGTTTCAGTCCTTTGATTTCAGTTCGTTCTGCACGGATATTTTTTCAATCAATGCCGTTGCGGTTACCCCCGATGGCAGCAAATGGATCGGCTTGCCGCGAGGCCTGCTCCGGGCCGCCCCGGCAGAAGGCAAGGGCTACAGTTTCACCCTGCTTACCAACGCCCCCACCCAACGCAACAGCCTGCCCGATAATGGCATCCGTTCGCTGCTGACCGACCCCGTCGACGGCGGAATACTCTGGATCGGCACGGCGGGCGGCGGCCTGAGCCGCCTGGATATTCGGACCGGCAAGTTCACCCATTTCAACACCCAAAACGGCTTGCCAGACAACGTCGTGTACGGCATTGTGCCCGACGATGAAGGGCACCTGTGGCTGAGCACCAACAAGGGCCTGACCAAATTCAACCCTGCCACCCGCCAGTTTCAGTATTTTTACAAATCCGACGGCTTGCAGGAGAATGAATTCAACACCTACGCCGCGGGGAAAGCGCCCGATGGCGCTCTGCTATTTGGTGGCGTCAACGGCCTGACCATCTTTCAACCGAGCGATCTGAATGCGAGCAAACCCCCGCCGGCTGTACGCATCACGGGATTGAAAATCAACGGCTTGTCCATCGACCCTAGAGACTCTGCAGCCTTGATCAGGAGCGACATCCAGTTTTTGGAAACCCTTGAATTTCCTTTTTCCAATAACAACATCACGCTGCAATTCGTCGCGCTGGACCTCACGCAGCCGGACCGCAATCGTTTCCGGTTTTACCTCGAAGGAGCCGAACCCGAATGGGCGCACGAGGGTTTCGAACACACCGCACAATACCTCAATTTGCCGCCGGGCAAGTATATTTTTAAGGCCAAAGGCGCCAACAGCGACGGTATCTGGAACGAAACGCCAGTGGCCCTGCACATTACCATCCTGCCGCCCTGGTACCGCAGTTCCCTCGCTTACCTGATCTATGCGCTGTTATTTGGCGGCGGTATTTATTCGTTTTATCGCTTTCAACTGAGTCGCCGCCTCGAACATGCCGAAAACGCCCGCCTGAAAGAACTTGACCAGATAAAAAGCCGCATTTATACCAATATTACCCACGAATTCCGCACGCCGCTCACAATTATTCTCGGTATGGCAGACACCTTGGAAAAAGGCGGCAGCAACGGCGAGAGCAGTAAAAATGCAACTGCACTTATCAAACGCAACGGACAAAACCTGCTTACCCTGATCAATCAGATGCTCGACTTGTCCAAACTGGAAACGGGTAAAATGTCGCTGCACCGCACTCGGGGCGACATCATTTCTTTTATTAAATACCTGGGCGAATCGTTCCACTCCTTTGCCTCGACAAAGGGGGTGCATCTGCATTTTTTGACGGAAATACCCGAACTGGAGATGGCTTTCGATCGGGAAAAAATCCAGGCCATCCTGTTTAACCTTTTGTCTAACGCCATCAAATTCACGCCGGAAACCGGGCATGTGTATGTACAAATCAGCGAAAAAGAGGCAAAACAACAGCGCTGGCTGAGCATCCGGGTCAAAGATACCGGCATCGGCATCGCGGCGGACCAATTGCCCCTGATCTTCGACCGCTTTTATCAGGCTGATGATGCGGCCACTCGAAAAAGCGAGGGTACAGGTATCGGACTGGCGCTGGTGCGCGAACTGGTAAAACTCATGAACGGCGACATACAGGTCAGCAGCAGCCCCGGCGAAGGCGCTACGTTCAACGTACTGCTCCCGGTGGCGGCCCCCGACGCTTCGGATCCGGCGGAAATGGAGGCGCCCGTCGCGGAAATACCCGCTCCGGGGCCGCTTCCTTTTCCGCCCGCCCTTTCCTCCGATGCCAACGATGGTCCGCTGGTGTTGCTCGTAGAGGACAATGCCGACGTAATGGATTACCTGAAAGCCTGCATAGGCGCTGATTACCAGTTCGCAGTGGCGCACAACGGCCGGGAAGGACTCGAAATGGCCCTCCAACTAATACCCGATCTCGTGCTCAGCGACGTCATGATGCCCGAAATGGACGGCCTTGAAATGTGTCGCCGCCTCAAAAACGACGAACGCAGCAGCCATATCCCGGTGGTACTGCTCACGGCCCGGGCCGACATCGCTTCCCGCATCGAAGGCCTCAGCCGGGGCGCCGACGACTACCTCGCCAAACCTTTCGACCGCGGCGAACTGCTCGCCCGAATGTCCAACCTGATCCTGTTGCGCCGGCAGTTGCATGCCCGTTATGCCAGTCTGGCGCCGGCGCCTACGTCCGACCCGGACCTGCAGATGGAAGACGCTTTTTTGCAAAAAATCCGCGCTGTGGTGGAGGCGCATCTCTCCGACACCGACTTCGAGATGCCGCAACTCGAACGTGCCCTGGGTATGAGCCGCAGCCAGATCTTCCGCAAAGTGCGGGCGCTGACTGGCCGTTCGCCCTCTTTATACATGCGCTCCGTTCGACTGCATCGCGCCAAAGAACTTTTACAAACCACGAGGATGAGCGTTTCGGAGATCGCCTACGAGGTCGGGTTCGCGACGCCCGCCTATTTTTCCACGGCTTTTCAGGAGGAATTCGGCGCTCCGCCGAGTGCGATACGGTAATTTTTTTCGCCGCTCCGCACAACCTGTATTTTTCTGTAAATCAAAAAGTTGTAGTGTTTTTTTATAAAAATGATGCAACATAGCCGAAAGCACTTTTTCAGATACAACATAGCGGAAAGCATTTGACCGATGGGTGAAAGGTCTGCGCCCGGGCCGGCCGGCACTTTTGTGACTGTTCACCGCCAAGGTTGCGGTGGCGATGGTTTCACAAAAAAATGTTCAACAATGAAAACGATGCTTTTCCGCGGTACAGCCACTACGGTTTCCTTCCAGTTCGTGAGCCGCCTGTTCCTGATGGCTTTGATCGGGCTGATTTTTATGCCCGCTGCTTTTGCGCAGGGCAGTTATTTCATCACAGACGGCCAGGACCACCTGCTCGACTATTCAGGCACGTATCAGGACCTGTACATCCCCGACAACACGCAAATCCAGATGATCAGTTTTTACATCAAAGGCGGCAGCGGCGGGGTGGCGACCACGACCCTGGAAGACTACCCGGATATTGATCCCGGCACGACGCCGGCAGGCGGCGGCGCTATTGTTCAGGGTACCTATTACGTGGGCGATCAGCCTGGCTACATCAAACCCGGTTCCATCGTGCGATTTATAATCGGCGGCCACGGGGAGACGGGCCTTAAAGCAGCCGATCAAAGCGTCGGCGGCGGCGGCGGCGCGTCGGCCATCCTGATCAAGCAACCGGGCGAATCCGGTTTTACGCACCTGCTGATCGCAGGCGGCGGCGGCGGCGCGTGCCGCGGGCAGGAAACCCGCCCGGACGGCGCAAAATTCCTGCACAAAAAACCGGGCGTACCGGGCCGGTCTTCTTCCGACGGTTCGGCCGGCACCGGCGCCAACTATCCTACCGGGGGGACCAAAGGCCCGGCGGGTACCGATGGCGATGGCGGCGGCGCCGGCACCATCAATGCCAACCAGACACCCGTCACCTGCGGCGGCGGCGGGTATTTGTCTTCCGGCACCAACAACGATTGCGGCCAGGGCGCCGGCAATCAAGCCCACCCCAGCGGCGCAGTCGGTGGAAATGGCAACTGTCAACTGACCAATTTTTATGCTGGCGGCTATGGTTACGGCAGCGGCGGCGCGGGCGTTTATATCGAATTGTACGCAGCGGACGGTTTGGTCGGCGGTGGCGGCGGCGGCGGATTTTCGGGCGGCGGCGGCGGAAGTGTCGTGTGGGGCGGCGGCGGTGGTGGCGGAAGCGCCATTTCGTACGATAAATTTTACCAGCTGCCCGGCTCCAATCTGATCCTTGCAGGCGCTACGGTGATGGCCAATGAAAACGGCGAAGCCTCCTATTATTGCCACATGCCGCCCGGCTCGTTTGCCGTGGCCCATTGTAAAAACATCACCCTGCCCCTGACGGACAACAACACGTTCCTGAACCCCTACGACGTGGTTGGCGACGGCGCCGAAGGCACAGGTTCGGGGTACAGCGTATCGCCCTCCGTGTTTCATTGCTGGGATATCGGAAAAACCATCCCCGTCACCCTTACCGTGGCCGGATATATCACCAACGACCAATGCACCGCCCTGGTCACCATTGAAGACAAAGTGGGGCCGGTGATCACCTGCCCGAACGCCATCGTCCAGAACACCGATGCCGGCGGTCCGCTCGGTACCTGCGGCGCCCACGTGTACTACAGCCAGGCGAGCGCGGTCGACAACTGCGGCCTGAGCAGTGTTGCTACGGTGAGTGTGTTGGCAGGGCCGGCCAGCGGAAGCCTGTTCCCCGTCGGGACCAGCACCGTAACATTCAAAGCCACCGACGAAGCGAACAACACCAGTACCTGTTCTTTTCAGATCACCGTGCAGGACATTCAGGCGCCGCAGATTTACTGTCCGCCGAATTTGACGAAAAACACTGACCCCGGCCAGTGCAGCGCCGTGACGAGTTTTTATGCCACGGGTGTCGACAACTGCGGTATCAGCAGCGTGGTGCAAACAGCAGGGCATGCGAGCAACAGCGCGTTCCCGACCGGCGTTTCGACCGTCGTATTTAAAGCCACCGACGAAAGCGGCAATACCCAAACCTGTTCATTCACCATCACGGTGACAGACAAGGAAGCGCCGGTGGCGAGCTGTAAAAATAAAACCCTGGAACTCAATGCCGCAGGCGAGGCTATCCTTTCGACAGATGATATTTTTCAAAGCGGTTCGGACAATTGCGGCGCCATCAATCAGGTTTCCGTATCTCCCAACCTCTTTACCTGCAACGATTTAGGGTTAAAAACCGCAACACTGACGGTCGACGACGGCCACGGCAATACCGCCACCTGCACCGCTACGATCACCGTACTCGACAAACGCGCGCCCACCGTAATCTGTCAAAACCTGAGTTTGACCCTCGACGCATCCGGCCAGGCTACGCTCACACCGCAACAGGTGGACAACGGCAGTTATGACAACTGCGCCATTGTCGCCCTGAATCTGAGTCAAACCTCCTTCAACTGTGCCAACCTGGGCCCCCAGCAGCTCCTGCTCAGCGGCGCCGACGCCAGCGGAAACAAAGCCGAATGCATCAGTCTCGTGACCATCCGCGACCTGACCGCCCCCGTAGCCAAATGCAAAAACGCCACGGTGCAACTCAATGCCCAGGGCGCCGCCACCATCGCCGCCAATCTGATCGACAACGGTTCTTCCGACGCCTGCGGCATAACGTCCAGCACCCTGAGCGTCACCAGTCTTAGCTGCGCCAATACGGGCGTCAATCAGGTCGTCCTGAACGTCAGCGACGCCAGCGGAAACTCATCCTCCTGCACGGCCATGGTAACGGTAAAAGACCTGATAGCCCCCCAGGCCAAATGCAAGAATATCACGGTGTACCTCAACGACGCTGGCCAGGCCGGCATCACCGCAGCCCAGATCGACAATGGCAGCTCGGATGCCTGCGGCATCCAAAGTCTGACGATCAACACGAACAGTTTCAACTGCGGGCAACTCAACAGCAACGTGCCCGTATGGCTCACGGTGAAAGACCTGCACAACAACACGGCCAGCTGCCAGTCGACGGTGACCGTGAAAGACAATCTGGCGCCTGTGGCTATTTGTGAAAACGTAACGGTACAGCTCAATGCCCAGGGCAAAGCCACCGTCTATGGCGCGGCACTGGCCGGCAGCAGTTACGACAACTGCTCAGTGTGGTCTTACGCTCCGATCTCCAAGCAATACACCGCCGCCCAATTGGGCGAAAACAACCTGACGATCACGGTCAAAGACTGGAGCGGCAACACCGCCACCTGCATCGCCCAGGTGACCGTGCTGGCCAACAATGGGAACCTCGTCGTGGTTGACGCTTCAACGCCGGAAGACGGCGGCGAGCAGGCCGAAGACGACCAGACAGCGGAACGGCAATCAACTACGCTGCACGATGAAGACCTCCGTCTTTTCCCTAACCCCGCAAACGGCCATGCCGCGCTGACTTTCCAACTCGAACAAAAGGAAACCCTTCGCCTTAAATTATTTGATGCCAGCGGCCGTGTGGTGCTCGACCAGGTCATCGAGGGCCTCGCCGGCGACAACCGTATCGAACTGGAACTCGGTGAGCAGCCGGCCGGGCTGTATTGGGTAAGCGTTCAGGCAGCGCGTTGGCAGGCACAGCGACACCTTTTACTGGCGCGGGATTGATTTTTTACAAATGTTTTTGTGGATCATTGCCTTATCTGCCTCCAACCCCCGGGTTGGGGGCGGTTGGCTTTTATGCGCGGGGCTGATACAGACGAGGCGGGTGTGGAAATTTCCGGGTTGAAAGCATTCTCCCTGACGGATTAAACCCTCCGCCACGCAAAGCTTGAAAAACCAAACTCCCCGGCTTCACAACCCCTTCAAAATATTCCTTTCAATCCGCCCCGCCGGGTCCTCCGACTCGTCCTTGTGGAACGCCATGCCGGTCACTTTTTCGTACAGCTCGATGTACCGCGCCGTGATTTCTTCCACAAAAGCATCGGGCATCACGGGCATGGTTTGGCCTTCCTTGCCCTGGAAACCATTGGCGATGAGCCATTCGCGCACAAATTCCTTGCTGAGCTGGCGCTGGCGTTCGCCGGCAGCCTGGCGTTCGGCATAGCCCTCGGCGTAGAAATAGCGCGAGCTGTCGGGCGTATGGATCTCGTCCATGAGCACGATTTCGCCGTTGTGCAGCCCGAATTCGTACTTCGTATCCACGAGGATCAGGCCCTGGCGGGCAGCCATTTCGGTGCCGCGCTGGAACAGGGCGCGGGTGTAGGCCTCCATTTTTTCATACATCTCGCGGGGCACCAGTCCTTTGGCCAGGATGTCGTCGCGGGAAATATCCTCGTCGTGGCCGGCGTCGGCCTTGGTCGTGGGGGTGATGATGGGTTCGGGGAAACGGTCGTTTTCGCGCATGCCTTCGGGCAGGGGCACGCCGCACAGTTCGCGGAGGCCGGCGGCATAGGTTCGGGCCGCGTGGCCGGCCAGGTAGCCGCGGATCACCATTTCGACGCGGATGGGTTCGCAGCGCAGGCCGATGGCGACATTGGGGTCGGGCGTGGCGAGCAGCCAGTTGGGGCAAATGTCGCGGGTGGCGTTGAGGAAATGCGCGGCGATCTGGTTGAGCACGGCGCCTTTGTGCGGGATGGCGCGCGGCAGCACGTGGTCGAAGGCGGAAATGCGGTCGCTGGCGACCATGACGAGGCGGTCGCCGACGGTGTACACATCGCGGACTTTGCCGCGGTAAAAGGCCGTTTGGCCGGGCAGATGGAAATTCGTTTCGCG
Source organism: Saprospiraceae bacterium (assembly GCA_044226205.1). Taxonomy (GTDB): domain Bacteria; phylum Bacteroidota; class Bacteroidia; order Chitinophagales; family Saprospiraceae; genus M3007. Next base: position 41,448 of record JBGAHL010000002.1, read on the forward strand.
GATAGCAGGCATGGGTGGAACGGTCAGTTGCAGCAAAGGTCGGGAGCCGTTCCGAAAAAACTGCCTTTCTCCCCATGTTACGTTTTGGACGGATGACCTAGGTAACCGACGGAGGGCTTTACCTTTGCGGCCAACATTGCCCTCCCCTACATGTTTGTCCTGCTTGAAAAAATCCGCCTGATACCGACCCGCTTCCTGCTCTGGGGAGTCCTGCTGCTGGCGCTTCCCGCTTTTATCCTCAACCTGCACCTCGCGGCTTTCATTGGCGACGAAGGCATCCGCACCCTGGTGGCCCTTGAAATGAAATTGTCGGGCAATTACGTGGCCACCACCATGCACGGGGCCTCGTACATCAACAAACCGCCGCTGTTCAACTGGCTGCTGGTGATCGCCAGCGAACTCTGGGGCAGCCACGGCGAATGGCCTTCTCGTCTGACCACCGTGTTTTTCCTGTGCCTCTACGGCTACACCGTGTACCGCTTCGTGAAGCCGGAAATGGGCCACGAATTCGCCGCACTCACGGGTTTGCTGACCGTCACGAGCGGCCGTTTCCTGATCTACGACTCGATGCTGGCCCTGATCGATACCACGTTTTCATGGGTCACCTACCTGCAATTCATGTGCATCTGGTGGTTCGGCACACGACAACGCTGGCTGGGCCTTTTTCTCTCGACCTACCTGCTGACTGCTGCCGGGTTTATGCTCAAAGGCCTGCCGGCCATCGTTTTTCAGGGGCTGTCGATTCCCGCCGGCCTGTGGCTGCTGGGGCACTGGCGCAAATTGTTCTCCTGGCAACACGTGGCGGGCGGCTTGTTGTTCAGCGCCTTGCTGGGCGCTTATTTGCTCTGGTACGCCCAGTACCGCCCGCTCGAAATCCTGCTGCCCAACCTGCTGAACGAGTCGGTCAAACGCACGGTTGTGGAACATGGCTGGTTGCGGTTTGTCGCCCACCTGTTCAGCTTCCCCTTCGAGTGGATCTATCATTTCCTGCCCTTTTCGATCACTTTCCTCTGCTGGCTCGACCGCGGCATCGGGCGGCGCCTGCGCGAAAACCGCTTTCTGGTTTTTAACCTGACCATGCTTTTGGTCAATATTCCCGTGTACTGGACCTCCGTCCACGTGGAAGCGCGCTACCTGCTGATGTTCATCCCGCTGTTCACGGTGATCAATCAATACCTGCTGGAACAAGACCGGCAAAACAATCGCTGGACCTACCGGCTGGTGTACGCGCTGTTCGGACTGGCCCTTTGCATCACGGCCCTCAGCATTTCGGCTATGCCGCTCATTCCCAGGCTGTTCGACTTCCCGAATGTGGGCTGGATCGCCGGCGGTTTCGGGCTGCTGGCAACCCTGATCGCCCTGATGTATTTGCAGGACCCGCGCCGCTACCTGTGGTGGTTTACGGCCGGTCTGTTCGTTTTCCGCATCGTGTTCGACCTGGTGATTTTGCCGCTGCGTGCCGAGGAGTCGGTCACCACGCCCGCCAGGGCCGAGGCTTTGAGGTTGGGAGAAAAATACAAGGACAAGAATTTGTACATCTACGGCCGCTCCGACAACCGCGAGCCGGCGGCTTTTTACCTGACCAAAGGAGCGCAACAGGTGATCAAAAGAGACTACAACCTGAGCCACCCGAACGCCGTTTATCTCGTCAATCCGGTGATGTACCCGCAGTTTCCGGGGCAGGTGATCGATACCTTGCAGACGGATTACCAGGACGTGGTGTTGTATTTTTATGAAGTAAAATGATCAGGCGGTTTTTAAAAACCCGCTGATTGCCCGACCGCCCAGTCCACAAACCGCTTCACCCCTTCTTCCAGCGACACCTCGGGCTGGTAGCCGCACCAGACGGCGGCCTTCCGCACATCGGCGTGGGTTTGTTCCACATCGCCGGGTTGTTTGTCCATCCATTGAATGTCGATGGGTTTACCGAGCGCTTTTTCGAGGGCTTTTACCATGTCGAGCAGGGTCACCGGCCGGCCGTTGCCGAGGTTGACAATTTCGTAGCCCCAGCTTGGCAAAGCCAGTATTTTGACCAAACCCTGCACGATATCGCCCACGAAAGTGTAGTCGCGCCGTGTGCTGCCGTCGCCGTACAGGGGAATGGGTTGGCCGGCCAGGGCGAGTTCCGTAAATTTTCGGATCGCCAGATCGGGGCGCTGCCGCGGGCCGTACACAGTAAAAAATCGCACGCAGGCCACATCGAACCCGTGCAGATGATGCCAGGTGTAGGCCAGCAGTTCGCCGGCGCGTTTGGTGGCGGCGTAAGGTGAAATGGGGTGATCGACTTCGTCGGTCTCGGAAAAAGGGGTTTTCTCCTGATTGCCGTACACCGACGACGACGACACGAACAGCAAACGCCTGACGTACGCCCGGCGCATGGCTTCGAGCAGTTGCAAGGTGCCGTTCACATTCACGTCGTAGTAGGCCTCCGGGTCCTCGATGGAAGGGCGTACGCCCGCCTTGGCGGCCAGATGCACCACCGCGTCGAAGCGGTCGCCGGCAAACATCCGGTCGAGCAAGGCGCGGTCGCGAACATCGCCTTGGACAAACCGGCAGTCGCCCGCCGCCCGCAAGAGGTCGAGGTTGTGGCGTTTCAGGCTTTCGGGATAAAAAGGATCGAAATTATCCAGCACCGTCACCTGATGTCCCTCTGACAAAAGGCGTTCGCCCAAATGCGAACCGATGAAGCCGGCCCCGCCGGTGATCAGATAGTGCATGTGTGACATTTTTCAGCTTAAATTTAAACAACCTGATTAAGTCAACCCGCGTATTTTTCTGAAACTGAACCACATACCGCCCATCGACACGAGGGTTGAAATGAGGTAGAACAGAAACGCCACTGCAACGGATTTTTCCGAGTCGAGGTTCAGCATTTTGGCGCCCCACAAAAAAGTCAGCTCGCGGGCGCCCGTGCCCCCGATCGTGAGCGGCAGCATGGCAGCGACCGACGAGACGAGGAAAATAAGGGAGTACCCGATCCAGTTCGCGCCTTCGCCCAGGGCGTACATCAGCCCGAGCGCGCACACCAGTTGCGCCACTTGCACCACCAGCGATTGCAGGTTGAGCCCCCAAAAAAGGTTGCGATCGGTATTGACCAGCCACACAAACAGCCACCACGACACTGGCACGCTCAGCACCAGGCCGACCACCCACAGCGGCAACCAGGGCTGCAAAGGCGGCAACAGGCAGGCCAGCGCCAGGGCCAGCTGACCGAGGGCCAGCATGCCCGAAAGCCGGTCGTAAAGGGTGAGCGAAAACAGGGGCCGGAAGGGTTTGCCGAAGGCATCCATCAGGATCTTGATTTTGTAACCATCGCCGCTGACGCCGCCGGGCAGCAGCAGGTTGTAGTACATGCCCAGCCAGTACAATTCGAGGTTGGTGCGCCGCGAAAGCCGCAGATCGCCGGCGCCAAGCAAAGCCCGAAAGCGCTCCGCGGCCACCAGTTTGGACGCCACAAACCACAACAAGGCCCACAACAACCACAGTGGATTGGCGCGCCGGAGCATATCGGCCAGCTGCTTCGGGTCAATGGCGCGCAGCACCAGCCACACGATCAGCGCCGACACGGCTATTTTCAGCAATGTTTTCCAGTTCATGAGGCAGCCGTTGCAGGCTCGTGGATGCGGCGGATTTTGTACGGTTTCTTTTCCTGCGATTCATAGTAGGTCCGCACCTGCAACTCTGCCAGAATGCCCAGGGCAATCAGTTGCAGGCCGGCCATAAACAAGCCGCCGCCCATCAGCAGCAGCGGGCGGCCCCAGATGTCGTGCCCCAGTATTTTTTCAATTAAAAGGTAAAACAACACGGCGGAGCCGATCAGCAGCGACACCACGCCCCAGCCGCCGAACAGCTGCATGGGCTTGTGCCGAAAACGTTTGAGGAAAAGGATCAGCAGCAGATCGCTCAACACCCGCAGGGTCCGGTTGATGCCGTATTTCGATTTGCCGTGCTGACGGGCGTGGTGCCGCACGGGCGTTTCGTCCATGCGGGCGCCTTCGAGGTCGGCCAGCACGGGGATGAAGCGGTGGAGTTCGCCGTAAAGGCCCAGGCTTTTGGCCAGGTCGGCGCGAAACACCTTGAGCGTGCAGCCGTAGTCGTGCAAATACACGCCCGAGGCCCGGCGGATCATCCAGTTGGCGATACGGCTGGGGATTTTGCGGAGAAACATGCCGTCCTGCCGTTTTTGTCGCACGCCTGCCAGCATGTCCAGTTCGTCGCGCTGCGCGATGTCGAGCATGCGGGGGATGTCGGCGGGATCGTTTTGCAGGTCGCCGTCGAGGGTGGCGATCCACTCGCCGCGGGCGGCGGCGATGCCGGCGGCGAGGGCTGCGCTTTGGCCGTAGTTGCGGCGAAATTCGAGGACGCGCAGGCGCGGATTGCCGCTGTTTTTTAGTTCGGCAAGCGTACCGTCGCGGGAGCCGTCGTCCACGTACACGATTTCGTAATCCATCCCCGCCAGCGCCGCGTCGATCTGGGCAAGCATGGGGCGGATGTTCTCTTGTTCATTGTACACACAAACGACAACGGATAAATACGGCGACATGGATGGACCTTTTTTGCGCCGCAAAGTTCAGAAATAATCGGCGGCCGTCAGTCCGTCAGCGGAAATTCCTCTACCACCTTCTTGTTGTAGGCCTTCCAACCGCCCCGAAAATCGCGCGCCGACACGGCCATAAACGCCGCCATACGCGTCGAATTCAGTTGTTCCAGCAGCAGGCGGCAGTCGCCCTCGTATTTGATGCAGTAGCCGGAGTAAAACGTGGCGTCCTCCTGTTCATGCAGGATGAAGTTGGGCTGCCGGTTCATGGGCGAAAAAAGGATCTTCCGCCCGAAACTCGTGTCCAAACCCTGCGAACGGGCATAAGCATACCACGCGGGCTGCACGGGCCGGCCGTTGTCGCGGCGTTCGAGTTCGGGACGCACCGAGCACAGGTAGGCCCAGGCCAGGGGAAATTCGCGCCGCAGGGTTTCTTCGGGGATCAGCCGGGTTTTGCCCTCGTGTTTCTGATAGGGAAAAAGGGCAAATTCAAGGATCGGGTCGGCGCTGCTTTTAAGCGTGGAAGCCTTGATAAGGGGTTTTAAAATAGCCTTTTCCAGTTTCACCCGACCGCGCAGCCGGGTCAGGGCCCACACGTGTTGCCCGTCTATTTTTTCAATGGGGAAAAAATAAGCCTTGTCGCAAAGCGTGGTAATGCCCACGTGGATGCGGGCCACGTCTTTCAGGCGTTTGCCCTTGTGTTCCGGCAGGGTTTCGCCGCCGAGTTGCCAAAATTTTTTACCCCTAATTTTTTCAAAATCAAGGTGTTGGCTCAAAAATTCATTCTTGTCGATCGCCTGCTCGTAGCGAAATACGTCCCTCTCCTCCGTGCCAAACACTGCGATGGCGCTGTACGTCGTGGCGTTGTCAAAAATCTGGATGTCTCCGTAATTGGTCAGTTGCAACAGGCTCCTGCTGCGGGCAAAATACTCGCGCAAGGGCCGGCCGGTTTCGGTAAAAAAAAAGGTGTTGGGCGTGATAAATCCGCAGCGGCCGCCCGGCGCCAGCAGGCGGGTGGCGAGTTCGTAAAAAGCGATGTAAATGTCGGTGGAGCCGCTGCGACAAAACCCGAAATGCTCGCGGATGTACTGCCGCTGCCCGGCTTCGAGGTGCTGAATACGGATGTAGGGCGGGTTGCCGACGACAAAATCGAACTGCCCGGCGCCAGCGGCCTCCTGACGCAGCGCGTCGCAGCAGCGCAGGTTCCAGTCGACCCGCAAGCCCAGCGGCGCGGTCAGGGCGTCGAGTCGGGCGCGGCAATCGGCCAGGGCCTGCGGGTCAATGTCCCAGCCATGCACCCGGCCGAGGTGGGTGGCCAGCGTCTTTTTATCCGACCAGTCGATGATGCGTTGCACGATGGCTTCCAGAAAACGACCGTCGCCGCAGGCCGGGTCGAGTACCGGCCGGCCGAGCGCTGCAGGGCTGTCAAAACCCGTGTTGTTCAGGATTTTCTCCACCACAAACGACGGCGTAAACACCTGGCCGGTGAGTTTTTGACGATCGTATTGGCGCGCGAGGGAAGCCATTGATGAGGGTTGATGAGGAAGGGTTGATGAGGTTGATAAGGGTTGATAAGGTTGATAAAAAGGGTTTTTACCGCCCCGCCCGACCCCAACCCCAACCCAACCCTATAAGGGTTTAGAACCCTTATAGGGTTGGGTTGGGGTCGGGCGGGGCGGGGTCGGACCCAGCGTGGGGCTAAGGTGAGTAAGTGGTGGGTAAAAACATACAGGATTTACACACTTTTACCGCAACACCGTCACCTCCCCGTAAAGGGGTTTGATCTCTCCGCTGCATTCCACTTCCAGCAGCCACACATAGGTATCGACCGGGGCGGGTTTGCCATCGATGTTGCCGTCCCAGGCGGCTGCGGGGCCTGTTTCGTCGTACACTTTGGCGCCCCAGCGGTCGAACACGCGCAGACGGACCACCGCTGGCGCATTTTCTATCGGAGCCGGCCGGAAGGTATCGTTTGTACCGTCGTTGTCGGGTGTGATGGCGTTGGGAATTTTCAACTCGCCCACATCGCAGGGTGGCGAGAAGCGCAGGTGGACCTCCCAGGTGGCCGAACAGCCGTCGTCGGTCGTCACGGTCAGCGAATAGACGGTGACGGTATCTCCCGGGGATGCCAGCGGGTTGGGACAATCGACGCAGCTCAGGCCGGCGGCCGGCGACCAGTGGTAGTGTGCAAAACCCGGAGGACCAAGGAGTTGTACGGAATCGCCGGAAATGACGTAGAGGGTGTCTGCAATCGGCAGGCCGGGCGCCGCCAGGTTGTTTACCATTACGCAGTGCGTGCTGTCGCAGCCCAGGCTCGAAAGGAAGGTTTGGCAATATTGTCCCTCATCGACGACCCAGTTGTCGAACACCAGCACCGAGTCTTCGGGACATTTTATTTTTTCTTCCGCCGTATTGCCCGTCACCTCGAGCAGCAGGCAGACCGTGCTGTCGCAACCGTTGGATTTGGGGTATTGATGACAATAAAAGCCCGGCTGGTCGGTCATGACGCCGAATACATCCACCAAAGTGCCTTCGCAGGTGCGCAGGGTCCCGAGGTTGATGGAATCGCTTTCGAGCACGGTGACCATGACGTCGGCGGCGGTCGAGCAGCCCGCTGCATTGGTGATGGTGACAAAATAGGTGCTCGTCTGAGCGGGTTGTACCAGCTGCGTGGAATCCGCGGGATCGACGATGCCCGGCCCTTCCCAATGCCAGGTGGCCGCGGGGCTGGTTTCCAGCAGCGCCGTTTCTCCCCGACAAATGATTTTGTCGGGCGTGGTCAGTACTGGCGCCTCCGAAACAACCACATGATAGCTGTACTCCAAAAGGCAATCATCGTCCGAGTAGTCGTCCAGAAACAGCAAGTAGGTGCCCGTTGTCGGGGGTGTCCATACGAAATTGGGGCAGTTCGTGCAGGGCAAGCCCGGGGCTGTAGACCATTGATAAACATGGCCGTTTTGGGCCTGCGGACCCAGGGCCACCGACTCGCCAAGACAAATGAAACTCCCCGCGTCGCGCTGGTAGTAGGTCGTGAACGGAACCACCACATCGTCGCATTTACAAATTTCACTACCCGGCAGTACCGCCAGCAAACCGCAGGGGTCGGGCACGGCCTGGCTTGAATCGATCCAGCTCACCGTAAACTTCATACTCGGATCCAGCGAACCGTTAAAATAATGGGTCTCCACGATGGTATCGGCAGCCGTCCATTGGCCGTCGCCATTCATATCCCGGACGATCAGAATCTGGGCATGCTCAAGTATTTGAATACCGCCGTTGGCCAGCGTAATGGAATAACTCGTCACGCCCTTTTCGGGATTAGTCGCCACCGAAGAAAGGTAAATAAATATGGGTGGATCATAGGGTTGCAAGGTATAACTGGCTTCTCCCGTCGAAACATACACGGCACAGTTCGCATTGATCGTCGGGCAAAAAGCCTCGGATTGCTGACGGGTCTGGACCTGTAACAACACCTCCGCGCACACAGGCGTCGGCGGGGTCGTGAGGCTGAATTGAAAACTCAGTGCGGAATTGGCCGGCAGCCCGGGAGGAATGGCCAACTGGAGCACGTTTCCGTACTGCTGCGGCCCCCCCGAGGGCGCGTTCTGGCCGGGTGCGTAGCTGTTGGCCAGGTATTCAAAACCGGCCGGCAACGTAATGTAAATACTGTCGCCCGCTTGCGTGGCGCCGCCGATCTGCAGGTTCACCTTGAACGTGCGGGTTTCATCGCAGCTGAACGGCAGGGCGCTGCCATTCTCTGAAATACCGATCTGAACGGCGTAATCGGGCGTCAAACCCTCGACACTCAGCGGGTCGCTGGCCTTGCGCAGGAAGTTGGTGGACTCGCCGCAAAGTTGCTCCGCGCTGGCGCCGAAAACCAGTTGCGAACTGGACACCACCCCGCAGGAGGCCACCACTTTGAAACGAATCTGAATGCCGTTTTGTGGGTCCGTATTGACGCCCGGCAAACCGTTTTGCGCCACCGTTGGCACGAGCGATGCCAGGTTCCACTCAAAGGTGTTGTTGGGCAAAACAGCGGGGTCGGGGACGGGCAGGAACGCGCCCCCGCTCGGGTACGCGACCTGGCTGCTGCCGGGCAAAATCTGCATGCCGCCCGGCAATTGTACGTTGGCAAAAGGGGCGTAGGCAAATCCCAGATCGGCGTTAAACACCTCAAAAACAATGTAATCGGAAGTGTCGCAGAGGGGCGCGTCGGCCGGAAACTGGAGCAGATCGAGTTCCAGTTCGGCGAGTTGCGGCCGGAACAACAATTCCAGGGTGTCGCTTGCACAGGATACCGATCCGGGGACCAGGTGCGGCGCACAATCCCAGCCGTAAATCACCCAGAGGCGCTGTGGATCGCAACTGCTGTTCTGGGCTTTTATCCGCAGATTTTTTTGCGCTAAAATACCCAGCGTGCCCAACTGGAATACGCCGTTTGAGTTGGCGATCGGTGTGTTTTGGGGCAATTGCAACAATTCAAAATCGGACAACCCGCCTTCGGGATTGACCAGTTCGATCCAGTAATTGGGACCTGCTACCGGAGCCAGATTACTCAACAAAACGTCGGCGCTCACGTCGCTCGAGGGGAAATCGTAAATGAGTTCGTCGGCGGTGATCGTGTCGCGGGCCTGGTTGCTGAAAAAGCCGATTTTATTGAGCACAATCTTCACCACCGTGTCGGGCATGCTCAGGCAACCTTCAAAATCGAGGGTCAAATATTGCCAGCTCGTGTCGGGCGACCGGAAGGCGCAGGACGGATCGAAAACCAGGTTGGTCTCCAGTTTGTAGCCCTCGTCGTGCGGCACATCGAACGCCCCCGAAAAATCAATATCGATGTGGGTAGAGTCCTGGGTAAAAGGCAGGGGCAGGTTTTGATAAGCCGGCTGATTGACACCCTCCTGCAGGTGCAGGTATTTGAGCGTCGCTGCGTTCAGGTTCAGTTGGTCCAGCACTAAAAAATCATAGTCGATAACCCGATTGAGTTGCCTGACTTCGAAGGGGAACAGGTTTTCCCGCGCGATGGCAATCGCGTAGGAAAACGGCTTGATTTCCTGCGAATTCTGACAGGGCCTGATGCCAAACGTGTTGTTGGTGACCGTGTCGCGGTAGCCCGAGTATTGAAACATCAAGGTATCGAAACGCCGGTAGGCATAGAAATCGGGATAGTCGATACTTTCCGGCTGGAAGGCCATTTCAAAATTGATGAGCGGCGGGCTGTGCTGCTCACAGTAGGGCGTGTAGTTAAAATCAAGTTTGAAATCGGTAACTACCTGAATCGAATCGCCTGCCGAAAAGACAAAACAGGGCGGCACACAACCCAGTTCTTGCAAATAATTCACATTCAGGTTAAGCCGCTGGCGCATCGTAACCAGTTCGTCGATCTTGACGGTCGGTTGTACGTTTACGTTGGTAACGATGCCGTACAGATTTTTGTAAATCACATCCAGCGAATCAACGGAGCACTCGTAATATTCTCCCGTACTGCTGTCCCAGATACGAATCATGGCCCCGAGGTTTCGAAAACGTTTCGGATTGGCGAAGAAACCCCGCGCTGTGGCCACGTCAAACGCATCGTTCACGTTGGCATAAGGGATGTCGCTTCGGATCACTTCGGTAAAAATATTGTACTCAAGACCACACAAACTATCACCCGTGAGCACCCGCGTCCCCATGATCACATGCATGGTATCGCCCGGCAAAAAGCGGTCGCGCCGTATTTTCAGGGTATCGACGACGCCCACATCCGCCGCGCGGTTGTCGTCGTGATCGGGCAAACCCAGGTTGAGGCGGTACGCCTCGAAAGAATGCCGCAAACTGCCATTATAATAACAGGCGCCGCAGCCCTCACCGGCGCCGCCGCCGCCACCGTTGGTGGTAGGTACCGTATCGAGCGGACATGCGCATTCCGTCTGCAACTTAAAATCCGAACAGGACGAAAGCCCGCAAGTCAGATTGTCATCGAGTTTTTTTGTCAAAACAAACTGCCCCTCTCCCTTGAATCCGCACGCCGAACAAACCACGTTGAGGATAGAAAAATTGCCGGTCGGCCCCGGCGGCGGGACCGGCGGCAAATACGAATAAGTGCCGTCGGAAAGGCAGTAGGTGCGCAGACAGAAAGGCACGAAAATCGAGTCGTTCGGCAAAGGCAAATCGTACGCGATCCGCACCCGCGTGATCGTGTCGTAGGTCACCAGGGTATCCAGGGTAATCAATACGGGGCTTTCCCCATCGGCTATCGGTTCGCAGGCGGGATCCAAAAACACCCCCCAGGGCAGATCGAGTTGCAACCAGGCATAGCCTTCATCCTGCAGCAAACGCCCCGACTGGATGTAGTACAGAAATGTATCCTGTTGCCCATTTTCCACACAATCCCCGATGGAGAAGGTGATTCCCCCTTGCCAGGTCGCCAGGTCGAGCTGGGGCCCGAGCAAAAACGTATCGGCCACCGAGCCGCCTTCGGGGCATTCCACCACATGGAAAAAACTGCCCAGCAAGGGATACAGGGTCGGGTCGCAGGCTTCCGTGCAAAAGAAGGTGTTGAATAAAATATCCATCGTACCGCCCGCTGGCACGGTCGGGATTACCAAAATGACCAGGCTGTCGTGTTGGACATTGCACAGGGGCAAGGTGGTCGGCACGGCCAGATTGGGCGTCACGGGTGTTTCCGATCCGCCGATTTTATAACGAAACGACCCGCCTTCCATGGCAAACTTGTCGGGCTTCGTGGATACCAGTTGCACCAGCACGTTGTTGGCGGGCGCATTGCCCTGGTTTTCGATGTGAATCGTTTGCGCCGCCGGATATTCTGCACAACGATCGAAAGGATAGCCGTACTCGGACGTGAAAACCAGTTTGGGCAGTTTGTCGTAGGGTAAAATTGTGACCTCCGCAGCCACGCTGTCGCCCTGACAACTGGCCGCCGCGACCGTACAAGCCCAGGCCGCTGTAATGCTGGAATTGACTTCGAAACCCGTCGGGATGGCACAATCGGTGATGGTGATTTTTTCTTCAATCAGGACCGTCTCGTTGAACTCCAGCAAATCGTCGCCGTCGCCGAAACCCGTAAAAAACGCTCCGTCGAATTGCGCCTGAAACAAGGTGGGCTGGTCATTTTGGCCGCTTGCGCCGCTGGTTTGAATACTGATCCCGGCAGGATGGACGTCCTGCAAGCGCAAATGCCGGATAGCGCCCAGGCGTGTATTCTGCACATGCAGGGTGCGCACCAGCATATCGCCTTTTTGCCCGGACACGGAGTCGTTGTCAACTTGTGTAATGACCAGCAGCCCCGTTTCCACGATAAAACTGGCCGTGGTGATCTGCTCCGCCTGCGCTCCGTTGCGCACCCGGAGCACGAGCGGGAACAAATCGCCGTTGTTGATGGCTTCCACCAAACCGCAACCGGCGCCGAGGATCATTTTTACCACAACAGGCGCGCCGGGCTGGAGCACGGGAAGCGATAAAACGGGTTTGTTCAGGTTGGAAATGCTGGATTCGCCTGCGCCCATCGCGCTGCCGGGCTGGTATTCCAGCCCCGACGGCATTTCCACTTCCAGCAAGGCGCCGCTGATCGGCTCAAAGGTGTTGTTGGTCACCGTCACGGTAAGCGTGTCGGCGTCGCAAACGAACAACTGGTCGGGCGTTTGGTATAAAATGGTAAAATTCTGGGAAAAGGCAGGCAGGCAGGCAGCGACAAACACTGCGCAGAGAAGAAGAATACGTTCCACAGGAGAGAATAAGATTAGGTGAACAGGATTTCTTTACCGGGAATAAAAGTAGTAATGTTCCAACATCAAGTAAATAACAGAAGGCAAAAACTGGTCCAGTAATTACAATGTTATGCCCATGAGAGCACTCTGCCAATTTTTATACTTTGCCCAGGCAACCATGCATCGCATGATTCTGCTCATAAACCTCCCTTGCAGATTCCGTATTGTCCAACACCATCGTATCCACACGGACCATTACCTACAATGCGCTAATTTGGCGCACTTTATCACCCGCTTTCGCCATGAAATTTAATTGCCTGTTCCTCCTTCTGCTTTGTTCCCTGCAAGCCGGCGCCCAGTCGTATCCGCAGCAATTCAGCCCGCACGGCATCGGCGGAGGGGGGTATATGTACAGCCCTTCGATCAATCCGCACAACCCCGACGATATTTTTCTCAACTGCGACATGGGCGGCGTGTACCGTTCGACCGACGGCGGGCACAGCTGGCAAATGCAGGCCTACCAACAATTAGTCAGTCAGGTGAAGGGAAAAATCCAGTTTACCGCCGACCCCGCCGTCTGCTACGTCTGCCGCCGCTCGCTGAGCAATCCCGACGACCCGCTTTTTCGCGGCGAACTGGCCAAAAGCACCGACGGCGGCGCCTCCTGGCAGCCCCTGCCCGACCCCACCGGCAGCGGCGTGCATCGCCTCGAAGTTGACCCCGGCAGCACGCAAAGGCTTTTGCTAAATGAATACAACCAACTGTTTTTCAGTGCCAATGGCGGTGATTCCTGGGCCTCGGTTTTCCATCCGGCCGACGACAAAGTCTGGCTTGGCGGCGCCTTCTGGAACGGCGACGACATCTTCGTCGGCACCGACAAAGGCCTGCTGGTCTCTCACAATGGCGGCCTATCCTTTGCCCTCGAAAACCACGACGGGCTCCCGGCAGGCGCAGGTATTCTGCATCTTTCGGGAGCCAAATCGGGCGGCCAGCTGCGGCTTTTTTGCGTCGTAGCGCCCGAATCGGACCTGTATGCCTGGTACGATCCGCTCGATTTTGCCAACAACCTGCTCGGCATTTACCGCATGGATTACACCCCTGCCGCCGACTGGACCGACACGCACGGCAACATGCCCGCAAATGCCGACATCGCCTGGATCGATATGGCGCTCGCCCAGCCCGACGTCGTCTGGGCCGCGGGAAGCCTGGACGGTGCGCTGCCGGTCATTTACAAATCCATCGACGGGGGCCAGAACTGGACCAACACCTTCCTCGCCGACGGCAACCAGAACGTCAGTACCGGCTGGGGCGGCGACGGCGGCGCTTACTCCTACCTGTGGAGCGGCGCCAACCTGGGCCTCGACGTGGACAACAACGACCCGAACCACGTGATCGTCACCGATGGCTACGGCCATGTGACCACCGACGGCGGCGTCAGCTGGCAGGCCACCTATGTGCTGCCGGCATTTCAAAACGCGCCCGGTGAACTGAGTGCGGTGGATAAGTTTTATCAATCTTCGGGCCTCGACGTCACGTCCACCCACCAGATTTTCTGGCTCAACGACCAGGAAATCATCGCCGCCAATACGGACATCGGCCAAACCTACTCGACCGACGGCGGCCAGACCTGGACCTTCGCCCGCAATACTTTTTTCCCTTGGGGGACCGTGGCCAACAACAACTGGTACCGCATCGCCGCGGCGCCTTCCGGCAAGCTGTACGCCGCTACCGCCGAAATCAACGACATCTACCTGGGCTACCGCATCAGCGACGACCAGGTCGCCGGCGCCGGCCTCGTCCTGCAATCCTCCGATGCCGGCGCGCATTGGGACACCCTGTACAATTTCGGGCATCCGGCAGTCTGGATCGAAGTTGACCCGACCCAACCTAACCGCCTGTATGTCAGCGTGGTACATGCCACGGAGGGTGGCGTTTTTCGCAGCGACGATGGCGGTCAGAGCTGGCAACTGCTACCCGCGCCGCCGCGCACCGAGGGGCACCCGTACAATCTGGTGGCGCTCAACGACGGCGGCCTGGTCGCTACTTTTTCCGCCCGCGCCCTGCCCGACGGGGTGACTTTGACGGAAAGCAGCGGCGTTTTTTACCTGCCTGCCGGCAGCAATAACTGGCTCGACCGGACCGGCACGGGGATGGAATTTTATACCAAAGACCTGATTGTCGACCCGCACGACAGCACCCAAAATACCTGGTACGCCACGGTCTGGGGGCGGTTTACCACTTTTGCCGGGCCCAATAACGCGGGCAACGGCGGCCTTTACCGCAGCACCGACCGAGGGCTGAGCTGGACGCGCATTTTTGCCCATGAACGCGCCGAAAGTGTCACCATTCACCCGGTTTTGCCCAATGTGTCTTACCTGTCGGTCGAAAACGAGGGCTTGTTTTTTACCCAAAACCTCGACGATCCGCAGCCTGTTTTTGAACGGGTGACGACCCTCCCCTACTGGCGCCCTAAACGGGTGTTTTTCCAGCCGGGCAATGCCTGCAAGGTGTGGGTAGCCACGATGGGCGGCGGCATGTGGCAGGGAGAAACGGAGGACAATTGCACCTCTTCGGCCAGTTCCGATTTCGGTGCGACCGATATGGCGCGTATTTTCCCCAACCCCCTTTCCGCGGCCGAGCCATTCCTTTGCCTTGATTTTCAAGACATTACCCCGCAAGGTTGTCGCATTGCATTGTACAACCCGGTCGGGCAGCCTGTTTTTGAAAAAAATCTGGAAAGCCCCGACACCCGGCTGGTTTTGCCCCTTCAGGGGCTCACGCCCGGGGCCTACACGCTTTGCATGCAACAGGCTGGCGGGCGGCTTTTGGTCAAAAATCTGATCGTTACGCCATAACACAGCTTTGCCCGTGCAGTCACCCGCCACAAACCCGGGCCCTACCCTTTTAAAAACCTGAAAATCCTGTAAATCCTGTCCAACTCAACAATTCCTGTCGCACCCAAACTCAAAAAGGCCACAGCGCCCTCCTTTCCGGCGGGTAATCCGAAAATTTTTCCTTGTACCAGCGGTGGTGCGCGAGTGCCCTCGGGGCCAGGTTGGCCACGGTCCAGATCAGGAAAGCAAGTGCCGGCAAGGCCCAGCTCATGAGGGCAAAACCCGCCCATTCGATCATTTCCCCGAGGTGGTTCGGGCAGCTGACCCGGCCAAACAAACCACCGCGCGGGATCACATAACCCGTATCGCCCGGCTTTCGCAGATTGAGCAGAATGTGGTCGGATTGCCAGTTGATACCCAGGCCGGTCCAGAACAGGACCATTCCTGCCAGGAAGCGAATATCGAACCACCAGTCGGCCGGGTAGTCGGCAAAATGTGCGAAATAGTAGCCCAGCAGAAAGCCGTTCATCAGGTTGAAACCCACGGCGGAAAACATAATGACGACGGGCATGCGCTTGCCGCTGGTGCGGAGCCGAAGCGGAAAAATGATGCTGCGATTGATATAATGGAACAAAAACAGGGCGCTGAACACCCACACCGGCTTCGACGACGGGATGCCGGGCCACAACAGTACCGTCAAAAACACCACGATCACCGTGAACTCCATCACGAACCAGCCGAGTCGATTATCGACCGTGGGGCCCCAGCCGGGTCGCAGGTGCCGGCCGTAGGGCGCGTTTTGGCGCAAGAGGTAAAAAAACGTAACGATGGCCACGGCGATCCAGGCCCAGGCAATTTGCGAGTACAGGGTATAGTTCATAGTCAAAAGCGGTTTGCTGCGCGCCGCCTCACAAATAACCGACAGATTTGAACCATTCAAAAGCATCGGCCAGGGTCTCTTCCAAGGGCCGGGGCGAATAGCCGAGTTCCTGCCGCGCTTTTTCGGTAGCAACCGCTTTCGGGTGATCGCGCAGGGTATCCAGCATTTCGGCGGTAAAACGCGCAGGCCGACCGCTCAGCCGGGCCCACGCGCCCATAAAGGGCAACGCCGAGCGCAGCAGCCATTCGGGTGCGACAAGTCGGGGCATGCGCCGGCCCGTCACCCGGCCGATCGTGGCAGCCAAATCGCCAATGGATGCGTACCGGCCGCCCAGCAGGTACGCTTCTCCGCTGCGCCCACCCTCCAAAGCCGCCAGGGTAGCGAGGGCGACGTCGCGCACATCCACCCAATCGGCCCCGCCGGGCGTGAGCATGGGGATGCGGCCCCGGTGAAAATCGAGCAACATTTGACCCGACAGGGAGGGCTCAAAATCAAAAGGCCCCAAAACGCCTGTGGGGCAAAGCGTCAGTACTTCCAGCGGATTTTCGGCCGCAAACCGGCGCGCCAGATCGAGACATTCTGCCTTGGCGCGGTTGTAAGCCATTGGGCTTTTCAAGGCCAGCGGGGCTTTTTCTGAAAGAGCAGTGCCGTCCCGGGGTGGCAAAAAGGCCTGTACCGAACTGAAAGAAATCACCCGTCGCAAGCCCTGTGTCAGGCAGGTATCCAGCACCCTCCGGGTGCCGTCCACGTTGACCCGTACAACTTCGCCGCCCTGGTCGCCGTGTACGGAAATCAGGCCGGCCAGGTGGATCAGCACTTCGCAACCCTCCGTCAGCGACAGCAACGCAGCAGCGTCGAACAGATTGCCGGAAACCCTTTCGACCGGTAGTCCGGCCAGCGAAACATTGTCGCGGCGCTGCAACACCCGCAGACGATGGCCAGCTGCAAGCAGTTGGCGAACAACCACATTTCCGATGCGACCGGATGCGCCGGTCAGGGCTATTTGCATGGGGGAGAAAGTTTTAAGTTGAAAGTTCAAAGTTGAAAGTTCAAAGTTCAAAGTTCAAAGTTTGAAGCGGTTGGCTCTTCCCGGAACGTGTAGGCCATACTTCGGGAGGGTAAACGCCCCAAACTTTGAACTTTGAACTTTGAACTTTAAACGCTAAAAAAACAAATCGCCCCGGGGAAACATCCCCGGGGCGATCGCAGTCCAAAAAGGACAACATTTTATTTACCGATCGGAGCGGCAGCCGGTTGGGTCGGCACGTTGCTCATCTGGATGACCTTTTGTTGCGGTTGTTGCATACCGATATGGTCGGCATTGGCGGCGCGCTCGCCCAGGATCGGAGCGATAGCGAGGCCGACAAGGCAGCTGAGTTTGATGAGGATGTTCATCGACGGGCCGGAAGTATCCTTGAAGGGGTCGCCCACAGTGTCGCCCGTAACGGCGGCTTTATGCGGGTCGGAGCCTTTGTAGTAGGTCTGGCCGTTGATTTCCACGCCTTTTTCAAAGGATTTCTTCGCGTTGTCCCAGGCGCCGCCGGCGTTGGACTGGAAGATAGCCCAGAGCACACCACTGACAGTCACACCGGCCATGTAGCCACCAAGCGCTTCGGCGCCCATGATGAAGCCCACAGCAATCGGGGTGATGATGGTGATCAGGCCCGGCGTCATCATTTCGCGGATGGCGGCACGGGTGGAGATATCGACGCAGCGCTGGTAGTCGGCCTTGCCGGTGCCTTCGAGCAGGCCCGGGATTTCGTGGAACTGGCGGCGCACCTCGTTAACCATGTCCATGGCGGCCTTGCCCACGCTTTGCATGGCAAATGCGGAGAACACCACCGGGATCATGCCGCCGAGGAAAAGAGCGGCCAAAACATCGGCTTTGAAGATATTGATACCGGCGATGTGGGTAAAATCGACATAGGCAGCGAACAGGCCCAGGGCCGTCAGGGCCGCCGAGGCGATAGCGAAACCTTTACCGATAGCAGCCGTGGTGTTGCCCACGGAGTCGAGGATATCGGTTTTTTCACGCACGTCTTTGGGCAGTTCGCTCATCTCGGCGATACCGCCGGCATTGTCAGCGATGGGGCCGAAAGCATCGATGGCCAGCTGCATGGCCGTGGTAGCCATCATGGCGGAAGCGGCAATAGCCACACCGTAGAAACCGGCAAACGAGTAAGCGCCCCAGATGGCGCCAGCGAACAGCACGATCGGCATCCAGGTACTCATCATACCCGTGGCCAGACCGGCAATCACGTTGGTGGCATGGCCCGTGGCCGACTGGCGCACGATGCTGAGCACCGGCTTTTTACCCAGACCGGTGTAATATTCGGTGATCGCCGAGATCAGGGCGCCCACGATGAGGCCCAGCACCACGGCGTAGAAAACGCGCATGTTGGAAATTTCCACGAGTTCCATCTCGCGACCGAAGAATTTCATCTTCATGGATTCGGGCAGCATCCACATGATGACCGGATAGCAAGCGATACCGGTCAGGATGATGCTGATCCAGTTGCCGCGGTTGAGGGCGCCTTGCACCGTACCTGCCGTAGCGGCAGCGTTGTCGGCCACGCGAACCAGTTGCATCCCCACGATGGAGAACACGATACCCAGGCCGGCGATCAGAATCGGCAGCAGGATCGGGCCAATACCGCCGAAAGCGTCGTTGATGCCGCCGGAATCGCGGATCACCGAGTTGCCGAGCACCATGGCAGCGAGCATGGTAGCCACGTAGGAGCCGAACAGGTCGGCGCCCATACCGGCCACGTCGCCCACGTTGTCGCCCACGTTGTCGGCGATGGTAGCGGGGTTGCGCGGATCGTCTTCGGGAATGCCGGCCTCTACTTTACCCACGAGGTCGGCGCCCACGTCGGCAGCCTTGGTATAAATACCGCCGCCTACACGGGCAAAAAGGGCGATGGATTCAGCGCCCAGCGAGAACCCGGCGAGCACTTCCAGTACCCGCGACATGGCGGTGTAACCGTCGGCGCCGTAGGAGCCGCCCATGAAGAAATTATAAAACACGGAAAACAGCAGGCTCAGACCCAGCACGGCCAAACCGGCCACGCCGAGGCCCATCACCGAACCGCCTTTGAACGACACCTGCAAGGCGCGGGCCAGGCTGGTACGGGCGGCCTGCGTCGTGCGTACGTTGGCCTTGGTGGCGATACGCATGCCGAAAAAACCGGCCAATACCGAAAAAAGAGCGCCTACGACAAAGGCAGCCACGATCAGCGGGTGGCTGGTCTTTACCTGTGTGCTAAGCCAGCCGAGCAATGCACCGGCTACGACGACGTAAATGGCCAGTACGCGGTATTCGGCTTTCAGGAAAGCCATGGCGCCCGTGGCGATGTTGTCGGCAATGCCGCGCATCTTTTCGTCGCCGGCGTCTTGTTTCGTAACCCAGGCTTGCAGCACGACCATGTAAATCAGGCCGAGTACGCCAAACAAGGGAAGTAGGTAAACCAAAGAATCCATTTTGTTTTGACCAAAAATTAATGTGAAAACGGTGTAGTAAAAAGCCCGCCAGGGCGGGCCGTTTTGTCGAAAACGGCGGCAAAAGTAGAAAAAAAACCTTGCGCAGCCTGCCAAAGCGCTAAAATGAAGCATTTTGACCCTTACAAATTCCTTTCCTGTGCATCCGCTTGATCAGAAAGCCCCCGCCTCAATCACATTCTTGCCGCCGGATGTTGGCATTTTCCCTACAAATAAAGCAGTGGCAACCGTCGTATTTAATCCCGCCCCGATTTATTTATTTTTTAAGGTTACTATACTCACCTGCACATTTTTAACTGCTAGGACGCGAAGGATTCGCGGTTAAAATGGCACGCAAAGGGTGTAAATGGGTATAGTTACCTTTTTAAAATTAAAAAAGGCTGCCCCGCGCCAACGCGGAACAGCCCCCGGATGTGACATGAAGATTATGCAGCCCAATAAATCAGCATGCGAACGGACCGACATAAGTGCAGTCGTCGTAGATCTTGATTTCCTTGACCTGCCCCGGCGCCAGTGTAAAGACGGAAGTGACGCCGTTGATGGAAATTTTGACCGTGCAAGTCGTACTGTTGGGGTTGCCAAACCACATTTTTGTCGTGGGCGTCACCACGTAGCTGGTGCTCGTGCCGCCGGGTTGCAATACGGTGCCGAAACCCGTGCCGCCCGTGCAGAAGGTGCAGGCGTTGGCATTGGTCTGGGTGCCGCAGATCTTGGTGTCGCAGGTCGTCTTCACGTAAACCGTACATGTAGCGCGTTCTGTAGCCGTCTGATCGGCCGTCTGACTGGATTGGTCGACCACGGGTTCTTTTGCGCAGTAAAGCAGAAAAAAGGCGCCCGTGGCCAGAAGAAACATCGGTAGCAGGAATTTGGTACGCATAAAAGGCAGTTATTAAAAAGATGAAGAAATCAGTCCCGGCTCAAAAGTGCGGCGCGGTCACGGGCAAAAAAATTACACTTTTGGAGACCGATTCCATCGCGTGCAGAAGCACGATTTGCTGGTTTCAGGGCCTGATCCTCCCTGAAAACCCGTAAAAAAAGCAGACAAGTCGATAAAAACCGAGTACGCAATGCCGCTGGTTTTCCGCCTTATTACCGCAGCCGCCCCGCTTTTTCGAGCAGCCAGTCGCGCTCTGCGGCCTGTGGGCGGGCCAGAATTCGCCGGCACAGGCGCTCGCCCCGCGCCTTGTCGCGCGGGCGGGAACGAATGATTTGTAAAAGCAGGTTGACAAAATCGCCGTTGGCTTTGCGCAGGGCGGCCGGCATGTATTTGCGGGAGGCGCGGGCGATAAAAATCTTGAACGCGCCGGCTTTGTACGACAACAACTCCGACCCGAGTTCGTACAATATCTTCAATTCGAGGCGTTTGCCGGGCAAGGAATAATCGAGGTATTCGTAAGTCGGCGCCAGGTGGTCGAGCGCTTGTTGATAGGCCCTGATCGCAAAATAATAACAGGCAAGGTTGAGCCGATACAGATCGAAACTGGAGTTTTCACCCAGCACCCGGCCCTTGTGCGCCTCGATAAAACCCAGCGCCCAGTCGAAATTGCCGCAGCGCAACGCGGCGGTTGTCACGGCCAGGTAAGCGCTGTGCGGAATTTTGTTGCCTTCGTAGTACAGGTAGCCCCGTTCCAGGCTTTCCACCTGCAACTGGTGGTAAAACGGCAGAAGATTGTCCTCCCCGGCATTGATCAACAGGGCGCAAGTGCTGCGCAGATAGGAGTAAAAATCCTTGAGCACCGCGGGGTCGAGCATCGGCCCGTGTTGGCGGAGCAATTCGGCCAGCGCCCGAAAGTCGTCGAGCGGTGGCGGCTCCTGGCTCAGCAAGCGATTGATTTTGAAGGAAATAAGCAACAAAGGCGAAGCCTGCAACAAGTGCTCCGGCACCTCGATGGCCATATTTGCGACGTCGCTTTGCAGGCCGGGCTGGTCCAGCCGGGTCACCTTTTGCTGCAGCAGGTACTGGTTGAGCAGGTTGAGGCGCATGAGGTGATAGTACCCGTCGAGGGCCGACAAGGCAATGGGCACATTGAGATCCGTACGCAGGTAATTGTGATCGGTTTCGTGCAAAAACATCGCGTATTCCGCGTCGAAGCGGTCGCGGCTGTCCTGGGGTTTGCCGCCCGGGGTGGCGCGTTGCTTGCGGACGAGTTTGGACAAAGCCTGGTTTTGCCAGCTGTCGAGCCCACGCGCCTGCAAAATTTTTAGCCAGACGAGTTGTTGCCCGACCGAGCCTTCCTGTTCCTGATAATACAGCCCGAGTAAAAAGCGCCTGAGGATTTTGCCGGCTTCCACCATGACTTTTTCGAGGCGGCCCGGCGCTTTGCCAGGGAAAAGCAGTTGCTGGACCCTGACTTTATCGGGTTGCTCGCCATTGTCGGTTTCTATCAAAAGTCTGAGCAGGGCAAGCGCAGATGCCTGGCGCTGCAAGGTCGCCGGCGGAAGCCCGGATGTATAATGCAGAAATGCAGCGCGTTCATCGGGCCTCAGGGTTTTGATTAATGCCATCAGGTAAGTTCCTTCCATGGAGACTATCAGGGGTCGCGGAATACGCCGCCAAAAGTGTAACAAATTTCCTAAAGTGAAGTCCTGATTTTTGCCTGATAACCGATCATAACAACTTCATTTTAATAAAGATGAAAAACCTTACGCTTCATTGCCAGGCCTTGGCCGCGGCCCTGCTTTGCACATCCTTGATGTTGTCGGCCGCCAATTCTTCCACCGTTTTTTTATCACAGGACCCTTGTTCGCTGGCTGCTCCTTCCAGCCTTGGAGCCACCGTTACGAGCCCCAGTTCCGCCACACTCAACTGGTCGGCGGTCAGTGGCGCCTATGGGTACAGGGTGCGCGTCCAACCCCTGCCCGAAGGCGCGCCGGTAGCCGATTTTCTGTCGTTCAGCCTGAGTGCGGGCATTAGCGGCCTGACGTCGGGGGCTACGTATCGTTGCCTGGTATCAGCCGTGTGCTCCGACAACTCCGAATCACCCGGGCAGGGAAATTCAATCGTGATCGATATCATCATCAATTACAACTCGCCGCCGGACGAAGCCACCGCGACCTTCCTGCCCGACAGCGTGCAGCCGGAACCCGTTGTCCTGGGCAATCCTTTTCGGGAAACACTGAAAATTTATCAGGCAGGCGTTCGCGCCGGGGTATGTCGCGTACGATTGTACAACACGAGCGGCCGACTGGTGCTGGATCAAACGGCGAACTGGTCAGCCGACGGAGAAATCACGCTCCACACCTTTTCACTACCGCCCGGATGCTACACGCTTATCGTCGATACAGGTGGCCGCCGCCGTGTTTTACAAGTACTGAAACACGAATAACGGGCCGGAAGGAGCAGGTTTGAACTACCACTTCAGGTTCAAACTCTCTTCGGTGTCGATGTATTTCAGTTTCAATGCGCCTCCTTTCACGCCCGAAGGGAGCACAAACTGTATTTCCCCTTCGGTGCTGGCGTGCGACTCGGCCAGCAGGTTGAGGTCGTTGGACGGCGCCTGGGCGGGCGAGCCGTCGGCGGGGACAAAACGAAAACTTGAGGTCCAGAAATTGATGGGCCGGCGGTACGCCAAAACCGGTGAGCAAAGCAGCCGGATATTGAGCCGGTTTTTGGAAGGGCTGAGTTTTTCGATGCGGGCCTCCAGGATTTGGTAGCCGACCTCGTCGCTGTTCTGTATCAGCTTGACGGAATTGCCGTCGGGTAGTTGTACCGCGCTGCCCGCCGTCGTGGTTTCTACCGCAGTTTGGGCGTTGGTATCCGGACGGAACCAGCCCAGGGCATAACCTGTGAGCAATGCCACTGCCGCAAACATGGCGGCCAATGCGAGGTACAAACGTCGCTGTTTTCCCCGGGTGGGCGCGACGCTGGCGGTTTTTGAAACGGGTTCGAGCCCTCCCATAAGCGTGAGCAATCCGGCATTGACCTGGTTGGTCTGCCGCATGGTTTCTTCGTGGCTGATGAGCCCCAGGGCACTGTCTTCTTCTATTTTTTCCCAACGGGAACGCAGCAGGACGCACTCGTCGTAGAGCTCGCCATAGTTGTTTTGCGCCCATTGCATCAGGGTATCGATGGCTGCTTCGGTCTGGTTATCGGCCAGCAGGGAGCGGATCTTTTCTCGGAGGTCGGTCATGTCGGTTAGTTTTACGGGGGCTAATATCTGTAAAACAGCGCGCAACCTTCCGCAACGGACATTGTTTTCCTGCCAAATTTTACCTTTGTCGCCCAGCCGTCCACCTTTTGCACATGGCCGAAACACCCGCTTCCATACCACCGTCCGACGACCCGACTGCTGTAAGCCGCAAGCAGGATCATATCGAAATGGCTTTTCAAAGCCGTGTCGAAAGCGGCGAACTGGATCGTCGTTTTTACTACGAACCCCTGTTGGCAAAACACCCCGACCCCTCGCAGGCCTTCGCGCCGTTTGCGTTTCTCGGCAAAAATCTGCGCGCGCCCTTGTGGGTGTCGTCGATGACCGGCGGCACGGCCCTCGCCAACGTGATCAACCACAACCTGGCGCGAGCCTGCGCCGAATTTGGCATGGGAATGGGGCTGGGATCGTGCCGGCAATTGCTGCACAACGACCAGTATCTGCCCGATTTCGACGTGCGCGACACCATCGGCCCCGACCTGCCGCTGTATGCCAACCTCGGCGTGGCGCAACTGGAACAATTGCTGCACAACCAGTCGCTCGACCAACTGAACCGCCTCCTGGCCAAATTGCGGGCCGACGGCCTCATCGTCCACGTCAACCCTTTGCAGGAAGCCATGCAGCCCGAGGGCGACCGTTTTGCGCGCCCGCCGCTGGAAACAATCCAGGAGTTATTGGAAAAGACTGATTTTCAAATTATTGTAAAAGAAGTCGGGCAAGGTTTCGGGCCGGCCAGTCTGCGCGCACTCTTGCAAATGCCGCTCGCGGCCATCGAATTTGCAGCGGCAGGCGGCACCAATTTTGCCCGGCTGGAACTGCTGCGCAGCGAGCCCATGCGCCGCCAGATCTTCGACCGGCTTTCGGCAGTGGGACACAGCGCCGACGACATGGTCGGGTTTGCCCAAACGGCAGTTGCCGAACTCGGCGACCGCTGCAAGGTGCGTCATCTCATCCTCTCCGGCGGCGTGCGCGACTTCCTCGACGGGTTTTATTTGCTAGAAAAATCGCCGCTGCCGGCCGTCTATGGCCAGGCATCCGGCTTCCTCAAACACGCCCGCGGCGACTATGCCGAGTTGCAGGCTTTCGTGCAGGCCCAATTGCAAGGCCTGGCGCTGGCCAAAGCATTTTTGACCATTAAAAAATCCTGACCCTACAACAGGCTCCTGCACACGCGGACAGCCCATCGCTCCATCGTTCAATCGTCCAATCGAATGTCTGTTTCCATATCCGGCTTTTCCAAACTCAGCAAAGCGCAAAAAATCGAATGGCTGACGCGCACTTTTTGCGCCGATCCGGCAAGCGCCGCCGCCTTGCTCGACAGCTGGCAACATGCCGACCCCGCGGTACAAAAAGTGGTCGACGGCTTCACCGAAAACGTGGTGTCGAACTTCCCCTTCCCGTTCAGCATTGCACCCAACTTTTTGATAAACAACAGGTTGTATGCCGTCCCGATGGTCATTGAGGAAAGCAGCGTGGTGGCCGCGGCTTCGGCCGCTGCCAAATTCTGGCTCGATCGCGGCGGTTTTCACACGGAGGTGGTGGACACCGTCAAACTCGGCCAGGTGCATTTCCGCTGGGCCGGGGCGCCCGAACGGCTGCGCGCGCTTTTCCCTGCGCTAAAAGCCCGTCTGCTGGAATCGACGCTCGACCTGACCGCCAACATGAAACAGCGGGGCGGCGGCATCCGCGACATCGAACTGCTTGATTTCACGGCTCTCGAACCGCGTTATTTCCAACTCCGCGCCTCGTTTGAAACCTGCGACAGCATGGGCGCCAATTTCATCAACTCGGTGCTCGAACGGTTTGCCGACACGCTCGAACAGTTTTTTACCCAAAATCCCGAACTCAACGACACCGAACGCGACGTGGACGTGGTCATGTCCATCCTCTCCAACTACACGCCCGACTGCCTCGTGCGCGCCTGGGTCGAGTGCCCTACCGCTTCGTTCGAGTCCGAAATTCGCGGGCGCGGCCTCGACATGGACGCCGATGAACTGGCCGAACGTTTCGCCACCGCAGTCCGCATCGCCACCATCGATCCGTATCGCGCCACCACACACAACAAAGGCATTTTCAACGGCATCGACGCCGTGGTGCTGGCCACTGGCAATGATTTCCGGGCCATCGAAGCCTGCGGCCACACCTATGCCGCCCGCGACGGACAGTACCGCAGCCTGAGCCGCTGTACCATCCGCGATGGCATTTTTCACTTTGAACTCGAAATTCCCCTGGCCATGGGCACGGTGGGCGGCCTGACGGCCCTGCATCCGCTTGCTCGGCTCTCGCTCGAACTGCTGGGCCACCCTTCCGCCCGGGAGCTCATGCAAATTGTCGCGGCAGTGGGCCTCGCTCAAAATTTCGCCGCCGTGCGCTCACTCGTCACCACCGGCATTCAGCAGGGGCACATGAAAATGCACCTGACCAATATTCTCAACCACCTGGGCGCCAGCGAAACGGAAAGCGCGGCAGCACAGACTTATTTTACGGGCCAAACGGTCAGTTTCAGCGCGGTGCGAACGTTTCTCGATCAAACGCGGCAGTCGGGTCAGGCGGTTTAATTCAGCATTGCCATTGCGCTATTTCTCAAAAGGGTTTTCAAAAAAACAGCCCTGGAAGAGTATCGGAACCTTCCAGGGCTGAATTATTTTTTCTCCAAATCTATTTACTGCACAATCAGTTTACGCGCTGTTTTGCCTTTGGCATTTTCCACCGAAACGGCGTAAACGCCGCGCGGGAGATCCTGCACGTCGAGGTTCAGCGAGCCCGAGCCGGCGCCGGCCGACCAGCTGCGCACCAGGCGTCCCGAGGCATCGTAGAGGCCCACGCGGGTGTCGTCGGCAAGCGGCGTATTGAAACGAAGGGTCGTAAATCCGTTGGTCGGGTTGGGCGCCATCACAAAATCGAGGGCCGTGACCGGCTCTTTCACACCGACACCGAAGGGCTGCACGACGTAAGTACCGGTCAGGAAGCCGCCTTCGCCGTCGGTTACCGCGAAACGGAAGTGGTCTTCACCCGGGCCGCCGTAGTCGAAATAGCGCAGCGCGCCGTTGTCGATATCCGCCTGCGTAAACTGGTCGCCGGGGTGCATGATGCCCGACCAGTTTTTCTCAAGGTGCCCTTTCGAGGGCACGGTCATGAGGGTGTAGGTGAGCTGGCCTGCCGGGTTGTTGGCGTCTTCCACTTTCAGCAGGTCGGTGGAAATGACCATGTTAAGCCCTGTTTCGAGCACCAGCGGATTGTTGTTGATAAGCACGGGCGCGTTGAGCGCGGCATTGGAGCAAATCTCGAGTTCGAAGCCGGTGATCTGGCCGCCGGAGCCCGTTTCATTGTCTTTAACCCGAAGTTTCCAGGCGCCGGTGGCATTTTTTCCGTTGAAATCGGACAGGTTGCCGAAGGGGTTGTACACGATACCCGTGTTGGGCGGCGGACAGGGGAAAATGCCCACCGCGGCATCGTCGAAACCGATGTTGAATACCGGCACGCTCTGGGCGCACTTGTCTTTCCAGAGCAGCACGTTGGTGCCGTCGGGGCCGATCAGGCGCACTTCCAGGTTGATGAAATAATCGTGGAAGCCGGTGATTTTTTTCACGTTGATATCACTGATCGTGCCGCCGTTGCCGATGTTGATCGTAGACTCGACGGTGGGCGTGCCGTTGGCCGGAATGCTGACCGGCACGTCGTTGGCAGCAAGTACGGTACAGGCTTCGACAACGGTCGAAAAGGCATAGGGTTCCGACCAGGGACCGTTGCCGCATTCGTTGGTGGGCCGTACGTGCCAGTAGTACACATGGCCTTTTTCCAGTACGACAGGTACTTTGAACGTATCCACCGTGGCGCCGTATTTCGTGGAGATCAGCGTTGCCGCGTCGAAAGACGGGTTGTTGGCCACTTCAATGTCGTATTTATCGGCATCCACGGCAGGGGCCCAGCGCAAAACGGGGGTTTGCACCACGTCGGTAGAGCCGTCGAGCGGTTGCTGCAGGGCGAAGCCGGAAAGGTCGTTGGAGACGACCGTCACATCGGTGTTGAGCGTGAAATTGCTGGTAGCCGAAGCGCCTTCGATCGCCACCGTGTACTGGCCTTCGGCCGTGCCGAGGGGGTAATTGATGCTCATCACCGAGGATTGACCCGGCTGAACGGGGTTCGGGCTGAAGGTAGCCGTTGCGCCGGCTGGCAGGCCGCTGGCGCTCAATGTGATCGGTTCGCTGAATCCCGAAAGGCTGCTCGTCGTGAGCGCGGTGGTGTACGTCGTGGGCGCGCAAGCCTGCACGGTCAGTTCTCCCGGGCAGAAGTTGAATCCGGGCTGATCGGGCTGGAGGATGGTGATATTGGCGTTGGACAGGTCGAAGAAGATGTTGTTGGCGGCTTCGATCTTGAGACGCAGGGTACTACCGACGATATCGGGCACCTGGATGCAGCAGGAGCCGGTGTTGGGCACGTTGCCCGCCAGCGTGACCGGGAAGGTCTGGCCGCTGTTGAGGCTCAGTACGATGTTGACGGTCGGGCAATTCACCGGCGACTTGTCGGTATTGGCCACATCCCAGGTGATCACGCGGTATTCGCCCACTCGCCAGGTAATGCCCGACGTGTTGGGGTAAGTTACTTTGAAAGGACCGGCCTGGTCGGTTACGTTAAACTGCACGTCGTCCCACACCACGCCGCCGGCGCCGGGGTGATTGTCGCGTACCGTGACTTTGAAAGTCAGTTTACGCGAGTAATCGGGCATGTATTCCTGCACCGTGGAGGTGTTGGTAATCAGGCTGATAAATTTCGGGAAAAGGCGGGTCGGGCTGGCCACAGGTTTGAAAGAACGGAAAATGGGCGCAGTGGTCTGCGGGTCGGCCAGCGTGCCTTCGGGACCGAGGTCGTACTCTTCCCAGCAATAAGTCAGGTCGTCGCCGTCGGGGTCGGAGCCTTCGGCGGTAAGGCCAAAAGGCGTCAGCATCGGGATGTAAAAACCATCGGTCAAAGGAATCGACACCGACGGGAAATTATTGTCCGTAGTCGTATTCGCGCCACAGGTACTGCCTGCCTGCTGGGTAGTAAACACACGGGCCTGCTCGATAGACGCGATGTGGTAGTAGTCGTCGCGGTTGCCGATAATCTCGGGATCGCAGGTCGTGGCATAGCTCATGATCGTGGAGCCGCCGCCCGGCTCATAAGCCGTGGAGCCTGTGCGGGCATCGGCGGCCGGCGGGCAGGAATTGAAAGTATGCGTGGCAGAGAACTGGTGCCCCATTTCGTGGGCCGCGATCAGGTAAAATGCCGAACCCGTGGGCTGAGGCAGCGAAGAACCTGCGCGGGCCTTGTCCACCTGCGTACACACGCCCGACAGCGAAGCAATACCGGCAACATACACACCGCCCGGAGGGTCAACCTGTGTAAAAACGTGGCCGATGTCGTAGTTGTTGATGCCTACGCGTTGATTGGTCGGCGCGGGGTTCTGGTTGAACCAGGAAGTGACCAGGTCGCCGTCGTAGGGGTCGGTAGCGGGGTCGAAATAAATCAGGGTGTCGTTGTTCGGAATCAGTTCGAGCCTGACGCCGAAGTCGCGCTCCTGAATGGCCGTGATAAAATCGATGGCATCCACGATCTCGCTCATGACCAGGGGCTTGGTGCCGCCGTGAAAAATCGAGTATTCAGCCTGCGCCGAGATTGCCGTGCGGTAGGTTTTCAACACGACCGGCGTATTGGCGCGCTCCGCGGAAACGGGCGCTACCGTGTGCGGCATGGTCTGTGCTGCCGATTCGTCGGCGCCGCAACGGGCATTGACCTGCTGCGGATCGTCGGGCAAATCTTCCAGCCGATAGGCCTGATAGCGGCGGTCGGCGGTGCGTTGCAGGGGTTCGATGATCTGAACATGACCGTCGAGGCTGAACACGTAGGCGTGAAAGCCGTTGTAGCTCACCCCCAGGCGAACTGTAAGCCCCGAGCCGTCGGCCGCACGGCCGGAATAGGTGCGGATAGCCGGGAATTTGGCGGCAAGTTCGGGCGCCATCACCGGAGATTCGGCCAGTTTAAAGGTGACAAAACTGCCGTCGGCCATCGGCAAAGTGAACAGCAGGGGCTGCTGGCGGGCCAGTTCGGTAAACTCCCTGGGAGCGCCGGAAAGCGCGGAAGCCATGGCCGCTACGTCGGCATCATAAAGCCGGCAAGCCGTCGGCGAAGCCTGACGCTGTGCCGCCGACACCGAAGCGGCAGCCGATTCGGGCAGGGCCGTCCAGAAGTTGTTGGGCAATTGGGCGAACGCGGAAACGGAGGCGCCGATCGCCAGTAAAAGGGTAACAAAGAATCGCATGTTGGTCAAATGTTGATGGAAACAGGCTGTTGTGATCGCGAAATTAACAGTTGCAAAAGTCAGGCTTTCAAAGTAGTCGGGAGCGGTTTTTCGGCGGTTTGCTGAAAAGTGACGTTCCAAGGGCGTTTTTTCAGGAGAAACAACGCATAGTCACCATACCCGCGCTGCCAGTACCAGCCCGAAACCGATCAGCACGACGCCGATTGCCCGCCGAATCAGGCGGGTGTGTTCCACGGTAAGCAGGCGGCGCACCTTTTTCGCGGCATAGGCTTTAAGGGTGTCCATGACCACCAGCGCGCCCATCATGCCGCCGAAAAAAGACAGGGTGTCCTCTCCCGTCCATTGGTTGGGCAAGACGACGCCCGTGGCGATACCGATCCAGAAAAAAACGGTAAAGGGATTAACCGTATTGATCAAAAAACCGCGCACCCAATAGCCGGCGTAGCCCCAGTGGGTCCAGTTGGGCGGCGCGCCGGGTGGCTCCGGACCGTCGAGTACGTCCAGCAGGCGGTCGCCCGGGGAGGGGGCTTCGGACACTGGCGGCTTTTTGGAGGAAAGCAAATTGTTGACCCCGAAACCGATCAGCAAAAGCCCGCCGGACAAACCCGCCCAGAATTTGAACCCGGGCCAGGCCGTCACCCACTCGATGGCGGTGATGCCTTTCCAGACGAGCAAAATGTACAGGGCGTCGCTGATCCAGATGCCCGAGGCGACCGAAATGCCAGCACGGAAACCGCGCTCCAGACTGGCCTGTATGATCGATAACATCAGCGGGCCGGCGATGACGCTGAACGACAATCCAAGTAGAATTCCCTGATATAACATCGTATTAAACGATTGGAGGGGGCAAATGTCTGTTGGTTTTTGTAATTGAATACAGGAGATTACGATTAATTTCACGAGGCAGCCGTCCTTTTGACGCGGAAATTTCCTGCTGAACGGAGTTGGAAAAATCGCCTCTCCCGACTATATTTGCTAACAGATACTACACGCGCTTGAGCGCTTGAATCTTTTTCAACACGGCGTACCTGCCTGCCGTGTGCATTTTCCAGCCTGCCGATATGCCCCGCGCTGAAAAAGCGCTGGCTTTTCCTTTGATCAAGTGTCAGGGGAATCTTTCCTGCCGAATGTGACATGATATCCGCGCCAGGCGCGGGCCTGAACGGTATTGTTCAGTTCTGACTTTTTCGGGCAGATGCGTCCGGGGAAGTGTCATATCCTGCAATTATTACACGCTATGATTAGACTACTAAACTTATTATTTTTAATATGAAAAAATTGTTTTCAAATATCCTCCCCACCATCGCTTTTCTTGGCATGTCCATACACTGTATTGGACAAGTTACACCCGACAGTTCGAACGTTTGGCACGACAATCCGATGAACGGCATCTCCACCTTCGACCTCGTACTCATGTCCAAACACATCCTCGGCATCGCGCTGCTCAACTCCCCCTACAAAATCATCGCCGCCGACGTCAATAAATCCAACAGCGTCACCACCTTCGATATCGTGGAACTGCGCAAACTGATCCTCGGCGTTTACACGGAGCTGCCCAACAATACCTCCTGGCGGTTTATCGATAAAACGTTTACATTTTCTAATCCGGCTAATCCTTTTTCACCTGCCTTTAAGGAAGACGCCCCCGTCGACTTCTCCTCCGGGCCCTCCGTCGGGGCCGATTTCGTCGGGATCAAAATCGGCGACCTCAACAACAGCGTACTGGCCAACCGCCCCGCCCAACGACCCGAACGGGGCCTCGATTGCACCCTGCCCGCCGCCCGCGCCGGCGAGGTGTTGACCGTCCCCCTGCGCTACCTCGGCGACGAGCCGCTGCAGGCCTTCCAGTTCGCCCTGCGTTTCGACCCCACCCAGTGGCAACTGCTCAGCCCCTCCGGCGGCGATCTGCCAGGCTACAATGCCGGCAACTTCGGCCTTACGGAATTGGACAATGGACTGATCCGCACGCTTTGGTTTGCCGACTTCAACGACCCCGACCAGCGCGTCGAACCGGGCGCCGTGTTGTTTTATCTCAGTTTCAAAAAAATCGGCGAAGGCGAAGGCGGACTCACCCTCGACGACGACGCGCTGCCCGGACTGGCCTGGCTTTTGGACGATACCGAGTGCGCGCTGCGAACCCAAACCGCACAAATGCGCGATTCGGCCCCCGCGACCTCCTGGGCCGTCTGCCGCCCCAACCCCACCTCGGGCGATGTGGTGTTCAGCATCGATGCCGATAAAGAAGGCAGAGGACGGCTTGCCCTGTTCGGGCCTTACGGCCATCTCGTCTGGATGCAAGACGTGACACTCACGGCAGGCCGGCAAGACATCCCGGTGTCCGATTTCAGCACCCTTCCGGCCGGGGTGTACATCTGGAAAGTGCTCACACCCGACAAAAAAACACAGGGACATTTGATCAAACAATGAGATTGTAGTGACGGGGTCGGCCATAGTGACGGGGTGACTTTGAGTCACCCCGTCACTATGGCCGACCCCGTCACTATCAGCAATAACATCCTCTTTTTCAAGCGCTTTTCCCATGAAAAATACGATATACTTCTCCTTTCTTTTTTTCCTTTTCAGCGCCGCGCTCCCCGCCCAAAACAACCGCTTTTACGTATCTGCCTCCGCCTCCGGCGCCGCCAACGGGTCAAGTTGGGCCGACGCCTTTATCGATCTGCAAGCCGCCCTGCAAATCGCCCAGTGGGGTGATACCGTCTGGGTAGCCGAGGGAACCTACTACCCCGGCACGGGAACCCAGCGCACCCAGTCATTCGAGCCGCTCAGCGGCGTCAAAATCTTCGGCGGCTTCGCCGGCACGGAATCCAGTATCGACCAGCGCGACTGGGCGGCCCATCCCGTCGTGCTGAGCGGCGACATCGGGACGCCCGGCGACTCGCTCGACAACTGCTACAACGTGGTCTACCTCTTCCAGCCCGACAGCAACACCGTGCTCGACGGCCTCGTGATCCGCGACGGGGTGGCCAACTACGACGGCGCGGCGCCCTCGCGCGACCGGCGCCTCTGCGGCGGCGGCTTGTACATCGAAGGAACCGACTGGGAAGCCTACCCCGACATCCGGAACTGCCGCTTCGAGCACAACAGTGCCTACAACTTCGGGGGCGGCATGATGGTCAACGGCAGCGGCGACGGCTCCGTGGCCCCAAGAGTCGTCAATTGTGTGTTTAGCGGCAACTACGCGCGGGCCGGTGGGGGAGGAATGGCCAAATTCGGGGGGAGTTGGGTGGAAAGGGGGGAAGACCTGACCGAATGTATATTTGAACGAAATATTACCAGGTTTCGTGGAGGGGGGTATTATTATGCCGATAGCGAGAGAAATGATTCCATCCAAATATCTCAATGCAGGTTTACGCACAACATGTCCGCGCTAAGAGGAGGGGGAATATTCATGTTAACAGGCAGAGAGCAAGGAAGCATCCTGTCTATCGACCATACCGACTTCATGAATAATATTGCCAATAACAATGTTGCTATTGACATTCTCCCACAAGGGTTCGCTTTATTAAAAAAAATAGATATTTTTCAATGTAAAATAGGATCAAATAAAGATACACTTATTACTCAAGTGCCAGGTGGAATATTTCAAATAGACCAGTTAGGCACGGAAAATTCTTTTATAAGAATAGAGAATTTTGAATTTTTTGATAATCAGTCGACTTTTTTTGAAGCTTTTAGTACGGCTGTCAATTGTAATTTCATAGTTACAAAATGTAAATTTACAAATAATACAACAAGAGGCATTTGTTCCATGTCTAATTTCAATAACGTTATGTTCGACCTAACGAACTTTAGTGAAAATACGATAACAAGCACCTCTATTTTTTTTAATTTCGGGGGCAACAATTTTATATCTATTAACAATACTCTGTTTAAAAATAACCAAACTACTTCACCTCCAAATGAACCTTTTTTACAAATAGAAAATATAAAATATATTAAATTGTTTAACAACACTTTTGCCCTAAATGAATTTGCGTATATTGATGACACCAACGTTGACTCACCTTCCGAATTTATTGCCAGCAACTGCGTTATTATCAGCCTGCCCGGCTATGACTTCCTGAATCACTTCGACAGCTCCGCCACCATCACCAACTGTTACTTCAACACCCTCGATTGCTCTGATTTCCCGCCCAACTACACCTGCTCCAACCTCATCACCGGCATCGACCCCCTCTTCGTCAACCCCGATTCCTTCGACTTCCGCCTCCAGCCCTGCTCGCCCCTCGTCAACGCCGGCAACAACGCCTTCGCACCGCCCGGTACCGACCTGGCCGGACTGCCCCGTATCCTCGGCGGCACGGTCGACATAGGGGCCTACGAAACCGCCCTGCCCACCCTCGCCGCCCAACCCGGCGTCAGCCCCGCTTGTCCCGGCACCGCTTCCGGCAGCGCCGCCTTCGAGGTGGCCGGAGGTTGCCCGCCCTTCGACTACGCCTGGTCCAACTCGGCCGGCGGCAGCGGCACGGGCGCCGGCGGACTGGTGCCCGGCGACTACACCTTCACCATCACCGATGCGCGCGGGTCGGCTTTCACCGCCACCCTCTCCGTACCTCCCGGCAGCCCCATCGCCCTCACGCCCGCCCCCACGCCACTGCTCTGCGGCGACACCCTCGGCGGCAGCGCGGCCATGAGCGTCGCGCAGGCCCACCCACCCATCCAGTTCCTCTGGGACGACGGCTCCACCGACAGCCTCCGCACCCCGCTCGCTCCCGGCAACTACGCCATCACCGTCACCGACGCCATCGGATGCACCGCCGCCGGCACGATCGAGGTGGGCATCACCGGCAACCTCGGCATCGACATCTCCGTGCAGGAAATCAGCTGCCACGGCGCGGCCGATGGCGCCCTGAACATCCTGCCCGCCAACGGCGTCCCGCCGTTCCAATGGCTCTGGGCCGGCGGCGATACCTCGGCCACCCTCCAGCCCATCGGCCCCGGCCAATACGCCGGCACCCTCACCGATGCCTACGGCTGCACCATCGGCTGGTATGTGCCCCTGGGCCAGCCCGATAGCCTGATCTACTCGGCTCAACTCTCGCCCTCCTCATCGCCCCCGGCCGCCAACGGCAGCATCCTGCTGAGCGACATCGCCGGCGGCACACAACCCTACGCCATCCTCTGGAGCAACGGCGACATCGGCCCCTTGGCCGACTCACTGCCCGCCGGCCCGCACGCCATGACCCTCACCGACGCGCATGGCTGCGCGTACACGGCCGTGTTCAATCTGGGCACGAGCGGCACTACGTCAGCCGCCGACGCCCCCGCGGGTTTTGACCTGCTTCCCAACCCCGCCCGCGATGTCGTGTGGGTGTTGCCGGATGCCCCGGCGCTGACCGAAATGCCCCTGCTTGTCCACGACGCCTCCGGGCGGCTGCGGCTGCGCCAGACCATCCCCGCCGGCACGTCGCGCTGGCCCATACCCGTGGCCGACTGGCCGCGCGGCGCGCTGTGGGTGCAACTGTGGGACGGAAAACGATGGCAGACAAGGGTGGTGACAGTGCAGTGAAGGAGGGGGAGAATTTGGCGAACTGATCCATAACAACATGCCCGGAAAAAATATCGCGATATTTTTTCCGGGCATGTTGTTATGTAATCAGCGGCCTGTGGGCATCCCTTGATACAGCGGCGGTAACACGCCGGACCAGGCTCTTGCTTTTTCGTGTTCTAATCCGGTCATTCATTCCATTTTTTTCAAAATCGGTAGCGCGAATGTGCATCCCGCACGCCTGTTCTTAAAAAATAAAGGACATCACGCTGCCCCAAATTCTTTCTTCGCCATGCGAACTGCACTGTTCCTGGCCGGCCTGCTTTTTGTCTTGCCAGCCTTCCGTCCGCTCCCTGTATCCCCCGATCCCAACACTGTTTTAACCGGAAAAATCACCGATGTAAACGGGGAAGCCCTCATCGGCGTTTCCGTAAAAGCGCTCCTGAACGGCGCACTTGTCCGCGGCGCCGTTACCGATTACAACGGCGAGTACCGCTTGTCGCTCGACCCGGGCGCCTACGACCTCGAATTCAGTTACACAGGCTTTAAAGCCAAACGCGTCAGCGGCGTGCCGGTGCTTTCCGGCCAGATCAATATTATGAACACTGTGATGGATGAGGAAACCGTGCTGTCAGAAGTGGTTATCACCGCGTACAAAGTCCCCCTGATCCAGCAAGACGCGACCAGCAGCGGCATGACGATCTCCTCGGGAAGCACCTGGTCGGCATCGGCCAGCGGCAGCGGCCAAAACAGGGGCCGCCGTACGGCGACA
Source organism: Saprospiraceae bacterium (assembly GCA_044226205.1). Taxonomy (GTDB): domain Bacteria; phylum Bacteroidota; class Bacteroidia; order Chitinophagales; family Saprospiraceae; genus M3007. The sequence goes on from JBGAHL010000002.1 coordinate 77,633, forward strand.
CGCAAGGAAAAACCGAAAGCCCCTTCATTTGCCTCGGGCGGCGCCGTCGACAAACGGGGTCGCCCTGTCAAAAACCTCCGCGACACCCTGCCGCCCGAGCTCGGCGCCGAACAGTACAACGCCATTGTCGAAAACCCCTTCCTGCAGGCAGCCGGCAACCCGCTTTCCACTTTTTCCATCGATGTCGACGCAGCTTCGTACAGCAACGTGCGCCGCTTCCTCAATTCCGGCCATCTGCCGCCCGCCGATGCCGTGCGTATCGAAGAAATGGTCAACTATTTTGATTATCAATATGATACGCCACAGGACGGACGCCCCTTTGCCGTTCATACCGAACTGGCGGCCTGCCCCTGGCAACCCGATCACCAGCTGCTGCTCGTCAATTTGCAAGGGCAAAAAATCGATGTCGGTCAGCTGCCGGCCAGCAACCTGGTATTCCTCATCGACGTGTCGGGCAGCATGGATTCGCCCGACAAACTTCCCCTCGTGATCCAATCGCTCGACCTGCTCACCGGCCAGCTGCGCCCGCAGGACCGCGTGGCCATCGTGGTGTACGCCGGCGCGGCGGGCCTGGTGCTGCCTTCCACACCCGGCGACCAAAAGACGGCAATCAAACTGGCGCTGACCGAATTGCAGGCCGGGGGCAGCACCGCCGGGGGCGCGGGCATCCAGTTGGCGTACCAAACCGCGCGCGAAAACTTTATCGCCGGCGGCAACAACCGGGTTATCCTTTGCACCGACGGCGATTTCAACGTGGGCGTCAGTCAGGAGAATGATTTGATAAAATTGATTGAAAAAGAGCGCGAAAGCGGCATTTACCTCACGGTTTTGGGCTTCGGTGAAGGCAATTATCAGGACGGCAAAATGCAAAGCCTGGCCGACAAGGGCAACGGCAACCACGCCTACATCGACCGGATCGAGGAAGCCCGGAAGGTGCTGGTCAGCGAGTTCGGCGGCACCTTGTTTACCATTGCCAAAGACGTAAAAATTCAAATTGAATTCAACCCGGCCAGGGTTGCCGGCTACCGGCTCATCGGCTACGAGAACCGCCTGCTCAACAAAGAGGATTTCAACGACGACACCAAGGACGCCGGCGAACTCGGCGCAGGCCACCGCGTCACCGCCCTGTATGAAATCGTGCCGGCTGGACAGGCCGTCCCCGTCGCTCCGACGGAGCCCCTCAAATACCAGACCACGGGCACGCCCACCCCGGCCGCCATCGCCGGCAACGAACTGGCCACCGTCAAACTGCGCTACAAAGCGCCGAAAGGCAACCGGGCCAGTCAGTTGATGGAGCTCGCGGTGCCCGCCGACCTCAACGCCACCCCGGGAGCAAACTTCGAACTGGCCGCCTCGGTAGCCGAATTTGGCTTGTTGCTGCGCAATTCCAAATACAAGGGAAAGGCCAACTGGAAGGATTTGTCGGAACGCGCCAACCGGCTTGCACAACAGGACTCCAACACTTTTCGCCGCGAACTGGCCGGCCTGATCGACCGCGCATGGCAACTCTCCGAGCCGATGTCGGCCAAAAACTGAGGGGATTAACCGTTTAAATTACTGACGGGGTGACTCCAAGTCACCCCGTCAGTAATCAGCTGACAGCCTCGAATAAAATTCAGGTCAAAACAACCCGCTTATTTGTCATTGCCATACATTTCCTCAATCTCGACCGAAAAACGCTCCCAGAGCGCGCCTCTTCTGGGCTTGAGCGTGATGGTGAGCACGCCCGATTCGGTAGTCCAAAGCTCGCCGAGCAGGCGGAAGGCGCGCACTTTTTCCACAGCCGCCAGCGCCTCGTCGTTGATGCGGTCTATTTCCCGGCGGAACAGTTTTTCCACTTTGGGATTGTGGATCATGTAGGCCGGCGCCGTCCAGTGCACCTTGTTTTCGCGGCACCAGACTTCCAGTTTGGCAAAATCAGGGACGATCAGCGCTGCCACGTAGGGTTTGTTTGCCCCGAAAACCGCGCATTGTTCGATAAAAGGGGAACTCAACAGTTGCTGTTCCACAAAAGCCGGGGCCACAAACTTTCCGCTGCTGGTTTTGAACACCTCGCTGATCCGGCCGGTGATTTTTAAAAAACGTTTGTGCACGATCTGGCCCAGGTCGCCGGTTTTAAACCAGCCGTCGGCCGTGAAGCGCTCCGCCGTTTCCTCCGGCATGTTTAAATAACCCATCATGACATTGGGGCCGCGCACCTCGATTTCGCCCACTCCGAACTCGTCGGCGCCGTTGATCCGCACTTCCACGCCCGGCGCCGGAATACCCACCGTGCCGAAATGCACGCCGCCTGGCTCGAAGCGGTTGAACGCGACGACGGGGCTGGTTTCGGTGAGTCCGTAGCCCTCCCGCACCTCGATACCGGCCGCCGAAAAAAGGCGCGCCAGACGGGGTTGCAATGCCGCGGCGCCCACCGCGATGGCCTCCACGCGGCCGCCCAGCGCTTCACGCCAATGGCGGAACACCAGCCAGTTGGCCAGCCACAATTGCAGGCGGTAGGGCAGCGGCATGTCGCGCCGACCGGCAAATGGAAAACGCTCGCCGAGGGCCACCGCCCAGTCGAATATTTTTTTTCTGAAAAAACCCAGCTTGGCGCGCTGCGCCAGGAGGGTGTCGTAAGCCCGTTCCAGAATACGCGGTACGGCTGTAAAAAAATGCGGCCGGACGGTCTGGAAGGTCGCCGGCAAATTGTCGGAAGCGTCTGTAAACCAGATCGATGCGCCGGCAGCCAGGTACACGAAACACACCATCCTTTCGAAAATATGGCTCAACGGCAAAAAACTCAGCACCTGCGAGCCGGGATGCACGGGCACGATGGCCAGCACGGATTTTACGCTGCTGACGATATTGGCATGCGACAACATCACCCCTTTGGGATAGCCCGTGGAACCGGAGGTGTAGATGATGGTGGCGAGTTGTTTCGGCTCGATGGCGTCGCGCAAGGCGCTGATCTTTCCCCGATCGGCCGGGGTCAGTTTGAACATCAGGTTGGGCCAGATCGGCGCCCCTTCCATCATTTCGATGCCGATGATCTTGCCCTTGAACGGCCCTGCTTTTTTCAGTTTTCTCAACAAATCCTCGTCGCCCACGATGCAGGCGTTCAGTTCCGCATCATTGATGATAAAATCCACCTCGTCGATGCGGGCGCCGGCATGAATCGGCACCGAAACCATCCCCAACTGCATGATGGCGGCGTCTGCCATCAGCCAGTACGGGCTGCTGCGCTGAATCATGATGCCGATGCGATCTTCGGCGCGCAGGCCCATTTTGAGCAACATCGCGCTGAACTGATCGCGCTCGGTCACAGCCCGGGCTGTGGTCCATGTGCGCCACTCGCCGTTTTCGAACCCGGCCAGGGCTACCCGTTGCGGATAACGCTGATATTGATAGTCAAGCAGGTCGAAAAGCCGCGTGAAATCCATTTCAATCGACTTGTTGGTTTGAAAAAAAATCGCGCCCGACGCTCAGCTTTCCACCACCATACGCCGCACCCGCACCGCCGCCAGCACGAATAAACTCACGATGAAGAAAATCGCCAGCGCCAGCACGCTGAATCGCATGGCATCCGATTCCTGTTTAAGCGGAAAAATGCCGGAGCTCCGAACGATCTGCTCCACAAAACCGAATATGAATGTGCCGGCCACGGTCGACAACTTGTCCATTACGTCGTAAAAACTGAAATAAGAAGCCGTGTCGGGGGTGTTTTCCGGCAACAATTTGGCGTAGGTGCTGCGCGACAAGGCCTGAATGCCTCCCATCACCAGGCCCACGCCGGCAGCCAGCAAGTAAAATTCCAACCCCGACGTGATCCAGTAGCCTGTGGCGCAAATCGCCGTCCAGATCACCAGCTGGATCATCAGGGAGAATTTGTTGCCTTTGCGATCCGATACCTTGGTGGACAGCCAGGCGCCGCCTACAGCCACGATTTGCAGGATCAGGACCAGCAAAATGAGTCCTTTTGTGGTGAAATGCAACACTTTTTCGGCAAAAACAGAGGCCAGAAACAACACGGCATTCACCCCTGCATTGTAAAAGAAAAAGGCCGTCAGAAAAGCCAGCGTGTTGCGGTCGCGGCGCACAACGCGCCAAACCCGCCGGATTTCCTCATAGCCTTTGGTAAACAAATTGACTTTGCCTTGCTGTGCGCGGTCCTCGGGCAGCCTTTTAAGGGGAATTTGCGAGAACCCGATCCACCACAAACCGACCATGACGAAGGCCGTCGGCACCGCCAGTAAATCCTCTTTAAAGCCGAAAAATTTGTAGTTGGAAATCACGATCAGGTTGACGACCAGCAGGATCACGCTGCCCAGATAGCCGTACGAAAAACCCTTGGCGCTCACGCGGTCGTACTGGTCCTCGGTGGCGATGATGGGGAGAAACGCATTGTAAAAAACAATGCCGCCGGCAAACCCGATCGTCGCCAGAATGAAGCCCAAAACGCCCACCCACAGGGTCGGCATGCCTTTGAAAAAAAAGAGGGAAATGCAGGCCAGCGACCCCAGCAGGGTAAAAAACCGCAAAAACGCCTTCTTTTTACCCCCATAATCGGCGATACCCGAAAGCAGGGGCGACAGCATGGCAATCACCAGATAAGCCAGCGAAATCGACCAGGCGTAGAGGGTGCTGTCCGTCATTTCATAACCCAGCACGCGGACCCGGTCGTTGGTCACTTGCAGAAAGTAGCCGGGAAAAATGGCGACGGTGATGACGAGGGCGTATGCGCTGTTGGCCCAGTCGAAAAAAGCCCAGCCCGTGATGGTGCGGGGGTCGTTTTTTGGCGTTGTTGCAGCAGGGTTGGCGGTTGACACTGGCGGGAAGTTTGGCGTAAATGTAAATCGCCGCCGCTCAAATCTTTCCCCAATCCCAAATATTCCATTTCAGTTCGTCGGGCAATTTAAATCCGCACTGCTTTGCCGTCAGCAAAATATTCCCCCGGTGATGCGCTTCGTGGGCAATCGTATATCCCAGCCAGGCCATCACATCCCGTTTGAAACCCTTCACCTGGCCGTCATTTTCAACCGCTTTTGTCAAAAGCGCCGCCTGCGCTGCGCCGGATGCCTCCAGTGCGCTGCGCAGGCGGCGGCGGTCGGGTTGTTCGTCGCGGGCAATGGGGGTCAGATCACCTGTGGCTGCCTTGCCCGCATGGTGTTCCAGCCACGAAAGCCGAACGTTGTGCAGGTGCGCCAGCTGGTCGTACACCGTACGCCCGCCCCGCGAGGAAAGCGTGGCGGCAAGCGCTTCGTCGGTCAAGTGATCCAGCACGGCCAGCGTGGTGCGGCAATTGATTTCCCAGGCCTCGATAATCGACGATAACAGATTCATTATCAGTGTTTAGAAAAATATTTATTTGTCATTGCGTATTACCGAAAGGTACGCTGATGCCCAGCCACGGGATCGCGAAAATCTCGCCATCCGTTTGTGTCGGCAGGATCAGTGCGCCATCGATAGCCAGTCGGTCGCCAAGATAACGTCCGCCGGCCGACAGCAGGAAGACATTGTTTTCGCCAGTGTCGAAAAGATAGTTTTCGGACAACAAGGCAAAGCGTTTTCCGGCCCTGTACACCCCGCTGAAACTCAGGGTCGGCGTGTTGGCCCATTCGCTGCCGGCATAGCCGTAGCCCAGTCCGAAGTTGACATTTCGGTCGCGCGAACCCAGGGTCAGCTGTCCGTAAGCGATCCCGAAGGTGCCGACGTCTTCACCGCCCAGCACGGTCGCGAACAAGCCCCCTACCCCGAGGTTGACCACGTCCTTTTTTACGGGAATGGAAAACTTGGGGGTGATCCAGATCGGCGTCGGGGCGCCGGCAAACAAAAAGAGCGGTATTACGCCGGCTCCTACCGTGAAATTGTCGGTAAAGCCATAGCTCAACTGGTTGAAGAAAATCCAGGTATTCGAATAATACCCTTCGCCCTTCCGCAGCCCGTAACCGTTCGGACCGAAAAGATAACGCGTGGCATGGGGGTTTTCAGGCCAGTATTCACCATCGACAATCTCTTGTTTGCGGATGGTTTTTATTTGAACCAACTGGTCCTTTTGCAAAGAAACCACCCCCAACTGGTCGGTTTTCAGCACCATTTGAGCGGCATCCTGTGAAACGATATGGCCCATGTAGCGGTTGCCATCCCTGGTTTTGACCAACACCATTTGGGAGGTGTCGGTTACAACAGGCTGAGCCTTGGCAGCAGACAGCGTTCCGCCGAACGCCCACAGCAATACGACGAGTAACATCATTGTCTTTTTCATAGGGCAAAATGATTTATCGAGGGCAAATAGCCCTGCCCGAAGAACAAAAACAATGATGCTGATCCTCTTATTCGATGATTATTTCATCCAGAAACAGCCAGGCTCCGTTGCCTTCGCCGGCTTGCCCGGCGGGAATCATACCCTGGGTCGTCGCCACGAGTTTGACGTACCGCGCTTTGGCGCCGGGCGTGGGCAACACCACCGTCTCCAGGCTCCTGCCGGGCAGTGCATCGCCCCGGATTTCCTGGCGGGCGACGGAGCGAAACTGCAAGCCGTCGTCGGACACCAGCACCTCCACGCGCAGCGGCGGGTAAATATGCGAGGGTTTGTTGTTGAGGAAATGAGTGGTTACCTGTTCGAAAGATTGAACGGCGCCCAGGTCGATCACCGGGTCGAGGTCTTTATTGACCAGCCCCACCCAGTTTCGCCAGGTCCGCAAGCTGCCGAGCGTGCCGTTGGTCAGGGCCAGCGGATCGCCCCCGTTGTATTTTTCCGGACGGCCGCTAAGGGTGTAGGGACGGCCCAGGGCTTTGTGGACGAAGCACTGGGCCGTATAAATATTGCCCACCTGTTGCTCCTGCCGAAATGCGGCTGCATTCACTACAACGCTCCTGTTGAGTACGATCGGAGCAAAATAAGCCGTCGATTGCCCGGAAGGCGCCGTGCCGTCGGTCGTGTAACGGATGGTGAGCAAGGGGTCGTTGCAGCGGAGCGTGAGCGTCCCTTGTGAGAAGACGCCCTCCACGTCGTAAATACTTTTGGCATAATGCACCTGCAGCGCATCGAGCCGGGCCAGATGATCGCTTAGGCGGCCGGCAAAATCGGACCAGTCACGCTTTTCTTTGGCGGTCCATTGCACCTCGCTCATCGCGCACATGCGGGGGTAGAGCATGTATTCGAGGTAATCGGGGGTGGCGATGTACTCCGTCCATACATTGGCTTGTGCGCCGAGGATAAAACGGGCCTCCTCGGGACTGAGCACATCGGGCACCGGCTCGTAGGCATACACCTGTTCGATGGGCAGGTAGCCCCCGATGGCCAGCGGTTCGGTGTCCACATTTTTACTTTGGTAATAATCAAAGTAGCAATTCGAGGTGGGCGTCATGATGACGTCGTGGTGTTCGCGGGCGGCTGCAATGCCGCCTTCGGTGCCGCGCCAGCTCATTACGGTAGCGCTTGGCGCGAGGCCGCCTTCGAGGATTTCGTCCCATCCAATGAGTTTTTTGCCCTGTGCAGCAAGGATTTTTTCGGCCCTGCGGATAAAATAGCTTTGCAACTCGTGCTCGTCTTTCAAACCTTCCGCCTTCATACGCGCCTGGCATTTGGGACAGGTTTTCCAGCGGGTTTTCGGGCATTCGTCGCCGCCGACGTGCACGTAGGGGCCCGGGAAAAGCGCGCTCACTTCGGTCAGCACTTCTTCCACGAAGCGAAAGGTTTCCTCATTGCCTGCGCAAAAAACATCATCAAATACCCCGAAAGAGCCTGCCGCCTTGTACGGCCCGCCGGTGCAGCCCAGTTCGGGGTAAGCCGACAAAGCCGCCAGGGCATGTCCCGGCATTTCGATTTCGGGTACGATGGTGATAAAACGTTGCTGTGCATAGGCGATCACTTCCCTGATTTCCTCCTGGGTGTAAATGCCGCAATACGGCTTGCCGTCGTAGCGCCTCGGCTGGTCGACGTTATGGCCGATGATCGTGGAGTCGCGGCAGGCGGCAATGGAGTTGAGTTTGGGGTATTTTTTGATCTCGATGCGCCAGCCCTGGTCGTCGGTGAGGTGCCAGTGGAAAGTATTGACCTTGTGAAACGCCATCAGGTCGATATAGCGCTTGATGTAATCGACCGGGAAAAAATGACGGCCCACGTCGAGGTGCAGGCCGCGGTAGGCAAAACGGGGCGCGTCGGCAATGGTGCAGCAGGGCGCCTTCCAGTCGGTTTTACCGGAGGGCGAAAGGCTGTTGATTTCCGGCGGGAACAATTGCCGCAGGGTTTGTACGGCATAAAAAGCGCCCGCTGCCGTTTGAGCGCGGATGACGATGCTGCGTTTGTGCACCTCCAGCCGGTACGCTTCCGCCCCGGAAATGGATGCATCGGGCAAAAAATAAATCGCCTGGTTGTCGGTCTGGCGCAGGGTGGCATGGTAGGTTTTGGTCTTGAGATCGAACCCTGTTCCCGATTTCACCACGGCTGTCCAGGCCTGGGCGGCAATGGCCCAGTCGGGCTCGTCGTCGGGATAAAAAACCTGGGTTTTCGCGGTCAGGGTAAAAAATCCATCGGCGGATTCGACGGATACCGGTCGGGGAATCACATGAATCATATCGGACTGACAGGAGAGCAGCACGGGAAACATGGAGAAGATAATCAGGAGTAAACGCATGATATAAAACGATTAGGGAATGTTGTGCCAAGGTAACACGCGCAGTTTGTAAATCACAAACCGGGAAAAATGCCTGGCATTTTCACCTTTTTTCCTTATAAATTTGTTGTGTCTGCAACCTTTTTTCCCCTCAGCGCTTCCAAAAGACATCTGTTCACCAACCCGCAATGCCATGTCCAAAACTACCCGCCACGCAGTGGCTGCCCTGCTCTTTTTAACCTGCATTTTTTCAAAACCGCTTTCTGCCCAGGACTGGAATTTCAGACATGAAACCAATGGCGTCAAAGTGTATCAACGCAGTTCGTCTTCCGGCCAGGAACTCAAACTGGTGACGCAATTTTCCTGCAACCTGTCTTCCCTGGTGGCTTTGTTCAATAATGTATCTGAGTACCCACGTTGGGGCTACAAGGTGAAAAACACCCGCATGGTCAGTCGGATCAGCGACAATGAATTTATCTTTTATCAGCAGTTTGATTTTCCCTGGCCATTGAGCGACAGGGATGTCATCATGCACGCCGTCATCCGGCAAGATCCCGACACCCGTGTTGTCACGCTGCAATCCAGCGCCGCTCCCGACCAGTTGCCGGAATACAGCGATTTTGTAAGGGTGCGCAAGGCTTTTGTGCGTTGGACGCTGGTACCGCTCCCGAACAACCAGGTGCAGGCCGAGTACTGGCTTAATACCGACCCGGGCGGCCTGCTGCCCGACTGGACGGTCAACATGGCAGCCGATTCGGGGCCGGTACAGACCGTCCAGAACATGAAAAAGATTCTCGCGGAGGAACAATACCGCAACGCCCGCGTGGCCTACATCAAAAACTGAACGGCACTCAGCAGATGACCGCGCCTTCCTGATTGACCGCCGACAAAAACAATTCGCTTTCGATTTTTTTCGCGGTAAAAACAGCCTGCATGGCTCGTCCGGCTTCTTCCGCGGCAAGGCTGTTGGCCGCCAGTGCAAACACCGAGGGCCCCGAGCCGGAAATGCTGCAGCCAAGTACGCCCTGCACTTGAAGGGCCGCTTCCTTGACGTCGTAAAAGCCGGGGATGAGGTGCGCGCGCTGCGGTTCGATGACGTCGTCGCGCAGGCAACGCCCCAGCAGGGCGATGTCGCTGTTGTACAAGGCCACTACGAAGGCTCCGAGGTTGGCGCTTTGCTGCACGAAATCGGCCAGCGGCACCTCGGGCCGGAGCAGGGCACGCGCCGATTTGGTGAGCACTTCGAGGTGCGGATAAACGACTGCCGCGTGCAAGCCGCGCGGCACGTGCAGGCGGTGGACGTCGAGCGTCGGGTTGTCGCGCACGAGCACGATGCCACCGATGAGCGATGGCGCTACGTTGTCGGCGAAATAAGCCCCCGAGGCCATGGCTTCCCCCGCGCAGGCGAACGGCAGCAACTCCCGTTTACTCATACCCGTGCGAAGCAGTTCGCTGACGGCCAGTACGGCAGCCGCCGCGCTGGCAGCGCTGCTGCCGAGGCCACTGCCCGAAGGCATTTTTTTATGCACTTCCAGTTCGATGCCGCGCCCTTGTTCGCCCAGATGTTCGAGCAAAGCCAGGGCTGCCACGCCGGCCGTGTTGCGTTCCGGCTCGTACGGCAATTTGCTGCCGGCGCCGGTAATTTTTGTGATGCGCAGTCCCGGGGTGTCGCTTTTTCGCGCGATCACTTCGTCGCCGGGGCGTTCGAGAGCAAGTCCGAGTACGTCGAATCCTACCCCGATATTTCCTATGCTGGCAGGAGCAAATGCTTTGATACCCAATTCGTTAGCGATGAGTTATGAGTGATGAGTGATGAGTAGGTTTCGAGTGGTGAGTCATTTTGGGGTGAGTTTGCTGCGTTTGGTTTTGATGGAGCTGCTGAGCATTTTCATCACCTCCTCTGTGTCGGAAATGATGGAGTCAAATTCTTATTGAGTTAAATAACCCGTGGAATGGAGTAGTTCCAGCCAATACCGGGTTTCTCCCATTTCTTTCTGAGCAACACTCAATTTATGGATAAAATCATGTCCACTTTCGGCATTGTTGGCCTCCCTGACCATAGCGCCAGGGCTCGTGCCTGAACGAAGTAATTGCCGGCTCAACACTGTTTCTTTTTTCGTTTCAACAAGATATTGATACAACCTGACCACGCTCACGGCCAGATGAAAAGACTTTTCTTTTAAAGGGCTATACATAAAATATCATTTCAGTTTTTTACTACTCATCACTCACAAAACCCCTTGTTCCGGGTTTGCGCCCGGCACGTCTTTGAAATAATCCCAGAGCCATTGCAGGTCCTTCTCTTCGTCGCCGGTAGGCCGGAACAATTGCGGATCGAAATGCACCTCTTTTTTTGCCCAGTTGAACGTACAAAGGCAGATCGGTACGCCGGCAAGCCGGGATATGTGGTAAAAGCCGGTTTTGAAACGATCCACTTTTTTTCGGGTACCCTCGGGAGCGATCACGAGGTGCATCCGTTTTTCGCGCTGGAATGCTTCTGCCGTGGCTGCCACAAAATTGTTGCCGGGTTTGCTGCGGTCCACGGGGATACCGCCCAGCCAGCGGAAGATCGCCCCGAAAGGCGGCCGGAACAGGGTGTGTTTGCCCAGATAGTTGGCCGGAATATGCAGTGCGCTTTTGACCATGACGCCCACGGGGAAGTCCCAGTTGGAGGTGTGCGGCGCCACGGCAATGATGACTTTGGGTTCCTCGAACGGATAGCTGCCGGTGATGCGCCAGCCCCAAAGCCGGAGGATCAGACGGCTGAGCAGGGAAAACATGGGTGGTTCTTTTCTTTTTAAAAAGCGGGTAAAGGTAGGGCTGGCAATTATAAATTTTGGCAAATGGCTGCGACCTTTGAAGGTCTGAAAACTGCCTGCCGTGTCTCCCGCCCCCAGGTTTGCCGATGCGGGTCACAGGTTCGGCGATTTTTCCACGCATTTTCTCGTACACTGGGCAGCGCTGTCATTGGCAAAACATCGCCCGATGGCTCATCTCACCGACTTTCAAAAAGCCCGCCGCGACGCGCGTCACTTCGCTTTTTCGACCAAACTGAACAACGCTGAATCCTTATGGGCTCCTGGATCAAAAACAACTTCTGGTTCTTTTTCTTCGGCATTTTTGCCACCGTCGGCACAGTAATGGGCCTCGCAGGAGGCCTCGCCTGGCGCAACGGCAACGAACTGATCAAACACGGAAACCGCGCCGAAGGCCGGGTGGTCGATCTGGTGTACAACGGCAGTACGGCCAACGCCGTGATCGAATACGACACCGAATGGGGCGGCCGGGAGCGTTTTGTCACCGGCGTGGCGACCAGTCCGCCCGCCTACGACATCGGCGAGGCGGTGACCATCTGGTACGATCCCAAACAACCCAAACGCGCACAGGTCGATGGTTTCGACCGCTGGTTTTTGCCGGCCTTGTTCGGCGGTTTCTTCCTTGTTTTCGGTGGTATCGGCTGGGGCGGCATTATCTGGCAGCTGCTCAAAAAAAAGCGGCGCGAATGGCTGCGCACCAACGGTACGCCCGTGCAGGCGGCCCTGCTCGAAGTGGGCCGCAATTATTCGCTGAAAGTCAACGGGGTATCGCCTTTCGTCATCCGCTGTCAGTGGCAGGATCCTTTGAGCAAAAAAGTGTTTTCCTTCGAAAGCGACCCGGTCTGGTACGATCCCTCGGACTACGTCAAAGGACCGACGCTGACCGTGCTGATCGACCCGCGCAACCCGAAGCACTATTTCATGGACCTGTCTTTTTTGCCGGAAGCGGGTTAAGCGTGGCTGGAGGTTAGGCGTGGCTAGCGCGAGGCTCCGCCTCGCGTCTGGCATACACGGGGCTTGGCCTCGACTGCCGGCCGGGCAATGCCCGGGGTATAGTGGACGCGAGGCAAAGCCTCGCGCCAGCCTCACCTCCTAGCCTCGCCTCCCAGCCTCACCTCCTTCAAACCTCCACCCACTTCTTGTTGCTTTTCCCGCTGGCGATCACCTTTTCGATAAACCGCATGCCGCGCACACCGTCGTGTACAGACGGGAAATCCAGGTAAACCGGGTCGGGCTCACGGCCTTCGAAGCGGGCGCGCAGACAGAGGGCGAAATTGCGGTAGATGTTGGCGAAAGCTTCCAGGTAACCTTCCGGATGACCGGCAGGAATACGCGTGTGCGCCTGTGCCTCCGGGTAAAGATTGCCCACACCCGTGCGGTACACCTGCGTCGGCCGGTCGAGCCATTTGACCAGCAGCGTATTGGGCTCCATTTGCCGCCATTCAAGGCCGCCTTTTTCGCCGTAAATCCTGATGTTGAGGTTGTTTTCTTCCCCTGCACTGATCTGGCTGGCGTGCAGGATGCCTTTTGCGCCGCCGGAGAAATGGAGCAGCACGTTGCCGTCATCGTCGAGCGCGCGGCCTGGCACGAAGGTGCTGATGTCGGCGCAGAGCTCGGTGATGTGCTGGCCGGTGATGTATTCGGCGAGGTTTTCGGCGTGGGTACCGATATCGCCCATGGCGCCGGCGATGCCCGAGCGGGCGGGGTCGGTGCGCCAGGCGGCCTGTTTCTGACCCGAACTTTCGAGCGGGGTGCTGAGCCAGCCCTGCGGGTACTCGACGACGACCTTGCGCAAGGCGCCAATCTCGCCATGACGAATCATCTGGCGGGCTTGTTTGACCATCGGGTAGCCCGTGTAGTTGTGGGTGAGGGCAAACAATTGTCCCGTTTTTTCCACGATTTTTTCCAGCGTCAGGGCTTCTTTCAGGTTGAATGCAAGGGGTTTGTCGCAGATGACGGCAAAACCGTTTTCCAGCGCCATTTTGGCCGGCGCGAAGTGGACGTGGTTGGGCGTCACGATGCTCACAAACTGCATCCGACGGTCGGGGCGCAGGCGTTTTTCCCGGCGGATCATTTCTTCAAAAGTGCCGTAGCAGCGGTCGGCCGGCAAGCCCAGCGCAGCGCCAGAGGCGCGCGATTTCTCGGGGTCGCTGCTGAAAGCGCCGCAAACCAGTTCGATTTCGCCGTCGATTGCAGCGGCCATGCGGTGCACGGCGCCGATAAAGGCCCCAAGGCCGCCGCCCACCATTCCCATGCGGAGTTTCTGTTTCATGGTCGTTTTGTTTTTTATCAAAAACAGGGTGCTGAAAAAGCCGGCAGGATGCCGGCGGTTCGGCATTACCCGCCGTTTTGAATAGCGTTGATGTTTTTTTGAATTTGCGGGTCCTGGGGAGCCAGTTGCGCGGCTTTTCGGAGATCTTCGAGGGCGCCGTTGCGGTCTTTCAGGTTGAATTTGCACACACCTCGGTTCTGGAAAGCATTGGCATCGCCGCCGGTTGCTGCGATGACGGCATCGTAGTCGACAATGGCCTCGGTGTAGTTGCCCAGCGACATGTAAATATACGCTCTCGCCCCCCGAACCTGAATGGCGCGGTCGGGCATGAGCGGAAGGGCTTTGTTAAAATCTTCCAGTGCCGCGGGGTAGTTTTTCATTTTTTCATGGGTAACGCCGAGGTTGTAATACAACTCGCCCTCATCGGGGTGAAATTGCAAGCCTTTGTTGTAGGCTTCCAGCGCCTTGGCGTACTCCCCTTTCGAGCCGTAGCAATTGCCCAGGCCCGTGTACACGCCGACGGCATGCGAGCCCAGTTCGTCCGCCTTTTGCAGATCGACGAGCGCGCCTTCCAGGTTGCCGGTTTTTCCGCGGTGGTTGCCCCGGTTTTTGTACGCTTCGGCGGTATTCGGGTAGTGTTTCATGACGTGCGCCCAAAGCGTCTCACTGTCTTTCCACACGGTTACCTGCTGGCGGGTGAGGTAAAACATCAGACCGCAAAACAGCACGGCTGCACCCATGACCGGCATTCGTAAAGTCGCCCAGCGGCCCTCTTTTTGCGCCCAGGTCTGATCGATCAGCCAGGCCAGTATGAACGCCAGGCCCACGTAAGGCAGGTAGGTGTAGCGGTCGGCCGCGATGACCATGCCGACCGACACGAATTGCAGCACCAGCGCCACGGTGACGGCATAAAAACCAATGCCAAAGAGGTACACGCGGCTTTTTTTCAAACCCAAAACACTCAAACCCAGTATGGCCAGCGCCAACAGGGGCAGGGCATAATACCAGGCGGGAAAATTGCCCTGCAAGGCGCCGTCTGGATAGGCATAAAAGGTGACCATTGGCGTCGGCAGGAACAGTTTGTACAGGTAAAATATAAAACCGTAGGAGGCAATGGCGATGCGTTGAAACAAGGTAAATGCCTGAAAATCGCCGATCGCGCCGGCCGATTGTATTTGCACCGCTTTCACCCCGAAATAGAGCGATATGGCCAGAAAAGGTATTTTTTCCAACACAGCCTGCCACACGATCTTTCTGTTTTGCCACAAACGCCCTTCATAAACATCGATCAACAGCATGGCCAACGGCAAGGACACAGCCATGGCTTTCGACAGGCAGGACAGGACAAAAAGCCCCAGCGTCGCCGCCAGCCAGCCCCAGCCGCCGCGACGGGCATAGCGCAGATACGTCAGCAAAGCCGCCATGAAAAAGAAGGTGTACAAAACGTCCTTTCGTTCTGACACCCAGGCGACCGATTCCACGTGCATGGGGTGTATGCCAAAAAGCAAGGCTGTAAAAATGGCGACCAGCAATTTCCTGCGGCTCAAAAAATAGGCGAACAGGAACACCAGCGCCGTATTGCAGACGTGCAGAAATATGTTGGTAGCAATGAAAGGACGGGCTTTCGGCTTCGCCGGGTCCATGTTCCAGGCCAGGCTCAGCATGGTGAGCGGGTGGTAGTTGAGGGAAACCGGCTGGGTCCACAACGCAGCCTTGTTTTCAGGCGTCGGGCGCAACAACAAGGGATTTTCGGTGACGTAGGTCGGATCGTCCCAGTTGACAAAGTCATTCTGCAAAGCCGGCTGGTAAGCAAAATATACCAGCAGCAGGATGGCCGGAATCCAGATGGCCCACATCCCGCCGGGGCCCGGTTTGGAAGCGGAGGTTTTGCCGGTATCTGCCGGGCGGGTATTTTTTGAAGAAGAAGGACGGACAGGTTTTGGTTTTGCCATGGCGTTCTGCAATAGTTCAACGGGCACGAATGTAGATAAAAATGAAGCGATCCTTCCGAATGGAAAAAGCCCTTTTCTTTGCAGCATGTCCTTGCTGAAAGATACCACACTCCTCCGCCACCAGGCCTACCTCGACGGCGCCTGGGTCGACGCCGATTCCGGCCGTTGCTTTGATGTCACCAACCCTGCCACGGGCGAACGGCTCATACAGGTAGCCGACTGCGCTGCCGCCGAAACCCGTCGCGCCATTGAAGCAGCCGACAAAGCCATGGCCGGCTGGCGCGCCAAAACTGCCGCCCAACGCGGTCTTCTGCTTCGTCGCTGGAACGATTTGATCCTCGAAAACAGCGAAGATCTCGCTCTGCTCATGACCCTCGAACAGGGCAAACCCCTGGCCGAATCGCGCGGCGAAGTGCGCTACGGCGCTTCATTTATCGAATGGTTTGCGGCCGAAGGCCAGCGGGTGTACGGCGATATCATCCCGCCCCACGCGCCCAACCTCCGCGTGCTGGTGCAAAAACAGCCCGTAGGGGTCGCAGCGGCCATCACGCCCTGGAATTTCCCGATCGCCATGATCACCCGGAAAGTGGCACCGGCCCTGGCCGCCGGCTGCACGGTCGTCGTAAAGCCGTCGGAAGAAACCCCGCTTTGCGCCCTGGCACTTGCCGAACTGGCCCATCGCGCAGGTTTTCCGCCCGGCGTGATCAATATTGTCACCGGCATGGATGCGCCGGCCATTGGTCGTGAACTGACGGGCAACCCGCTGGTGCGCAAATTTTCCTTTACCGGCAGCACCGAAGTGGGCAAACTGCTCATGCGCCAGTGCGCCGATACCGTCAAAAAAATCTCCCTCGAACTTGGCGGCAACGCGCCGTTTATCGTCTTCGACGACGCCGACCTCGACGCTGCAGTCGATGGCGCCATCACCTCCAAATACCGCAACGCCGGCCAGACCTGCGTATGCGCCAACCGTATTTTTGTTCAAAACGGGGTGTATGACGCCTTTTTGGAAAAATTCACCGAGGCGGTGCAAAAGCAAAAAGTCGGCCCGGGTACCGAACAGGGGGTCAGCATCGGCCCCTTGATCAATCGCGAAGCGCTTGAAAAAGTGGAACGCCTCGTCCGCGACGCACGCGATAAGGGTGCAGCAGTGCGCACCGGCGGCAGCGCGCTGGAAGGCACTTTTTTCGAACCGACCGTACTGGCCGGCGTCCTGCCGGGTATGGACATTATGCAGGAAGAAATATTCGGACCAGTCGCCCCCGTGGTTCGTTTCGACACCGAGGCGGAGGTCATAGCCCTGGCCAACGACACACCCTACGGACTGGCCGCCTACTTTTATGGCCGCGACGTAGGTCGCGTGTTCCGCGTGGCCGATGCGCTCGACTATGGCATGGTCGGGGTCAACACCGGGATTCTCGGTACTGCAATTGCCCCGTTTGGCGGCATGAAGGAAAGCGGGATTGGCCGTGAGGGATCGAAATACGGGATCGAAGAATTTCTGGAAGTAAAATACGTCTGTGTCGCAGGCCTGTAGCGTCGACTGTAGCGCCGACCTCCAGGTCGGCGATGCTACGGGAAGCAATAACCCGCGATCATGCTTTCAACTGACGAGCAGCAGGGATTGGTATTCCTGTTCGGAGCACTAGCGCTCTATCGCGGAACTTTCCTGCCCTCAACAGCGCCGACCGTAGCGCCGACCTCCAAGTCGGCGATGCTACGGGAAGCAATAACCCGCGATCATGCCTTCAACTAACGAGCAGCAGGGATTGGTATTCCTGTTCGGAGCAGTAGCGCTCTATCGCGGAACTTTCCTGCCCTCAACAGCGCCGACCGTAGCGCCGACCTCCAGGTCGGCGATGCTACGGGAAGCAATAACCCGCGATCATGCTTTCAACTGACGAGCAGCAGGGATTGGTATTCCCGTTCGGAGCAGTAGCGCTCTATCGCGGAACTTTCCTGCCCTCAACAGCGCCGACTGTAGCGCCGACCTCCAGGTCGGCGATGCTACGAGAAATAATAACCCGCGATCATGCCTTCAACTGACGAGCAGCAGGGATTGGTATTCCTGTTCGGAGCACTAGCGCTCTATCGCGGAACTTTCCTGCCCTCAACAGCGCCGACCTGGAGGTCGGCGCTACAGGTCGGCGCTACAGAAAAAGCCTCGCGCGCGTTTGCCGAGGCTTTCTTCTTTATGCCATGAATGTTGAAATCGGAAATCGGGATGGCACTGGGGACTAGTAATCGTAAATCGGTTGGGATGGCCGGCGCTTTACAGGCCGGAGGCATTGATGATTTTCCCGGAAGCTACCGGCCTGCCGTCGGCGGCAAGCCGGTAGTAGAATGCTCCCGGAGGAAGCTGAGGTCGGAACAATTGGAATGTGGAATGCGAGTAAAATTGATTAAAAACTAATCGGCCCTGGGCGTCGTATAGCTCCAGACGGTAGTCTTTTGCTCTTACGCCGGTTATTTCAAATGTGGCACTTTGGGTGAAAGGATTGGGATAAACCTTCACATTGGCGCCGGGATAATCGATATTCTGCGTGGCCACAACCGGTAAAAACAGCGAGTCGGGACAAACAGTATGGAAAACCTCGTTCGTCAGAACCGGGGTGTCGTAATCAAAGGTGATAGCAGCGGTGTTAAAGATCTGCGTGCCGCAAGAAAGGTTCGGTCGTTGAGATACGCGGAATTTTACGTAGCCTTCACTGCCGCTGCTACCAGGAATGAGATTAAGGTTTGGGATGGTGAATTGCACGATGCCATCGCCATACAAATCAAATGTGTACGGGTGACTGGACGTGCCTGGCAACACCGTGGTCGGGTCGAGCCATTCGGACAGGGTATCGCGAATGATGACCTGATGCACGGTATCGGTACCGGTGTTTTGGAATCGGATTAAATACTGCAAATCGGTTGTCGGATCGACGTACTGGGGAACGTCGTAGCCCTTGGGATGACCTCTCTTAAAGAAAGTCGGCGGATTAAAGTCGAACGCTACGCTTTCCTGGCAATCCGTGGCAATGAAAGCCTCGCCATCGGCATTCGGGAACATGGTGTAGAATCCGACGGAAATCGGATTTTGAGACGTATCGGAGATACAGCCCTCAACGGCTGCGGTGGGATAACTAAGTGCCGGGTAAAACTCGCTTTGCTCGGCGATTACGCGGTAGGTTTTGCCGTCTGCTTCATGGCTGAATACCTCGCGGGTTTCGCCAGGCATGAGGCTGGTGATATTTTCAAACTCGTTCGACGACGGGCCGACCAGCAGAATCACGTCTTCGATAATGACATAATCGAGACTGGTCGGATTGTTATAGGCTCCGGTACCGCTGTTTCTGATGCTCAGTTTGACCGTATCGTTTTCACAGTTGCCGAGCGCCTGGATGATTGATTTATCCCAGTTGGGATTTACGTCGCAGAATGAATCGGGGACGATATGCGCCGTTATGCAATGCGCCAGTCCAACCTGTGCGTCGCAATCGAGGAAGGCCGTTATGGTAAAACTTCCGCAATCGCCGTTGTTCAGGGTGCCGAGATTAAAAACCAGGGTATCCTGATCCAGCGTGTAACTGGCCGAACTACTCACGACGCTCAGGTCGGGATCGACCACAACCTTGACTTTGGTGTTTTGTGAGGGAATCGTGCCCGTGTTGCAGTAGCGAACGGTGTACACGTTGTCGGCGCAGTTGCGCAGCAGCGGTGTGGCAATGTCCACCTCGTTGCGGGGACAGGAGAACTGGGTAAAGACCGGCACTTCCACTTCCACCGTATCGTAAAAACTGAACACATCGACCGGCAGGGCATCCACACAGGTGCCCCAATAGGTGTTCGGCGTGATTAGTTGCAGATCGTAGGAGCCCGTATCGACCAGCAGCAAAAAGTTGCCGTTTTCATCGGCGGCTGCGTAACGCACGAAATCTGCGCTGGCGACTTTCACGAGCCAGCCTTTCAGCGGCGCTTCACCGGGGTTAAACGCGCAGTTGTTGTTGAAATCCTGGAAGACGTTTCCTTTCAGGTAACTGGTGAAAACCTTGCAGTTCTGGTCAACTTTGGCCAGGTAGGGGTTTTCTTCAAAGGTCGTGACGCCCGGCTGGCTCGAACCCGCGGCAGCAGCGCCGCCATCAGATGTGGCCACGATCGCGAAGCCAATGTCCGGACCGCCTTTACCTACGGAAATATCGCAGATTTTGTCGCCGTCAGCGTTGGTGTGCAGGATATACAGTTCACCGTTGAGGGCCGACACATCACGGCTGCCCGTGATGAAAAAGCCGTCGTTTTTGTCGGTAACCAGTCCGCGGAAGTCCGTCGCCGGGAAAGTTTTGTACCAAAGGGCCGCATCGCCGCCTGCTTCGTCGATCTTCATGAGCAGGCCGCCGCCGCCAAGAATGGAGTTGGTAAAGCCGGCGATGACAAATCCGCCGTTTTTGGCCGCTACGATAGAACGTCCGAAATCGTCGGCAGCGGTGCCGCCACCCAGATCGAACAGCCCGTAGGTATTTTCCCAGATCACCGCACCGTTGAATGCGGAAAGGCGGGCTACATAAATGTCTTTTGTTTCGGAAATGCTCTGGCGGATTTCTCCGGTAAGCACCAGATTACCGTCGGGGGCGACGGTCACGCCATTGCTTTTCACCAGCTGGGCGCCCGAACCGAGGAGTTTGACCCACATGCTGTTGCCGCTGGCGCTCACGCGAGCGATTAAAGCGCGTTCGCGATTGGTCGTGGGGTCCGTCTGGAAGCCCGAGATGACAAGGCTGCCGTCGGCGAGTTCGAGGATGGAGGCGCCTTCGTCGTTTTTGGTGTTGCCGAAGGTCTTGGACCAAAGTACGTTGCCATCGGCATCCGTCTTAAGCAGATAAATATCGCGCTGGTTGCCATTGCCCTGATCGATAAAACCGGCAACGGCATAGCCGCCATCCTGGGTGACCAGCACAGCATTGCCGGAAGCCTGCACAGCCTGAATGGTTTTGGTCCATTGCAGGTCGCCATCGGCGTCCGTCTTGATCAGGTAAACGCGGGTGGTGGAACCGTAGTAGCCCGCCATGATGTAGCCGCCATCCGGTGTGATGGCGATGCCTTTGGCGACATCCTGACCTCCGCCGCCATATGTGCGTTCCCAGCCTTGCGCGGTCAGCAGACCGGCAGAACTGAGCAACAAGAAAAGGAGGACAAAATATCTGTTCATGAATACGGGTTGGATTAGGAACCGTAGAAAGTTTTTTAAGACGTTACAAAAGTGCGGGACACGAATCGCGTGGAAAAAGACAAAAAATTGCATTTGTTGAATTATTTTTGACAGGAATTAGCTCCGACTTTAAGCGGAAGCGCTAAATCATTATTTTTAAAAAATGTTGATATTCAATCTATTAAACAATAATTGGCGCAACATCATGTTTTTGGGTTGTCTGGCATTTTGTTGAAAAGATAATATATTGTTGGTATGCAAAAAAGTGTTCTGGTCGAAATCATTCATTCCTTAAATAAAAAGGAAGTGCGGGAGATTCACAAGTGGCTGCAGTCGCCGGCGCACAACCTGCGGCAGGACGTTGTTGCCCTGTTCGACTATCTGTCCAGAAAATCACCCGACGCTACCGACACGCTCGAAAAGGAGGAGGTCTGGCGCGCCGTTTTCCCGCAGGACGATTTTGACGACGCCCGCATGCGGCAGGTCATGTATTTTTTACTGAAAGCCATCGAAGACTACCTCGCATTTACCGAACTCCGCAAAGACGAAGTGCATATCCAGACGGTCCTTTTAAAAGTGTACCGCACGCGGCAGCTCGAAAAGCCCTTCAAGATGACGATGGAGGCGGCCCGCAAGCGCCAAAAGGAATCCCCGTACCGCAACAGCGTGTTTTTGCGCGAACAACACGTGCTTGAACAGGAACTTTACTACTACCTCGGCTCCCGCAAACGCAGCGACGAGGTGAACCTTCAGGAAACCTCCGACGCGCTCGATCTGGCTTATTTTGCCGACAAACTCCAGATCGGCTGCCGCATGCTCGCCCACCAGACCGTGTACAAAAAAGCGATGTACGACCTGCGGCAACTGGAAAACACACTCGCCTACGTAGAACAACAAAACCTGCTGAAAGAACCCGCCATCGCGGTATATTACTATGGATTCAAAGCGCTGACCGAGCGCGAAAACGAAACGCATTTCGCCAACCTGGAACGTATCATTTTTGAAAACGGCTCCTTGTTTCCGATGGCCGAATTGCGCGAATTGTACCTTCTGGCAATCAATTATTGCATCAGCAGGATCAATGCCGGCATCGAATCCTACCTGCGCAAATCGTTCGAATTTTACAAGGCGGGGTTCAGTAAAGGCATTCTGATCGAGAACAATCTGGTGACCAGGATTTCTTTCGGCAACGCCGTTTCCAACGCCATCAAGATCAAGGAGTTTGCCTGGGTGGAGGAATTTATTGAAAAATTCACGCCTTATCTGGAGGAAAAATCGAGGGAAAGCACGGTCCATTTCAACCTCGCGCGGTTGTATTTTGAGAAAAAAGACTACGTAAAAGCCCAGCAGCTGTTGCTCAAATTCGACTACGACGACATCCTGCTCAACCTGGTCGCCAAGACGATGCTGCTCAAAATCTATTACGAGGAAGAGGAGTACTCCGCGTTCGAATCACTGCTCGAATCGATGCGCACTTATTTGCAGCGCAAGGATGCCGTGTCGGCCAACCACCGCATTGTGTACAAAAACCTGTTCACGGTGATGCGCCGGCTGATTCACCTGAACCCGTTTTCCAAAACGCAAAAAGACAAATTCAGGGAACTGGTGCTCAACACCAACCCCTTGCTGGAAAAAGAATGGCTGTTGAACCAACTGGACCGCCATTAAAGGAAACACCGCAACTTTCTCCCCAAATCGCCGTTACTTTGCCCGGTTTTTTGCACAAAATATTGCCCGACGTTGAAACGCTCGTATATCGTTACGCTGATTATCCTGCTGGTCCTGCTCATCGACCAGACCCTGAAGATTTACATCAAAACCCACTTTGAATACAATCAGGACGTGCCCATGTTCGGTCTGAGCTGGGCCAAGTTGCACTTCGTGGAAAATGAAGGCATGGCTTTCGGCATCATTTTCAACTGGGAATACGGCAAACTCCTGCTCAGCAGTTTCCGCATCCTGATGGTGGCCGGCCTGATCTGGTACATCCGCGTCCTGCTGCGGCTGGGCGCCCCGACGGGATTTATCTATAGTATCGGTCTCATCACGGCCGGCGCACTGGGCAATATCATCGACAGCGCTTTTTACGGCCTGATTTTTACCGAATCGCCCTACCACGGGGGGCTGGCCCAGCTGGTGTCGATGGGGCAGGGTTACGGCACGTTTTTGCACGGGAAAGTGGTGGACATGCTCTATTTCCCGATCAAATGGGTCACCATGCCCGAATGGATGCCGTTGGTGGGCGGCGAGGAATTCCTGTTCTTCTCCCCTATTTTCAACATTGCCGACGCCTCCATTTCCCTGGGCGTCATTTTTATCCTTTTGTTTCAACGCAAATTTTTCCACTCCGAACTGGGTCCGAAAACTCCCGAAGGTGAAGAACTGGCGGTGATTCCGGGCACCGAACCGATGGATTCGGAGCACGCGTCAATTGCAGCGGCAGAAGTGGAAAATACTGAGGAAACGCCTGAAAATCAGGAAGAAACGAAGGACAAAGAAGAAGCCGCCCTGTAAATTTATTCTGCCGTTTCGGCCTGCAATTTGGCCGCGTTGTCGGCGATGGTGAGCGCCTCGATCAGTTCATCGAGCTCGCCTTCCACGATTTTATCCAGGTTAAAATTCTTGTTGTCGCCTTCCAGGCGGTGGTCGGTCACGCGGTTTTGCGGCCAGTTGTAGGTGCGGATTTTCTCCGAACGGTCGCCCGAACCCACCAGACTGCGGCGCTGCGAAGCGAGGGCCGATGCCTGCTGCTGGATCTGGGCGTCGCGGATTTGCTGCACGAGGCGGCCCATGGCGATCTCGCGGTTTTTGTGCTGGGAACGGCTTTCGGTACTTTCCGCCACGATACCCGTGGGCAAGTGGGTAAAACGCACGCCCGATTCGGTCCGGTTGACGTGCTGACCGCCAGCGCCGCTGGCGCGGAACACGTCGGTGCGGATGTCTTCCTTGCGGATATCGTAGTCTTCGGCTTCCATTTTGGGCAATACGGCCACCGTGGCTGCCGAGGTGTGGACGCGGCCTTTGGCCTCGGTTTCGGGGATGCGTTGTACGCGGTGGGCGCCCGATTCAAACTTGAGAAAACGGTAGACATCGTCGCCCGACACATCGAGCACGATTTTGGCGAAACCGCCCACGGTGCCCGGGCTCTCGTCGAGGACCTCAATTTCCCAGCCTTTGGTTTGAAAATATTTGCTGTACATACGGTACAGGTCGCCTGCAAACAGGGCCGCCTCGTCGCCGCCGGTGCCCGATCGGATCTCGAAAATGACGTCTTTTTCGTCTTCGGGGTCGCGGGGGGTCAGCAGGGTTTTGAGTTCTGCTTCGAGCTCATCGAGTCGGGGCTGAAGGCGGTCGATTTCCTCGCGTGCCATGTCGCGCATTTCCGGGTCGGATTCAATTTCACGGGCGCCTTCCAGTTCGGCATTCACCTTTTGGTATTGCTCGAAAGCCTGCACGAGGGGCTGGAGGTTTTTGTACTCTTTGTTGAGTTTTTTCCAGCGCTCCATGTCGCCGATGGTACCCGGGTCGGCGAGTTGTTCTTCCAGATGAATGTATTTGTCGCGAATGACTTGCAGTTTGTCGAGCATGATGTACGGGCAAAAAATCGGGCGGCAAAAGTACGGTCAAAGTGCCGACACGCAGCAGTTTCAGGGGAAAATGTATCTGTAAAGCGCGGGTTAATTAACGAGCCCGAAAAAGTTATCTCCACATTGCGCGCTACCTTTGCAGCCGTATTAACGACTAATCCTGCCCTTGCCCCTTCGCCCTCTGGTTGCCAACCCGAACCGGCTGTCGTTTCCGGGGGGTATTTACCCTCTCCCGTAGCTCGTTTAACCCGCTCTGAATTATGTTCCGGATGAAGAAAACGCCTCCTTCACTGATTACCGTTATGCAAAAACAAACTTTTTCGCGCTTTGGCACCTGCGCCAGAATTGTGCTTTCCCTGTTGTTTTTAAGCCTGTTGACCAGGGAAACGAGCGCTCAATGTCCAACTGTGGAGGCCGTCATGGTCGATGCCTGCGGCACCGAGTTTCTCAACGAGTTTTTGATTATTAATTCGGGAGGCGGCTTCAATACGTCCGACATCATGCTCGACTACGATGTGAGCAACAACATCGTCAGCGGCGTCAACAACGATGTCAACACCGACAACGGCAACCTGCCCGGCGGCCCTTGCGGCATCGCTGCCGGCTCGGCGGGCGCTTATACGGGTTGCAGCAACCTGATCTCCGTCGGGCCCGGGGTGGACATCCCGGCCAACTCCATCGTCGTGTTCCAGACCAGTAGCGGTGCGGCCAACAGCACGTACAACTTCAGCAGCCTTTGCGGCTCCGGGCAGTGCGTGTACGTCGTTGCAAGCGCCTGTACGCGCAGCGCCGGCGGTTTCACCAACGGCGCCGGTAGCGGCACCCGTACTTCCGTGTTTTCCATTGCAGGCGGCTGTTCGCAGACCATCACCTATGCGCTCGCTTCGCTGACGGGCGGCAACGGCGCCTACTTTCTTCCGCTGGCCAACGGCGGCGCCGGCGGCTATGGCAACGGCGGCTGCGCGGTACCGCCTTCTTCCGCGGCCCCCAGTCCGCCGGTGATTAATCCCCTTCCCAACGTATCCACCTGCGGCACCTACACCCTGCCGCCCATCACGGGCACCAACCTGCCGGCCAACGTTGCCTATTTCACCGGCACGAATGGCACAGGCACCCAATACAACCCGGGGGATGAAATCAGCATGACCACCACGCTTTACATCTATGCCCAGAACGGGCCGGTGGGTTGCACCGATCAGGAGCAATTTACGGTCACGATAACGCCCGCCCCCAGCGTCAACCAGCCCAACGATGTGACGGTTTGCGCCGGCGCGCCGGTGAGCGTTCCGCTGACGGGAAGCGGCGGCACGACCTTCCCCTGGACCAACGACAACACGGCCACCGGCCTGGCCGCTTCCGGTACGGGCAATATTTCTTTTACCTCTGCCAACGTGACCACACAGCAGGTGAGCACCGTCACCGTCACGCCGACCCAGGGCATGTGCATGGGCACGCCGGTGACGTTTACGATCACCATCGATCCGAAGCCCACGGTGGATGATCCGCCCAACATCACCGTTTGCGCCGGCGACCCTGTGGATGTGCCTCTGACCAGCCCGAACGGCAGCCCCACGTTCAACTGGACCAACAACAACGTCAACATCGGCCTTGCCGGAACCGGCAGCGGCGACATCAGTTTCACGGCAGCCAACGTGGTGAACAACCAGACCGGAACCATCGTCATCACCCCCGTGGAAAACGGATGTACGGGTCCTACCCAGAACTTTACCATCACCGTCGGGCCGCTGCCCAGCGTGAACCAGCCCGCCGACGTGACGGTTTGCGGCGGCGCGCCGGTGTCGGTGGTGTTTTCAGGAAGCCCCGGCGGCACCACCTTTTCATGGACAAACGATAATACAAACATCGGACTCGGGGCCATGGGCACGGGCAATATTTCATTTACCAGCGCCAACCCTGCCGACGACGAAACAGCCACGATCACGGTCGTGCCCATGCTGGGCTTGTGCGCCGGCGCAGCCCTGACCTTTACCATTACCATTCGCGCCAAACCCACGGTAGACGACCCGCCGAACATCACGGTGTGTGCCGGAGAGCCGGTGGATGTGATGTTTACGGGCTCGAACCCCGGCGCCAACTACAACTGGACCAACACCAATACCGGCATCGGATTGGCGAGTTTCGGGATTGGCGACCTCAATTTCAACGCCGCCAATGTGGCCAACACCCAGACCGGCACCATCAACGTGACGCCAAGCCTGAACGGCTGTAGCGGTCCTGTGCAAAACTTTACCATCACCGTGACGCCCGGCCCCAACGTCGTTCAGCCGTCCAACCTGCTTTATTGCGGCAACGCACCAGTATCGGTGACGTTCTCCGGCACCTCCGGCGCCACCTTCAACTGGACCAACGACAACCCCAATATCGGGCTGGGAGATTCAGGGGCAGGCAATATCTCGTTCACCAGCAGCGTCGTGACGACCACACAGGTGGCCAATATTACCGTGACGCCCAGCCTGAACGGCTGCGACGGCACACCCCGCACATTCACCATCACTATCCTGGCCTCTCCAACGATGAACGACCCTGCCGACCTGACCGTGTGCGGTGAACAGCCGGTCAATGTCGTGTTCTCCGGGGCAGGCAACGGCGCTGTGTACAGCTGGCAGAACAATAATGTCGCGATCGGCCTGCCGATTGCAGGGAGCGGCGACCTCAACTTTACTACCGCGAACAACAGCGCCACTGGCACGATCACCGTCACACCCAATCTCAACGGCTGCCCGGGCATTCCCCAGACCTTTAACATTACCGTCGAGCTGACGCCGATGCTAAGTACCTTGCCTAACCTGAACCTCTGCGGAGGACAGTCTGTCACGGTTTCATTAAATTCAAACGTCAATTGGGTCAATAATAATCCCGCAATCGGCTTGCCTGCATCGGGTTCGGACGACATCAGTTTTACCGCTGCCAACCCCGCTACGCAACAAGTTGCCACGATCACCGCGACGCCCGTCTCCGGCAACTGTACGGGCGCATCGGTGACGTTTACCATTACCGTAAAACCCGCTCCAACCGTGCTTGACCCGGTCGATGTGGAGGTCTGTCCCGGTTTTAATGTCAATATTAACTTTACGGGGTCACCAGCCAACGCGGGCTTTTTTTGGACAAATAACAACACCAATACGGGCCTGGACCCGTCCGGGGCAGGCAATATCAGTTTTAACGCGGCAAACGTGACGACCACCCAGACCAGCATCGTCACCGTCACGCCTTCCGCCAACGGATGTAACGGCCCTGTTCAGACCTTCTCCATTACCGTGGACGCTTTGCCGACGGTGAACGACCCTGCCGACCAGTCGGTCTGCGCCGGCGCGCCGGTGGCCGTCAATTTTACCGGCTCGGCCGGCGCCACTTACAGCTGGACCAATAACAATCCTTCGATCGGGCTGCCCGCCAGCGGCACCGGAAACATCAATTTTACGGGCGCTGGCGTAGCGACGACGCAAACCGGGGTGATCACCGTCACGCCTATGATCGGCAATTGCACAGGCACGGTGCAGACGTTCAGTGTGACCGTCAGTCCTGCCCCTGCCATGAGCCAGCCGCCGGATCAGGCCGTATGCGCAGGGCAGCCGGTAATCATCGGGTTCACGGGGCAAGCAGGTACGACGTTCGCCTGGACCAACAACAATACCAATATCGGGCTGGGCGCCAGCGGCAACGGCAACATCAGTTTTACCAGCGCCAATGTGGCGGCGCCAGAAACGGCGGCCATCACGGTAACGCCCACGGCCAACGGTTGTCCCGGCACGCCCGTGACATTCAACGTCAATGTCAATCCTTCGCCCCTGCTGACGCCGGTCGCCGATCTTTCGGCATGCGGCGGACAGCCGGTGGCGGTCAATTTTAGCGGTACAGCCGGCGCCACGCTCAACTGGACCAACACCAACCCCGCGATCGGCCTGGGCGCCAGCGGGACGGGCAATATCAGTTTTAACGCGGCGGCGGTTGCTTCCACGCAGACGGGGAGCATCATCGTGACCCCTTCGATCGGCAGTTGCATCGGCGCGGCCGACACCTTCGACATCTCGGTGGTCACGGCGCCTGTGGTCAACGATCCGAGCGACGCCACTGCCTGCGGCGGTACGCCTGTGGCCGTCAATTTTACGGGCTCGGCCGGCGCCACCTTTACCTGGACGAACAACAACACGGCCATTGGCCTGCCGGTGAGCGGCACGGGCAATATCGGCTTTACCAGCGCCAATGTGGGGACGCCACAGACCGCGACGATATCCGTGACGCCGACGCTGGGCACCTGCTCCGGCACGAGCACGGATGTTGTCATTACGATTAATCCGGCCGTATCGGCGGCAATTTCGGGCGACCAAAACCTCTGTGCCGGCGAAAGCACGACCCTTTCGGCTTCCGGCGGCCCGACGATCAACTGGAACACCAGTCAGTCGGGTTCCTCCATCACCGTCACGCCGGCTACTACCACGACCTACTCCGCGATCGTCAGCAATGGCGCGGGCTGTGCCGACACGGCCGCGGTCACGGTGGTGGTCAGTCAGCCCAGCGCCACCACCATTCAGCAAAGCAGTTGTAACCCGTCCGACACGGGCACGGTGGTGCTTACCCTGATGAACCTGGCCGGCTGCGACTCGGTGGTGACGACCGTGACCACCCTGTTGCCCACCGACACGGTGCAATTGTCGAACGTATCCTGTGATCCCAATGCCGCGGGCACCTTTACACAGGTGTTGTCCAATATTTTCGGCTGCGATTCGGTGATCATTAACACGGTCATTTTTGATCCGGCCAATATCGATACCACTCAACTGGTGCAAACCACCTGCGATCCCAACCAGGTGGGCACCACCCAACTGCTGTTCAATGGCGCCGACGGGTGCGATTCGCTGGTCATTACCACGACCAACCTTTCCCTGCCCGATACGACTTTGCTGAGCGCGGTCACCTGCGACCCCAATGCTGCGGGTGTTTTTACGCAGACCCTGACAAACATTGCCGGATGTGACTCCTTGATTATCACCACAGTAAGCCTTTCCCCGGCCGACACCACCTACCTCTCGGGGACCAGCTGCGATCCGAATGCGACAGGGACGTTTACCCAGAGTTTATCGAATATTCTGGGTTGCGATTCGGTCATTATCACGACGGTGACGCTCTTGCCGACGGATACGACCTACCTGTCGGGCGCGAGTTGCGACCCCAATCAGGCGGGTACCTTTACCCAGGTGTTGTCCAACATTTTCGGTTGCGATTCGGTCATTATCAATACGATCATTTTCGACCCGACCAATATCGACACCACCCAACTCGTGCAAACCACCTGCGACCCCAGTCAAACGGGAACCAGTCAGGTATTGCTGACGGGTAGCGACGGCTGTGATTCTCTGGTCATTACAACGGTCAATTTGCTGCCCACGAGCACGACCAACCTGAGCGCCACCACCTGCGACCCCAATGCGGCGGGCACCTTTACGCAGGTCTTGACCAATCAATTCGGCTGCGATTCCACCGTCGTTACCACCGTGACCTTGCTGCCGTCGAGCACGACCAACCTGAGCGCCACCACCTGCAATCCCAACGCGACAGGCACCTTTACACAGATGCTGACCAATCAATTCGGTTGCGATTCCACCGTCATTACAACGGTGACGTTTGACCCGGCCGGCATCGATACGACACTTGCCGTGGCTTCCACCTGCGATCCAGGACTGGCCGGGGTATTTACCCTCACCTATACCAACCAGTTCGGTTGCGATTCGGTGCTCATCACGACCGTGTTGTTGTTGCCGAGCGATACGACCACCTTGTTCTCAACCACCTGCGATCCGGCTCAGGCAGGCACTTTCCCGACCGTGCTGAGCAACCAGTTCGGCTGCGACTCGCTGGTGGTGCTCGTCGTGGATTTGTTACAATCCAATATTACCAACGTAACGGATTTTACCTGCAATCCGAATCAG
The DNA here is from genome assembly GCA_044226205.1 of Saprospiraceae bacterium. Lineage (GTDB taxonomy): Bacteria > Bacteroidota > Bacteroidia > Chitinophagales > Saprospiraceae > M3007. The sequence goes on from JBGAHL010000002.1 coordinate 107,993, forward strand.
ACGGGCACCTTTACACAGGTGTTGCCCAATCAATTCGGTTGTGATTCCACGATCATAACCACGGTGTTGTACGACCCCACGGCCATCGATTCGACTTTCCAGAACGCCACCACCTGCGACCCGGCCCAGGCGGGATTCTCCACCAAGACCCTGACCGGCAGCGACGGTTGCGACTCGGTGGTCATTACCTACACGCTTTTCGACCCTGTGCTTTGCGCCGTATCCGCCCTGGTGAACACCAGCAGTGCGGCCTGCCCGGGCATCAACGACGGTACGGCCGTGATCGTGGTGACCGGCGGACAAGCACCGTTTACCTACAACTGGACAGATGGCGCCGGCAACAGCGGCAGCGGCCAGATCAGTGCGGTAAACACGCCTGAACTGGTCAGTGGCCTGGCTACAGGGACGTTCTCCGTCACGGTGACCGGCTCGGCCGGGCCCGTTCAAACCGTGGTCAGCGCCGAGGTGCCGGCCGTGCAGGGCATGAGCCTTGCCACCGACGCTGTCCTGGCCTACAACGGTTTTGCCATCAGTTGCAACGGATCGGCCGACGGCTCCGCCGAAGTGCATACGCAGGGCGGCACCCCACCCTATCAGTACCTGTGGTCCAATAGCGACCAGGGCCCCGTGGCCCACAACCTGTCCGCAGGCTCGTATGAAGTGACGGTTACCGACGACAAAGGCTGCACGGCGACCAGTCTGGTGCAACTTACCGAGCCGCTGCCCCTGCAATTGTTTACCGAAACAGCGCCCGTATTCTGCGGCGACTCGCTTGCCGAGGTCACCCTCCTCGCCACCGGCGGCGCCGGCGACCTGAAAATCAGCGTCGACGGGCAGCCCTTCGATGGCTTGCAAATCAGCCTGCCGACTGGCGAACACAAGATCGTCGTGGCCGACGTCAACAACTGCAATACCGACACGGTGATCACGCTTTACGTGCCGACCGTGCCCTTGTTGTTCCTGCCCGCCGATACGACCATCCGGCTGGGTGAAATCCTGACCATCACGGCCCAAACCAACCTCGATGTCTGGGCTTCGCTCACCTGGTCGCCTGTGCCCGACTCCAGTTGTCTCGCCTGCCTGCAGCAAACCTGGATGCCTGATGCCTCGCTTTTATACACCCTGACCATCGTGGACAGCCTTGGTTGCATCGCTACCGCCGACATCCGGGTCAATGTGCGGCAAGACATCGACATCTACATTCCCAACGTGTTCTCTCCCGACGACGACGGCTACAACGACCTCTGGCAGATCGACGCCGGCCCCTCGGTGGCCACCCTGGAAAACCTGCGGATATTCGACCGCTGGGGCGATCAGGTGTACCTGTGGGACGAGTCCGTGCCTGCCGATGGCTGGCCGGGCTGGGACGGCAAATCGGGCGGCAAGGCAGTTGAACTGGGCGTCTATGTTTACTACGTCGAGTTCAGGCTGGTCAATGGTGAAAAACACATTCGCAAAGGCGACCTGACCGTGATGAAGAGAAAATAAAAGTTTGCTCGGGTCGAAACCCTCGGCTATTCTTTTTTTACCCAATTCAAAAGCCCGTTTCAGTTTGTCGCTGAAACGGGCTTTTTTTATCAAAAACAGTATAAAACAGCCTCTTTTCCTTTTTCACCGCAAAGGCGCGAAGACACGGTAAATTCGCGAATTTCTTTGCGTCTCTGCGTCTTTGCGGTGAAAACTGCGGCGTTTTTTACAATTTTTCCAACACAAAGTCGGTCAGTTTGGTAAACAGGTGCCGCGTGGCATTTTCCCCGTAAATACCGTGGTTGCGGTTGGGATAGGCGTAGGTATCGAACTGTTTGTTGGCTTTGATGAGCGCGTTGGTCATTTCGACGGAATGCTGCCAGTGCACGTTGTCGTCGGCGATGCCGTGGCAAAGCAGGTAATTGCCGCCGCGCAGGCGGTCGCAGAAGTTGATGGGTGAATTGTCTTCATAACCGGCCGAGTTGTCTTTCGTGGTGTGCATGTAGCGCTCGGTGTAGGCGGTGTCGTACCATTTCCAGTTGGTGACCGGCGCCACGGCCATGGCCATTTTAAAAACGTCGTTGCCCTTCAAAATACAGGAAGTGCTCAGGTAGCCGCCAAACGACCAGCCCCAGATGCCGATACGGTTCGGATCGACAAAAGGCAAAGTGCCCAGGTAGCGGGCGGCAGCGATCTGGTCTTCCGTTTCGAATTTGCCCAGTTGCAGCTGGGTGCATTTTTTGAAATCGCGCCCCCGGCCGCCCGTGCCCCGATTGTCGACGCTCACCACGATAACGCCTTTCTGGACGAGCATTTGATGCCAGCTGCCGACAAACGGATCGTATTGGTTTTGAACGGTTTGAGAGCCCGGTCCGCCGTAAATATCAAACAGAACGGGGTATTTTTTCCCGGCTTCGAGGCTGGCAGGGCGCAGCATCCAGCCGTTGAGTTTGGTACCGTCGGGCAAGGAGAAAGTCCAGAATTCCTTTTCCACAAAACCGTACTCCCTGCGCAGTCGGCGGACGCGTTCGTTGCGGACGAGGGTGCGCAGGGTATCGTCGAGGCGGTCGCACACGGCCACCACGGGCGGGGTGTTGGCGTCGGACCAGGTGTGTATGAAATAATCGAACGAAGGACTGAATTTGGCATCGTGCGTGCCCACGACCGGCGTAATGAGGCGCGGCTCGCCGCCTTTCAGGTCGGCCTCCCAGATTTGCCGGTCGAGCGGCGTTGGCGTAGCGGCCTGGTAGTAAATTTTGCCTCTTTTTTCATCCACCCCGTAAAAGCCCGTCACGTCGGAATTGGCTTGCGTCAGTGCGAGGGGGCCGGTTCCTGTCGCGTCCGGCGCGAGGCTCTGGAGGTAGATTTGGTTGAAGCCGCTGCGTTCGCTCATCCAGAGGAAATGCTGCTTGTCGGCGAGGAAAATGAGTTTGTTTTCGCTTTCGATGTCCACGTAAGCCGGGTCGGTTTCGCGGAGCAGCAGCGTGGCGGAGAGTTCCACCTGCCCGGTTTGCGCGTTGTATTGCGCGCCGCGCGTTTGCACCTGCAGGAGGTCGAGGGTGTCCTGCATGCGGTTGAGCCGCGCGACCACCAGTTCGTTGTTGTAGGTCCAGTACAGGCGCGGCAGGTAGTCTTCGGCCGAGGGGCCTTTGAGCATGCCGAGCATTTTGTCCGATTTCAGGTCGAAAATATGGGCCGTCACCACCGAGTTGCGTTCGCCGACCTTGGGGTATTTGAACCTCGTGCGGCTGGGGTACATGTCTTTGTCGTAGAGGGTCATCGACATGGTGGGCACCTGGCTTTCATCGAAGCGGAGGAAAGCGATTTTTGTGCCGTCGGGGCTCCATTTGGTCGCCACCATACCGTTGCCATCGACCGGGCTGAACTCCTCTTCGTACACCCAGTCGGGCAGGCCGTTGATCACGGCATTGGTTTGTCCGTCGCCGGTGATTTGCACGGTTTTGCCGTTGAGCAGGTTTTTGTAGTGCAAATTGTTGCCTGCCACGAACGCGACCTTGTCGCCTTGCGGCGAAAAAACGGCGTATTGCACCGGGCCGCCGGTGTACAATTGTTCGGCCCTGTGGTACTGGAGGTCGTACACCCAGTAGTCGGCTTTGACGGAATGGCGGTACACCTGTTCGGTGTTGGTGCGCAACAGGACGCGGCTGCGGTCGGCATTGAACTCAAATTCATCCCAGTCGCCGACGATGCTCAGGTTGGTTTTTTCCACGAGGGTGGCGCCTTTTTTACCGGTCAGCAGGTCGTACTCGACGATGTTTCCGCCTTCGACCTTGTAATAATGGCTGCCATCGGGGGTAAACCGATAGTCGCTGCCCGATTCGGGGTAAAACTTAAAGTACGTGAAGCAGTCGTCGAGGGTAATGGGTTTCTGCGCCACCAGCCCGGCGACGGTCAAAAGCAGGAGGAACGAGGCAATTGTTTTTTTCATCGGATCAAAAAATTTCGGCAAGGCGAAAGGTAGTTCGCCGAGCCGAATGACCGGATGAAAACCGAGCAAGAAAGGCCTGGGAGGGGTGAAAAGAGCTTTTTAAAGGATTTTACCGGCTCGGTCGTCTTTACGGGAGAAACTGGCCCTGCATTCGGGGAGGTGTGTAAAGAGCTTTTTATCTGTTGAAAAATAAATTTTATCCTTGCAGGTCAAAAAGCCTGTTCAACTTTGATTGTACCTGAAAATACGACTAGAAGCCATCTCAAAATTGCTGCCGGCGCAGAAAAAGAGGATTGCCAAGCGAAGTCAAGGCAATTTTTCGAGTCATAGTAGCGCCTATGGCGAGCAAAAATTAACGAAGAATTCGCTTGACAAGCGCTTTTTCTGCCTGGCGAGCAATTTTGAGATGGCTTCTTTTCCCCCAAGGCCAGAAAGTCACTAACTTCTGTATCCCATGGTCGTAAAGTTCGTTTCCCTGCTGGTACTCGGCGCCCTGACCTGGGCGGCGATCAATTTTCCCAAAACCGAAACCATCGAAGCAGCCTTCGCCTCGGCCCAATCGACGGAACTGGTCGCCACAACACCCGACAACCCGGTCGAACTGGGTTCCGTACACTGGCTGCGCGACCTCAACGAAGGCCGCCAACAGGCTAAAAACACGGGCAAACCCTTGCTCATCCTGTTTCAGGAGGTGCCCGGATGCAGCAATTGCACCCGCTACGGCTCGGTCACGCTGCGCCACCCGCTGATCGTGGAAGCCATTGAGACGTATTTTGTTCCCGTTTGTATTTACAACAACAAAGACGGCAAAGACGCCGAGGCTCTGCGCCTTTACGGCGAGCCGGCCTGGAACAACCCGGTCGTGCGGATTGTCAGCACCGACAACCGCGATCTAACGCCGCGCATGCCCGATTTTCGCTCGTCCACCCAACTCGCCGAAGGCATCCGGCAGGCGCTCAAACAGACCGGACAGGCGGTCCCGCAATACCTCGACCTGCTGATCGAGGAGTTGGCGGCCCGCGAGGCCGGCACCGAAACGGCGACCTTCTCGATGGGTTGTTTCTGGAGCGGAGAAGGCGCGCTGGGCGCCCTTCCCGGCGTCATCGAAACGGCGCCCGGCTATCAGGACGGTCGCGAAGTCGTGCGGGTCACCTACGACCCCTCGCGCATCGGCAAGGACGAACTGGAAAAAACCGTGCAATCCAAAGGCATCAAAGCCTGCCCGGCCAACAACGGGTTTCGGTCCGACCGCGAGCCCAAATATTACCTTTCGCAAACCCACTGGCGTTTTGTTCCCATGACCAGCCTGCAGGCCTGCCGCGCCAACAGTCTGGCGGGACAAGGCAAATCGCCCGAGCCTGTGCTTTCCCCCCGCCAGATCGAACTCGGGCGGCGCATCGAGGCTGATCCTTCCCGCGAGTGGGCCAATATGATCGGGGTGGCCGACCTGGCCGGAAGTTGGGAAAAAGTGAACGGGCAATAGGTTCGCATTGGGTTTTTCCCAGCGTGGTTAAAAATATTATTTATTGAAAATCAATCTTTTATTCACAAGCGCCCTATTTTTATTCTTCAAAATCACCTGCCAATAGCCATCTGAAACAATGTTCTCCATTCTGAGTTGGATCGTTGTCGCCTACGCCTTGTTGTGCGTGCTGTTCTATTTCGGGCAGGATCTTTTCTTTTTCCGGCCGGAGCGTTTGCCGCAGTGGTTTGCGTACAAATACCCCTTTCCGTTTGCCGAAATCAATTTTGAAATGGACGACGGCGGCTCGGTAAACGCCCTGCATTTCAGGGTGCCCAACAGCAAGGGCGTTGTGTTTTATGTGAAAGGCAATTCGCGCAGCATCAAGGGCTGGGGCAAGTTTGCCAAGGATTTTGTGGGCAAAGGCTACGATTTTTTCATCCTCGATTATCGCGGGTTTGGCAAAAGCAAGGGGCGGCGCTCGGAGAAAATCCTCCACGAAGACCTCGACGAAGTGTATCGCTGGCTGCTGGCCGAATACGGTTCGGAGGATCGCATCGTGGTGTACGGCCGTTCTTTGGGCAGTGGTCTGGCTACCCGGCTGGCCTCGCGGCATCACCCGCAAATGCTCATCCTGGACTGCCCTTATTACTCGTTTTTGTACCATATCAAACGCTACGGCTTCATTTTGCCCGTACGCTGGTTGTTGCGCTACCCCATCCGCACGGATCTTTTTATCCGGGAAGTCAGTTGCCCAATCCGAATCCTGCACGGCAGCCGCGACCGGCTGATTCCGTATCGCCAAAGTGAAATGTTGCTGGCGCTGGCCCCCGAACGCATCATGTTGTACCCCATCGAAGGCGCCGGGCACAACAACCTGCCGGCTTTCCCGCAGTACCACGATTTGTTGTACGAGCTGCTGCACGCGGAGGAGATCGCCGTTGTCGCCCTCCGGGCCTGAAAAATAGGCGCGCTATTGCCGGGAGCGCTTGCGATATTTGCCCCTTTGCAAGATCGACGTAAACCCTGGCGGCTTCGGGCCGCCCCACACTGTCTGTCACCATGTCTGCGAAACAAAAAGGCAAACCCCGTCCGCAAGCGGCGGCCAAACCCGCTGCAACCCGAACGGCTCCCGCGGAGCCCGCATTTACGACCCAAACCTTCGAGTCCGGTTTCTGGCGCCGATACTGGCTGCCTGCCCTGCTGCTGATGGCCCTGGCGTTTGCCCTTTACGGCCAGGCGATGCGTTTCGGCTACGTCCTCGACGACGAGATGACCATCTGGAACAATGCCTATGTGCAAAAAGGCGTGTCCGGCCTGCGCGACATTTTCGCATACGACAGTTTTATGGGGTATTTTCAGGACAAACAGAAGTTGTTTTTGCTGGAAGGCGGTCGTTATCGGCCCCTGTCGCTGGCGACTTTTGCCCTGGAGGTGTCGTTGTTTGGCAAACCCGGACCCGAACTGGCGCACATCAGCCATTTTATCAACATCCTGCTGTATGGCTTCTCTGGCATCTTGTTGTTCCGTATTCTGCTGGGTTTGTTTCCCCTTGCGGAAAAAAACCGCTGGTGGTTCAGTGCGGCTTTTCTGGGCGCGGCCTTGTTCGTTTTGCACCCCTTGCACATCGAGGCTGTGGCCAACATCAAGGGCCGCGACGAAATTTTGGCTCTCTTGTTCAGCCTGGGGGCGCTCTACGCCACATTGAAAATGTTCGACGGCAAGCCGCTCAAATACGGCGATCTGATCAGCAGTTTGTTCACCGGGTTTATTTTAGCGTTTCACCCCTTGTTTGCCGTCCTGTTTCTCCTGGCCTTGTCCACTTTTTTCATACCCTTCCGCAATAAAGCGCGTGTGTTTTGGGGTACGCAATCGTTCCTGATGCTCTTGCTGGGCCTGTTGTCGAAGGAAAACGCCATGACCTTCGTAGCGGTTATTCCGCTGACGGCCTGGTTTTTCGCGCGGGTATCGCCGGGCAAGGCATTTACCGCCTCGCTGCCGCTGCTGGGCGCGGCCTTGTTGTTCGTGGTGATTCGTTACAATGCGCTTGGATTTATGGTCAGCCACGGCCGGCCGTCAACCGACCTGATGAACAACCCGTTTCTGGGTATGAATGCCGGCGAAAAACTCGCCACGACCTTCCTGACCCTCGGCTGGTACCTCAAACTGCTGGTTTATCCGTTTCCGCTTACCCACGACTACTACCCCTACCAGGTGCCCCGCGTCGGCTGGACCGACTGGCGCGCGCTGCTTTCGCTGGCCGCCTACGTGGCTATGGCGGTCTGGGCGCTCGTCAAACTGCCGAGCCGCAAAGTGCCGGCTTACGCCATTGCCTTCTACCTGCTGACGCTGAGCATCGTGTCCAACCTGTTCGTCTCCGTGGGTACGTTTATGAACGAACGCTTTCTTTACACGCCTTCCGTGGCTTTCTGCCTCCTGCTGGGCTGGTTGCTGGCCCGCCAGATACCGGCCTGGATGAAAGAAAAACCCGACAGTCCGGGTATTTTGTCGGGTGGTCTGGTTGTTTTGCTCGGGGCATTTTTCGTGTGGGTCACCTTTGGCAGGGTGCCCGACTGGCAAAGCAAACTGGCGCTGAATACCTCGGCAGTGAAAAACTCGCCCAACAGCGCAAGGGCCCATTGTTTTTATGCCGTGGCCCTGTACGACGAGGTGTTACAGGCAAAAGACCAAAAAGACAAGCTGACACCCGATGAAAAAATTGCCCTGACCGACAGCATGGAGACGCACATCCTGCGGGCCGTCGCGATCAATCCCAACTACGGAGCGGCCTGGCAGATGCTGCCCGGGGTGTCGTTTGCGCGTTTCGATGCGCAGCGCGAAAGGCAACAGAAAAACGGCGGCGCCGGTCCGCAAATGGATCGGCTGTTCAACGATTTCAATCAGGCGCTCGAAAAGGCGCCAAACAATACCGAGATCAGACGGTTTATCTTATCCTGTGTGGAATACCTGGCCACCGGTGGCGGCAATCCCAACAAGATCATAACGTTCTGTTACAACCAGGGTTATGAACGGTATTATAAAAAACTGAACGACCCGCAAATGGCGCTGAAATTCCTGGAGGCTGCCGTACGCACCCAAAATGAAGACGAGCGCCTGTTTACGGCCCTGGCTGAAATTTATCAAAAAACCGGCAACGCCGCCAAGGCACAGGAGATGCAACAGCGGGCTGCCGTAGCGCGCACGATTGACCCGGGCAAGTAAGCGCATGTAGCAGTATTTATTATGAAAGTAACCGAGCATTTTAAAAAAGCCAAAGGGCGCACCCTGGTCTCGTTCGAAGTATTGCCCCCGCTGAAAGGCGGCAGCATGCAGGCGATTTTTCACACCCTCGACGCGCTGATCGAATTCCAGCCGCCATTTATCGACGTGACCTACCACAGGGAGGAGTTTATTTATAAAAAACGCCCTTCGGGCTATTATGAAAAAACGGCGATCCGCAAACGGCCGGGCACGGTCGGTATTTGTGCCGCCATCATGCACCGCTACAAGGTGGACGCCGTGCCGCACCTCATCTGCGGCGGCTTCTCGGTGGAAGAAACGGAAAACGCGCTGATCGACCTTAACTTCCTGGGAATCAACAATGTATTGGCGCTGCGCGGCGATGCGCGGATGTTTGAGGACAAGTTCACCCCACACGACGAGGGCCACAAATTCGCGCTCGATCTGGTGGGGCAAATAGCCGGCATGAACGAGGGCCGTTACCTCGATGCCAACATTGTGAATGGCGAAAAAACCGATTTCTGCATAGGCGTGGCCGGCTACCCCGAGAAACATTTCGAATCGCCCAATTTCGACACCGACCTGCATTTTACCAAAATGAAGGTGGACGCCGGTGCGGATTACATCGTTACCCAGATGTTTTTCGACAACCAAAAGTTTTTCGAGTACGTCGAGCGTTGCCGGGCAGCCGGGATAAACGTCCCGATCGTGCCCGGTTTGAAGCCCCTGACCAAAAAATACCAGTTGAACTCCATCCCGCGCAAGTTTTTTGTGAACATGCCGCAGGATCTGGTCAAAGCCGTGCAGGACGCCCCCGACGACGAGGCTGTGCGGCAAATCGGGATCGAATGGTGTATCCAGCAGTCAAAAGAATTGAAAGCGGCGGGTGCGCCCTGTCTGCATTATTACACCATGGGCGAGCCTGAAACCTCGCGAAAAATAGCGTCGGCAGTACTGTAGCGCGTCTTCGTTCGTTACAAACAACAGCGCGGCAAAAAACTATGAGCAAACGATACACGATCATTTTCCTGTTGTTGGCCACGGCTTCCCTGAAGGCGCAGGATCCGCTTTTTTCCCAGTTTTACGCAGCGCCCCTGCAACTCAACCCCGCTTTTACAGGCAGTGCGTTTGCGCCGCGTCTGGGTATCAATTATCGCCATCAGTGGCCGGGGTTTGAAAATGCCTATCGAACGTATGCCGCGTATTACGAGCAAAATCTCGAAAGGCTCAACAGCGGTATCGGGTTCCACATCGAAGGCGACAATGCCGGCAACGGCATCTACAAAACCACGCGTTTTTCGGCGTTGTATTCCTACCAGTTGAGGCTATCCGACGGCGTGGCCCTGCAATTCGGCGCCGAGGCCGGCGTTCATCAGACCGCTCTCAACTGGGACAAACTGGTTTTCCCCGATCAGGTCGACGACCTCAACGGCGCCATCAATCCCACCGCGGAAGTACGACCCGAATCGACCAACAAAACCGAGTTGGACATTTCTTCCGGCCTGCTGCTGCTCAGCCCCAAATTCTGGATTGGCGGCGCCTTGAAGCACCTCAATTCGCCCGACGAGACCTTCCTGCTCATCAACAACAACCTTGGCCGGGGGCTGCCCTTGCGTTACACCTTGCACACCGGCGGCGTTATCGAGCTTGAACCGGGCAATAAACTCCGACCCGCCTCGTTTATCTCCCCGAATCTGTTGTTCGCGGCGCAAGGTCCGTACCGCCAGATCAATGTCGGCGCTTATGCCGGCGCGGGGTCAATTTTCGGCGGCGCATGGTTCCGGCACACTTTTCGCAACAGTGATGCTGTCATCCTGCTGGCTGGTTTTCGCCAGGGCATCCTCAAATTCGGCGTGAGTTACGATGTAACGGTATCCGGACTTGCAGGCCGAACCGGAGGAGCCTATGAAGTCAGTCTGGGCATCTCGCTCGATCAGGATGAACGTTTGAAAAACCGAAAAAAACGCGCAGATATCAACGATTGTTTGCGTATGTTCCAATAAATATCGCCTGTCCAATCCATAATCCATCGGATAATAAAAGCGGGTTCTCCCCACCCGAACACACAAATGCTATCCGATTCAGACCGCCTGCAGGGCTTCGCCCGCCGCACTCCTGAAAAAGACTGCCGTTAAATTTGGCGGGACAGGGCGAACGGAATGTTTTCTTTGCCTTACATTTGCTGCTCAATTTTTCAAAAACTGCTTTTAATACAATGAAGAAACTGCTCATGCACGGGTTAAGCCTCCTGGCTCTGGTCATCCTGCTGGCGAGTTGCGGCTCCAAAAAAGAACGCTCCTCTACCACTGGCTGGAAATACAACGACCAGAAATGGGGAGGTTTTGAAAAAGTTGATTACAAAGGGCAAGCAACAGGCCCGAACCTCGTCCTCATCGAAGGCGGTACCTATACCATGGGCCTCACCGATCAGGATGTGACCTACGAATGGAACAACGTTCCGCGCCGCGTTACCGTTTCCTCGTTCTACATGGACGAAACCGAGGTAACCAACATCGACTATCGCGAATACCTCTACTGGGTTGACCGCGTGTTCGGCGCCACCTATCCGGAAGTCTGGAAGCGCGCCCTGCCCGACACCCTCGTATGGCGCGAAGAACTGGCGTTCAACGAGCCGCTCGTGGAAACCTACTTCCGCCACCCGGCTTACGACTTCTACCCTGTAGTAGGCGTCAACTGGAACCAGGCCAACGAATACGCCAAATGGCGTACCGACCGCGTCAACGAAATGATCCTGATCGAAAAAGGCGTCATGAATACGGCGCCGGATCAAAAAGATGCCAACAACTTCAATACTGAATCCTACCTCGTAGGCCAGTATGAAGGTAACGTGCGCAAAAACCTGCCCGATGTTCGTACCGGCGGTGAGCGTCGCGTACGCCTCGAAGACGGCATCCTGCTGCCCGCCTATCGCCTCCCGACGGAAGCAGAATGGGAATACGCAGCCCTCTCGCTGGTCGGCAACCAGGCCACCAGCAAAGACGAACTCGTAACCGACCGTCGCATCTACCCCTGGAACGGCAACACCGTTCGCTACCAAAAGCGCAACAAGTACCAGGGTAAAATGCTCGCCAACTTCAAGCGCAGCGGCGGTGACTACGGCGGTATGGCCGGCGCCCTCAACGACAAGGCCTTCACGCCCTCGCCCGTTACGAGCAACTGGCCCAACGATTTCGGTCTCTACAACATGGCCGGTAACGTAAATGAATGGACCGCCGACCTCTATCGCCCGATGACTTCTGCCGACTTGCGCGATGTGGACAACCAGGACCTCAACTCCTTCCGCGGTAACATCTTCATGACGAAGAAACTCGACCCGGAAACCGGCGCACCCATCGAAAAAGACAGCCTCGGCCGTCTGCAATACGAACTGGTGGATACGACCGCTTCGGCTCTCCGCGACAACTACAAGCGCCCGGATGCTTACAACTACCTCGACGGTGACAAAGAATCCGAAGTCGAATACCTCTACGGCAAAAGCACGCTCATCAGCGATAAAGCCCGCGTAATCAAGGGCGGCTCCTGGGCCGACCGCGCCTACTGGCTCTCGCCCGGTACCCGTCGCTATCTGGAAGAAGACAAAGCCAGCAAAAGCCTCGGTTTCCGCTGCGCCATGACCCGTACGGGTAGCCCGACGGCCAACAACGAGCCGGAAGGCAACAACTTCAAAGTCAAAGGCAAAAAGAAAACCAAACGCCGCTATTGATTTTGATCCTGTCTGCAAAAAAGGGATGCTGCCACACAGCATCCCTTTTTTTATACCCGCAGAACAAGCCGGATGTAAACATTTGTCTTTCAGTTTCTTTTATAAATTTTTCCGGACCACCTCTACCCTGCCACCCGCTTTTTACCTTTGTGTCATGACAACGCTGGAAGAACTGTACCGGCTTTTTCGAATGCACCCGGAGGTGTGTACCGACACCCGCCGCCTGAGCCATGCCTGCCTGTTTTTTGCCCTGAAAGGCGACAATTTTGACGGCAACGTATTCGCTGAACAAGCCCTGCGCGACGGCGCCGCTTACGCCATCATCGATGACGCCCGTTATCAGACTGATCCGCGTTGCCTGCTGGTGCCCAACGTGCTGCAGGCCCTGCAACAACTGGCACGTTACCACCGACAGCACTTCGATATTCCTGTGATCGGCATCGCGGGCTCTAACGGTAAAACCACCACCAAGGAACTTGTTTCCGCCGTTCTGGCCAGTCATTATCCTTGCCATTTTACCAAAGGCAACCTCAACAACCATATTGGCGTGCCACTCACCCTGCTGGCCATGCCCGAGCACTCGGAAGTTGCCGTGATCGAACTCGGCACCAACCATCCCGGAGAAATTGCGGAACTGTGCGAAATTGCCCTGCCAACCCACGGCCTGATCACCAATATCGGCAAGGAACACCTCGAAGGCTTCGGCAGCCTGGCCGGTGTAAAAAAAGCCGAAGGCGAACTATTCGATTATCTGTCCCGTCGCGACGGCTGCGTATTTGTCAATCTTTCTGAAAAATACCTGCCTGCAATGGCGCGTAAAGTGCGCAAAAAGATCGCCTACACACGCGTCGAAGCGCTCGACCCGAAGGCAGGCGCCAGCCCCATCTGCGTGAGCCTGACCAGCGAAACACCTTTCCTGAACATCGCTTTTCTGTCAGAACACGACGAGCCGGTTGAGGTGCATACCCATATCGTCGGACGTTATAATTTTAACAACCTGATGACGGCAGTGGCCCTCGGACTGTACTTTAAAGTGCCTTCCATGGCAATCAAATACGCCCTGGAAGCCTATCGGCCCGCCAACAACCGCTCCCAACTCCTGCAACGCGACTCCAATTCCTTCGTGCTCGACGCATACAACGCCAATCCTTCGAGTATGCAGGCCGCGCTGGAAAGTTTTCGCGACCTGAAAGCGCCCCGAAAAATCGCGATCCTGGGCGACATGCTCGAACTCGGCGCGGAAAGCCACAAGGAACACGAAGCCATGCTCAAACTGGCCCTTCGAAGCCAACTGGATCAACTGGTGCTCGTCGGCAAAGCATTCGGGCAGTGCGAACGCCCGGCCCGCGTGCTGCACTTCGACAATGCCGCCGCCGCAAAAAACTGGTTTGACGAACAGCATTTTCAGGACACCTTTTTTCTGCTCAAAGGTTCGCGCGGCATTCGCCTGGAACACATTCTGGAAGCGTAACACATGGCGTTTCAACGCAGAAAACCATTCGCCAACACGCCAATCGATCCCCGTACCGCACAGGATCGGCTGGAGCGATTTTGCGCATTCCGGGAACGCAGTCCGAAGGAGGTGCGCCAGAAAATTGCCGAACTCGGCTTGAAAGACGATGCTGCCGACCAGTTGTTCGACTACTTGCAGGAGGAGCGTTTTTTTAATGAAGAACGCTTTGCCCACGCTTTCGCCGGAGGCAAGTTTCGGGGCAATCACTGGGGTCGGGTGCGCATCCGAATGGAGTTGCAACACACCCACGGCATCCGAAAAGCCCTGATTGAAGAAGCGCTTGACGCGTTGCCGGAAGCCGAGTATCGGGCGACCCTGCAGCGTTTGTTGCAAAAAAAACGCGCACAGTATTCCGCCGACGATCCGAACGCGCGCCAGAAAACGGCGGCTTCCGCCATCCGTGCAGGCTTCGAGCCTGAACTGGTTTTTGATTTTCTCGATTGATTCCGGCTTATTTGCCAGCCTGAATGCCCGACAGGAATCCTGATTTTTCCAAAAACTTGTCCAAAGCGTCCGTAATGCGGACGACTAATTTTCCGGTAATTTTATTGCAGGATTTATTTTCAGGTAAAAATTTCAACACCTCCGGATTATGGCAAAAGAAAAATTTACACTTGACGACCTTAAGGTCAACAGTTTCGTCACCACGCTGGACAACGCCCAAATGAAAGAAGTCAAAGGCGGCACCATCGTGATCAAAGGCCGCCGTTTCATGTACACGACGCGCTGGACCACCGTCGACACCCGCGTGGACCCGCCTTCGAGCACCGGTACGGTTGGAAACAACAACGGCGCCTAGGCATTCTCTGATAACCATTTTTCGTGCACCACCTGCGCAAACGTTCGGCCGCTCAGCCTGCTTTCCAGCCAGGCATCAAGGTCGAACGTTTGCAACAAAGCGCGCACATCTGGCACCGCCGCCAGTCGTTGTAATTCCTCCCGCATCCGCCTGAACACGGCCTTTTGGCCTGCCATATCGGGTGCTTTCATGATTTCGGACATGCCATGTATAAACCGCCGTTCCAGTTCGAGGAGGCGGTTTTTTTTGCGCAAAAAACGGGTAGCCGAGCGCGTCAAGGACTCGAGCAGCACGGTGTTGCCCATTTCGAAATGCAGGATGATCTGCAGGATGCGCGCCAGGCTTTGCAAGTCTTCGCGTCCCACAGTGCGGGGCTGATTGAGCCAGTAATTGAGGTAGTCGAGGGCCTCGTTGTAGCGCCGGCACCCAAAACAAATAATGCTGTATTGTGCAAAAAAACTGCTCGTTTCGTAGTCGTGCAGGTCGTATTTGGCAGCGTCCGACTGGCATTGAGCCATTTCCTGGCGCCCCTCCTCGAATTCGCCTGTGTAGATGCAGAGCACGAATTTGTTGGAATAATACTGCCGGTGAATTTTACGCCGATCGTCGTTGGTGATAGGTTTCAGGGCCCGCAGTTTTTCCAGACTGCTGCGCACTTCGTCGTAGCGGCGCAGCAGGCCGCAGGAGAGCACCAGGTTGCTCAGGGCAGCGATGTAGTCGGAGAGATTTTCCTGCAAAAAATGCGGTTTTGACTCGAGTAAACCGATCAATTTGCCCCCCGTTTCGTAGAACATGTCGTAATCGAGCGCCGCGTAATAGTACAGGTTAAGCGCCCGATAGTAGTACACCCTGGCCCGATGCGAGCTGGCCAGATCGGGGTTGGCCATGATTTCCTGTCCCACCAGCGATCTGAGCCGGTCCTGCCGGTCCTCTCCCCGGTGCGAGGCCTCGCGGCGAATGGTGGCATACACCGAAAAAAACGCCTTGCGGTACTCAGATACGTTGCGGAGTTGTTCGAGCGTGTAAGTTTCTTCGTATTGCAGGTGTTCCAGCCTTTTGTGGAGGAAATCGGCGTCCATTTGGGTGTAAGCCAGTTGCTTTTCCCAGCGCAGCACCTCGAGTTGGTGGGCAAAGGCTTCGTAATGGCGGGCGGTTTTTCCGGCCTTGTGGAGCAATTCGCGGCAATCGTCGTAATGCCCCCGTTTGAACAGCACGGCCACACTCTGCAACAGGTGGTTGAGCCTGAATTCGACCGACTGCTGTTCGTCGTAGCCTTGCAGACTTTTGAGCAGCAATTCGTACAAATAGGCCTTTAACTCAGAATACTTCTGGCTTTCGAGCGGCTGATTTTGATAAATTTTTGTCTTGAACTTTTCCTCGTCGAACTCGTCGGTCGCAGCCATTGCCTCGAAAAGCCTCAAATATTTGGTCTCCTGACCCGGTTTGCCCCGGATAAACAAGCTGAAATACCGCTTTTCCTGCGGTGTCAGGGAGCGAATCAGGCGGTGAAGTTTGTCTGAGGGGGTCTTGGCCATGAGTGTGCAACAAATAAGCGGCCGAAAATTGTCAGATTTTTATCAAAATGCAAAGTTTGTTAACGGCACTGGAAGCCTGACTTTTAGGAAAAAATTGGTTTGACCGGGGGCATTGGCCGACGGTAGATTTGTCCTGTCAACGGCAATGAAAGACAACCGCAGGCAAAATCAAGAACTCCCGCTTTTTACGATCAAACTTTACACGCTATGGTTCACGCTGTTTTATCCTCCGAAACTACGGGCTACTCCGACACGCCTCATGCTACTGAAACCATGCGCAACGCCGTTTTGCGCAGCCAGTTGCCGGCAAACTCGCCCCGAAACGGGCACCCGTCCAGAAAAGATGGAAAAATCGTGCTGCCGACCATGGAAGGCCTGTGTTTTGAAAAAGTAAAACACCTCGCCTATCTCGAAGCCAACGGCAATTACACAGTGCTGCATTTCACCGATGGCCGCCAGGTGCTGGTTTGCAAAACCCTCGGCGACGTGGAAAACATGCTGCCCGGCGCGGCTTTTATCCGCATCCATCGCTCGCACACCGTGCACCTGCGGCATCTCAAAAAATACGTACGCGGAAAAGGCGGTCACGTGATCCTGCAAAACGGCGTGACGCTCACCGTTTCTGCCGGCCAAAAAGACGACTTCATGAACGCAATCCGGTATTATTTCGGCTAACCCCAACCGAAACCGGTTGCCGGCCCCAACCAGCCGACCGCCTCAGCCCGTCATACCTAAAATACACCCGTTCACCCCCAGAGGCCCCCGGCAAAATAAACACATTGCAAGGGTTTGGTTTGGCGCCGGGCGCGAGAAGTCGCGGCCCGGCGCACCTTTTTCCCACCGCGCTGAATTGTACGTGAAATAGGCCATTTCAGAATGAACCATGCTGCGATCCTGGGTGTTTTGCCCATCTTTGCAGCCTCGAAAGGAATGTTATGCAACATCTGGCCTACCTCAACAAGTTTTTCTGGAAATACCGCTGGCGCTTTTTGCTGGGCATCCTGTTTGTCGGGTTGGTCAACTGGTTCCGCGTCAAACAACCGGAAGCCATCGGCGATGCGCTCGACACCGTGATCGCCAGTGTAAAACATTACAACGAAACCGGCGGCATTTCGGCCCACCCCGAAGCCTTCCGCGAACTCGGCACCCAGATCGGCTGGTTCGGGCTGCAGGTAATCGGCCTGGCACTCGCCATGGGTTTGTTTATGTTTTTGATGCGGCAAACGATCATCGTGATGAGCCGCCTGATCGAATACGACCTTCGGAAGGAAATCTTTGCCCATTACGAAACGCTCGATCTCGCTTTTTACAAACGACACAGCACCGGCGACCTGATGTCGCGTATTTCAGAAGACGTCAACAAGGTCCGGATGTACCTGGGCCCCACCATGTTGTACGGTCTCGACCTTATCTTTTTGTTCATCCTGACCATCACGGCCATGCTTCGGGTCAATCTGACCCTGACCCTGTGGTCGCTGATGCCGCTGCCGCTGCTGAGTATCTCGATTTACTGGGTCAGCAACATCATCAACAAACGCAGCGAAACCATCCAGCAACAACTCGCCACCCTGACCAGCACGGCGCAGGAGGTGTACAGCGGCATTCGCGTGGTAAAAAGCTACGCACAGGAAAAAGCGATGGGCAACTGGTTTGCCCAACAAACCGAGACCTACCGCCAGAAATCGCTTCGCCTGATCCGGGTCGATGCGTTTTTCTTTCCACTCATGATGCTGTTGATTGGAGCGAGCACCATTATCACCGTGTATGTCGGTGGTTTACAAGTAATTGCGGGTCATATCACGCCGGGGAAAATCGCCCAGTTTGTCATTTACATCAACATGCTGACCTGGCCGGTCACGGCCATCGGCTGGATCTCCTCGCTGACCCAGCAGGCCGCAGCCTCTCAAAAGCGGATCAACGAGTTTTTGCAAACCCAGCCGACCATTACCAATCCGGTCGTCGATCCGCGCCCCCTGAAAGGCCATATTCGTTTTGAAAACGTCAGTTTTGTCTACCCCGACACCGGCATACAGGCTTTAAAACAGGTCAGCTTCGAGATTCAACCCGGCCAGCGCCTGGCCCTGATCGGCCGTACGGGCAGTGGTAAAACCACGGTAGCCGACCTTCTCACCCGGCTGTACGACGTCAGCGAAGGCCGTATTCTGCTCGACGGGCAGGACATTCGCAGCCTCGACCTCGTAAACCTGCGCCAGCGCATCGGTTACGTGCCGCAGGACGTGTTCCTGTTTTCCGATACCGTGGAAGCCAATATTGCGTTTGGGCAAGACGGCATCACCCGGGCCGACGCCGAGTATTTCGCGCGCAGCGCCGCCGTTCACGACGACATTCTTTCGCTCCCCAAAGGCTACGACACGGTAGTGGGCGAACGCGGCGTCACGCTTTCCGGCGGACAAAAACAACGGGTCAGCATCGCCCGGGCGTTCGCCAAACGCCCCGATATTGTGCTGCTCGACGACTGCCTGTCGGCCGTCGATACCAACACCGAAAGCCAGATCATC
The DNA here is from genome assembly GCA_044226205.1 of Saprospiraceae bacterium. Lineage (GTDB taxonomy): Bacteria > Bacteroidota > Bacteroidia > Chitinophagales > Saprospiraceae > M3007. The sequence goes on from JBGAHL010000002.1 coordinate 126,701, forward strand.
GGCTACCTCAACGACGCACTGGCAGGCAAAACGGCTATTATTATCACCCACCGCATCTACGGGATGCTGGAGTTTGATAAAATTATCGTGCTGGGCGACGACCATTCCATCGCCGAGGAAGGCACGCACGAGGAACTCCTGGCCAACAGAGGCTATTATGCCGAACTGTTTGAAAAACAACTGACGGGCGAGGACACCATGTCGTGACGTGTGCCTATTTTTGTTCAAAGCCCGAACGCAACATGACGACGCTCAAATCCTGGCTTTCAACTCCCTACGGCTGGCTTGAGATCACCGGCAGCGAACTCGGCGTGCGCTCCGTCCTGTTTCGCGACAAGTCCGGCGACTCCTCGACCGACATTCCCGACGATCACCCGATCGCCGAAGCGCGGCGGCAACTGGAAGCTTATTTTGCCGGTTCGCTCCGCTATTTCGACCTCAAACTCGACTGGGGCGGCGCCCCCGATTTTCACAAACAGGTCTGGGCGGCCCTGCTCGAAATCCCGTTCGGCAAAACCGTTTCCTACTCCGACATCGCCGAACGCATCGGCCACCCCAGCGCTGTGCGCGCCGTGGGCATGGCCAACCGAAGCAACCCCATGGCCATCGTGGTGCCCTGCCATCGGGTGATTGGAAAAGCCGGCGAATTGCGCGGGTATTTTTACGGCCTCGACACCAAAATGGCGCTCCTGCGCCACGAAAACCCGGTGCGTTTTGCCGAACAAGGCGAGCTTTTTTAAACCAAAAAAGCCTCTTTTCAAATCAGTTCGTGGATGTGTCCCTGAATGCTCTTTGCCATCTTCTCAAGGGGCAGATCGTTCTCGTCCGCGCCGAAAGGCTCTTCGATTTCTTCTGCAATCAATTCAAGGCTGGCCAGCACGTAAAAAATAAAAGCCACGATGGGCACCACGTAGTAGCCCAGGTTGAACACGTAGCCCCAGGGCAGGGTAGCGATGTAGATGAGGATAAACCGTTTGATAAACACGCTGTAAGAGTAGGGAATCGGGGTGTTTTTTATACGTTCGCAAGCGCCGCAGATCTCTGTGAACGACTGCAGTTCGGCATTGAGAAAGAGCAATTGTTCGCCCGACAATTTACCGTTGCGATGCAGATCGTCCACCGCCCGAATCATCAGGGCTGCCACCTGGTTGGGCAGGTGTTTTTCCAGGTCAATTTTTTGCTGAATTTCGGCAGGAAGGCCGTCGAAAAGTTCCAGGCGGGTTTGTTCGCTGCGCAAATGGTTTTTCAGCGCGACAGCATAAAGCGGGATCAATCGGCGAAATACGCCGCGGTGAAAGTCATCGTCGCGCGGTAGCAGGGCGGAGAGTTTCATGGTCAGGTTGCGGCTGTTGTTGACCAAGCCGCCCCACAATTTTCGGCCCTCCCACCAGCGCTCATAGGCGGTATTGGTGCGAAAAACCAGCAAAAACGAGATGACAAAGCCCAAAAGCGTGTGCATCAGGGAAATATTGCGCACGTAGCTGTTGGTGTTCGTCAATTGCCAAACTTCTATTTCCAGCCAGGCAACGAGGGCGGAGTAGGCGCCGATGGCGAGAAGCCAGGGGAACAAACGGCGCACCGTGTCCGAACGGTGAAAGTGCCAGGGCCAGACCAGCCAATCTTTCGGGTTGTGGGCGATCATGCGTTTTTGGGGGTGAAGATAATTGCCCGCCTCATAAGTCACGATCAACTCATGCCGTGCGCATTTTCACTGCTAAGAGGCAAAGGCGCAAAGAAATACGCGCCCCCTTTGCGTCTTTGCGTCTTAGCGGTGAAAAACCCGCAAGTGGGCTTTAATGCTGCACCGCGAGCATCCGGCACATCGCGCCGCATTTGACCACATAATTACCAGAAGGCCAGTCTTTTACGGAAAAATGCAAATCCGTCGAATAGTTTTCAGCAAGCAGACGCCGGCCGGTTAAATCGTACACTTCCACCCGCCCGGAATAATTTTCGGGCAACTGTATCCGCACGCTCTGATCGGCCGGGTTGGGCAAAATATTGAACAACAGGGCCGCCACCGACTGGTCGTCGACGCCCGAGGATTGCTCGTTGTTGTAGCCGAAGGTCGGCGATTTGACCACAAAATTGCCGGTGCCGTTGGGGATTCTGGAGAGGCTCAGATCCACGTCCTGCGCGCCGAAGGTGACCAGATCGGCCACTGCGCCGCTGGCATCCAGCAGGGTCAGTTCTTCCCCCAAAGCCGACAATTTGAAATTGGCGTGCAAGGGGCCCTGACTGCTGTCTTCGTCGGCCCAGACAATCAGGTAATCGCCGGGCTGAAGTACCGTTCCGGCCGGGAAGTCCCATTTGTCGAGGTTGTCGGGGTTGTCGGTGATAAACCAGCCGCTGATATCGACCGCGGTGGCGCCGTTGTTGTACAGTTCGATCCAGTCGTCGTATTGGCCTTCCTCGTCGGTTGCAGTGGACTGGTTGGAGGCCATCAGTTCGTTGATCACAATGCTCGAATTGGCGGCAGCACCCGGCAACACCTTGTAAATCAGCACGTCGTGCTCGGCGCCGGCAGGGTAAAAGCGCAGCGATTTGGCCGTATTGGCAGCAGCTGCCTCGACGTAGTAGCGCACCCATTCGCCAGCGGCCTGGGCGGGAATATTGGCGCCGTAGACGCCATCGCCGGCTGCCAGATCGCCGTGCTGGCCGTCATCGTACATGCTTGTCCGGCTGAAATTGCCCACCAGACCCGTGGCGTGGTAGAGGGTTACGTGGTCGATGCCGCTGGTGGAACTGACCGTGGCGCGAACGCCGGCTTCCTGGTTGGGAGCAGGCTGGGCCCATTCTTCATTGTTGACAAAATGTGAAACCGAGGCGATCGTGGGCGCCACCTGGGCCATTTCCGTATTGCTCAACAGGTAATCGTGCCGGATAGAGATGAAATCTTTCAGTTCCTCCACTTCCGTAAGGAACTGATTGTAGGTATAAATTTTCTTCGGATCGGTCTCCACCAGCGAATCGATCTGAGCCGCGTACGCATCGATGGCGGCGTTGGCGCTTGCCGGGTCGAGCGACTCCTCCACGATGGTGCGCATGTGCGCGAGGTAGCGCTGGCGCAACGAAGGCACTGCCAGCAGGCGGTTGAGCAAGGGGTAGTTGGCATTGTTGGCATGGTAGAAAGGCGTCCATTGCTGAGCGAAATTCGTTTCCATGCAGCTGTTGCCGTCGTATTCGATGGGGGTGATGCGGCCGGTTTCTGCCTCCCAATAGAGGTAGTAGTCCATTTTCCCCTTGTAAACATAGCTGTCGTCGTCGGTAAAGGCGATTTCGCAGGCCAGGAACCAGAGGGTGCGGTCGAGGTCCATGTAATCGGCCAGCGTGGCTTCCAGCTGATCGAGCGGCGTATTTTCAAGTACATCGCAGGTGACGACCAGATCGTCCCAGGGATTGGTTTTTTCCGTGCTTTTGAGCGTGTAATATTGTTTGTAAAGGGCCGTATCGGCGCCGAGGTAGTTGAGCGCGGCCGTGCCGTCGCCCCAGCCGGGGCCGCCGCCAGGGCCTCCGCCGCCAGCCCCTGCGGGGCGGTCGGCACGCCAGTTGGTGCCGTTGCTGCTCAGGAACCATTCGTCATAAAACTCGCCGTTGAGTTGCTGAACGCTCGGATAAACGCCCCAGTACTGGTTGTTCAAATACAATTTGACAAACGTGGCCTTGGCTGCCGGGATGTGGTGACGGATCTGGTGCAGGTAGAAAAACTCGCGCAGGAAAGAAGGGTCGAGGTAGCAGTTGTTGAGGTTGAGGGTTTTGTAACCCATCAGTTTGTCATAATCCACCCCGTAGTTGAGCGAAATATTGAACGACTTTTTCTGCGAACTGACCATTTGGTAGGAGGTCTGCCCCTTGAAGCGCACCCCTACGCTGTCGTACACCACGCCGTCGACGGTCATTGTAGCCGGGATATCGGTATGGCTCTGGTAGTTTTGGGTGAGCAGGTTCCAGTAATTGGACTGACTGAAATCGAGGTAAATCGACCGGGTGATCGCGTCATCGTACAAACCCGAGGCCGGCTGACCGCCCGTGAAAAGCCGGTGGCCGTCGGCGGAGAGGTACATTTCAGGCGGAAGGGATTGTGCGCGTGCGGTCAGGGAGAGCCCAGCAAGGCAAACAAGGAGCAAAAAGCGCATGGGAAACTTTGTTTTTTATTGAAAAATATTCGGCTACTGGTACAACGAGAAAACAACACAGCACGGTTGCGCGCAAGGCGAAACCGTGCTGTTTCTCACAGAGGGACGAGTGCTGAATTATTTGTTGCCAGACTGTGCCCCCCGCAGGTCCATCTGGTTGAGGGCCATCAGTTCACGCAGGGTTTTCTGCATCCCTTCCGCCGAGCCGTCGAGGAAAATGATATTGCCCTTGCCGTGTTCCGTGAAGTTTTTGAGGGCTTCCGTCCACATGGAGAACAGGATCACGGAGGTATCGAGATCGGCGTTTTGCATTTCCTTGGCTGCCTGGCTCATGCCTTTGGCGACTTCCTCGCGGAACAGGGCCACGGCCTGGCCGCGCATCTGGGCGGCGGTGCGCTCGGCTTCGGCGGCAATTTTGATGGCATTGCCCTCGGCTTCGGCAGCCTTGGTTTTGGTGATCAGCAGGGCCTGGCCTTCGTTTTCAGCGGCGGCTTTGAGGTTGTTGGCGGCCACGATCTTCGACATGGAGCGCATGACTTCGTCGTCGAAGGTGATGTCGTTGATTTGCAGGTCGATGAGGTGGTAGCCCCAGTCTTCGAGCATGTGGTCCACGTTGGTTTTGACCGCCTCGGTGATCTCGCGGCGCAGGCTGAGGATTTCCTGTTGTTTTTTGGTGGCGACAAAAGCGCGGATGCTGCCCTCCACCGTGCGGGTCAGCGTGGCCATAAAATCGCGGTCGCTGACGAAACGGAAAGCCACCTGCTTGATCGTTTCTTCATTGTTGTTGAGCACGGAGAACAACAGCAGGGAGGTAAAATGCACATTGGCCTGGTCGATGGTGACGGCCTGGAACGTGAGTTCGGCCGCGCGGTTTTGCACCGAGATGCGTTTAAAAATCGACTCGATGAACGGAATCCGGAAACTCAGACCCGGGTAAAGCGTGCGGTTGTATTTGCCAAAAATAGTGGTGACAGCCACGGTGCCTTGTTGTACGGTGACGATACTCAACACCAGCAGCACCAAAAGGACCGGAAGAATAAATTGGATCATGATGAGATAGTTGAATTGGTAAATGGTTTGGTTTAAAGGAAACGCAGATCACCGTTTTTTTGCCGGCAACCCGGTTAATTTGCAGCCATGAAAGTAATGCGAACCTTGCTGACGGCGGCTTTGCTGCTGTTTTTTTTCCAAAATCACGCGCAAATCCTGCGCGGCGTCGTGCGCGACGCCGCCTCGGGCGAGTCGCTTGCCGGCGCGCAAATGAGCCTGCGCACAGCGCCGGGCCTGCCACCGGCCGTGACGCACTCCGATTCCTCGGGCGCTTACGTTTTTTCCGCCCTGAAACCCGGTTACTACCTGCTGGAAATCGAGTACGACGGCTACAAACCCATGATCGTTTGGGATGTCGATATTGTAGCCGGCAAGGAAACCGTGCTCGACGTGGCTTACAACCAACTGTACAGCCTGCCCGAACTCAGCATTTCCGCCCGCGCCGAACAGGGCCACCGACCTATGCCCCTGCTGGGCGTGGCGCCCCTCAGCGGCGTGCAAACGGAACGGGTGCCCGCCACCTTTTTCGATCCCGCCCGCCTCGCCCAGGCCTACCCCGGCGTGAGCGGCAACGACGACCAGGCCAACGGCCTCATCGTGCGCGGCAACAGCCCGGCCGCCCTCCGCTGGCGCCTCGAAGGCCTCGATGTGGTCAATCCCAACCACCTGCCCAACGCGGGCACCTTCGCCGACCGGCCCGCCGCGGCCGCCGGCGGCGTCCTGATGTTTTCCGCCCAACTGCTCGACCAGTCGGCCCTGCTGACCGGCAGCCAGCCGACCGGCTACGGCGACGCCATCGCGGGCACCATGGACATCCGGCTGCGCCCGGGCAACGACCAGCGCCACGAATTCACGGCCCAGGCCGGCCTGCTCGGCCTTGACATGGCCGCCGAAGGCCCCCTGACCGGCCGCGGGAAAAGCAGCTACCTGATCAATTACCGCTACTCCACCGTCGGCCTGTTGGGCCAAATGGGCATCAATTTCGGCGATGAAACCATCACTTTCCAGGACCTTTCCGTCAATCTGGCGGCGCCCCGTACCCGCGCCGGCGACTTCCGGCTGTTTGCCATGTGGGGCAATTCTTCCAATTATTTCGAGCACAAAGCCGACAGCGCGTCCATCGAACTCAACAAGGATATTTTCAATATCGATTACACCTCCCGAACCCTGATCACGGGCGCCAGCTGGTATAAAAAACTCTCCACCCGCAGCTGGATTCGGGCTGCGCACATCCATTCCGGCCAAATCAACGAACGCGTCGCCGAGTCGGGCGGCATTGCCTACGGCGAATTTCAAAAAGACTATTCCGACGAAACAATTGCGTCCACGGCACTCAGCCTGGGCCACCAGTTGTCGCCCACCCTGCGACTGGAAGAAGGCGCGAGCTACATATTTCGCGACTACCAGTACCGCATCGCCCGCGATATCCGCATCAACAGCGACGATTATCAGGTGGAAACCCTGCAACCCTGGGCGCAGCTCAGCTGGTCGTCCACATCGGGTCAAACCACCGTCACCGGCGGTTTGCACAGCGTCTGGTGGCTGCAAAATGAAGTGCATCTGGAGCCGCGCCTGAGCATCGTCCAGCGCCTGGACGACCAGCAAACCATCAGCGGCAGCTGGGGGCTGCACAGCCAGACGCCGGCCTGGTGGCAATGGGATTTCAAGTACGACAACGAACTCATCCGATCCTCCCATGCAGCCCTGCGATATGCCTGGCGTTCGGTCGACAACACCTGGCGGCTTGGCCTGGAAGTCTTTGACCAACGGATTTCAGATGCCGTCGCACTACCCTACCTGGGCGGCCGGATTTCGTCGCTCAATGAAAGCGAAGCGCCGTTTCCCAACTATTTTGGAAAGAAATCGCGCTCGGAAGGGCACAATTACGGTCTGGAAATCAGCGCGGAACGCCGGTACAACAAAGGCTGGTTTTTATTGGTCAACGGAACGTTTTTCAGCTCAAAAACCCGATTGGAAGGCGGCGAATGGTCCGATTCGCGCTGGAGCCTGGGCCAAATTGCGCACCTGAGCGGCGGCAAGGAGTGGCACAAAACCGCTGGCGAAAACAAAACCAAAACCTTCGGCTGCAGCGGCCGACTGAGCTGGTCGGGCGGACAACGCGCCTTGCCCATCGATTTCGCGGCCTCGCAGGCCGCCGACGCCACGGTGTACGACGCCAGTCAGGGCTTTTCGGAGCAACTGCCCGACTTCTTCCGCCTCGACGCGCGCGTGTACTGGCGCACGAGCGTGGGCGACCGCCGCAACAGCACCTTTGCCATGGATTTTCAGAACCTGACCCTGCAGCAGAACATCGCCTACTATTTTTACGATGCCTGGACCCAAAAAATTGAAACCAAGTACCAGCTTGGGCTGGTGCCGAACCTGAGCTGGCGACTGGAGTTTTAAACCTTCATTCTTTTTCGGGTTAATAAAAAAAGGGTTGTCTCCAGGTAGAGACAACCCTTTTTAATTATTGAAAACCAACAACTTATTCTTATTTCTTTGCCTTCGAAGCCTTGCCGGCGGCTTTCTTCGCTTTGGTTTCGCCGGCGTCCGGATTGACCGGCAGGTGGCCGGCTGCAGCATCGCGGACGTAGGTGCCCCAGGTCAGGTTGTTGCCGCCATCGACGTGGGCCAGGGCTTTTTCGATGGCCATTTTCGCGGCGTGCTCCACCACCCATTCGAAGTTCTCCTCGCCTACGGAGTGCACGTCGGCATCGGGGGCCGGGTTGCAGAAATCGATGGCGTACGGAATGCCGTCGCGCACGGCGAATTCGACCGTGTTGAAGTCGTAGCCGAGGGCGTGGTTGAGGCGCAGCACGTAGTCGTGCATCTGGTCGAGCAGGGCTTTCGAGGCCTTGTGATCGGCCACATAGCGCAGGTGGTGCGGGTTGCGCGGCTCGTAGTCCATGATGCGCACGTATTTGCCACCCAGGCAGTAGCAACGGAAGTAGGAATCGAACTCGATGGCTTCCTGCAGGAGCATGACGAGCGTGTTGGTCTCGTTGTAGTCGCGGAAAAACTCGTCGTAGTTGTGGATTTTATACACGTTTTTCCAGCCGCCGCCCGAGTGGGGTTTCATAAACAGGGGGAATCCGCCGAGGTATTCGATCATTTTTTCCCAGTCGAGCGGGTATTTGAGGTTGCGGAAGCTCTGGGCGCTGGTATCCGGCGGCATTTCCTTGGAAGGCAGCAGGATGGTGCGGGGCACCGGCACGCCGACCTTGGTAGCCAGGCAGTTGTTGAAAAATTTCTCGTCGGCGCTCCACCAGAAGGGGTTGTTGAGCACGGCCGTTCCGTTGAGGGCGGCATTTTTCAGGTAAGCGCGGTAAAAAGGCACGTCCTGACTGATGCGGTCGATCATGACGGCGTAGGGCGTGGGTTCGCCTTGCATGAGCTCGTCCACAAGTGTGCGCTCGGCTTGCACGCCTTTGACGTTTTTGGAATTAACGCGTTCGACGAAGGCTTCCGGGAAGGTGCTTTCCTTGCCGTGAAGGATTCCGATTTTTTTCATGTTGAAATGGTCTGTTGTTAAAATGGCGGGTTTCGCTTGGCGACAAAACTAACGCAAACGGCGACTTTCAAGCCGCATGCCTCGTTTTTTTGAAAAAAAAATTACATCTCAGTCGTTGTACAAAGTAGCCGGCGCCTTGATTTGGAGGGGCTGCCCTACTTTTTGGATCATGGTGTCGATGATGGCTTCCTGTCCCTGGTAACGCGCGTAGAGGCGCACGGTGTAGTTGCCCGGCTTGCGGTAGGTGTAGCGCAATTTGCCGTTGACGAAGGGCTGGCGGCTGGCGCCGTCGCCTGGGTCGATTTCATAAATGGCGCCCTGCGCAAAATTGGCCATCTCGAACGTGTAGGGTGTGCCGGCTTCTGAATCGGTGTTGGAACGCAACAAATTGCCGGGAATAGCCTGAATGGGGCGCGAAGCATCGGCGCCGGCCCGTTGCGCATCCGCGTCGGACTTGGCCTGGAGCAAAGCGCGCTCGGCCGCCTGCGCGGCCGACTGGCGGGCAAAGTACAAAGCCGCCAGGCCAGCCAGGCCGATCCCCAAAACGACGAGCAGCAGGATGGTTTCGCGGTTTGATTTGCGGGCCGGGCGAGGGGGTGTTTGTTCCGACATGGGTTCGAATTTTGAGGCAAAGATAGTACTGCAAGGGTGCCCCGACGGCCTGTCAGGGGAATATGAAATAAAAAATGCCGGGCAACAATCCCGCGGTATTTCACGTAACCCATAAGTTTCCAGCATCAAATCCTGTCGATCCCTGCATGTCCCTACCCGAAATCATCGGCATTGTGGCGCGCCTGACGCCGAGGCGCCTGTGGAACCTGGCCGCGGTACTGTCGTCCTACGCCCTGACCCGCTGGCTGCGCCGTCCGATCCAGTGGGGGCTTCCGGTCACGATCAGCATCGAGCCCACCACCGCCTGCAACCTGCGCTGCCCCGAATGCCCTTCGGGCTTGCGGGCGTTTACCCGGGCGACGGGCAACCTGCGCGCCGATTTTTTTCGCCGCACCGTGGACGAACTGCATCGCGATTTGATGGTCATGATTTTTTATTTCCAGGGCGAACCGTTTATCCACCCGCAATTTCTCGACCTCGTGCGCTATGCCCGTTCGCGGGGCCTGTACACCATCACCAGCACCAACGGGCATTTTTTCGACGACGAAACGGCGCGCCAAACCGTGGAATCGGGCCTCGACCGGCTCATCATCTCGATCGACGGCGCCACCCAGCGCACGTACGAGCAGTACCGAATCGGCGGGCGACTCGAAGAAGTGCTCGCCGGCGCCCGGCGCCTCGTAGCCTGGAAAAAACGCCTGGGCAAACACCACCCTCGACTGGTTTTTCAAATGCTGGTGGTGCGCCCCAACGAACACGAAATCGATGATTTTCGGCGACTGGCGCGTGAAATCGGCGTGGACGAGGTGCGCCTGAAAACCGCGCAAGTGTATGATTATCAGCAAGGAAACCCTTTGATTCCCACCCTCGAACGTTTTTCGCGCTACCGACCCAACCCCGACGGCAGCTGGTCGGTCAAACATGCGCTGGCCAATCATTGCTGGAAACTCTGGCATGCCTGCGTCATCACCTGGGATGGCCTGGTCGTGCCCTGTTGTTTTGACAAAGATGCCAGCCACCGAATGGGCGACCTGAAAAACAGCGATTTCCGCACCTTATGGCAAGGCGAAGCGTACGGCCGCTTCCGTTCGGCTATTTTGCAGGGGCGAGATAAAATTGACATTTGCACCAACTGTACCGAGGGTTGCCGCGTTTGGGGATAGGGGTTACATGCGTTTGCCCTGCTTACCCCCCCTTATAAACCCTTATCAACTTTATCAACCTTATCAACCAAAATAACACAATGACCATACAACAAGCACAGGAAACCGTAGACCAATGGATTCGCACCATAGGCGTGCGCTACTACGGCGAACTGACCAATACGGCCATCCTCATGGAGGAAGTGGGCGAAGTGGCCCGGCTGATGGCCCGACTGTACGGGGAGCAGTCGTTCAAATTGCCCGAACAGGCCGCCACTGCCAAAGACGACCTGGCCGATGAAATGGCCGATGTTTTGTTCGTCCTGATCTGTCTGGCCAACCAGACGGGCATTGACCTGAGCGCCGCGTTGGAAAAAAACCTGCACAAAAAAACCGTTCGCGACGCTGCCCGCCATGCAGCCAACGAAAAACTCCGTTGAATCGCCCATGCCGCCCGCAACCCAGGCTCTGGCCGTTTTTTTACAAAAAAAGATCCTTTTCCGACCGGTAAAACTGGCCGCGGAGCACTCGTTTGAATTCGATTTTCCTTTCGAGGAAATCTGGATCGACACCCCCGACCCGGGTATCCGCCTCAATGCGCTTTTTTGCCCGACCGACCGGCAGGCGCCGCGCGGGGTTGTATTGTATTTTCACGGCAACCGCGACAACCTGCAACGCTGGGGCGCCTACGCCCCCGACTTTACCAGCCTGGGGTATGATTTTTTTGCCCCCGACTATCGTGGCTACGGGAAAACGTCCGGCGAACCCGACGAGCACGACTATTTTGCCGATGCGGAGCGGGTGTACGACTATCTCCGCACCCGATACGCCCCCGAGCAGATCGTGCTCTACGGCCGTTCACTGGGCTCTGGCCTGGCCACCTACCTGGCCGCCCGCGTGCCGGCGCGCATGTTGGTGCTCGAAACGCCCTTCGACAATATCCGGGGATTGATGGCGAGCCATTTGCGCCGCGAAGTTTTGCCTTTCGAGCCGGCATTTCGCTTCCCGAACGACCGGCACCTCGATATGGCAGACCTGCCGGTGCTGATCTTTCACGGCACCCGCGACCGGGTCGTTCCCTTTGCTTCTGCCGCCAAATTGAAGCAGTTTCTCAACCCCGGCGATGAGTTTGTGACTATAGAAGGCGGCACGCACAACAACCTTGGCAAGTTTCCACTCTACCGCGAACGACTGGCCAATTGGCTGATGAGTAGGGGTTGATGGGTAGGGTTGATAGGGTTGATGAGGTTTATAAGGTTTATAATAGGGGCATTTCTGCTCTTTCGTTGTTACCTCAACCTCAATAATAAATACTGAAAGCCTTCCACAAAGAAGAAATAACCCTATTATAAACCTCATCAACCCTATCAACCCTACCCATCAACCCCTGCTCATCACCTCCCTCAGTTCAGCGAAAACTGCACCGTTACCCCGGCATTGATCGTCGTGATGGGGAACGATTGGGAAGTTTTCGGCACCGTGCGGCGGTAGTCGGTAAACAGGCGCAGTTTGAGGCGCTTGTTGAGCGAATAGTCCACCGAAGGGTTGATGCTGATGGTGCGGGCGCCGCGGGTCGGCACGGCTTCGTCGAGCTGATCGAGGCGGTGATTGACCGTGATGTCGTCGCGCACCTCGAAGTCGAACTTGAAGTTCATGTCGTTGCTTTGGCCTGCCGCGCCACCTGCCGGCGGCGGTGTGGTGCTGCCGGGTTTCGGCTTTTTGGCCTTGGCGCCTTTCTTGTTCTTTTTACCCGTGAGGAACGGGATGTTCACATTTTTCAGGCGATAGCCAAAGCCCGCGGAGTAGGACGTGGAGCGCGTTTCGGCCAATTGATAGTCGATGAACGACATGGCCAGCGTGCGCTGCTTTTTGAAATCAGCCCGGAAAGTCATGTCATTTTTGAGTTTGACATCGAGGCCGAACAGCGGCGCAAATTGCTCATTGATCACGACTTGCGGGATTTCGTACCGCGCGATGTAGTTGTAGTTGAGGGTGTCCGTCTGGTACGGATTGCTCGGCTGGTAGAAAATATCGGTGTTGTAGGAATTGACGGTCAGCGTGCTCTTGTACCCGTGCGAAATCTGCACGCTGGTGAACACATCCTTCAAATTGCCCACTTTCGACAAACCGTTGTAGTTCAGTTTCCAGTTGACGGCCGGCATGGTTTTGAAAATATTCAGGTTGACCGTGTTGGGGTCCTTGTCGGTGTAGGCGGCGATAAACGACGGAATCAGCACCTCCTGTTGAATTTTACCATAACCATAGCGGTAGCCCGAACCGTCGAGTTCGTGCGGATCGACGTTGCCGGCCATCTGTCCCAGGCGGTTCGACACAATGGAGCGGTTGGCTTCGTAGCGGGCGAAAAGACCGTCCAGATCGTTGCTAAACAAGGTGTTGAGTGCGAAATACGAGATCGTGTAGGAACCCAGGTCGCGCTGCGCACGGTGTTGATAATCCACCGAGTCGGGGCTGAGGTTGAAGTTCTGATCCTTGAACAGCTCGGTGCTGTTGCGGGTGTACTGGCGGTTGGCCGACAGTTCGACGCGGAAATCAGTGAACGGTTCGATGGTCATACCGGCATCGAAGTTCTGGGTGTAGTTGCGCATCACCTGCTGGTTCAGTTCCGGACGCTGGGTGATCCAGCCCTTGCGGGCAGCCTCGTCGAGCCAGCTGGATTCGGGCTGGATGCCCGTGACAAATGCCCAGCCAGGAGCCATGAAACCTTCGCTCAGACCCATCAGTTTGGTTTCCGGGGTGAAGCCGGGCACCACCGTGCTGTAGTTTTCGCTGTAGGTAAAACGGGCCTTGCGCACCAGCATGAGCGGGCGTAGTGCGATCCGTTCGGCCATGGAAGGCTCACGATCTTTCTTCTTTTTGTCTTTATCCTTGTCTTTGTCTTTGCTGCCCTTGCTGTCTTTACCACCGCTACCCGCGGTGTCGGCAGCGCCGTCGCGACCGCCTGCGCCCGGTTTGCCGGCGCCTTTGTCGGGGCCGGGCCGGTTGCGGTCGCGGGGTGATACCGGGCTCTTGTCGTCCTTGCCGCCGAATCCGGAAGGATCGGCGCCGGGCGCCATTCCGCCGGGGTCGTCGCTGCCGGGAGCGCCTTTATCATCGCCGCCTTTATTGCCGGGGGCTTTTTTGCCGCCGGGGCCGCGTTTGACCGGCCGGTTGATTTTGCCCAGGTATTTGCTCTTGTTGTACAGTTGCTCCATGTTGAAATCGCCGTTGATCTGTCGGAGCGAGTTGTTCTGGATGACGTTGCCGAGGTTGCGCGAATTGTCGAATCCGGCATACTGACCTGCGTCGAGGTGCTGGAGTTTGAGCGACTGGGCGGTCCAGGAATAACCGGCCGTGTAGGACGCCTTGACCGTGATCCAGTCCATGAAAGGAATGGTTTTGAACGGCAGGGTGTAGTTGAGGCTGGCGTTGTGGGTGTACAGTTTCGGGCGGCCGAGGTCTTTGATGTTGGTCCAGATGGAGTCGCGGCGTTCCTGTTTGGTCACGCGCTGGCCGTCGGCATTGTATTCGAGCGGTTCGTCGATGATGCTGCGCGCCTGCGCATCGAAGTTGAAGCGCAGCGATTTGGAAATATCCCAACCCAGGTCGTAGTTGCGTTCCCAGAGGAAACGTCGGTTGTAGTAGGTATTCAGCGAGGGGTCTTCACCGGCGAAACGCCAGGTTGTCACCCCGACCTGCCGGTCGACATTGGTACTGAATCCGTAGGTATTGGGCAGCGGATTGAAGTTGAACTCGGAGATAAACTTCAGGTACTTGTCGTTTTTGATCAGCTTTTTAAACGGCTGGAACGGCTGCAGACCCGTAGCGTACTGGTAATCGACGCCACCCTTGTATTGATTCAGTTGATCACTGATAATGAAGGGGTTGCGTTTTTTCTGCTGGTTAAAAGCATAGGTAAAACTGAAGTTGGAAATATCCCAGGGCATGGGGGCTTTTTTGCCACGGCGCTCCTTGCGCACGTTGGTAAAGTTGTAGCCGCGCACCGTCGTCACGTCGAGCGCCTGTTCGCGAATACTGTCGCGGGCAGCCGTGCTGGTCGTTTCGCGGAGTTTGTCCTTGAGTTTAATATCGAGGTCGTAAGGATCGTATTCCGGGATACGGGTCGTGTTGGAATACTGGGCGTAGAACGGCACTTTGATACCCGATTTTTCGGGCAGGAGTTTGCCGAGTTCGAGGTTGGTCGAAAGGTCGTACTGCACCACCTCCTCGCGTTGGCGCTGGATGAGTTTTTGCTCGATGCTCCCCCACCCTATGCCGGTGTAGCTGCCCGCGGCCGAGACGTTGCCGAAGTCGGCCAGTTTCATGTCCACACGGGCAAGGCCGGCCACGCCGCCTTTTTCATTGAAACCGTTGAGACGCAACTCATTGACCCAAACCTCGACGCAGTGCGTCGTGTTGGGGTCATCCACGCTGCGAATACCGATCATGATACCCTTTACGTAACCGAGGTTGGGGTTGCCGATCACCTTGACCTTGTTGGCCGGGTCGGCGGGGTCGGGCATTTCAAACAGGTTGCCAATGGGGAAATTGGGGTCGGCGTTGCGCTGTTTTTTTACATCGGTAAGCAAGCTGAGCGGGAAATCAAAATCATTCTGAGGCTTCCAGACGGCCTCTTTGTAGCGCGGGTCCTCGGGGTTGTTGTTGCCATTCAGGTCGGCGACCGTAGAGGGCGAAAGCGGGATTTCGTATTCGTAGTAGTTGCTGAAAAAGTCGGAACCCAGGCGAATAAACACCGTCAGGTCGGTCGAATCGAGCAGATTCTGGTCATAATCCTTGCCCTCGGCGTGTACGAACATTTTGAGGCGATCGAACTGGCGCAGGTCCATGTTCAGGGTTTTGAAAATACCGCGGGCATCGCACCCTTTGAGGTCGCAGATGTCCATGGCGAGGGCCTGTTCGTTCTGGAGAATGTCTGGGAATGCGCCGACCGAGTTTTCACGCGAGATGCCCGGCGGGATCGTGTAGTTGAAGGGCTGGCGGGCGGAGTTTTCCTCGATGCTCACCGCGTTCACATCGAACGGGATCGGCTCGTTGGGCACGTCGCACTGCGAGAGCGGCTGGGTGTAGCGGCGCCACTGGTTACGGCCGAGTTCGAGGGTGGCAAAGCGGAAGGTCGTGCGCTCGTCGAAGCCTTTCCAGAGCATACGGATAAAGCGGATGGAACGGAAGTCGCCGATACCGCCCACGTTGGAGCGGATGGGCGCCTGGGCGTCGAGCGGCAATTTGAAGCGGTAAAACACATATTGTTTACCTTCCTTGTCCACCACGCGTTTGTCGGTAATCAGTTCGGACAAAACCGTGTTGCTTTCGTCGAGCACTTCCTGACCTAGGACGGCGTCGAAGGTCTTGGCCATCGGGATTTTGTAGCGGAAGTAAGCCTCGGTTTCGTTGAGCGAGTTGTCCTGGTTAAAATCTTCGCGGTCGGGGTAGTTGGTCGCGAAATTGGTGATATTGCTATTGGCACTGGTCACCGGCGAGTTGCCTTCCGTGCCGTTGAACTGGCGGTAACGAGCGATGATACCGTCGTTGGGACCGAAACGCGCATCGTTGAAATACACGAAGTTGTCGTTCGACGGGTCGGAGTTGATGTCCGCCTTGGCATTGGGTGAAAGGAAGGAGGCATTGATCTGGTCGAGCCAGGTTTTGAACTCGGGGAACGTGCGCTCGCCGTCGTCATTCAAACCGTCGAGGCCGATATCCTGAAGTTTGCGTTTGTCGGGGTCGTTGTCGAACGCGTTGACTATGGGCGGCAGCACGGGGATGCGGCCCCAGCGGGTATTGGCCGTAGCGCCGCCGCCGGTACCGGTCGGCAGGGCATTTTCAAAAAACTGGCGCGAGTCGCGCATGATGTCTTCCGACAGCGTACCCAGATCAATGTACATGTCGCCGGCGGTCGAGACCGAGGAGCCGTCCTCTTTTTCCATGTAGGGATTGAGTATCCAGAATTCGATAAACTCGATATTGGAAGCCTCGAAGTCGTTGGTATTCAAGCCTTTCATAAAACCGCACCAGCGCGTTTCGGGCTCATTGAGTTCGCCGGCAGTGTTCATACCCGCCGAGATATTCGAGTAGCCTTCGGGCAACTCGAAGTTGTACGGACCGCGCTGGCGCGGGTAAATCGTCACGTCGAGCGGGCGCAGGAAGGAGTTTTCCGCGGGCGAGAGCTGGCGGTTGGGGAAAATATCCTGATAGTCGAACTGTCGCGCGTACGGGTTATTAGCGTCGACGCTCTGGAGGGCGCTGGGATCGGCCAGGTACCACGACATTCGGGAGCGGTTGGCGCCGAGAGCCAGCGTGGGATCGTTGGATTCCGGGAAAAGCGAAAGGTCGCCCTGCGGCACCGAAGCGATCTGCCAGAGGTTGGCCGGCAGCGCCAGGGGCAGGTTGGCGGTACTGCCCTCGAAGTCGTCGATATAGACCACCCCGCCCTTGTCGCCCTGGTTGATGGCGCGGTTGTGACCGGGGTCGAGCACGGCCACTTCGGCCTGCGCCGTGATGCTGGACGGCTCCTTGGTCGAGATCAGCGGCAAGGCGTCCACGGCCTTGGTGAGCCAGGGCGCGTCTTTGGAAATGCCGACGTCGAGGCCGTACATTTTGTTGTTAATGGGGTCTTCGCCGAAGTTGACCTTTTGCGTAAGCGGCCGTTCAAAAAGGTTCATGAAGGTCGCCCCGAGGGTGACGTCCTTGTTTAATTCATAGTCAAACCTCGCCCCGAGCATGGTACGGCTCTGGAACCCGAACGCGGTATTGTCCTCAAAACTGACGTTGACGTTTTGGCCCGACTGCAGGATGGCATCGTTCAAAATCTTGATTTTGCCGATATTATAATCCACGATGTAATCGGAGCCTTCCACGAGTTGGCGCCCGCCCGCGCTCACGCGCACCGAGCCCTGAGGAAGGTTGAAGGTGCCGAGGGATATTTCAGAGGAAGTGGATGATTTGTACGACCCTTTCAGGGTGTATCGGTTGAGTTGCTGGTACTCTCGCGCCCTGAACAGGGTGGAGTCGTACAGTTGGGTGTAGGCGATGGTCTGGGCGAGTTGAGCCGAGTCCAGCGCCGGGTTGGCCTGCTGGAATTTTTTGATCAGGTAATCGCCGAAGGGCTCCAGCACGGGGAACATGACCCGCCCCGAGCGCAGGTTGATCGTCAGGCCGGGGACAAAGTCGAATATCCCGTCGGCCCCCGGGTCGCCCTGCAGGTTGAGATTGTCGAGGTTAAATACCTGAAGCAGCGGGCGCGATTTGTACTGGAGGGGCACCTGGGCGCCGTCAAGAAAACGTTTCTGGCCTTTGCCCGGGTCTTCGTAAAAAACGTCGAAGCGGAACTCCTGGGGGTCCACGTTGGCCGAACCCACGGCGTACACGTTTTTCATCATGAGGTCCCAGATCGGGTACTTCACGTTGGCCGTGGTGCTTTTCAACATCTTGACAAAGAGCACATTCTGATTCAGCGAGTCGCCGTTGGGCACGTCGCTCGTGATCTCGCCGATCTTGTGTGGCTGACCGTTGTAGGTGTATTCGAGGGCTACGCCCACCACCTGGTCGGGCTGCACGTTGAGGTTGATGCTGATAAAGCCCAGTTGTTCATTGTAGGTAAATTCCGACGGGGAAAGCATGCGCGCGCGCACCTTTTCGAAGTCGCGGATCTGGACGAGTTCATAGTCGTTGGTCAGACGCGACACCACCTTGTCGGCCTTGCGAATATTGGAGGTGGGGTCGGTGATATCGTCGGCGAGCTTGGGGAAAAGGCCGTTGTTGACGTTGTCGGGCAGAGGTTTGCCTTTGATGTCGTAATAGATCGGCGTGCGGTCGTACATATCGTTGTACGGATCGGGTTCCCCAAGGTCGGTCAGGGCCACGATATCGCGCACGTTTTCGGTAGCGAGTTTGTCGTTGGTGATCCAGACCTGGATCTGCGTGATGTTGAACAGCGACTGGGGCACCGGCAGGCAGGACAGCGCGGGCTCGAATTCGCCGCGGTTCCAGTGGCTGATAAAGAAGTGGCGGTTTTCGTCGTAATCGTCGGCCTGTACCTCGAACTGCTGTACCTGGGCGGCGCCTTGCAGCGTGATACTTTGCTGTTTGGAGCGCTGTTGACTGGCGAGCAGGGTGGCTCGCAAGTGCCCGAATTTGAGTTCGGTCATGACGCCGAACAGGTTGGTGGCGCCTTTGATCAGGTTGGAACGCAGCGGCATCGACACGTTACCGGCCTGGATATTCTGGATGATTTCGTCTTCCGAGAAGCCCTTGGTATCGTAGTGGAGCTTCATCTGGTTGTCGATATCGAAGGTGGCCTGGGTGTTGTAATTGAAGTTGAGGTTGAGTTTTTCCCCGATTTTGCCCGTGGCGCTCATGTTGATGTCCATGTCAAAATCGAAGTTGCCGGTATTCTGCTGGCGCAGGGTCAGGATCGGGTTTTGTATCTTTTGATAGTTGTACCCGAAGGTCAGGTTGATATTGCCCTGCGGCCTGATGTCCACGTTCGTGCCGCCGAACAGGCGGTCGATGAGCGAGGTTTTGACATCGAATTTCGCGATAGGATCGTCGAGCCCGACGCCGCTTTTACCACCGGACGAAATGCCCTGGAGGCGGTCGAAATACTCCCGTTGTTGTTGTTCTTCGCGCCATTTGAGGTAGTCGTCGAAGGTCATGTACGTCGGCGAACGATAAAATTCATCCCCGATTTTTTCGGTGATGATGTACATGTTCGTCTCGGGGTCGTATTCGACCTCTTGCTGAATAGCCTTGGGATCCTGCAGATCGACCGGGTTCGGATTGCTGCCGTTGATAAAATCGTCGTAACGTTCCTGGAGCGGCGGAGGCGTATCGCGCACGGTTTCGGCGATGAAGAGCCGGTTTGGTTCCGGCTTTTTTACTTCCACACGACGTTCAGCCGCCGTTGGCGGCGTTTTTTCAGGAAAAAAAAGCGTGAACACATTTTCACGCACGGCTTTCGGAGCCGTAAAAGCAAACAACGCAGTCAGGCAAAGCGTACCGAAGGTCGCCAGCAGGATGTTCTTCTTCGTCATCTTCAAAAAAGCAGGTATTGTTGGATTGAGGAACCGGGGGAAACCGGCGTGGGATAATGACGCGGGTAACGAAAAAAGGGTTGCCTGTAGCGCGACTGTAGCGCCGACCTCCAGGTCGGCGATGTTGAGAGAAGTAAAAACCCGCGATTACCAGCCAAAGCTACACGCCCTGGGCGCCGTTGAAAATACCGACTGGAGCAAGGCGGGACAATCGCGGGACATTACTTCTCTCGACATCGCCGACCTGGAGGTCGGCGCTACAGCGGCGCTACAGCGACAACGCTTTGAGCGACAGCTTGATCAACTCTTCCACCCGGGTCAAACCCGGATTGTCTTTAAGCACGGCATTGAGCGCTTTTTGCACCGCGATCCGGTTGAAACCCAGCGCCATCAGTGCCGACAAAGCCTCCTCCCGCAGGGTATTGTCTGCCGCCGGCAACAACACGGGCGACTCGGGCGACTCGCGGGTGAGTTTGTCTTTCAGATCAAGGATAATTTGTTTGGAAGCCTTGGGACCAATCCCCTTGGCGCGTTGCAACACGTGCGCCTGCTCGCCAATAATAGCGGCCCGGATTTCATCCACCGTCATGGCCGAAAGCAACAGCAGCGCCGAACTCGGCCCCACCCCCGTGACGCCGATCAGCTGCACGAAAAGATTGCGCTCGGTCTGGGTCCCAAACCCGTAGAGCGACTGCCCATCCTGCGTGACGTGAAAATGGGTGTAAATGGTGGCTTTTTCCTGGCCTTGCAGGGCCGTGTAGGTACTCAGCGGGATACTGACATGGTAGCCGACACCATGCACCTCCACCACCAGAAAAGTCGGACTTCGGTAGGCAATTTCGCCTTTGAGGTATGCAAACATGGCGCAAAGGTCGGAAACGCCGGGATATTCACCTAGCCATTCCCCTGCGCTTCCACCCTGTAAGGGTTGGCAACCCTTACAGGGTGGAGGCGCAGGGGGACTTGGTTATTTTTTTACAAAATCGGCTCAAAATGCGCCGTGAAATGCCGCAAAAACGGCAACTCGAATGTAATCCGATACCCGTGCGTATTGGCGCGGTTGGCCAGCACGGCATCGAACACTTCGTTGACGTAGTCGATGTGGCTTTGTGTGTACACCCGCCGGGGAATGGCGAGCCGGACCAGTTCGTGCGCCGCCGGGATGAGTTTTCCCGCCGCATCGTATTTGCCGAACATGGCCGAGCCGATCTCCACGGCCCGAATGCCCCCCAGCCGGTATAATTCGCAAACCAGCGCCTGCCCGGGGTATTCGTGCGGCGGAATGTGCGGGTACAAGGCGCCGGCATCCACGTACACGGCATGGCCCCCGACCGGATAAACGATCGGCACGCCCTTGGCGCGGATGTTCTCGCCCAGATAGGCCGTTGCGCGGGCCCGGTAACGCAGATAATCGGGCTCGAAACCTTCTTCCAGCCCCACGGCAATGGCTTCCAGATCGCGGCCAGCCAGCCCGCCGTAGGTCGTAAATCCTTCGGTGATGATGAGCAGATTGGTGAGTTCGTGGGCCAGTTCCTCGTTGCGGAGCGTCAGGAAACCGCCCATGTTGACCAGCGCATCTTTTTTGGCGCTCATGACGCAGGCGTCGGCCAGGCTGCACATGTCGTGGGCAATTTCGAGGTAACTTTTCGACTCAAACTCCGGCTCGTGCTGATGGATGAAATAGGCGTTTTCCGCCACCCGACACATGTCGAGCACCATCGGAATGTGGAATTCATGGCAAATGGTGGCTACCTCGCGGGCATTTTTCATGCTGACCGGCTGACCGCCGCCGCTGTTGTTGGTCACCGTAAGTACCACCGCCGCTACGTTGGCGGCGCCCCTTTTGGTTACTTCCTCCCGCAGGCGCACCGTGTCCAGATTGCCCTTGAAAGGGTAAGCGCTGCCCATATCCGCCGCTTCGGGACAGGGCAAATCCACAGCATCCGCTCCGCTGAACTCGATATTGGCCCGAGTGGTATCGAAGTGGGTGTTGGATAAAAACACCTTCCCAGGGCCGCCGAGGTGACTGTACAAAATACGCTCCGCAGCCCGGCCCTGGTGGGTGGGCAAAATGAAGGGCATGCCCGTCACATGGCGCACAGCGTGCTCAAAACGCGTCCAGGAGCGGGCGCCGGCATACGATTCGTCGCCCTCCATCATGGCGGCCCACTGCCGGCTGCTCATGGCAGACGTGCCGGAGTCGGTCAGCAGGTCGATGATCACCTGGTCGGAGTTGAGGAGAAAAGGGTTGTACTGGGCTTTTTTCAAAAATTCAATCCGTTCCGACTCGGTGGTCATCCGGATGGGTTCCACCATTTTGACGCGGAACGGTTCGAAGATGGTCTTAAATTGCATAAAATATGGTTCAAAGATCTTTTTTCCGGAATACCCGCTCGGCCCATACCATCGGCAACACCACCCAAAGGCCCAGGCAGGCATAAGCCAGTGCAACACCGGCCGTGCTACCCAAAAACTCGTTGAAAACAGCCCCCGTGTAGCCCATCAGCGCCGACACGTCGAGTTGCAACAACATCAGGATACGGCTCAGATCGACGGGGTTGAGGAAGGTCAGCACGAGCGTCGGCTTTTCGAGCGGATAGTCGCTGAACGCGAACAACAACACGAGCACCAGGCCGTCGTACAAAATCGAAAAGCAAAACCAAAGCAGCAGGGAGAGCCCGATGCCGCGGGCTTTGTCGCGGGTCAGCACCGCGGCCAGAAAGGCCAGCGAGACAAAAACGAGCGTCAGCAAAACACCCGCGGCAAGCAGGGTAAATCCCCGGCTGTCGGGTGCAAAAACCATCACCGGGAGCCCGATGCCGAACAGAAAAGCAGCCACCAGCGCGCCACCCACGCCGGCATATTCGGCGCCGAGAATCGTGCGGCGGCTCACCGGCTGCGCCACGAGCAACTCGATGAATTCGTAGGAGTTGTAAAAATGTATGGTTGAAAAAATAACGCTCACCAGCGGCGCCATGATCAGCACGATGTTCAGCAGACTCATGATACTTTTCGTGCCGTCGCCTTCGAGGTTGAAAAACGTGATGGCTGCCACGAACAGGAAGGCCGCGTAGCCAAGCACGATCCTGTTGCGCAGGATGTCGTACAACACATATTTGGCGATTTTCAGCATACCGGAACGCAGTTGGGTGTTATTTTTTGCGGAAGATACGGCCGCTTCCTGTTGTTGCATCATCATCGACGCCGCAGGCGCGGGAAGGAGATAATCCTGTTTGGTATTGGCATTCATCTTTGTTCTTTTTTGACCGCTTTACCTGTTTAAAATAGCCAGGCGGCGTGCACCACCAGTCGCCCTCCGGCATCGGAATAACCCTCTGCCAGGTGTTCGTACACCGGGATTTTGACCGTAGCGCCGACGGTAATGCCTTTAAAATAAATATCCATTCCGGCCGTGGCCAGCAGACAATCCCCCCCCGTGTAGTCGAGCACGTCGCCGAGGTGTACGTCTTTGCCGGCAGTTTCGTACAACACCCCTGCATTGGGCAGGAGCGTCGGGCCGTTTTTCCATTCTTTCCAGTAAAAAAGTCGCACCCCGCTGGTAAATCGATTGCCGTACCGGTAATACGACGGGCTTTTGCCCATGTAGCGGTAGGTCGCGTCGGTATTGAGGCCCAACTGGTGGAACCGCAGGGTGTAGATCGTCGTGGCCAGCCAGTCCCAGCTGCCGGTACCGCGCTGCAGGCCGGGTTCGTCGGTGTAGGCGGAGCGGAAACGGCCGGTCGGAAATTTGACGCCGCCGCCCAACTGCCACTGGTGCCGCCAATTGCCGCAACGGGCATCATCGACCAGCGCATAGGTGGCCAGCAAAGTCGCGTCGCCAGGGCCCGAACTGCGGGTACTCACTTCTCCCGACCTGCTTTCCAGAAAATGGTACGGCATGGTCGCCAGCACCTGGACCCTGGGCAGGGGATTGACTCGCCCCCACAGTTCGAGGCTGCGAAACCGGTCGCTCGTAAAACCCGACTCGCCCTGATGTACAAAAGGATGCTCCGAGTCGATCCGGCTGTCGTACCAGCGCAGCCCGACCACGTTGCGGTGGTACTGGGGCAAAATGCCGAAATACGGCCCGCCCACCGAGCAACCGCACACGTCGCAGGCGAAAACATCGGCGGCAAAAGCCCAAAAAACGAGCAGAAAAATGATGTTTTTCATAACGGCAGGTTTTTTTGAACGATCAACGGGCTCCGAGTACCTGCGCTTCCAGCGCGACGGCTCTGGGGAAAAGAATGTTGTTTTCGAGGAAAATGTGCTGGTGCAAATCGCGCTCGAGTTGCTGCAGTTTGGCAAACGTGACGCGGTAGCTGTTGCAGGCGTCGGCCGGCAAGGCGTAGTCGTTGGTCAGGGCGCGCAGACGTTCGAGCAGGTCGCCGGTGGATTCATGCTCGTGTTCCATCATCCGGATCGGATTTTGGGCCGTACCAAAGGGCGGCGCGACCAGTTGTCCGCCATGTACCACCGTTTGCGCAAGCCGCACGATGTACGGAAACAGCACGTGCTCTTCTTTTTTCAAATGCGCTTCCAGTTCCTCCTGCAAAGCGGCGAATACCACAAACACTTCGCGGAGTTCGGGGTGGCGCTCGCCGTGAACCCGGGCAATTTTAGCCGTGTATTCGCGCAAAAGCGGCAATTCAGACAGTAAATAGCGGTGGTGCGTCTGCACGATATATTCAGCCAGAAAACCCGTATCCCAGTTGTTGAAGTCCTGGGAGGGCAAAATATCTTCCGGAGGCAGCACCTCCAGTTCGTGGCGGACCGTGTCGAAGTCGGCGCCTTTTTCGGCGCAGGCCTGCGCCAGCGGCTTGCGGCCGCTGCAGCAAAAGTCAATGCCGTGTTTTTTAAAAACATTGGCAGCATGGTGGTTGGCCGCGACAAACTGCGCTACGGTGGGCTCGACGGTAAGCAGATCTGATTCCATAACTACGTTGATTTATAATGATTAATAGGTGGTTAATGGCAGTTTACAGGTATGCATAATGGGCCAATCAGCGCAAAAATCTGATGGCTTCAACGGGCGCCGGATGAGCCGTGTCAGGCCGACGCCTGATCCTGATCGGCATGCCGGCGCATGATACTTGCGATGGCGAGCCCGAGACGGGCCTCGCCGGTTTCGGCTTTTAGCGATTCTATGTCTTTGAAAAACAGCATTTTACCATCCATCAAATACATGACGTGGGTGCTGATATCGTCCAGATCGCTAAGAATGTGAGAGGTGACGATAAAAACCCGTTCGCCGTCGCGTTCGCGCAGAATTTTGGCTTTCAGCACCTCGGCCGCCAACGGATCGAGGCCGGCGGTGGGCTCGTCGAGGATCAGCACCCCGGGACGAAACAGGAAGGCCAGCGCCGCGCTCACCTTCTGCCGCGTGCCGCCGGAAAGCGCGCGCAGGGGCTTGTCGAACATGTTTTTCAGGCCGAATACTTCGAGCAACTCCTCATCGGTATTGCCCGGATGGCCGCGCAGGTCGCGCATCATATCGAACAATTGGCCGATGCGCATATTGTCGGGATAGCGGCCAATCTGGGGCATGTAGCCGATACGGGCGCGGCAGGCGTCGGAGCGGGTCAGGTCGTTGCCTTCGAAATGCAGGGCGCCCGAATCGGGCCGCGCCATGCCCAAAAGGCATTTCAACAAGGTGGTTTTGCCCGAACCATTGGGGCCGATCAGCGCAATCGATTGTCCGGCAGTGAATTCCGCGCTGATCCCGTCGAGGGCGCACAGACGGCCGAAGTGTTTGGTCAAATTTTGAATATTAATCACGGCACAGGTATTACTGAATGATAAAATTGCTTCCGCTGCACCACTCAAATCAACTTCATGGCGGGACTGTCGTCGCGCAGGTTTTCGGGCGTCAGGGAAGGGATGACTTTTTCGGCGCGGTCGAGCAGGGCGACCATAAAACTGCGCCACAACATCATGGCGTAGGGCATGTCGTCGGCAATGCGGGCGTAGAGGCTCACCGGCCGGAAAGGCACATCGCCGACGCCGTCGCGGGCCAGGTCGTAGCCCTCGTATTTGTCCCAGTAATTGCTTTCCAGCCGATTGAGAACCAGTGCATTATTGGTCGCTACGTCGAAAGTATTGGCTACGAAATTGTTGCGGATAAAGAGGTTGTCTTCGCAACTGGCCTGCAGTTTCAGGGCCCATCCGTTTTGCCGGAAAGTATTGTGTTCGAAATGGCAGCGCGTGCAGCCTTCCATGTAAATGGCGGTCGTATTGTCCAGAAATTCGTTTTCGGTCATCTGGCTGTCGCTGATGTCTTTCAACAAAATGCCGTAGGCCGAGCTGCCCTGGTTTTCCCAAAAACGATTGCCGTGCATGGTCACCCGCCGGGAATACATGACCGCCACGCCGGCGCCGTTGTGCAGGAAGGTGTTGTTTTCGTAGTGATCGTTGTGGGAGAACATAAAATGCAGCCCGTAGCGCAGGTTGCCCTCGCTGTGGTTGCCTTCGATGCGCGAATTGGTCACGAACTCGAAATAAATCCCGTCGCGGTGGCCTCGGGCCGTGTTGAACGCGATGGTGATGCTGTCGCATTTCCAGGCGTGGACGCCGTTGCCGCTGGTTTGTTCAGCCGTGCCCGAAGCGTGGAGCAGGTTGCCCGTCACCACGCAGCGCACACAATTGGACAGGTAAATGCCGAAGTAGTTGTTGTCGAGGCGATTGCCCCAGACGTACACGTAGCGGGCGTTGTACACTTTGATGCCTGCGAAATCTTCCAGGCCGTTGGAAGGAGAATTGGCCACCCGAAAACCCGAAACACTGACATAACTGGAGCGAATACTCAACGGCTGGTAGCGCAATTCCCCATCGAGCAGAGGCCAGTCTACACCGATCAGGGTCATCGGTTTGGTAATCTCGATACTTGCGCCCTCGCGGTATTCGCCGCCATGCACCCAGAGGGTATCGAAAGGCTGCGCGGCGTCGAGCGCAGCACGCCAGCCCATGTGCCCTGCGCCTACGTGCAGCGAACGGGCATGGATCGCGCCTGCCAGCAGGCAGAGCGCGCATACGATCAGGGAGTTTTTCATGACAGTTGGTTCAGAATGCAGTTTGTAGTTTGGGCCAGTCCCACACTTCGCCGTCCAGTTGGGCTTTTACCTTGCCCAGTTCGGCCAGGCTGACAAAAGCTGCAGTTTGGGAAGCCATGGGCGATTTGACCTGTTCGCTGTGGAGGAAAGCCGCCGATTCGGCCGGAATGAGCGCGCCCGGCTGGGCATAATTGATGACGTAGCGCTCGGCAATCTGGTCGGACGGGACGGTGTTGGCGTGCAGGAAACGAACGAAGCAGTTGAGGTCGTCAAATTTGTACGCCTTGCCTTTTTTCGTTACGATTTCCGCTCCGAAATGCTGATCCATCAGCGTCATTTTGCACATGTCGCAATTGTCTTGCCCCCAACGGATCGGCTGCGGGCCGGAGCGGGCGCAGGAGCCCAGCACCAGGGCGCTCAACAGCAAAAGCAGGGCCGTCAGCGGGGCGGCAGTGGCCGACGAACGGCGCTTTTTACGCGCCATCCACCATTCGGCAACAATGATCACGAATGCCAGGGCCGTGACGATCATCAACACCCAGCCGCCGATGTCGGGCAATGACCAGGCCTCGAAGTTGAGCAGTTTTTTGTAACCGATCAAAGGCGGCTGATATGCCATGCCCGGGATCACGATAGGCGCCGTTGGATTGAGGTTGTGACCGTATTGATAGCCCCAACTCCAGAAATCGTACATCGCCACCGAATCGGCAACGGCCAGCAACAGGTAATACACGATAGCCGACCACATCCGGCCGATCAGGGCCAATACCAGGCAAATTGCTGCCGCGGCCATGATCAAATTGCCCAGATATTTAAATTCCGGAAACATCTCCACCGTGATCGGCGCCATGCCGATGTAGTGATTGAGCGCGCTGATCACCTCCACGTCGCCGGTCAGGGTATTGTGCCAGATTTGCATCGTAAGGCCCTCTGGATACTGCGGAGCGGTGAGATAGATTTGCCAAATCGGCACAAACAGCATCAAAAGCAATGAAACGGCGCCGACCGCTAATAAAACTCGACTAAGTAAACTGATCTTTTTCATGGTAAGCATGTATTTGAAAGGCAGCAGGCGGGAGCAGCAGGCAAGAACGGAAGGACAAAAGCATGAATTGATTTCCCTGCCCGCCGCTCCTGCCTGTTGCCATCAGTACATGTCAGGGACTTGCTGCATAAGACAGCCCTCCCGACATGCTCCGACTATTTTTCCGGCGGCAGCAACACAGCGTCGACCACATGGATAATGCCGTTGGAGGCCGGGATCGTAGCAATGATATTGGCGCCGTTGACCGTGAGTTTGTCGCCTTGTTTGCCCAGGGTAATGTCTTTCAGATTGACCTGATTGACTTTCTGGCCGTCGCGGATGTTCTCCGGTTTGTACACCGCCACCGAGACGTGGTATTCGAGAATATTTTGCAGTTTTTCCTTGTTTTCGGGTTTCAGCAGTTCTTCTACCGTGCCTTTGGGCAATTTTTCAAACGCCGCGTTGGTAGGAGCGTACACGGTGAAAGGCCCGGCATTGGTGAGCACATCAACCAGACCGGCGGCTTTCACAGCTGCCACGAGGGTGGTATGGTCCTTGGAGCCGATGGCGATTTGCACCACGTTTTTCTGCGACTCGTCGTCTTGTACGCCCGATTGCCCCACGCTTTGCGCAGCGGTGGCGTTATCGCCGCCGGCCGGGGCGGCCGGGGCATTCTGGGTGCAAAACTGGAGCAGCATTGCGCCGGAAACAAAGAGGATAAATACGAGCAAATTTTTCATAAGGCATTGATTTAGAATGCAAGGGAAATAAGGAATCGGATGGTTTCAGTAGAAAGTGTCCGCCCCGCCGGGGCGGGGCGGACGTCGAGCAACGTGTTTATTTCGATTCGGTAGGCGCAGGTGCGGGTTCGCCGGTACCGAATTTGAGCGGTACGTTGGCGCCGGCCGGCGATACGCGCATGTAGCCCTGCATTTCCTGGTGGAGCGCCGAGCAGAAGTCGGTGCAGTAGAAGGGGAACACCCCGATGCGGTCGGGCTTCCAGTAGAAGGTCTGGGTTTCGCCCGGCATGATCAGGATTTCTGCCGTGTTGGCGCCTTTTACGGCAAAGCCGTGCGGAATATCCCAGTCCTGTTCAAGGTTGGTGACGTGGAAATAGACCTCGTCGCCAATCTTCACGCCTTCAATATTGTCGGGGTTGAGGTGGGAACGAATGGCCGTCATGTACACATGCACCTGATTGCCCGTGCGGACCACCTTGGCCTCGCCTTCGCCTTTGGCCACGTAGGGGTGTTGATTTTCTTCAAGCTTGAAGAATTTGGTGCTTTTTTTCATCAGCAACTCGGCAGGCACGGCGTTGGCGTAGTGCGGCTCGCCGATGGTCGGGAAGTCGAGGATGAGTTTCATCTTGTCTCCCGAGATGTCGTACAGCTGAGCCGACTGCGCCAGTTCGGGGCCGGTAGGCAGGTAGCGGTCTTTGGTGATCTTGTTGTAAGCCACCACGTATTTGCCCCAGGGCTTTTTCGTGTCGCCGCCCGGCACGCAAAGGTGACCGATGGAGTAATAGGTCGGCACGCGGTCGAGTACCTGCAAGCTCTGGACATTCCATTTGACGATTTCGGACGATACGAAGAACGACGTGTAGGCATTGCCGTTGGCGTCGAATTCGGTGTGGAGCGGGCCCAGGCCGGGTTTTTGAACTTCACCGTGCAACACTGCGTCGTATTTCAGCACAGGAATGCCGTCGTACTCGCCTTCAAAGTTTTTGTCGGCGATGGCTTTTTGCATTTTTTCAAAAGAAAAGACGGGGATAACGGCAGCCAGTTTGCCCGATCCGACGATGTATTCGCCAGTGGGGTTCACGTCGCAACCGTGCGGGCTTTTCGGACAGGGCATGAAGTACACGAAGTCTTTCAGTTCCTTCGGATCGAGCATGATGACCTGATCTTCCCATTTGGTGGTGGCGCTATGCGTAGTTTCGCTGTAGGTGTTGTGGGCGTAGCGCACTTTTTTCACCATACCCTTGCCGGCTTTGACATATTCCTCGGCTTTTTTCCAGTTGATCGCGACGATAAAGTCCTTGTCTTTTTGCGAAGCATTGACTTCGAGCAGGGTGTTGGCCTGTTCGGAGTTGTAGCAGGAGAAGAAGAACCAGTCGTGGCTCGGACCTTTGCCGGAACGGCTGAGGTCGAGGTTGAGGCCGGGCAACAGCACCTGGAAAGCCAGGTTCATGTGGCCGTCGCTCGGATCGATGGAAATGAAGGAAGCGGTGCCGCGGAAGTTCTGTTTGTACGTGTTGATCGGTACGTCGGGCTGGTCGTCCATCGGGATGGAGAAACGGGTGCCGGCCACGATGTATTCCGAGTTTTCGGTGATAAACGGCGAGGAGTGGTTGCCGCCCGCGTTCGGGATTTCCATGATCTCCATCGTGCGGAAGGTTTTCAGGTCGATGCGACCCACGCGGGGTGTGTTGTTGGCGTTGGCGAAGCACCAGCGGCCGTCCTGTTCGCCGTTGGTCAGCGACATGGAGATGTGGTGTTCGTCGTCCCAGGGCACAAAGCCGTGGGAGGTCATGAGCATGGGTTTGGTTTCGTCGTTGTAGCCGTAGCCGTTTTCAGGAAACTGCGAAAAAACGGGGATAATTTTCAGCAAACGGCCCGAAGGGAGCCCGTACACTGAAACCTGACCGTTGAAACCGCCGGAAACGAAGTTGTAAAACTCGTCGTATTTGCCCGGCGGCACATATGCTTTCTGAGCGTCGCCGCCGGCAGCAGCCGACGAGGCCGAACCTTTGGGTTTGCATTGCCACAAGGCAACTATGACGAACAGGAGCGCTGCAAGCGCAAGGAGTAATTTTTTCATAAAAAGTTGATTTTTAATTTGATAAAGCAAGTCTTATGGTGGGCTGAGGCGCTGGAGGCCTATTTTTCACCGTCGTTGCTGCGCATGAATTCCAGTACGTCGCGGGCATCGCCGATGGACACATTCTGGTTGGGCATACGCGTAAGGCAGAGTTGCAACAGCTTGTTGGCCTCGTCGTCTTTGTCGAGCATCACGTCCACGTTGGTGACCATGTTCATGATCCATTCGGGCTTGCGGCGTTTGGTCACGTCTTTCCAGCCCGGACCGACGAGCTTCTGGTCGTCCAGTCTGTGGCAGGCCAGGCATTTCATTTTGTAAATGGCTTCGCCCCGGCCGACGCGTTCGGTTTCCAGCGGGGTTTTGAGTTCCACGGCTTTGACTTCGCCGACGCCCTTGCCCTCGGCAAGCATTTTGGTTTCGGCAGTAGAGGCCGGGGGAGTAGAGGTCTGTGCCCCGTCGGCAGTCGTGTCGGAGCCGCCGCACGACGATAAAGCGAGCATCAATCCGAGTACAGGTACGAGAAGGAAATTGCAAGTTTTCATGTGTAAATACGATGTAGAATGTAAAAGTTAAGTCGTCGAACCACACTTCCGGGTTCAAATCGCAATACAAGATTCCTGCAAAATCCATGGGGCCATGATGACAATAGTCAGGATTCCTAATGATTTTAGTTAGGATTCCGAATAATAACTTAGCGGGGCTGAAAGTGATTGATTGTCAGTCACTTTCAGCCCCGCTTCTTGTTGCTAAAAAACCGGGATCAGCGCAAGTTTACCGCGCGACAGCCGCTTCGGGCGCCATTTCTTTTACCTGAACCTGGCCGGGAAGATAGATTTCCAGCCGGCCCATGGGCGTCCCGTCGGGCCAATAGCCCAAATGGCGTTGTGCGGCGGTGTTGCCAAAGGCGTACTCCAGGTTGCGCCCCGTTCGGGAGCCGTCCATAATGGCGTCGGCGAACTTCCAGTAGCAGTTAAAATCGACCTCGTTGAGGCGGGAAGTCATCAGCACCCGACGGGCCGTGTAGTTGCGCACGCCTGTATCGAAATCAAGGTCGTAACTGTACGGCTCGTTGTGCGACGCCGAAATATGACGCTGTCCGTTGCTGTCGCGCCGCTGGAGCACCAGGTTGCGCATGGGCGTATTCACGGCGGTGGCGAATACCAGCGCGCCGAACTCGTGGCCTACCACGTAATCGTCTTCCCCCACCACGACGACCAGTTGAAGATCGGCCGGCAGGCGGTCGTAGCGCGCCAGACGTGCGCCTTTGAGCGGCCCGGAGCCGGGCTCGGCGAGCAGCATGGAGGCCGGTTTGGGGATGCCGAGCTGTTGCCAGTTGACGCCGAGATTGGCAGCGATCACACCGCCGTACGAATGGCCGATGTACGCGACATGTTCCGTGCGCGGATGCACGCGGCCCTCTTTGGCCAGTTCGGCCAGCGCATCGCGGATACCTTTGGCGGCATTGGCCGGGAATTGGTCGGCGCCGGGCATCAGGATGTTCTTCTGGTAGCGCGGATAAATGACGATGTTGCCGCGTGCCACCAGGTGTTTGATCCATTTGCCGTACGCCATGGGGTTGTAAGCGCCATAGCCGTGCAGGAAAACGACAACTTCCGCCGAATCGGGTTTGGGATCGGCCGGCTCGAACAGCCAGTACCCGTCGGCGCGTTGGGCATGGTCGAAAAAGGCGACGGCGCGGTGCTTGTACTCGGCGCCTCCGGGCCCTTTTTCGGGCTGACCGGGATAGGGTGCGCCTTGTGCGGCGGCAAATATTCCTTTAAACAACAGAACGGACATGAATAAAAAAGTGCGCATGGATAGAGGTCGGATTGGCGCTAAAACGCGGGAACAGGGCGTTTCGTTTAGCGGCGCCCTGACTCATGGAGACGAACGAGTCGGAATTAACCTTTAATTTTGAAAAAAAATTTTTGTGAAAAAACTGCTCCCCTTCGCCTTGCTCGCTTTGCTGGCCCTGGCCTGCCGCCAGAACAACGTGCAAACCATTCAGCCCGAAGCCTACTCCCCTGCCCCGCCGCCGGTCGTAAAAACGCAGGAAGCGCCCCCCGACTCGACCCGGCCGGTGCGCAAAACGCCCCAGGCCGCTCCCGACGATCCCGCCCGGCATGGGTTTTCAGACGTTGCAGCCCTCAACCCCGGCATCCGGCTCGATATCCGGTACGCCACGACCAATAATTTTACCAAGGCGAAAATTTACGATTGCCCGCGCTGCCTCCTGCGCCCCGAGGCCGCCGAGGCCCTCGTCAAAGCGCACCAGGCTTTGCAAAAGAAAAATATGGGGCTCAAAATGTTCGATTGCTACCGCCCGCGCCCTTATCAGCAACGGCTTTGGGATAAAGTTCCCAATCCCGATTACGTGACGCCGCCCGCCAAAGGCTCCATGCATTCGCGCGGCGCGGCGGTGGATCTGACCATTGTCGATGCGCAGGGAAAAGAACTGGACATGGGCACGCCCTACGATTTTTTCGGCAAGGAAGCCCATTACGACTACACCCAACTGCCGGCAGCGGTGCTCGCCAACCGGCGTCTGCTGCGGCAAACCATGGAAGCGGTCGGATACAAGGGCATCCGGACCGAATGGTGGCACTTTTCTTACCAGGGGAAAAACTACGAATTGTCGGACTACGTCTGGCCCTGCCCGGAATAAGACTTACCAGCCTTCCACTTCCACCGCCAGTTGTTCGAGGGCGTGGTCGAGGAAATTAGGGATAATGGTCTCGAAGGTCCGCTGGATTTTTTGCGGATTGGCCAGGTCGCGGATCATTCGGTCGTAGCGCGCCTCGCCGTGCTCTTCCACAATGGCGATTTTGCGCTCTTCTTCCACAAAATAATTGAGCAAACCGGCGGGATCGGCCTCGGGATGGAACTGCGTGCCGATCATTTCAGGGCTGAATCGCACGGCCATAACAGCGCGCTCGAAATGGACGTGCGGGCGCAGTTTTTCCATACAAAGGATGTGCGCGCCCAACTCGCGAAAACGATCAGGATTGGGGTTTGTCACCTGAAACCGCCGGAAATCGGCGATGTAGAACGGGTCGGGCAGATTTTCAAAAAAAGGCTCCTCCTTGCCCCAGTGGGTTTTGTGCACGGGGTAGGTGCCGAACGACATTTTGTAGCGCTGCGACACCTGCCCCAACCCGAAATGATGGCAGGCCATCTGGAACGAATGACAGATGAAGAACACGTATTTTTTAGGCTCCTCGCCCCTGTGGTTCCATTGCCAGAGCGACTCGATCAGGTCATAATAAGGCGCGCACCAGGGTTTGTCGTCTTCCATTGGGTCGCCGGGACCGCCCGAGAACAGATAAATATCGTAGGACAGATCGGGCACTTCGTTGCGGACACGCACGTCGAAATGGTCAAAACTCAACACTTGCTCGTAACGGGCGAGCATGGAACGCAACATTGGGATGCCTCGGTTGGTTTCACCGTTGTACATGTCGAGAAGGGCAGCGCGGAGCATGGCAAAAAATATCGGGTTGAACGAATGATTGAACGAACCGGGAAAACCGTGCCACGCCGTAGTCGAGCGGCAGGCAAACGGATTTAAGAACGGTTGGATTCAGGAGACGACAATCGGTGCGGGCAGTTGCAAAGTTGGCTTTTCGACGCCGAATTCAGGTGTAGTCACAGCCTTTTTTCGGCAAATGATTTTTTGGTCAAACGCGCCCGAAGGCGTAGGTTTGTCCGGTGATTTAAATTAATCATTGATTCTCAATACATTACCAATGAAATTTATTAATTCTAACGTCATAGATGCCGTCATTGAAGAACTTGAAAACCTCTCTGACGAGCAATACGAACAACACATGGAAAACTTCGCATCGGCGCAGCCGGTGCTGGTAGCCTACCTGTTCAATGAAGAAAATTTCCACCTGCTGACCGACGAGGAAAAGGGCTTTTTGCAATACCTGGCGTTGATTGCCTGGACGGCCATCGTCAAGACCGTCGGCAACGTGGAGGCCGTGAGCGAAGAAGCCATTGGCGAGGCCGAGGAAAAAAACTACGCGGTTCTGGAGCAAAGCACGGCCAAAAAGTTCCGCGACCGGCTCAATCCGTTTTTCGACAATTATCCGCAGGAAGACCTGCTGGCTTTTGCCGAGGAGGCCGTGCTGGAAGACGAGGACGACCCCGAAGCGCTGGTCAGCAAGGAAGGTCGCGAACCGATTTTCGTTGCCATGAAAACGATCATCGACGTGCTCACCGCGTAAGGCTCCGCGCGCTTGCGCCTTTCAAATACTGGTTTGGGTTGTTTCCGACGCCTTCCCCGCCTGCACGGCGGTGGGGGAATGAGAAGATTATTGGTAAAAACTTAGGCAGGGGCAGTGCCCCGAAAGATGTTTCGGGGCGCTGCCCCTCCCGGATGAATTTTGGCACAAAAAGACTACAAATATCACGGGGCGCTGCCCCAGCCCAAGTTTTTACGATTATTGACAAAAAAAGCTCGTCGGCAATTCCGCACAGCCAGTGGTCTGCCCTGCGAGGCATTTTTCTCGTAATCTCCTGATAATCAATACAAATTTGAAACCTGTCAAAATTTATTTTTAAAAAGTCGGTCAAAATTTCCACTGATTATCAATTGATTACGCCAAAACACCTCGAAAATCTTTCGTAATTCCTTGTCTGCCGCAAAAACGCGTCGTACCTTTGCGTCCGCTTTTGAAAAGCCCCTCTTTGAGGGGTCCATTTTTTACCAATTTCAACACACAACCGACGCGACAATGAATACGCTGAGTTACCGGACCAAATCGGTCAGCAGCCTGGAGATGCAGGGCAATCGCAAGTGGTACGTCATCGACGCCGAGAACCAGGTGGTCGGCCGTCTTTGCACGCAAATCGCTGCCATCCTGATGGGCAAAAACAAGCCTTCGTTCACGCCCCACGACGACACGGGCGACTACGTGATCGTGATCAACGCTGAAAAAGTGCGTTTCACCGGCAAGAAAATGGCCCAGAAAGAATACAAAAACTATTCGCTGCACCCCGGTGGTCTGAAACTGACCACGGCTGAGGAGATGCTGGAAAAGCATCCGATCCGCATCATCGAACGCGGTGTAAAAGGGATGTTGCCCAAAACCAAACTGGGCCGCCAGATGTACAAAAAACTGTTTGTGTACGACGGTCCCGATCATCCGCACGCCGCACAAAAACCCGAAATTTTTAAGTGATGAGTGATGCCTGATGAGCGATGAGTTATTTGAAATCGTGTAAAACTCGTCATTCATCACCCATCGCTTCTCGCTCCTCACTCACATTCATTCTTTGTAAAATATGGAAATGATTAATGCCATCGGGCGCCGTAAAACTGCCGTCGCCCGCGTTTACCTGATGAAAGGGGAAGGCAAAATTGTCGTCAACGGCAAAGACTACCGCGAGTATTTCCCGCAAGTGCACGTACAGCACAACGTGGTCGATCCTTTTGTCGTCGTCGGTACCGAAAATATCTACGACCTTAAAATCAACGTCCGCGGCGGCGGATTCAAAGGCCAGGCAGAAGCCATCCGCATGGGTGTCAGCCGTGCACTGGTAAAACTGAACGAGGAGTTCAAAAAACCGCTCAAGGACAAAAAATACCTCACGCGCGACAGCCGCGCCGTCGAGCGTAAAAAATACGGCAAGCCGAAAGCACGCAAGCGCTTCCAGTTCTCCAAACGTTAATGGAAATTGGATTGCAGGGACGACCTACTTTCCTGATTTTCAATTTCTAAGATCAATTTTCAAATTTCAAAACCTGCTTTTGAATCATGCAAAAGCCCACGTATAAAGAACTCCTCGACGCTGGCTGCCACTTCGGTCACCTGCGCAAAAAATGGAACCCCAAAATGACGCCCTATATCTTTATGGAGCACAAAGGGGTACACATCATCGACCTCAACCGCACGGCCGAATGCCTGGAGCGCTCCGCTGCCGCCATGAAAGCCATGGCTAAAAGCGGCAAAAAAATCCTCTTCGTCGCCACGAAAAAACAAGCCCGCGACATCGTCCAGAAAGCCGCTGAAAGCGTAGGCATGCCCTTCGTGACCGAACGCTGGCTCGGCGGTATGATGACCAACTTCATGACCATCCGCAAATCGGTCAAGAAGATGAACAACATCGAACGTATGCTGGCCGACACCACGCTCACCAGCATCACCAAAAAGGAACGCCTCACCCTGAGCCGCGAACACCACAAAATGGACAAGCAACTGGGCGGTATCGCCGACCTCAACCGCTTGCCCTCCGCCGTGTTCATCGTGGACATCCACCACGAACACCTGGCCCTGGCCGAAGCGCGCAAACTCAACATCAAAACCTTCGGCATGGTGGATACCAACTCCGACCCGACCCTGGTCGATTTCCCCATCCCGAGCAACGACGACGCGTCCAAAGCCATCGCTTTCATCACCAACTACCTCGCCGATGCCATCCGTGAAGGCCTCGAAGAGCGTAAAGCCGTCAAAGGCTCGGAGAAAGACGAACAGGCCAGCGCCGAAGCTTGATTGAACCCGAATAAGGCCAGGGAGCCAAAAGCCCCGGCGTTTCGGACTTCAATCTCCAATTCCAATAATTTCTAATATCCAATTCAATGAGCGAAGTAAAAATTTCTACCGCCGATATTCAAAAACTGCGCGAAATGACCGGCGCAGGTATGATGGATTGTAAAAAAGCCCTCGAAGAATCCGCCGGCGATTTCGAAGGCGCCGTTGATGCGCTGCGCAAAAAAGGCATCGCCAAAGCAGCCAAGCGCGAAGACCGCGAAGCCAAGGAAGGCGTAGTGATTGCCCAGACCAATGCCGACGGCACTCGCGGTATCATCGTGGCGCTCAACTGCGAAACCGACTTCGTAGCCCGCAACGACAACTTCATCGCCATGACCCAGAAAATGGCCGACATCGCACTGGCCAATTTCCCCGAGTCGCTCGAAGCCCTGCTCGCCCTTCCTTTTGAAACGGGCGTCAGCATCGCTGAAAAAGTAGGCGAACAAAACGGCGTAATCGGCGAAAAAATCGAACTCGGCCGCTACGAGCGTATTGAAGGCGCCTCGGTGCTGACTTACAACCACTCCAACAACAAACGTTCGGTACTCGTCGCCCTCAACCAGACCGGTCAGGACGAAGCAGGCCGCAACGTGGCCATGCAAATCGCCGCCATGAACCCGGTTTCCGTCTCCAAAGACGACGTTGATCCGAAGATCATCGAAAAAGAAATCGAAATCGGCAAGGAACTGGCCCGCAACGAAGGCAAAGCCGAAGACATGCTCGAAAAAATCGCGCTCGGCCGCCTCAACAAATTCTTCCAGGAGAGCACTCTTCTGAGCCAGAAATACGTCAAAAACGGCGACCAGACCGTGCAGCAATACCTGCAAAGCCTGAACAAAGACCTCACGGTCTCCGGCTTCAAACACGTAGCGCTGTAAGCCTTTTTTTCAAGGCATCTGTCAAACGCCACCCGGGAGCAAATCTCCCGGGTGGCGTTTACTTTTGTTACCGGCAGCATTACACCCCATGCCTCTACCAATGGAAGACCTACCTGCTTACTACGAACAAATTGCCGCCCAATACGACCAGTCCCGTTTTGGCAATAGTTACGGCCGTTTCCTCCACGCCCAGGAGCGCCCTGCCCTGCAACACTTTCTGCGCGGATGTTTACCAGAGCAAATTCTTGATCTGGCATGCGGCACGGGGCGTATGCTCGATCTGGCGGGTACAGGGCTCGACATTAGTCCCAACATGATCGCCGAAGCCCGGAAAAAATACCCCGGCAAACACCTGAGCACTGGCGATGCAACCCGTTTGCCTTTCCCCGACGCCATTTTCGATGCCGTCTTTTCCCTCCACTTTATTATGCACCTCGACCCCGACCAAACCAGGGCAGTGCTGGATGAAGTTTACCGGGTTTTACGCCCCGGAGGGCGGTTTATCCTCGACTTTCCCTCGCTTAAAAGAAGAAAACTGACCAGCGGACATCACGATGCCAACTGGCATGGCTCCAACGCATTCTCCCTTGATCAATGGCATAAGCTGACGGAAGATCGATGGGAAATCGATGCAATAAGCGGTATTCTTTTCTTTCCTGTTCACCGCTTCCCGAACTGGCTTCGACCCGCACTTTTACCACTTGACCATCTGGTTTGTCGCTCCTTATGGAAAGAGTGGGCATCGTACCTTTTGATCAGATTGAACAAAAAATGAGCCTTTGGAAAACCATTAAACGACAGGCAAGGCTGATCCAACGGACGCTGAACGACAGCCTAAATGGCCGCTTGCAAAAAATTGCACTGGTACAAACAGGCGGCTTGCCGGATTGGCCGGCTCGGCTGTCGATCGCCCAACCTGTGTTACCGGGCCCAACGGTGCACAACAAACGGCATAATATTCAACTGGCCTGCGAACGAATTTCGCGCGTGGTCGTACAACCCGGGCAGATTTTTTCCTTCTGGAAAACGGTAGGTCCTCCAACGGCAAAACGCGGCTTTTTACCCTCCCGCAACATCATTGGCGGCCGACTGAGTGAAGACATCGGTGGCGGGCTTTGCCAGGTTTCCGGACTGTTGTATCTGCTTTCACTTCGAGGCGGCATGCAGGTACTCGAGCGTCATGCACATTCCGTGGATATCTACCGGGAAGAGGAGCGGTATGCACCGTTGGGTGCAGATGCCACAGTAGTTTATGGATATAAAGACTATCGTTTTTTGAATCCCTTTCAGCATCCCCTGATGATCACCTTTTCCATGGCCGAGCATTCCGTCACCGCTCATCTGTCAAGCCCTTTCATGATCGTCGAACAACAAATCGTATTTGAAAGACATCAGACAGGGGGCGAGGAATACGTCATTACCAAAGTCATCACAGCCCATGGCGAGCAAATCCTCGGCATGTCACGGTATCAAAAACTGCATACCCCTGAGTAAATGCTGAATATTCTGTCGAAAATTGACATTTATCACTGCTGTGCACTTGGGAGTAGTTCGTAACTTTGGCAGTAACATGAAACGGCTTTTTGCCATATTATTGATGTTTGCCATGCTGGGCCAGGCTTTCGTTCGGACGGCATGGACTATTCATTATGAATGGAATAAATCCGTTTACAAGCAACATTGCGAAAATAAAAACCGACCGAAGCTCCACTGCGACGGCAAGTGTCAACTCAAAAAAAAGATAACGGCTTCCGAATCGGACACAGATGATAAAAGTGCCCCGGTCCTGCCAGATGGCTTTCGCAATGGCAAAGACCTGCAAGTATTCTGGGAAGCGCCCTGGCAGTTGCGGGTAAAGAACATCGAACAGCCCGAGAAGGCCGATTTTCATCCTTACAGGGCGCATTTCGCCGCTGCTCACCGGCACGGCGTTTTCAGGCCCCCGGCCGCCTGAGTCAATACCTTCCATTTTTTATTTTCCTATTGCAATATTGCTGTCCGTGCCGAGCCACGGCAGTTGCGTTGCGCTATTGACTCATTATCCATCTCAACGATTTTTCTATCATGAAAAAATATCTTTTGGCTGCCTTCGCAGCCCTGTTTATCGCTGCCCTTTCGTTTACCGCCTGCAAAGACAAACAGGAAGACGAAGATACCCAGGCGCCTGTACTGACTATTGAAAGCCCGACCGAAGGCGGCGTTTACACGGGTTCGGTGAACCTGCACATGCAGGTCACGGACGAAAGCCTGCACGAAATGTCGGTGAAAGTCACCCGCGATTCCGACAATTCGGTGGTATTCGAAGAAGACCCGACCGTTCACGACGAAACGGACTTCCACTTCGAGCATACGCACACGTTCACCGGCTTGTCGGGCGACACCCCGATGACGCTTACAGTGGTCGTGGAAGACCACAGCGCGCACTCGACTACCCAGACGATCCACTTTACGGCCAAGCCCTGATCCGGATCTTTGCGAACGGGAGGGCGAGGTCCTTCCGTTCGCTTATTTGTATCGAACAAAAAAATGGGCGCAATTGCCTGATTTTTAAATATTTGTAAATTAATGAAGCGGTTTTTCAGTCTTTTTATGGTGTGCTGCATGCTGGGACAGGCAACTGTCCGTACGGCATGGGTACTGCATTACCAGCTGAACCGCTCCCTGTATGTCCGGCATTGCGAGAACAAAAACAAGCCGTCGATGAAATGCGACGGCAAGTGTTATTTAAAGAAAAAAATGATGGGCACGGCGGGCAACGACGCACGTAAAACGCCTCAAATGCCGGAGTCTTTCCGTGATGGCAAAGACCTTCAGTTGTTTGCCGAACAGTTGCCCGTATGGCCATTCCTCCAAACCGTAATGGCAGAACCTTCCCGATGCCTTCCTTACCGCGGCGTAGCCCTTGAAGGCGAATCGAGGGTATTGGAAAAGCCGCCTCGGGCGTAGCGCCTTCCCCCACAACCAGTTCCCTTTTCACATCAAATTTCTGACTTATGCGAACACTGTTACTCGCAGTGGCGCTGCTGGCATTGGCGCCGGCCGCGTCGGCCTGCGATGTATGCGGGTGTTCAATTGGGGGCAATTACTTCGGTATCCTCCCCCAGTTTCACCGGCATTTCATCGGGTTTCGGTGGTCGGAGCAACGTTTTAACTCATCGCACACGCGCGCGGCACTGTTAGCCGGCGACGATGTGACCGATGAGCATTTCCGCACAGTGGATATGATGGCGCGGTTTTATCCGTGGCAACGTGTCCAGATGCTGGTACTTGCTCCCTACCACGATTTTCGCCGCACTGAACACGGGGTACCCGTGCATACCCAGGGGCTCGGCGATATTTCCCTGCTTGCCAATTACGTCCTGTTCGACAGCGGCGACAGCCTTCACCGGGCCTGGCAGCACACTTTTACAATTGGCGGCGGTCTCAAACTACCTACCGGCAAACACCATCTTTATAACCCCGAAGGCGAGTTGTATCACGCCAACCTGCAACCCGGCACGGGCAGTACCGACTTTATGGTTTCCGCCACATACACGCTCCGCAGGGGCGCCTGGGGGCTCAGTTCGGACGGCATCGCGCGATTCAACACCGGCAACAAAGACCACTATCGCTTCGGCAACCGCCTGAGCGGGTCGGCCCGGATTTTTTACTGGAAAAACCTGCACGGCATCACCCTGTTGCCCAACGCAGGCGTATTCAGCGACTATTCGCAGGCCAACCGCGATCAGGGCGAAGCCGTGGATAATACCGGCGGGGTTGTTACCCTCGCAACTGCCGGCCTGGATGTGTATACCGGGCATTTTTCTATCGGTTTTACGTGGCAACAACCTGTTTATCAAAATCTGGGCGGAGGCGCTGTTTCAGCGCAAAACCGCTGGATGGCGACGTTCAATTACATTTTTTAAACAACCCAAATTTTTTTTAAACAACCCGTTTTTATGAAAAAACTACTGTTCCCCCTGTTTGCTCTTCTCCTGCTCGCCATTGTGTTGCCTGCTTGCAAAGACGATACCCAACCCGATCCGGTAGCCGGCGAAGGCAGCATCACGTTTGAATTTGAAAACCGCGCAGGAGATGAAACGCTTGTGTTTGGCAAAGACTACGTCAACGCAGCCGGAGAAACGGTCAATTTCAGCACGTTTAATTATTTCGTCAGCAATTTCGTGCTCACCACCACCGACGGCAAGGAATACGTCGTGCCGCAGGACGATTGCTATTTCCTCTGCAAGGGCGATGATTCGGAATCTCGTGAAATCACGCTGAACAACATCCCCGCGGGCGACTATTCGCATATCCACTTCATCATTGGTATCGACAGCGCCAAAAGCGTGAGCCCTATCAGCGAACGCACGGGCGCGCTCGACCCCGCGGGCGAAGCGAGCGGAATGTACTGGAGCTGGAACGCCGGCTACATCTTTGTAAAAGTAGAAGGCACTTCGCCGCAAGCCCCCCTCGACCCCAACACCAATGCCAATACCATCGAGTACCACACCGGCTTGTTCGGCGGCTACAACAGTCCTACGCTCAACAATATCAAGGAAGTACACCTCGACACGCCGCATGAGGCCGCGCTGGTACGCGCCAATTCAGAAGCCCCGCACGTACACCTTTTTGTCGATGTGCTGGAAATGTTCGTCAGTCCCACCATCATCAGCGTGGCTGCCAATCCGACCTCGCATGCGGGCCCCTATTCGAAAACAGTGGCGGACAACTACGCCGACATGTTTTCCATCGATCACGTTCATAACCATTGATTTTTTATTTGATAAGTTGGTCCGGGCGGCGCAAGGCTGCCCGGCCTTTTCTAACGCTAAAATTAGCCATGGTACCTTTTATATCTGACTACATCACGATTGCGCTGGCCGGAATTGCCGTATTTTTCTGCCTCCAATTGGCAGCCCGCCTCATGA
Source organism: Saprospiraceae bacterium (assembly GCA_044226205.1). Lineage (GTDB taxonomy): Bacteria > Bacteroidota > Bacteroidia > Chitinophagales > Saprospiraceae > M3007. The sequence goes on from JBGAHL010000002.1 coordinate 169,419, forward strand.
ACGCCTACCTGCGCTGGCACGACAGACTCCAGATTTCGAAAGAAGATCGGGGGCAGATTTTTTCCAACCTGATCACCGCCCTCGTTTTTGGGGCCCTGGCCTACCTGTCTGCCATAGTACCCGTACCCGTCTTTTTCATGATCGTTTTATTACTGGTCGTGGCGACACAATTGGCACGGGTCAAACATTTGCTATCGACCTTGCAGCAGCGCCAGGCGGCTCAATAAGTGTAACGCACGGGCTATTTGTCATTTTTAAAAAGAGCTTTTATGAAATTCCAGTTTTTGTTCGGCGCAGCCGTTCTTGCCTTCTCCCTCAGCGCCTGCCAGCAATCCGCGGCGCCCAATACCAATAATACCGGCGCCACTTCCTCCACTACCGCGGCCCCGGTTCAACTGGCTTCCGACACCGACCCGGTTTGCGGCATGAGCATCGACGCTTCCGTGACCGATACGGCACATTACCAGGGCAAGGTGTACGGGTTTTGCAACCCCTCTTGCAAGGAAGAATTTGTTGCCAATCCACAAGAATATCTCACATCAGCACCTGCACAATAATGAAACCGCTGCTTCTTTTCTGCCTTTGGATCGCCTTGCCATTGGGCCTGTTTGCACAAATTTCAGATCCGCTCGAATCCATTATCGAGTCTGAAAAAGCCCAATGGCTGCGCCAGCATGTACAGCCCCGCAACGGGCTCAACAGCGCCGACAACCGCAGCGATATTCGCTATTGCCGCATCCACTGGACCGTTGATCCCGCCGTCCGTTACATCAAAGGTGAAGTGACTACCGTTTTCGAGCCCGCCGAAACGCTCGGCAGCCTCGATTTCGATTTCTCCGGGGCGCTTACGATGGACAGCATCCTGTACCACGGTGCCAGCTTGTCGTTCGTGCATTCGGGCGACCTGCTGACGGTGCAGTTTCCACAATCCCTGCCGGCTTTGCTGCCCGATTCGATCACCTTTTTTTACCAGGGGCAACCGACCTCGACGGGTTTCGGCTCTTTCGAAACCAACCAGCATAACGGCACGCCGATCCTGTGGACGCTTTCCGAGCCCTACGGCGCCATGGAATGGTGGCCCTGCAAACAATCGCTGACCGACAAGATCGATTCCATCGATGTTTTCATCACGGCGCCAGAGGGCAACCACCCGGCCAGCAACGGGCTTTTGCAAAGCGAGGTGACCGCCGGCGGCTTCACCACCGCCCACTGGAAACACCGCTACCCTATCGCCGCCTACCTGGTGTGCATGGCGGTGACCGATTACGAGGTGTTCACATTGCCCGTGCCCTACGGCGGCGATACCACATTGATGGTCAATTATGTGTACCCGGAAAATCTGGGCACGGCACAGGCCATGATTCCGGCCAACGTATCGCACCTGCAACTTTACGACCAGTTGTTCGGGCTTTACCCGTTTCAAAATGAAAAGTACGGCCATGCCCAGTTCGGCTGGGGCGGCGGCATGGAGCACCAGACCATGACCTTCGTCGGCAGTTTTGGCTACGAATTGCTGGCCCACGAACTGGGGCACCACTGGTTTGGCGACAAGGTCACCTGCGGTTCGTGGGAAGACATCTGGCTCAACGAAGGTTTTGCGACCTATTTGAGCGGACTTTGTTATGAAAACCTGCAGCCACAGTTGTGGTACAATTTCAAATCGGGGCGAATCAGTTCGGCGACCAGTCAGCCCGACGGCTCCGTTTGGGTGAACGACACCACCAGCGTGGGCCGCATTTTCAGCGGACGGCTTTCGTACGCCAAAGGCGCCATGGTGCTCCACATGCTCCGCTGGGTATGTGGCGACAGCGCGTTTTTCGCCGGGGTCCGCAATTACCTCAACGACCCCGCCCTGGCCTACGGATATGCCCGCACGGCCGATCTGAAAGCGCATCTGGAAGCCAGTTCCGGTAAAAACCTCGACGAATTTTTCGCCGACTGGTTCTACGGCCAGGGATATCCTACGTACGATGTCAGCTGGTCCATATCGCCTTCCTTGCTCGCGACGATCAAACTTGAGCAGACTCCCTCCCACTCTTCCGTCAGCTTTTTTGAAATGCCGGTGCAGGTGCGACTGACCGACGGGCAACACGACACGCTGCTGGTGTTGCAGCACACTTTCAGCGGGCAAACTTTCACGGCACAACTTGACTTCACCCCTACCGAACTGGTGTTCGACCCTGATTTGTGGCTTGTCAGCCGGGATAATTTTATCCAACAGGTATCGGAAACCGGCGGTCCGCTGCCCCAGTTTACCATCGATGTCGTGCCCAATCCCACGGCCAGCGACCTGCATATCCGGCTGCGGACCCTGTACGGCGAAGACGCGCGCCTGAGCCTGTGGTCGGCCGACGGCAAACTCGTGCTGCAACAGCAGACCTTTTTGTCGGCGGGTACCAACCAGATTACCCTGCCCTCTTCCGCGCTTCCTTCGGGCACGTACGTGTTGCGCATTGAAGGCAAGGGATGGCACAACGAGCAACAGGTTGTCCTTCATTGATCAAAAGCCTGACTGATGAAAAAACTGATCATAACCGGCATTTTCGGCTGGATATTGGCCTTCGCCGCCTGTAAAAAGGACGAGCAGGTTTTTGTCGGACCGAAGATTCCGTCCAATTTTCCGCAACCAGTTTACGACCTGGCTGCCAACCCGGTGACAGAGGCGGGGTTTGCATTGGGGAAAAAACTGTTTTACGATCCCATCCTTTCCCGCGACAATACCATTGCCTGCGCCGATTGTCACATCTCCTACGCAGCATTTACACATCCTGATCACGCCACCAGCCATGGCATCGACAACCAGTTCGGCAAACGCAACGCCCTGCCGGTGCAGAACATGCTGTGGCGCACCAGTTTTTTCTGGGATGGCGGTGTGCCGCACCTCGATCTGGTGCCGCTCAACCCGATTCAGAACCCGGTAGAGATGGATGAAGTGCCTGCCAATGTGCTCGAAAAACTCCGCAACAGCAATCAATATCCGGGATTGTTCCGCGAGGCCTACGGCTCGGAGGAAATCAGTACTGCGCGTTTTTTGCAATCCCTTTCCCAATATATGGCCATGCTGGTGAGTTCCGACAGCCGCTACGACCATTATGTTCGAAAAGAGGAGGGCGGCGACCTGAACGCCGAAGCGCTCGCCGGGCTCGCTGTTTTTCAGCAAAAATGCGCGACCTGCCATGCCACCGATCTGTTTACAGACCAGACTTTTCGCAACAACGGCATCCTCAACGATTTCAGCCTCGACAAGGGGCGTGCCGAGGTGAGCACGTTTAGCGAGGATATCGGCAAATTTGCAGTGCCTTCGCTGCGCAATGTGGCGGTTACTGCGCCTTACATGCACAACGGCAAGTTCAAAACACTCGAAAGCGTGCTGGATCACTATGCCTCCGGAGTCAAAGACTCCCCTACCCTCGATCCGGTCCTGCGGCGGGCCGACGGCTCTCTGGGCATCCCGCTCGACGCCACGGAAAAGACGCAACTGATCGCTTTTTTGAATACGCTGACCGACGAGTCATTCCTGCGCGACGAGCGATTTGCGCAATAAAGCAGGGGGCTGAAAAATTTTGTCCCTTTAAATGCGGCGGGCCTGGAAAGGCTTGCCGCATTTTTTTAGACCTTTGTCGAGCTAATCGCCCCGCCCGTTCCTTTCCATTCAAACGTTTTTCTGTTTTCGATGAGCAAACTACGCTACCGTCGCATCATGCTTAAACTCTCGGGCGAAAGCCTCATGGGTCGCCAAAAATTCGGCATCGAGGCCGATATGCTCCAGCATTATGCCCGCCAGATCAAGGAATTACACGAAATGGGTGTTCAGGTCGCCGTGGTCATCGGCGGTGGCAACATCTTCCGCGGCATCCAGTCGGAAGACGCCGGCATCGAAAGCGTCACGGGCGATTACATGGGCATGCTGGCCACCGTGATCAACGGCCTGGCCCTGCAAAGCGCCCTGGAAAGCATCGGTGTGTACACCCGCCTGATGACCGCCCTGAAAATGGAAAACGTGGCCGAACCCTACATCCGCCGCCGCGCGATCCGCCACCTCGAAAAAGGCCGCGTCGTGATCGCCGCCGCCGGCACGGGCAACCCCTACTTCACGACCGACTCCGCCGCCGCGCTGCGCGCCAACGAAATCGGCGCCGACGTCATCCTGAAAGGCACCCGCGTGGATGGCATTTATACGGCCGACCCGGAAAAAGACCCCCATGCCGTCAAATTCGACAAGCTCACCTTCACCAAGGTTATCAGCCTGGGCCTCGAAGTGATGGACATGACCGCCTTCACCCTGTGTCAGGAAAACAACATGCCCATCATCGTTTTCGACATCAATTCGCCCGACAACCTGCGCCGTATCGTCGCCGGTGAGGCCGTGGGGACGCTGGTGGAAGGCTGAGATAATAGCACGGTCAGATTTACAAAACTGGCTTTCAAATGCCTGATTTGCAATAATTTACACTCTATCTAACTGCCGCTTGTTTGCTTTGGGCAAACGCCGCGAACCAACTTTTCCACCAGGCGAACCAATCGTTCAGTCCCGACATGCTCCGCATCATTTCCTACAACGTCAACGGCATACGCTCTGCCATCTCAAAGGGCTTTATCGAATGGATCGCGGCTGAAAAGCCCGACATCGTCTGTCTGCAGGAAACCAAGGCGCAGCCCGAGGATGTGCCGATGCTCGAACTGGAGGCCCTGGGCTATGTGCACCACTGGCACTCGGCCGAGAAAAAAGGCTACAGCGGGGTGGCTACTTTTAGTAAAGTCAAACCTGAACGCGTTGTCATCGGGTGCGGACTGGCGCCCTACGACCGCGAAGGGCGCATCCTCCGCACCGATTTCGGCGACTGGACGCTGCTCAATTGTTATTTCCCCTCGGGCACCACGGGCGATGTCCGGCAAAGCTTCAAAATGCAATTCCTTGAAGATTTTTTGTTGTGGATCAATGAGTTAAAAAAAGAACGACCCCGGCTGATCGTGGTAGGCGACTACAACATCGCGCACCGGGAAATCGATATTCACGACCCCAAAGGCAACAAAAAAAGCAGCGGATTCCTGCCCGAAGAACGCGAATGGATGACCCGCTGGTTTGAAAGCGGCTTTACGGATGCTTTCCGGCATGTCAACCCCGAAAAAGTGGAGTACAGCTGGTGGAGTTTTCGCGCCGGCTCGCGCGGCAACAACAAGGGCTGGCGCATCGATTACCAGTCGGTCACCGACAACCTGGCGCCTCATATCGTGAGCGCCCGGCAACTCAACGAGGTCGTACACTCCGATCACTGCCCCGTCTTGCTCGAAATTGACCTGTAAGCAGGCAACCCGATGCAATTGTCGTCTACCTTTACGGCATGAAAATCACAGCCGCCGAACTTGCCCACCTGCTCAACGCCACCATTGAAGGCGACCCGCAGGCTACCGTCAGCCGCCCGGCCCGCATCGAAGAAGCGGGAGAAGGCGATTTCAGTTTTTTCGACAACCCCAAATATGAAGCCCTGGTGTACACCACCCGGGCCTCTATCCTGTTGGTCAGCAAGGACTTTCAGCCCAGCAAGCCGGTCGGCGCCACCCTGCTTCGTGTGGCCGACGTTCGCGGCAGCCTGGCCTTCCTGCTCAGCCAGTTTCAGGCGGCGCAAAGCGGCGCTGGCGGCGTGTCGGAACGGGCAGCCATCGATGCCTCGGCAACCCTCGGCGACGGCGTCGCCATCGGCGATTTTACGGTAGTGGAAGCGGGCGTGGCCATCGGCGACGGCACAGTGATCGGCGCCCAGGTATTCATCGGCCAAAACGCCCGCATCGGCCGCAACTGCCGGATTTTCCCGGGAGTGAAAATCCACCACGAATGCGTCATCGGCGACAACTGCGTACTTCACGCCAACGCGGTGATCGGCGCCGACGGCTTCGGTTTTGCGCCACAACCCGACCGCAGCTGGAAAAAAGTACCGCAAGTAGGCAACGTCGTGCTCGAAAACGACGTGGAAATCGGCGCCAATACCTGCGTCGACCGCGCCGCCATCGGCAGCACCCTCGTCCGGGCCGGCACCAAAATCGACAACCTCGTACACATCGCCCACAACGTGGAGGTGGGCCGCAACACGGTCATGGCAGCCCAGGTGGGCATTGCCGGCAGCACCAAAGTGGGTGAAAACGTGGTATTGGGCGGACAAGTGGGCCTGGCCGGTCACCTGCTCATCGCCGACGGCACCCAGTTGCAGGCGCAGAGCGGCGTGGGCTCATCGATCAAAACGCCTGGGCAGGCGCTGTTCGGTTCGCCGGCCATTCCCTACAACGATTACGTGCGGGCCTACGTGGTGTTCAAACAGTTGCCGGACCTGCAGAAGAAGGTGCGGGAACTGGAAAAGCGACTGGAGCAATTGAGCGGACAGCAGGAATGACGGCAGTGTAATTGCACGTGTCGGCTTTTATTTAATTGTGATCCAGTCTTTCCCCTTGTTCTGTGCCATGGTCGTCTTCGGAGGGCGCCAGATATAGGCACTTCGGATAAGTAGTGTTCGACTAAACAGGAAATGCGCTATTGGGTAGCACAAGAATGCAGCCTGGTTTTTGGGGTTCTTCATCCCTTTCTCACCAATTGCAAATCAGCATCACCCTTTCAAAAATGCAGGTCGCTATTCGCAGGCCAAGCTCGTATTTTTGCAACCGCGCGGGGAAATTTTGAACAAAAAGGCATCGTCCCTGGCAACCTCCCCATGCGTTCGACCCTGACAAAATAAACGGACCATCGCGTTCAATCAAAACCCTTGCCCCTGAACCACTAAAATTTATTTCAAAAAATGACCCGCACAGACGTCAACGAATACGGCGAATTCGGCCTTATCGAGCACCTCACACGCGATTTTCCCCTGCGCCAGCCTTCCACCCTGCGGGGCGTTGGCGACGATGCCGCCGTGGTGTTCAACGGCCCGCTGGCTACCGTGGTGAGCACCGACATGCTCGTCGAGGGCATCCATTTCGACCTGGCTTACACCCCCCTCAAACACCTGGGCTACAAATCCGTGGTCGTCAACCTCTCCGACATCTGCGCGATGAACGCCATCCCGCGCCAGATCACTGTCTCCATCGCCCTCAGCAACCGCTTCTCCGTGGAAGCGCTTGATGAGCTCTACGACGGCATCCGAACCGCCTGCCAGCACTACGGCGTCGATCTGGTGGGCGGCGATACCACCTCTTCGCCCCGCGGCCTCATCATCAGCGTCACGGCCATCGGCGCCGTGGAACCCGACCGCCTGGTGTACCGCTCCGGCGCAAAAGTGGGCGACCTGATCTGCATCACGGGCGATCTCGGCGCGGCTTACCTGGGCCTGCAGTTGCTCGAACGCGAAAAACGCATCTGGCAGGAAAACCCCGACGTGCAACCCGAATTCGACAACCAGCAATACATCATCGGCCGGCAACTCAAACCCGAAGCGCGAACTGACATGATCGATACTTTCCGCAAAGCCGAACTGTTGCCGACGGCCATGATCGATATTTCCGACGGGCTCGCTTCGGAAGTGTTTCATATCTGCAAACAAAGCAAGGTGGGCGCTCTGATCGAGGAAAGCGGCGTGCCTATTCACCCCGACACGCAGATGCAGGCCCTGAACTTCAAACTCGACCCGATCACCTGCGCGCTCAGCGGGGGAGAAGACTACGAACTCTTGTTCACCATCGATCCCAAGGACGTGGACAAGGTCAAATACCTGCCCGATATTTATATCGCCGGTGAAATGCTGGATGCCAAAGACGGCGTCAAACTGAACACCAAGGGCGGAAACCTGCACGAACTGAAAGCGCAGGGCTGGAAGCATTTTTAAGATAAAAATTTGACAAACAGATGTTTAGTATAAATATGCTCCCGCAACTCGCCGTTTCGCTTTTCATGGCCATCCTCTTCCTCCAGTCGGGCCTCGACAAGGTGTTGCACTACCAGGGCAACCTGGCCTATTTCCGCGACCATTTTAAAAAAAGCCCGCTGGCCGGGATGGTTTCCATGATGATGCCCCTCATCACCCTGCTGGAAGTCAGCGCGGGGGCGCTGTCAGCTGCCGGCGCGGGGCAGATGCTGTTGAGCGGCGCGCACACCCTCGCGTTTTACGGGCAGGCGGTGGCGGCAGCCGCATTGCTGTGTTTGTTCTTCGGTCAGCGACTGGCGCAGGACTATGGCGGCGCGGCCACACTGGTGCCGTATTTTCTGACTGCGCTGGCCGGGATGTGGCTGACGAGCGGCATCTAAATACCCTGAAAACCAATTTATTGTATTACCTTTGATGAGGCATTTAGCCAAATCACTTTTTTCAATTTTTTTTCAATGTACACTGGAGTAGTAAAATTTTTCAACGAAACCAAAGGCTTCGGGTTCATTCGCGAGGACAATTCGGGCAAAGAAATCTTTGTGCACGTAAGCGGCCTCGTCAATAAAATCCGGGAAAACGACAAGGTCACCTTCGAAATCGAGGAGGGTAAAAAAGGGTCGAATGCAGTGAACGTCAAGCTCGCCTGATTGCCCCCGAGGTATCTTGTTGATAGCAATTTCAACGGCCTTCCGGCCAGGCCGGAAGGCCGTTTTTTACCTGCGAAAGATAATTTTTGCTCAAAAAATTGAAAATCAGTTTTTTACAAAAAAACACCCTTACCTTTGCAGCGGCACATTGCCAAGATCATCAATTTCAATTTTTTTCAATGTACAGTGGAACAGTAAAGTTCTTCAATGAAACCAAAGGCTTTGGCTTCATTGTTGACAACAACTCGGGCGAAGAAATCTTCGTTCACATCAGTGGCTTGATCGATAACATTCGTGAAGGCGACAAGGTAACCTACCGCACCGAACGCGGTAAAAAAGGAATGAATGCAGTAGATGTCAAGATCGCTTAATCGCGAAAAGGCATTTTTGGATAAAATTCTGGGCCCCCGGCAAACACGCCGGGGGCTTTTTATTTGTCCGGGCTCAAAATTCCCGCAGCCCACCGTACAAAAGCGGCGTTCTCCCTACTTTCGCCCCCGCCAAACCGGGTAAATCCCCAAACCCTTTGTCCAAGACATGCAACTCGACACTTTTGAAGTCATCGGCGGCCAGCATCTGCATGGCGAAATCCTGCCCCAGGGCGCCAAAAACGAAGCGCTGCAGGTGATCAGCGCGGTGCTGCTCACCGACGATGTCGTCACCATTTCCAATGTTCCGAACATCCTCGACGTCAACAAACTGATCGAACTGCTGCACGGGCTGGGCGTCACCGTCGAGCAACAATCGGCCGATACGTGGCGCTTCTGTGCAGGCACCATCGACATCAGTTACCTGCGTTCCGACACTTTCATGAAAGACGCCCAGCGCCTGCGTGGCTCGGTCATGCTGATCGGCCCGCTGCTGGCCCGCTTCGGGCGCGCTACCCTGCCCAAACCCGGGGGCGACAAGATCGGCCGCCGCCGCCTCGACACCCACTTTCTGGGCTTTCAAAAACTGGGCGCCGAGTTCAAATACGACGACGAAAAAGATATTTACTACGTGCAACAGCCCAAGGAGGGCTTGCAGGGAACTTACCTGCACATGGACGAAATCTCCGTCACCGGCACCGCCAACGTGGTGATGGCCGCCGTGCTGTCCAAGGGCAAAACCACCATTTACAACGCCGCCTGCGAGCCTTACGTGCAGCAACTCTGCCGCATGCTCAACAGCATGGGCGCCCGCATCAGCGGCATCGGCTCCAACCTGCTCGAAATCGAAGGCGTGGAACACCTCGGCGGCGCCGAACACCGCTGCCTGCCCGACATGATCGAAATCGGCTCCTTCATCGGCCTTGCCGCCATGACGCAGTCGGACATCACGATCAAAAACGCGGGCATTCCGCACCTGGGCATCATTCCGCACACCTTCGAACGGCTCGGTATTCAGATCGATCAAAAAGGCGACGACCTGCACATCCCGGCGCAGGAACGCTACGAGATCAGCACCTTCATCGACGGCTCCATCCTGACCATCTACGACGCGCCCTGGCCCGGTTTTACGCCCGACCTCATGTCGATCGTGCTCGTGGTGGCCACCCAGGCCCGGGGCAGCGTGCTGATCCACCAGAAAATGTTTGAAAGCCGCCTGTTTTTCGTGGACAAACTGATCGATATGGGCGCCCAGATTATCCTGTGTGATCCGCACCGCGCCACCGTGATCGGCCTGGACCGCCGCTACCCGCTGCGCGGTATCGACATGACTTCGCCCGACATTCGCGCCGGACAAGCCCTGCTGATCGCCGCCTTGTCGGCCAAAGGCACGAGCCGTATCCACAACGTGCACCAGATCGATCGCGGGTATCAGTACATCGATCAGCGGTTGAATGCGATCGGGGCGAAGATTACGAGGGTGTGAGTGTCAGCCTTCAAAACAAACTCATCTGCCCCGTTTTGAACTGCTCGTGCAGTTCGCAATTCAGTTTCGGCATTTTACGGTCTTTAAAAAAGCGTTCGCGCGCCAGTTTGAACTGCGCCGACACGATCTCCGCGATTTTGCCCTCGCCGCGCATCCGCAGGCCGGGGCGATGGTCGTACAGCTCGCCGCTGTGGGCGGAGCGGATTTTGTTGAGCACCTTGTCGGCGCGGTCGGGCATGGTTTTGCGAATCCAGTCTTCAAAGATGAGGGCTACGTCGCCGTTGAGGCGCACCATGCCGTGACCGATGCCCGAGGCGCCCAGATCGGCTACTTTTTTGGCCAGGGGCAATATTTCGTGGTCGTTGAGGCCGGGAATGATGGGCGCCATCATGACAAACACGGGGATGCCGCGCGCCACCAGTGTTTCGAGGGTGCGCAGCCGCTGGCGGGGCGTGGCGGTGCGGGGTTCGAGGAAGCGGCACAGTTCGTCGTTCAGGGTGGTGATGCTGAGCGCTACGCTGACGAGGTTTTCGGAAGCCAGTTGGGCGAGCAGGTCGAGATCGCGGAGCACCAGGCTGTTTTTGGTGATGATGCCCACAGGGTGGCGGTATTTCCAGAAGACTTCGAGGCAGGCGCGAGTGATGCCGAATTTGCGTTCTGCGGGTTGGTACACGTCCGTATTGCCGGCAAACATGACCGGCGCCGCTTTCCAGGTCTTTTTTTTCAATTCTTTTTCAAGCAGTTCGGCGGCATTGCGTTTCACGAGGATCTTGCGCTCGAAGTCGAGCCCGGCTGAAAAGCCCCAGTAAGGATGCGTGTTGCGGGCGTAGCAATAAATGCAGCCGTGCTCGCAGCCCTGGTAGGGGTTGAGGCTCCATTCCATGGGGATATCGGCGCTCTCGACTTTGTTGAGGATAGTTTTGGGGTGAGTTTCGAGGTATTCGGTGGGCAAATCGGGCGTTTCCCAGTCGGCTTCCACCAGCGCCCAATCGACCGGCTGCGCGTCGGTTACGTGTTTTTCAAACCGCGAGACCGGATTGATCTGGGCGCCTCGCCCTTTGAGAAAGGGTTGGCGCTCCGGGTTATTTGTTTTTTCTTTCGGCACGAGGCGGGCTGTTTTGTGCTGCAAATTAAACATTTTGATTTAATTTTTACAACAAAAAATTTTAAAAATGCCCCTCTCTTTGATTGGACCTCGCCGTTCTCCTGCTGCTAAATTCGTACCTGGCCCACTTTCATAATAGAGTTTTTAGGCTGAAATGAACAAAAAATTAATTGTATTGCTTTTTTTGCTAGTTCTGACAAGTTATTCAGGTACTTGCCAAATCAATTTCCCAGATCTACAGTTCGTAAATCTGGATTATAGTTTATTTGATCAGAGCATATTGTATAAATATAAAATAAGAAAAATAACCTGTCATGGAATTTTATATAATGGCGCAATTGACACCCTGCAATCATATCAACTAACTTTGAATAGCAATTGTAGCCCAAATATTGAAATTAACGAATTAAACAAATATATAAAATCTGAATCGTTATTTATCTATGAGGAAGATTACGTAAAAATAAAAACTGCTACAACTTCGACAAACGCGTCAAAACCAAATTTTACTTACAACAGCATAAAAATTATTCAACGCGGACAATTAGTCAAGCAAGAATTATATAATATTTTGCCATGGCAGGCGGGTGACCCAAACAAGACAGATATCCACGTCGATAGTTTTATTTATAATAACAAGGGGCAGGTTGTTAAATGTATTGAATATTGGTATGGCCCTGATTCTAAAAATAATTTGGATAGTGTCATAACGAAGTATCATTATAATGCAGAAGGGAACCTTACTGAAAAGTGGAGGAGGGCATCAAATACTTTTTTCTCGATTTCCGGAAGGGGCACAGGCGGGTGTGTCAATAGGTATTATAACCGAAAAATTTATGAGTACAATAAAAGCGGCGACTTTTGTGTGTATAATGCAAATCCATTTGTCGATACGGTTTTGCTCGAAGGAGCGGATTATAAAGTACATTACATTTTCAATAGAAAGGCTTTTAAATTAATCTCTTTCCATAAAAACTCAAAACGATATTTTTATTTTTACATTAAAAAAGGGAATGTTTCGCTTGAATATTTTAATAACGTTATTAGAAAAACTTATTATTTTAAGCAAAGCAATTTACCCAAAATGATATCTATCTCATCGTCTGTCAAAGAAAAAATTGTTTATAAATTTAATTACACAATATAGTTTTTTTTTAACTCTCTCCCTGCTTATTTTTGGCACTGCGAAAGAAAGGGCAGAGCACATTACTTCCAGTAAAAGAGATTATCGATAAAAAACAATCAATTGTGAAACATATATTAAATATCATTTTTGTAACAACCTTTATTCCTTTATATGGGCAAAACCACATCATTCCCATTGTCTACTTGGGCGATAAAGGCTATACAAACATTGACAGTGCACTTATAGAACCCCAAAATGTCGAGGCTTTATGGTTTGGCGCTTATCCGGATTCAACAAAGAATAAATATATACGAGAAATTGAAGCCCGGAGAAATGAATTTGCAAATTTGAAATATCTCTATTTTACATACGATTGCAATATTGACACGATTCCAGATGCCTTTTTATTACTGCCATCCTTATGTGTGATATCTTCAATTGGCGTACCAACACTTTACCCCAATGGAGATAAAAGTGTAGGGCAAAATATTTGGGGCCTTAACATATCATGCCCTGAAAATTCAGATGAGAATGAATGGCAAAATAATATTTACGCATTTAAAAGCATTCGTGTGCTCTCGCTTTCTTTTCCCAGAAGCGTCGAGATTACAGAAAATATAAATAATTTAAATAATATTGAAATTTTAAACCTGTTTTCTCGAGGCGATATAACCTACCCTAAAATAAACAATCGTCTTTCTAAACTAAAAGTTTTTGACATATCACATTGTTTGACTTGCAGATCCTTTCCAGATTCACTTCCTCAATCAATTGAAGAGATAAACATAAGATATACAAGAGTTAGTAAATTGCCCGATAATATTAGATCGCTTCAAAATTTAAAATACCTAGATATTGGGCATAGTAAAATTGCAGAATTCCCAAAAGATTTTAATTTTAACCAACTTGAATATTTTGATGCCCCGGGAGATTTATTTACTCCCGGCGAATGGGAAGAAATTCAAAAAAAGGTAAAAGGCACTGTGGTAATAGGTTCAGATCGAACTATAAAGAAAGGCGGCTGCAGCCCGCCTAAAAGGCAAAAATAGAGTTATCCCCAGCGCAAAGTGTGACCTGGGCGGCCTTGTTTAGCGGCCTGATTAGGAAACAATTCTTTAATCGCATCCCATTGATTATCATGTAGTTCATAACGTCACATAGGCAAATTTACGAACTGGTTTTTACCTCAAATGCTTTTCAGACACACCCTAGTCAAGGCGTTTCCAATCGTGAACATGAAGCAGGAAACACTAGCGGTACGCGAGCATTTCAAGGAGAAAAAATATATCGAAAAAATAAAAATTAATATGAAAAACGCTCTTTGTAGCCTTATTTTCTTTGTTTTAACTTTTATAGCTGCTGGACAAGGTCTTGATACTAACTTAATGACACTTAACGCCAAAATTAAACTCCTTGAACACATAGATCTAGTTCATAACAGTGAACAGGTTTGCATTTTTTTGTCCGAACCCATCGCATATAAACTACTACAAAGTAAAGGGTTTGCTAATAATATTGTTTTCTTTGAAATACACCTGGACTGGGGCATGTTTAATGAATTCTTTATTAATGATAATTTTATTTTTGCATTCAACTCCAAAAGCGAGGAGATATTTAGATTAAAGGGTTTTGAAAGCAATGACTTCGCCGCTTTTTTTAGTACTTTAAAGTTTGACAATATTGATCACTCGCTTGCTAACGAAGATGATTTAAAAACATCTAAAAGGTTTGCTAAGGCATTTTCTGTCGAGGGTTTAGACCTGCGATGCCTATTGAATCAAAAAAAATAATAAAAAGAAGGTCTTCTTGTCTAGACGTCCCCAGGAAGTTATATGAAACAGACTAAGTTCGCCAGTATAGGTCAGACCAAAAGGAGGGCAGGACAATAACAAGCAGATATTAGCTTGAAGAATTTCGATATGCGACAATGCTTTGTTTTGTCAAATGAGGCAAATCATTATAAAGAAATAGTAAGCAAATTAAATATTAAGCCCTAACATGAGAGTGTTTTTGTTTTTTTTGTTGTTGTTACATTTATCTTTTGGAGGGTGTTGTCAGCATAAACCTGCTAACAATAAAAAAAGTGAGCCCTCTAATGCCCCCATCGATTCCATATGTAAAAAAGAAGCATATTTTAAATATTGCTATTATGTAACAGAAGACAATTTGTATTATTTAAAGATATTTAATGACAATGGTGTCGAAGATTCAATTCAGATGCATCCCTTCGTTTGGTCAAATGGAGCAAGGCAAAACGTTTTTTATTTTGATTCCACAATAACAAGTAACATTATAAACATAGATGACATAAATTTTTTCCTTGTAATGCCTATTGACATAGGCTATGTTTCTTTAGTCAAAATAAAAAAAATAAATAATTCACTCTTTATTGATAAAAAATTTAAAGTATTTGAAAGTGAAATACCCATAATTTATGACAAAGAAAATAATATTATATGTAAGCCAATTGTAAGAGGCGAAAACATGGGTAAAGTAGAACTATGGAGAATAAACTCAGATACTTTAAAAATAATTGGCGTTTTTGAAACAAAAGAAGAAATTACGGTCCCATATTCTCGTAAATATATTAACAAAGTTATTGGTATCATAAATTGATGATATAGCGGCACTTTGCAAATAGTTTTGATGCGCTACACCTCTTCCCCGCCCAAGCGACTTATATGCCCTGTCGAATGAATGAGTTCGTGAAATAAAGCGGCGTAGCAGGCTTCGGCAGACTCGAATTGTTCAATGACAGGCGCCACGATAAAATCAAAAATTGGAGAGCAGAAGGCTAATCATCTGATTATCAAACCACTACCCTACTAATGCCCCCTTCCTGGCTAGTCCGTTTGTATCAGGTCCTGTTCATCGCCCTGCCCTGGTCGGTGGAATGGCCGATGGGCGCCTCTACGCTGGTCGTGCCCGCCGAATCCCTGATCGCAGCGGCGGGACTGGCGCTGGTCGGGGCCTGGGGGCTGGCCGGCTGGCCGCTTCCCCGAGCCGGCAGCCTCGTGATTTTGCTGCTGGTCTGGGCAGCCTGGTTCACTTTTTCCACCGCCTGCTCTACCCTGCCGCTGGTGTCGTGGAAATACTGGCTCGTCGGCATGGGACACTGGTGGGTGTTTGGCGCGGGCGTCCTGCTGTTCCCCGGCCTGTGGGAAAAAGCACTGCCCGGGTTCTGGTTTTCCATGGCTGGCGTCGCCGTGTACACCTTGTTGCATCACGGGCTGATCTACCATTTTCAAGCCGATCAGGCCGCACTGGGGCCCATGCCCTTTTTCGCCGACCACACGGTGTTCGGAGCGGTCATGGTCATGGGCATCGGCTGGTGGGTCGGCGCCCGAAGGCCCGAAAGCGGTATTTTGAAGCAATGGTCGACCGTTTTTCTGAGTGTTTTATTCATCGCAGCGCTGATACTTTCAGGTTCGCGGGCGGCGCTGCTCACGCTTTTGCTGTGCTGTTGGGCAGGTAGCTGGTTTGTTTTTTCGGGAAAAAAAGCGCGCCTGGCACTCGCTGTCCTCACCCTGGCAGCGGGCGCCCTGGCCATCAGTTTGCAGGTTCCCGTAAAGGCCCGGCTGGCCACCGACGTTTCTTCACTCGAGCGCCTCAACCGTTGGTCGTGCGCCCGGCGAATGGCGGACGATCGCCCCCTGACCGGCTTCGGGCCCGGCACGTTCCAGTTCCAATACCTGGGTTATCAGCGCCCTGAGGAAATGACCCGCATCAGCATCACGGCGCCGATCAAGCGACGCGGACCGCAGAACTACGGGCGGGGCGGCGGCGCGCATTCGGAGTACTGGCAGGCCCTGAGCGAGCAAGGCTGGCCCGGACTGCTGATCTGGCTGGCCCTGACTGGCTGGGTGCTGCTGGAAAGCGGGCGCCGCGTACGGCGGGCAACCACCCGCGATGCATTTTGGCTCGAACTGGGGATTGCCCTGGGACTGCTGAGTTTTTTCCTGCACGCGCTGGTCAATAATTTCCTGCATGACGCCCCAATCGCGGCATTGGTATGGAGCGCCGCAAGCAGGTTGCAGCACGGAAAAACCAGGGCCTCGGGCGGCGATTCATAAGCTCATTGCCCGAAACTCAAATCCCCCTTCTTTTTACCTCTTGAAGAATCAGGGCCAGTTCGCGACCGGCATCGCCGGTGACGGACGTGTTTTCCTGGGCCCTGCGAATGAGGTAGGGAACAACGTCGCGGACCTGACCGTAGGGCACGTATTTGCTGGAACGATAGCCAGCTGCCGCGAGGTTGAACGTCAGGTTGTCGCTCATGCCGAAGAGCTGGCTGAACATCAGGTTCGGGTGATCGCGCGGGATGCCTTTTTTGTCCATCAATTCGGCTTGCAGGCGCGCGCTTTCCGCGTTGTGGCTGGCATTGCAGGAAGCCATGGTTTCATAATGATCGATACAAAAACGCATGCCCGTGTTGTAGTGGTCGTCGGTGGCGTTTTTATCGGGATTGATCGGGTTTTCGTAGCCCATTTCGGCGGCGCGTTTGGCTTCTTTTTCCATGTAGGCGCCGCGCACCAGTTTGGCGCCGAGCAGGAAACCTTCGCGTTTGGCGCGGTCGTAGCTTTCGAACAGGAATTTGAGGCGGTCTTTGCGGTACATCTGGAAGGTGTTGTACACCACCACACGTTTTTTGTTGTAACGCCGCATCATGAGCCACACGAGGTGGTCGATAGTGTCCTGAATCCAGCTTTCCTCGGCATCGTAGAACACAGACACGCCTTTTTGGGCGGCATGGTAGCAGATCGCGTCGATGCGTTTGAGCACGTTGCGGTATTCGTTCAGTTCTTCGCGTGTGAGTTGTTGCGCGCTTTGGATACGTTCGAGCAAACCGAAACGCGCCAGGCCGGTGATCTTGGAGCTCACCACGGGGATGGTGCCCGCACGGGAAGCGAAATCAATCGCGCGCAGGTTTTCATTCATCGTATAGTTGAAATCCGTCTCCGCTTCCTTGCCTTCCGCGCCGTAGTCGAGCACGGTCAGGGTGTTGAATTTGGCGAGGTGCTCGATGTTGGGCTGAGAGTCTAGAAGGGTCGTACCGCCGACGAAGTGTTCGAAAATGGTGTTTTTAACGATTTTTTCGGCAAAAGGCAGCCGGTTTTCGATAGCCCAAAGCCCCAGGGAGGAGCCGTATTTGACAATCCAGGGTTTGTTCATGAGGTTGAACAGCCAGGCAGTTTTTTTCAATTCACGGTCAGAAAAGTGGGCAAATGCAATTTCCGTATTGGTAAAATCAACTACCGGGCGGCTGTTGTCGGGCGTATGTTCGGTGGACATCTCGGTCGGTTTTAATTGTCTGGCAAATGTTGGCGGTTGCAGGGCCGCAACCGGCGCGAAATTACGATATCGGATTCAGAGCGCCTTGAAAATTCGCTGCCTTAGCGCCCTTTTCCCCGGGTTTCGAAAAGCGGATTACGCGCCTATCTTTGCAACTTCGCCAGATTCGCCTGTTATGCAGATTCGCCGTTTTTCCCCCGCACAACGCGCTTTCGCCGTCATGCTCGTCGTACAGACGCTGCTGATCGTTTTTACATACAACAAGTACTTTACCGATCCGCGGGGGCACATGTTTATGAACGCCTTCGACGGGCTGAAAAATTATTACACCCTGCAATATTATGTGCAGTACAACCCGGCCGGCGACTACGCGCAGTTCCAGGGCATGAATTACCCCTACGGTGAAAACATTTTTTACACCGACAACACGCCCGCTTTTGCTTTTATCCTGCACCTGCTGCGCGATGTGGGGCTGCCGGTCGGCCAATCCGCCATTCCGCTGTTTCATTTCCTGATGCTGGCCAACCTTTTGCTGGCCTCCGCGCTGGCTTTCGGCATCGGGCGCCGGCTGGGCTTTAATCCCTGGCTGAACGCCGTCATGAGCATCGGGATCGTGTGGGCTTCGCCGCAGATGTTTCGTTTTTTTGGCAATATGAACATGGCCTTTTCCAGTTTTTACCTGGGCGCCATGCTCTTGTTGCTCATTTGTTACGAACGCCTGCAACGCGACGAATGGCCCTGGCGGCCGGCGCTGGGGCTGCTGGGTTTGCTGGTGCTGGCGGCGTTTTTTCACCTGTATCACCTACCCATTTTAGGGGTAATGGTGGGTTCGTTCGGCGTTTTTGCGGCGTTTTTTCAAAAAAACTGGCCACAACGCCTGCGCGCCTTGTCGTTGAGCGCCGTTCCGCTGGTAGCCCTGGTCGTCACCCTCGGGTTTGTACGACTGATCGACCAGTACTACGCGCTGCGACCGGTCGGCAACGGCTACGGGCTGGCCGACTGGCGACTGCCGTCAGGGGCTATTTTCCGGGCCTACGGCTTCCTCAAAATGCCGCAATTCGTCCGCACCCAGGGTTGGGCGATGGAGCAGTTTGCCTTTCTCGGCTCGGCGGTGATTTACGGGGCAATGCTGGCCTTTATCGGCTGGATCGTATCGCTCAACTGGCGGCTGGCCACCGGCAACAAACCCGCGGAAAGTATGCCCGTGGCAAAATCGTTTGTCTGGCTGATGCTGCTGGTCGGTATCATCGGTTATTCGACGGCGATGGGCGACTACGTGGAGATGTTCGGCGGCAACCTGAAATATGATAACTGGCTGAGTCCCTTTTATTTCCTGCGTTTTATCACGCCACAGGTGAGCCAGTTTCGCTGTCTGGCGCGCTTCAACTGGGCGGATTTTTACCCGGCCTGGATCGTGGTGTTCTATGTCGTCAATCGCCTTTCGTTCTCCGGCTCTTTGCCCAAAAGGGCCGGCTATGCCCTTGCCGGCGCGGTAGGGCTCGTGACGGCCGTCGATACCGCCAATTTTTGTAGATACTATCACACGGACTCGGTGTACGACAACCTGTTTCAGGAAAAATACCTGAACGGCCTGCCCGCCATCGACTACAACCGATACCAGGCGGTGCTGCCCCTGCCCTTCTTCCACGTGGGCAACGAAAACATCGACCTGATCACCGACGACAACCCCAAAGTGTCGGAGCGCGCCTACCAGATCTCCCTTCGCAGCGGCCTGCCGATCGTGGCCTGCAAAATGTCGCGCACCCCGACGCAGATGACGCTGGCGCATTATTCCCTGATCCTCGAAGGCGCCGAGCCCGACAAGGATCTGCTGTCCCGTTTTAATGAAAAACCCCTGCTCGTCATTGAACTGAAAAACTACGACGTGCCGGCCAACCCGCAAAAAACAGCTGAAAAGGTGTTGGCCGCCTGCAAAACCTTTGTGCAGCGCCACCAGTTGCAAAAGGTCGGCGAAGATGCGGATTGCAACTACTACGAATGGGTGTTGCCCGGCCGCTAATCGCGATCCGACTGCCAGATGTCCCAGGCTTTTTCCGCTTGTAAATGCAACATTTCCAGACCGTTCTGAACAGCCGCGCCTTGTTGGGCGGCGCGTTGCAACAGCAGGGTTTCGGCGGGATTGTACACCAGATCAAACACGAGGTGGGCGGGGCCGATTCGTTCGAACGGCAGTTCCGGACAGGTCTCCGTGTGGGGCGACATGCCGAGCGGCGTGGTATTGACGAACAGCGCTGGCGCTTCGGTGACGGCGGAAGCGAGCGCCGCGTAGGAGATTTCGCCAGGGCGCTGCGGCGTGCGGGAAACGGTCAGGAAAGGGATCGCCAGTTTTTTCAACACATAGGCTACAGCCCTGGCTGCCCCGCCCGCACCGAGGACAAATGCGTTCAAATGGCCCGGCAAAGCGCCATTTTTTTTCAAAAAAGCCGACAAGGACTGTTCGAAACCGAATACGTCGGTGTTGAATCCTTCCAGCCGTCCCTTGGCGATACGAATACAATTGACCGCGCCGACAGCCGCAGCCGTTTCGTCGAGGCGGTCGAGAAAAGAGAGGACGCTCTGTTTGTGCGGAATGGTGACGTTGAGGCCACGCAGGTCGGGGTGATCGCGCAGCAGGGCCGGAAATTGCGCGATGTCGGGCAAGGGAAACAGCTCGTATTGCGCATCGGGGATGTTTTCACGGACGAATTTTTCGGTGAAATAGCGCCGGGAAAACGAATGCCCGAGGGGATAGCCAATGAGTCCGTAGCGGTGTGGCATGGGCAGGATTTTGAAGCAAATAACGCACACCGAATCCAAGTCTGGCTTTCCCCTTGCGAAAAATTGCGCGCCATCGGGTCTTGCTCATGTTTTCCCCCTCCCCTTCGCCTTCCTTTCCCATATTCTCCCTACCTTTGCTCAAATTCGGGTGATTTTTGCCCGAAAACAATATACCCAATTACGTGTAAACTGTGTTGTACTGAGGAATGAAGGTTTCGTTGAATTGGCTTCGAGAATTTCTCGACCTAAATAAAACACCGCAAGAAATCGCCGATATACTGACTTCGCTGGGGCTGGAAGTGGAAGGATGGGAAACGGTAAAACCCTCGCCCGTGGATTTGCACAAGGTCGTCACAGGCCTTGTCACGGCTTGCGAGCGCATCCCGGACACCGATCACCTTTCGGCCACCCAGGTTGATGTCGGCGATGGCGTCACACGCTCCATCGTGTGCGGCGCACCCAACGTGGCCGCCGGCCAAAAAGTCATGGTCGCCCTGCCCGGCGCCCAGGTGTTCAGCAAAGACGGTTCGTTGTTCCAGATCGCCGAACGCAAGGTGCGCGGCGTCGCCTCGCAGGGCATGATCTGCGCCGAGGACGAACTCGGCCTCGGTCACGACCATGCGGGCATCATGGTGCTGCCTGCCGACACGCCGCTGGGCGTCACCGCCGCGACTTATTTCAATCAGGACGCCGATACCGTCATCGAAGTCGGCCTTACGCCCAACCGCGCCGACGCGACCAACCACCTCGGCGTGGCCAGCGACCTGGCGGCTTACCTGCAAGTGCACGAAGGCGCCCAGTCGCCCCTTCGATTGCCAGGGCGAAGCGCCCTGCCGGCCTCCGGCGCCGCTTATCCCGTCAGCGTGGAAAACACGGAGGCCTGCCCCCGTTATACCGGCATTTTGCTCAACAATATCCGGGTACAGGAAAGCCCTGACTGGCTCAAAAACCGTCTCCTGGCCCTCGGTCAGCGCCCGATCAACAACGTGGTGGACGTGACCAACCTCGTGCGCCTCGAAATGGGCCAGCCCCTGCACGCTTTCGATGCGGCGGAGGTCGGCGGCGGCAAAATCATCGTTCAAACCCTGCCGGCCGGCACGCCTTTCGTCACGCTCGACGGAACGGAACGCAAACTTTTTGCCGAAGACCTCATGATCTGCGACGGCAACGGCGCCCCCATGTGCATCGGCGGGGTGTTCGGCGGCGCTACCAGCGGCGTAAAAGACAGCACGACGAGTATTTTTCTCGAAAGCGCCTACTTCCACCCGCGCTGGATCCGCCGCTCCATGCTGCGCCACAACCTGCGCACCGACGCGGCCTGGACCTTTGAAAAAGGCGCCGACCCCAACGGTTGCGTGGCCGCGCTCGAACGCGCCGTTTTTCTCCTGCAACAACTTGCCGGCGCACAAACGGCCTCGGCTGTCGTGGATATTTACCCCCAACCCATCGAATCCGCCCGCATTTCTATTCGCTACGACAAGGTGAATGCCCTGATCGGCGAAGACCTTCCGGTCGGAAAGATCAAAACCATCCTTTCCGCCCTCGGTATCGGTATGACCGATGAAACGCCTGCCGGGCTGACGACCATCGTGCCGACCAACAAGCCCGATGTGCTGCGCGAAGCAGATATCGTGGAAGAAATCCTGCGGGTACACGGGCTCGACAACGTTCCTCTGCCGACCCACCTGCGCAGCAGTATCGAAATTACGCCCAAACCCAACCCGGACAAGCTGCGCAACTTCGCCGCCGATTTCCTGGCCGCACAGGGCTTCAACGAGGCTATGAGTCTCTCGTTGTCCAACTCGGCCTGGTACACCGGCCCGACTGCCATTTACCCCGTACCCCAGGAAGAACTGGTGTACGTGCACAATACTGCCAACCAGGGCCTCGACTGCCTTAGGCCAACCCTGGTATTCAGCGGCCTGGAAGCCATTCGCAACAACCAGAACCGGCAACAGCCGGATTTGCGTTTGTTTGAGTTTGGGAAAGTGTATCGGAGGAACCCCACCCCCAACCCCTCCCCCTCCGGGGAGGGCGGCGGCTATGAGCTCGGATCGGCCCCCCTCCCCGGAGGGGGAGGGGTTGGGGGTGGGGTTTTCAACGAAACCGCCCGCCTCGCCGTTTTCCTCACCGGCGCGCACAGCCCCGAAAGCTGGCAGCCGGCAGCCAAAAAATCCGTCGATTTTTTCACCCTGAAAGCCGTGGTGCAAAACCTGTTGGCTCGGCTGGGCGTAAGCGGATTTCAGGAAGAAAGTATCGAGGAAGCGCCGTTCCAGTATGCCCTGCGCTACCACAGGGGCGGCCAGGAACTCGTGACCTTCGGCGCCGTACAACCGGCGCTCGCGAAAAAAATGGAAGTGAAAAATGCCGTTTTCTGCGCCGATTTCAACGTGGAAAATGTCATCAAAGCCTTGTCGAACAACAAAATACAGTACCGCGAACTGAGCCGCTTCCCGGCCGTTCGGCGCGACCTGGCTCTGGTGCTCGACCGCAACGTGCCGTTTGGCGACATTCGCCAACTGGCGCAAAAAACCGTAAAAAAGACCCTCCGGGAAGTCAATCTGTTCGATGTGTTTGAAGATGAAAGTAAAGTCGGCGCCGGCAAGAAGTCGTACGCCGTCAGCTTCACTTTCGAAGACCCGGACAAAACGCTTCAGGAAAAAGATATCGACACGCTCATGCGCCAGTTGCAGGAAGCGTTCGAAACAAAACTACAGGCAACCATCAGACGATGATCAATTGACCATCGCCATTTCACATAAACCACTTACACAACACTACAATCATGGATATACTCTCGATAGGAATAGGCCTGGCCATCGGCGCCGCGGTAGCCTATCTGATTGCAACTTTGACCATAAAAAAGGACAATCAGAAGGCCATCGAGGAAAGCAACCGGCAGGCCGACCTCGTGCTTCAGGAGGCCCGCCTGAGCGCCAAACGCATGACCGACGAAGCGCAGATCGAAGCGCAAAAAGTCGTCGCCAAAGCAGAAAGCGAAAACGAGCGTATCAAGCAACAGAAAATACAGGAAGCCAAGGAGCGCTACGCGCAAATGCGCAGCCAGTTCGACAGTGAAAAAGCCGAACACGTGGTAAAAATGAAGGAGCGCGAATTGCAGGTGGTACAACTGGAAAATGACCTGAAAGCCAAGGAGTCCGCCTTCCAACAACGCATCGACGAAGTAAACACGGCCAAAACGGAACTCGAAAACAAGGAACTTGAACTGCTGACACTTCGTGAAAATCTGGAACGCCAACTCAACATCGTCCAGAAAAAACGCGAAGAACTCGACGCCGCCAACGAAGAACGCATCAAGGCGCTCGAAAAAATCGCCAACCTCAGCCAGCAGGACGCCAAGGACCAACTCCTCGAAGCCGTCCGGGCGAAAAGCGAGTCCGAGTCCATGGCCATCGTGAAAGAAGCCGTCGCCCAGGCCAAATTGAACGCCAACAAGGAGGCCAAAAAAATCATCATCCAGACGATCCAGCGCACGGCTGCCGAGGTCACCATCGAAAATACGGTCTCGGTATTCAACCTCGAAAACGACGACATGAAGGGCCAGATCATCGGTCGCGAAGGTCGCAACATCCGCGCCCTCGAAGCCGCTACAGGCGTAGAGATCATCGTTGACGATACGCCCGAGGCCATCGTGATTTCCTCATTCGATCCCATCCGCCGCGAGGTGGCCCGCCTGTCACTGCAGCGCCTTGTGGCCGACGGCCGCATTCACCCGCAGCGTATCGAGGAGGTTGTGGCCAAAACCCGCAAACAACTCGAGGAGCAAGTTATCGAAATCGGCGAACGCACCGTCATCGAACAGGGCATCCACGGCCTCAACCCCGCGCTGGTGCGTATGGTCGGCCGTATGCGCTTCCGTTCCTCCTACGGCCAGAACCTGCTGAAACACAGCATCGAAACGGCCGAACTCTGCGGCCTGATGGCTGCTGAACTCGGCCTTAGCCAAAAACAGGTCAAAATGGCCAAACGCGCCGGCCTGCTGCACGATATCGGCAAGGTAGCCGAAGAAGAAACCGAACTCTCGCACGCCCTCGTCGGTATGAAAATGTGCGAACAATTCGGCGAACACCCCGTGGTCATCAACGCCGTCGGCGCCCACCACGACGAGATCGAGATGAACAACATCATTTCGCCCATCATCCAGGCCTGCGACGCCATCTCCGGCGCACGCCCCGGCGCACGCCGCGAGATCCTCGAAAACTACCTCAAGCGCATCGGCGAACTCGAAGACCTCGCCATGAGCTACGAGGGCGTAGCCAAGGCATTCGCCATGCAAGCCGGCCGCGAGCTTCGCGTGATCGTGGAAGCCGACAAGGTAACCGACCAGTACGCCGACGATCTGTCGTTTATGATTTCGCAAAAAATCCAGGAAGAAATGCAGTACCCCGGCCAGATCCGGGTGACGGTCATCCGTGAGAAGCGGGCCGTGGCGTATGCACGCTGATCGGAAATAGTACAATCAGAAATTGGACGGGCCGCCGGGAAGAATCCTGGCGGCCCGTTTGTTATTTTCAAAACCGACAATTTTCGGCTATTTTGCATAAAAATAATGTGGCTATGCCCATTTGCACCCTTTGTTCGCCATTTATACCGCAAAGACGCCAAGACGCTAAGGGTTCGCGAATTTCTTAGCGTCTTGGCGTCTTTGCGGTGTAAATGTGCAAGTGGATAAAGTCACTAAAAATCAACTGAACTCACACCAGCCGCTCCACCCGCGCCGCTTGCCCCAGACTGCCATTTTCCAAGCCGCTCAAACACAGCACTCCCGGTGTTTTCCCTGCATCCAGACTTCCCAGGGTATCGTCGAAACCCAGCGCCTCGGCGCCGTTAAGCGTGGCCCAGCGCAGGAGGGTCTCGAATGGCACATAGCTTTGGTAGCGGGCAATGGTTTTCATTTCTTCCAGAATGGAAAGTTGCCAGTTGGAAGTCAGGCTATCGGTGCCAAGCGTCACACGGGCGCCGGCCTTCATAAATACCCGGTAATCGGGGAGGCGGTTTTCAATATACAGGTTGGCATTCGGGCAGGAAGCCCAATAGGTATGCGGGCTCCACGCCTGTGCCGCGGCCAGGTCGTCGGCCGTTGTGAGCGTGTTGTGTACAAAAAGGGTGCGATTGGCCGGGTTCAAATGCGCCAGGGCATAATGAATCGAGGTAGTGCCCGGCGCCTGAAAACGATCCAGTGAAATGCCGAACCGGCTGTAAAATTCCCTGAAACCGCCCGTCCCTTGCAAAAACAATTCATTTTCCGGCGGCGTCTCCTGGTTGTGAATGCTGATGGTCATCCCGCTGGCTGGGTTGAACGAATTGATCCGTTCAAACAAACGGGGGCTCACGCTGTACGGCGCGTGCGGCACGAGGGCTTTGGCGCTGCCCTGCGCAGGCCGGAGTTGGTCAAAAACGGCTTTCCCGTTGTCGAAGGTTTTTTCAGCGCCATCGTCCTGCAAAAAATCGAACAGCTCGACAAAAGTGTACCAGCGCATATTTCCCCGGCTTTTCACCTCGAAGGTGTCGGGTACATTGGAAATATCGCCGACCGCGACGATGCCACCGGCCAGCATTTCCGCCTCTGCGCGCTCGATAGCCTCCCCGATCAGTTCCGGCGATGCATTTCGTTGGGTCACCACCCCGGTAATGAAGGGGATCAGGCCGGTGCCTGTGTCCACCTTGCCCTTCATGTGAGAGAGTTCGAGGTGGCAATGCGTATTGACAAAACCCGGGATCAGGACGCCGGAGCGAATGTCGACACTCGCGGGGTCGTGCCGTTCACGGGGTTCGATGGCGAGAATTTTGCCCGCATTGTCGGTCACAACCACGGCCTGTGGCAGCGGAGCGGAAGAAACCGGATAAACCCAGTCGGCAGAAAATTTGCGCATGATCGGTCAAAATTTGCTTCAAAGGTGAAAAAACTCGCCGGCACGCAGAATGTCCCAGGCAAATCGCAGCACAATACCCGCCACAACCACCAGAAAAAAGCGCCGGACAAAAGCATTGCCCCGCAACACGGCCAGCCTGCTGCCGGTGTACGAACCGGCGACGTTGCAGACCATCATCGGGATGGCCAGGTGAAACAGCACACATTTATGTATCAAAAAGAAAACCAGCGAGGAAACATCGGCAATCACATTCACCACTTTCGATACCGCCGAGGCCCGCAGAAAACTGTACCCGATGACGCTCACAAAACCAAAGACCAGCAAACTGCCCGTGCCGGGCCCTACAAATCCGTTGTAAAAACCCAGCAACCCGCCGATCCCCAACGACAGCCACGGCAACCGCTCGGGAGCCACTTTGAGCAGGTCTGACTGCCCAAAATCCTTTTTGCGGTAAGTGTACACGGCAATTGCGATGATGAGCACCAGAATGACGGGCTTCAAGACCGCGGAGGGCAACATGCTTTGAACCGTGGCCCCAAAATACGACATGGGCACGGCGCCCAGCGCGGAAAACAAGACCGTTCGCCACGGAATGGAAATGTTGCGGGCGTAATTAATCGCCGCCACCCCCGTGCCGACCGCCGAGGCAAGCCGGTTGGTACTGATGATATTCGGTACCGAAAGCTGGGGATAAAGCACGAAAAAAGCCGGGATTTGCACGAGCCCGCCACCGCCTACGATGCTATCGATGAACCCGGCCAAAAACGCAAAAAAGCAGAGCAGATATAATTCCATAGCCGCTCCAAGGTATCACTTGTTGCGCACTTTGCGGGCAATCCAGGCGGGCGTCACGATGGCGCCCAGCAACAGGTAGCCATAGTAGGCCAGTCCGCGCCACAACATGGCCACCACGAAAGCGATACTCTCCGGCGCGTAGTCCGAGATATAACGCGTCATCATCAGCTCGGCTATGCCGGCGCCGCCGGGCGTGGGGCTGAAAGCCATGATGATGAACATCGCCACCATGCGGGCGTAAATAAAAGCCTGCGTGGCGCCATCCACCGGGATCGATGGCACTATGGCGATGATGAGGCAGTTGATCATCAGGAATTTGCTCGTCCATGCCCCGATCGTACCGATGATGACCCGCAGGTGATAACGCCAGTCCTGCGCCTTGATCTCGTCGGCAGCATGCGCAAACTCATCGCCCAGGCGCTGGATTTTCGGCGCCCAGCGGCGCAGCACCCGCCGGCGAGCCAGCCAGCCCAGCGCGCGTTCGGCGTAATGCGGCTTGACCAGCAGCATAAACACCATAAGCACCCAATAGGCAAACATGAAGCCGTAGGTGATGAAAAATGCGACCGCTGCTGCCCCGTGTTTACCGCCGTCGTGAAAACTCTGCATGCCCGGAAACAACATCGGCGGGCCATAAAACGCCAGTAAAATGGGCAGGCCGATGATGAAAAACCCCGAATCGCACACCATGGTGTAAAAAACCGCGGCGGCTGTTCGGCCGGCGCTGAGTTTTTCCTGGGTAAGCACGAACAACATGACAAACGGGCCGCCCTTGCTGGTGGGCGTAAGCGCCGCGCTGAACTCCCAAATCACAATCATTTGCATGCATTTCCACCAACCCAGCGCGCCTGCCGTGACGGAGTGCAATCGGAAGGCGTAAAACATGTGCCGCACGACCAGCAGCAAAACAGCCATGCCAAGCCAGAAAAAAGTATAACCCGTCCAGCGGATGGAACGAAATTGCTCGGGATCGAATTCGCGCAGGGAAAACCAGACCGCAACGGCCAGTCCGATGACTATGGGTATGACCAGGCGGGAAGCCCGAAAAGACCGCAATACTTTTTGCTGCTCTTTTTCAGCAGGCGCAACAGGCGTTTCAAATTGGGGATCAGACACGGCTTATTCAACAAATTTCAGGGCTGCAAAGTTCGCTCAGGGCATGTTGTCCCCAAAAACGAAGAATCCCCTCTTATGATATAGTCGCACCGCAGATTTTGTTTGACGCTCGTCAAAAAGCGGTTTTATCGTTTCCACAAATGAAAAAGCCGGGCCTTGCGCCCGGCTTTCGAACTTAACTCAAATCATATGATCAACTTGTATGAAGTCAAAGAAACCGGAGCGCATATTCCTAACCTGTCCACTCCGGTTGGCCTGTTTTTACAAACAGGTATTTTCTTACAATGCCTCGAAAGCAGCAAGTCCGATGCGCTCGGGCAGCACTTCTTCGCGGCGCAGGGTGACGAATTTGGGTTCGCGCACCGGCACCTGCAAACGCGGGTTGACCACCTCGAACTCGGATTCGTCGTAGCGATAGAGCGACCAGGCGCCATGGGCAAATTCGAGCGCCGTGAGGTGCTCCACCCAGTCGCCGCTGTTGAGATAGGTGACGGTCCGGCCGTTGGCGGCCACCACGTCGCGTATTTGCGGGCGGTGGATATGGCCGCACACCACGTAGTCGTAGCCTTTTTCGGCGGCGAGGTCGATGGCGGTGTTTTCAAAATCGGAGATGTACTTGACGGCCCCTTTCACGCTTTTTTTCACCCTTGCGGCAAATGAGACGGGCGCCAGCCCGAAGATTCGCCGCGCCCCGTTGATGGTCCGGTTGATGCGGATGAGGAGGTCGTAGCCAGCGCCGCCGAGTTTGGCCAGCCAGCGCGCTTTTTGGATACTGGCGTCGAACACATCGCCGTGAAACACCCAGTGCGTACGCCCGTCGACCTGAAAGACCAGTTTGTTGCGCAGGTGAACGAGGCCGAAGGAAAGTTCTCCAAATTTGCGCAGCAGATCGTCGTGGTTGCCGGTGAGGTAGTACACCTTGGTGCCGTTGACCGCCATTTTCAGGATGCGGCGCACGACTTCCATGTGTTCTTTGGGGAAATAGCTCTTTTTGAACTGCCAGATATCGAAAATATCGCCATTAAGCACGAGGGTGCGCGGCTGGATGCTTTTCAGGTAATTGTGCAGTTCGCGGGCGTGGCAGCCGTAGGTTCCGAGGTGGATATCGGAAAGTACGACGATATCGAGTTCACGTTTCATGGCAGCGGGATTAGCAAATGATGGCTGTTACAGCGTTTGTATGGATACTGGTTTCAAATAAATCAAAGGCCCGCGCCGAGCCGTGAAGGCCATTCAGCCCCGGACCGGGAGCCGGTGAGGGCAAACGCCGAAGCGACAGAAAAGAGCGAGTGAAAAACGAATGGACGGCGAAGAACACCTGGCGCGGGAAATACTTCATTCGGGTGTTTTTTTAACGATACAAAGGTATTTCCGCGCTATTCGTCAGGCGTTAAGCCAATATGAAGTTTGCATGAACTTGCGGGCGGGGCATAAAAAAACCGGAGTGATTCGGTGGAATCCTCCGGCTTGGTGTGGGTTGGGAAAGTTACGCGAACGGCTCAGGCGGGCGTTTTTGTGATTTGCCTGATTTTATTGAGTAAAGCCTGGGAAGCTTTTTCGCGTGGCAGCCTGCTTTTAATAAAAGCGCGGAAAGATTCTGCTTCGGGAGAGCGTTGGGCATGGGTGGCGTATTGGGGCATCTGGGTATCGGGGGTAAAAGGGGGGCTTTGAAGGCCGGGCTGATCCTGGGTGGTGCCTGGCTGCACCGAGACGGCGCCGTTTTGCGGTTGATTGAACGAATTTTTCATTGTTGGGCGATTGTTTGTGTCCGGGTTATCCCAACAGGTCGTGCTGCCGCTCCAGGCCGATCCATTTTGCAGAGGCGCCATGCCGCGTTGTGCGGGCCGGTTGTCAGTCGGCCAACAGCTATAATACGCGGAGGTCTTTGTCAAATTCAATCCTTGCTGCATTGTGATCGGGCTGTGTGCGGGAGCAGGTCGAAGGCGAAGGGCAAAAAGCGGAAGGTCGTCGCAAAATTTTGTCGGAACCGGCCGCTCGCGTTTTGCCTTTTGTCATTTTTTCGGCTTGCTGACCCGAGGTAATAACATTGACGGTGAACGAATAAAAAGTCTGGTTTGGTTGTGAAAAAAGCAAGAAAAAAGGGTTTATCCGGCGGTTCAGCCGGACAAACCCCGAGGTTTTTTACGCAGAAACAGGTACTTCCTGGTTGTCGGTTGCATCATTGACGCTGTCGTCTGCGGCGCTATAGCCTCGTGTTTCGGCATATTCCCGGAGTTTGTCGGCCAGGATATTGCGCGCGCGGTGCAGACGGGAGCGGACGGTGCCGATCGGAATATCGGCGATGGCGGCCATTTCCTCGTAGGTAAAGTCTTCAAGATCGAGGAGGACTACCATTCGGAAAGCCGGCGGAAGGGCGTTAATGGCGCGGACGACTTCGTCGCCGAGCAATTTGCCGCCCATTTCTTCGTGCAGGTCGTGGTAGCGTACGGATGTCGGATCGTCTTCGTTGTGATAGACGACCACTTCTTCGTAGTCTACCTTGTAGGGCTGACGCACCTTGCTGCGGTACTCATTGATGAAAGCGTTGCGGCAAATCCGGAACAGCCACGCCTTGGCATTGGTGCCTTCGGTGTAGCGGTCCATGAAGCGCCAGGCTTTCATGAAAGTGTCCTGCACCAGGTCGTCGGCGCGGTTGCGGTCGTTGGTCAGTCGAACGGCAAACGAGTACACGGCATCGGCGAGCGGATAGAACTCACGCTCGAAGATGCGGTCATACCGCGTTAATGTCAGTTCGGTGGCTTGAATGTCGAAAGTAGCCATTGGTTGGGTTTTCATTAAGCAGCCTTAACTGCCTGAGGAAATGCAAAGTTCCCGGCGTTTGAAATTTTTTGCAAGAATTTTTTTTCTACCTCCAAACCCCAACCCTATAAGGGTTTAAAACCCTTATAGGGTTGGGGTTCCTAAGCGGACAAACACCGGAAACCAGATATCCAACTCCTCCTCTTCGGGCCATACCGCCGCTATTTCTGCCGAAAACAGCGCTACAGGGTCTTCTCCCTGGGCCTTGCGGTAGTGCTGCACCGCCGACCAGGTGCCCAGATAGCCCAGAAAATGCGCCCGCGTCCAGCGGTAGGGCATCCGAAAGGTCGCTGCTTCGATTTCGGCGAAGGGAAAAGGGATGCTCCGGTAGGCTTCGTCGACATGCCGGCGCTCGGCGTCCCAGTACGGCCCGACCACAACGCGGTAAAAATGATCCAGCCGCTCGTTGACCGCGTCCGAAGCCGTGCGCAGCAGCCCGTAGCCCCAAAGGGCCAACACGCCGCCGGGCTTCAATACGCGCCGCGCTTCCGCGTAAAAACGATCGAAATCGAACCAGTGCGCCGCCTGCGCTACCGTGATCAGATCGAAAGCCGCGTCGGGGAAATCGGTTTTTTCGGCGGCAGCCACAGCATATCGGATGTTGGGGCGCTGGATGGCATGTTCCAGTTGCCGCGCACTGATGTCGGTCGCATCCACCTCGTCGAAATGATCGGCGAGCACCGCGGCCACCTGCCCGTTGCCCGTGGCGCAGTCCCAGGCCCGCAGGCGACCGGGCGCCAAAGGCAGCAGGAACTCGTACAATTCGGGCGGGTAAGCAGGCCGGAATTGGGCGTATTGCGCTGATTGTTGCGAAAAATTGTCTTTCATCAGGAGCGGCCGTTAACTATTTATCCGGTACCGAACGTACTTGATCGTCTTGCCATTGGCCAGGTGCATACCCTCGTAGAGGGTCTGGATCTCCAGTTCGGGATATTCCAGCGGGCTTGCATAAATGTCGTCGTTGTGGTACAACAACTGGCAACGCGGGTCGGCCTCGATGGTCTCTAACGTGAATCGGTAAAAATCCGGGTCGTCGTGTTTGAGGTGCATCAGGCCGCCCTCCCGCAGGACTTGTCGGTATTTTTCATGAAAAAAAGCCGAGCTCAGACGGCGGTTCTCTTTGCTGGCGCGCGGAAAGGGATCGGGAAAAGTGATCCATATCTCGGCTACTTCGCCAGCCGCGAAAAAATGCTCAATGATCTCGATCCGGGTGCGCAAAAACGCGGCGTTGGACAACCCGGCTTCCAGGGCTTCCTTCGCGCCTTTCCAGATGCGGTTGCCTTTCACATCCACCCCGATGAAGTTGCGGTCCGGAAAACGTTTTGCCAGCCCGACCGTGTATTCCCCGCCGCCGCAGGCCAGTTCGAGGGTGATGGGCAGGTCGTTTTTAAAATGTTGTTCGTTCCAGCGACCTTTCAACTCGACGGGCGTCATGCCGGCGCCCACGAGCGCGGGTTGTTGCACGTTGTAACATTCGTACACATTGGGGAATGCCAGAATTTCGGCGAATTTGCGAAGCTTGTTTTTGCGAGCCATACCAAATAAAACAGGGCCGCAAAAGTCTGCAAATTCCTTCAATCCTGTCAATATTCGTACCGTCCGGTAAACTGGCCGTTGGGGCGGGTTTCGTATTTCACCACCGGCAGGTCGTCGGCATTGTATTCGTAGCGGTACGTGGTGATCAGGGTGTCGTTGCCCGGCGAGTAGTAAAGTTCCTTTCCCGGGTTGTTCTTGTGGAACGGGTATTCCGGCAAATAAGGGTACTGGAATGTCCAGCCCGACGGGTTGATTTTTTGATCAAAATCGCTGTATTCAACGACGTTGAGCAACAAATACGCGCCATCCGGCTCCCTGCGGAGGATTTCCTGCCGGTTCAGGTTGCCTCTGCCGTCGTAAGAAAACGCGTATTTGTACACCGTCGGCGGCTCGCCCGGCCCGTTGGGAGTATCACGGAGTTGCCCGACGATGCGCCCACCCTGGTACAAATATTCGATCCTGCTCAGCACCTCGCCGCCCGGCGCCAGTTCTTCGACTTTTTCAAGCAGGTCTCCATTGTAAAAATACCGCGCCTTGAACCCGCCCGTCGAACTGATCTCCGTGATCCTGCCTTCGGCATCGTAGCTGAATTGATCGACAAGCAAGCGTATTGCCGATGGGTCGCCAACGAGGTACTGCCATTGGTTGCGCAATTCGGCGAGTTGCCCCTGTTCGTTGTAAATAAAACTGAGGTGGTCGCTGTCCGACCATGCGATACGTTTGAGACTGGGAGTGGCCGGGGGCTCGGCGGGTTGTTCGGCCGCGTCTTTGCGGCATGCGGAGAGGAGGAGCAGCGACAGGCCGCTCAAAAGGAGTAATTGTTTCATGGCTTTATTTTTTGCGAAAAAATGAGGGCGCCGAAAGCCTTTTGGCCCGTCGGGCAACTTTCGGCGCCGTAAATAAACAGGGCCGCTCAGGCGACCCGGGAAGCAATTATTGCATCGGGCTCATGTCCACACTTTCCACATCGGTGCGCAGCAAAAGACCTGTGGCAATGGCTGCCACCACGGTGCGGGTTTCGGCATCGAGGCTTTCGTCGATCCAGACCTTGCCCCGGTTTACCGTCGAAACAGCGCCGATTACCTTGCCATCGAGGTGAAATTCGTGACCGTACACCGCCAGCGCTTTCATCCATTCAGGCTGGCCCTGCAAGCCCCGGATGGGCGTGATGTCGATGCGGCGGTAGCCATTTTGGGCAAAACCGGCCGATTCCTGTTCGCGCATCAGGTCGCCGTTGGGGTTGTACAGGATAAAATCCCAAACCGGCCGGTCGCCGCCCAGGTCGATATTTCCTGCAAAAAAGTTCTGGTACTCGAGCGGGATGCTGAAAAATTCGGACGCCCACTGGATTTCCGTGCTTTTGAACTTGCTGACGCACGACACCTCGGCCGCCAGCCCGGCAGCGCCGTGTTGTGTGTAACTGAGTTTTTCCTTGGCGCCCTGAAAACGGACGATGAAGGGAATGTCGTAGCCCTTGACCCAGCCG
The DNA here is from genome assembly GCA_044226205.1 of Saprospiraceae bacterium. Classification (GTDB taxonomy): domain Bacteria; phylum Bacteroidota; class Bacteroidia; order Chitinophagales; family Saprospiraceae; genus M3007. The sequence goes on from JBGAHL010000002.1 coordinate 203,715, forward strand.
CGACGCACAGGGTCCGTGCGGTATTCGCCGTAGCGAATCACCTGTCCGATGAGCAGGCCGTTGCGGCCTTTGACCGGCATGGCTTCGGCATTGAGTTGGGGATCGACGGCCACCTGGGCCGTCCGGCAGGCCAGCAAGCTCGTCATGGCGAGCAGGCCGATGAAAAAGAGACGGGAGTTCATAGCTGAGTGAGGGTTGGTGAAGAAGGTTGATGAAGAAGGTTGATAAGGTTGATAAGGGTTTATGGGGTTGTAAGTATGGGACGACGAGCGCCGTCCCCATGTTGCAGCGTGTTTTGATAAACTTCTGTTAAGAAACCGCGCATAACTTGCTAAAAATGAATGGATACGTCAAACACAGTATTCCGTGTGGAGGCCTTGCTCGTGCATGACCCGCTGCAGGCGTTGGCGGGCGCGGGAAAGCCGGCTCTTGACATTGGTGGCGGTCCAGCCGGTGTGACGGCCGATTTCCTCGATGCTTTGTTCGCGGAAGTAAAAAAGATCGAGCGCGACGACGTCCTGTTCACTGAGTTGGCGAAAAGCCTGCTCGATCAGGCGACGCTGATCCTGCGTGTCGAGCAGTTTGCCGCCCTCGTTCCATGCCGCCGTCATCCCGGGTTCGCAATCCTCCATGGCCGACCAGCTCGCGTAACGGCGGATGCGGCGGCGGCTGATGGCCAGCGAAATAGCGATGCGGCACAGCCAGGTAGAAAACCTGGATTCGCCCCTGAAATGCTCCAGTTTGCGGAAGGCGCGCAAAAAAGCATCCTGCAACACTTCCTGCACGGCTTCGGAGTCGTTGAGGTAGCGCAGCAGAACCGATTGCAACAACCGGGTGTAGCGCTGGTAAAGGGCGGAGAACGCCTGCTGGTTGCCGGCGATCACGAGCGGGATGAGCTGCTCGTCGGTCATTTGGGCATAGGCTGATGCGGTTCGGGAGATCGTTGACATAGCTTTCATGTTTTTGTTAAAACAAAGGTGCTACCCGCCGCAGGGCCAGACCAAAAAGGAGTTGATGAGTGGCTAAATGCGGGCGATGAATGCCCGAAATCGGTTACATTTGGGACGACCATGGACCTGATCGCCTCCCTCGATACCATCCTCACCCCCTTTTTCACCGGCTTGCTCGTCGCGGCAGGCGTCGGCCTGATAATTGGCCTGGAACGGGAATTCAATACTCACGACGAGCCTGCGCACATCGGCGGGATTCGCACTTTTACCCTCGTAGCAGTCTTGGGTTTTTGTGCCGGCTGGATGGGCCGGGCGGGCGCGCCGGAAGTGACGGCGGTCTTGCTGGCCGGTTTTTTACTGCTGGTCGGGATCGCCTATTTTGTCCAGACGCAACACAACAAGATGGGGCTGACGACCGAGATCGCGCTCCTGCTGACCATCTTGCTGGGCGTGCTGATCGCATCGGGCTACGTGCGCGAATCGCTGGCCGTGGTGGTGCTGATGACGCTCGTGTTGTCGCTGAAAGAAAAACTGCACGGATTCATCCGGCAGATTACGCAGGATGAGCTGTTTGCCTTTATCAAGTTTATCGTGCTGGCGCTGTTGTTGTTGCCGATGTTGCCCGATGAGCCCTTCGGCCCCGACAATTTGCTCAATTTGCGCGACATGGGCTGGATCGCCGTACTGGTCCTGTCGATCAGTTTTTCCGGCTATTTGCTGCTCAAATTCGGCAAGCCCAACAAAGGCATCCTGCTGACCGCCCTGATCGGCGGGCTATTTTCCTCCACCATGATCGCCTGGGTATTTTCGGCGCGCAGCCGGGAACGCCCCGACCTGGCAGCAGCCTTCGGGTCGGGTATTGTGACGGCTTCCTCGATCATGTTTGTGCGGGTATTTGCGCTGAGTGCGCTGTTTTCATTCCCCGTGGCCATGGACCTGCTGCCGGCTTTGTCGCTCATGTTGCTGGCGACGCTTGCCATCGGATGGCGCTCATTGCGCGCCCGATCCGCCGAGGCCGACGCCCCCCAGCTATCGCCCGGCAATCCGCTCGACCTGAAAAACGCCGTGTTTTTTATCCTGCTTTACGTCGGCGTCACGCTGCTGATGTTCGGTTCGCGACAATGGCTCGACCCCGCGTTGACTTACCTCTCCGGCGCACTTGCCGGCATCGCCGATATCGATGCCATCACGATCAGCACCGCCAAGTGGTCGGCGGCGACGAGCGGCGCGCAACGCCAGGCTGCCACGATCATCCTTCTGGCGGTGATGTCCAACACCGCGTTCAAACTGCTGGTCAGTATTTTCAACGGCGCCCCCGCCCTGCGCCGGCCGGTACTGACCGGCTTTGGCATGGTGCTGGCGCTGGGTCTGGCTTTTTTAAGCGTTTGGGCGCTTGGACGCGGGTAACTTTCTTTTTGAAATGGTCAAAATGTCCCTTTACCGCACAAACAGCACAGAATTGACATTGCCTTTCGGGTCGGTTTCGGTGCGCGGGTTGGCGGGGTCGGTCATCCATTTGCCATCCACGATAAATTTGTAGAGGTACTTGCCGCCGGTGAGCGGCAGATCGACGGTCCAGCCGGCGCCGTTTTTTTGCAGGCTGATCTCGTGTTCCTGCCATTTGTTGAAACTGCCGGCGACAAACACCTCCCTGGCGTCGGCAAAGCCCTGCAACTCGAAGCGCACAGGCGCTGCCACCCGCAAAACGGAATTGAACGAGCCATACTGGTTGCGTTTTTTCTCCGCGTTGGAGGGGTCGTGCATCCATTCGCCGTCGGCGATGAATTTGTATTCGTACACGCCTGGCGGCAGCGGCAGCCGCATTTCCCAACCGCCGTCGACGCGGCGCATTCGGTAATTTTGTTCGTCCCAGTTGTTGAACGTGCCCGCGAGGATCACCTGTTTTTTCTCGGTAAAACCGCGCAAATGGAAGACCACGTTGCCCGAATCGCCGGAAGGCGGCGCCACCTCGGGCGGGCGAAGGTCGTAACGCCCGAGCACGCCCTCTTTTTTCAGCACGCCGACAGGGGTCCAGTACGTGCCATTGATCAAAAAACGAAACTGCCAGTCGGGTTTGTCTTTGAAATCCTTGAGGTGTTTGCGCAGTTGGTAGCGGTTTTCGTCCATGCGCTGCATCACCCAGCCTTCGGCCGACCAGTTGTTGAAATCGCCGGACACCGTCACCTGCAAAATATCGAGGTCGGCAAAGTCCACGGCATTGCTGTCGGCGGAATGCAAAGCGTTTTCGTACACCCGCTTGTCAAACTCGAACACCACCTCGTCTCCTTCGAAAAAATACAATCCGTATTTGCTTTTGGCCGAATCGATCTGCGCGCCGAGCGGGCCGGAGCAGCAAAGCAAAAGGGCGAGCAGGGCGGCCATTTGCGCCATGCCGGCCTTAGAGCATGTTGAGATTTTCCTTGTGAAATCCAAAACCTTCATCATAACCTGCAATTTGCTTTTTGACGAATCAATGTCGCAAAGATCACGGACGAACTGAGCGATAAAAGGTCAGCCGGCGTTTTTTGTAATTGACACTGACGGGGTATTGAGACAAAAATTCGTAGCCCAGAATGCCGTCCACCTCGGTTTGATACGTGCCGTTAATCTCGCTCAGGTTGGTCAAAATTGTCGCCATCGGCCGGAACGTCAGCGAATCGAGGCGGACGTTGTGGAGGGTGCCGCTGAGCACTTCGAGGCTTTTTTGCCCCGCGCCCCGCAATTTGATCCGTTTGCCTATCACGAAGTTGTTTTTTAAAAAACGATCGCCCGCCTGGTTGCTCAACAGGTTTTGCTCGGCGCCCGAATCAAGCGCGAACCGCAGGGCCGAAGCACCCGGAAACCGCAGCCTCAGCACCGCCACGTGGCCGGTGACGTCGAGCGGGAAATTCGCGCGCTGCTGGTACTCCCAGTTGGGCAGCGGCGTAAAAGGCTCCCCTTTTTTATTGATACGAATCAGCACCAGCCGGAAGGACGGATAGTCGAACAACACCTCGTAGTCGCTAAATACCTCGAAACCGATGATGCCCATGAGGTCGATTTTTTTGGCATTTTCCAGGTGCGAGAGGTCGAGCACTTCGGCGGAAATATCGGCTGCGACGAGGTTGTCGAGCCCGAACGTATCGACGCGGATGGCGCCCAGCACGCGCACCCGCCCCGTGACGCCGCCAGCCTGGGACGTAGAAGTGGAGCGGCTGACGCCGGTGAAATAGCGGTTGTTGAGCAACAGCCCGCTGGCGCCCGTATCGAAAAAGAAATTGCCTTCCGTGGTATCCACCCGCGCGCGCACGGTGATGAGCGTGCCCGTGAGCGTAAACGGCACCCGAATGATATCGTCCGACGACCATTCCGCCTCGGTCAGCGTAAACGTCCAGTCCGGGTTTTCAGCCGCGCAGACCCGGGGGATTGCCAGCAGACAAATGAGCCAAATTGGGAAGATTGTTTTCATAGCTTGTAGCCCGAGGTATAGACTACTCTTTTCACACAAACGTTGCAGCTTATTTCCCCAGCCACTCTTTAAAGTCGGTCATGCGGTCGCCGCTGACGAACACCTCGTGTTTGTTTTTGGGCGCCAGTTCGAGTTTCAATTTGCCTTTAAAGTGGGTAAAAACATTTTCAATAGCCTCAAAACCCACTAAAAACTGACGGTTGGCGCGAAAAAACTGTTTGGGATCGAGCAGGGTCGTCAATTTGTCGAGGCTGAAATCGATCGGCAAATGCTGGCCCTCCCGCGTCACCATAAACGTAATTTTTTCATCCGAATAAAAATACGCGATGTCGGCCGTCTCGATGCTGCGGATCTTGTTGCCCACGGTGATCATAAAACGGGTTTTGTATTCCGGCGCGCGCTGGCCGATGTACTGGAGCAGGGTATCGAGGTCGGGTTTGGAAAACTGCGATTTCAGCGCCTTGAATTTTTCCAGGGCCGCGGCCAGTTCCTCCGGGTTGACGGGTTTGAGCAGGTAATCTATGCTGTTGACCTTGAACGCCTTGATCATGTACTCGTCGTACGCGGTGGTAAAAATCACCGGCGAAGGCAGCGGGGCCAGTTCGAATATCTTGAAACAGAGGTCGTCTTCGAGGTGAATGTCCATAAACACCAGATCGGGAGCATCGTGGCGTTGCAGCCATTGCACCGTCTCCTCCACCGAAGGCAAGGTGGCCAGGACCTTGATCGAAGGGTCGTATTTTTTCAACAAACCTTCGAGCCTTTGCGCAGTCAGGTTTTCGTCTTCAATAATAATGGTGTTCATAAAAATCTTCTAATTATTTAATTATCAACAAATTAAATCACCACTCTTCATTCTTCACTCTTCAATCTTCATTCTTCATTCTTCATTCTTCATTCTTCATTCTTCATTACAAAAGCGGTATCCGCACGATGAAGTCGTCGCCCTGCGGGCCGGCGATCACCGGCCGGTCGCTGAGCAGCGCGTAGCGGTTGATGATGTTTTGCAAGCCGATGCCCGTGGAGCGGTCGGGCGTCGAGCGGGGTTGCAGGCGGTTACTGACCACCAGCGTGGCGGCCTCGACCGACACTTCCACGACGAGCGGTTCCCGCACCGACATGCGGTTGTGTTTCACGGCGTTTTCCAGCAACAACTGGAGGGTCAGCGGGGCAATTTTGTACTGATCGAACAGGGATTCGTCGAGTCGGATGTTGAATTGAAACTTGTTTTCAAAACGGATTTTGAGCAAAAAGGCATAAGAGCGGATAAACTCCAGCTCGGTGCGCAAACTCACCAGCGACTGGTCCTTTTGCTCCAGCAGGTAGCGGTACGACCTCGACAATTGATCGATAAACTGCTCCGACAATTCGGGACTGATGTGCACCAGCGACGAGAGGATGCTTAGGCTGTTGAACAAAAAGTGCGGGTTGACCTGGGTTTTCAGCAAAGCAATTTCGTTGATAAGTTGCTGTTTTTCAAGCGTTTCGGCGCGTAGTTTCAACTGGGTGGAGTTTTTGCGGAAGTACAACATCCCGCTCAGGAAAAACAGGGCCAGCAGCAATACGCCCAGGCCGATGCCCAGCAGGATATTGGTGTTGCGGGTCTTTTTATTGAGTTCGGTTTGATAGCTGATTTCCATGCTGCGTTTTTCCTCCTCTCTTGCAAGGCTGTCGGAAAGCAGGCCTTTTTCAAACTCGAGGTGGTTGAGCCGCATTTCAATCTCGTCCTGTTTCAGGCTGTCGGTCAGTTGTTTGTATTCCTCGTGAAAACGCAGCGCTTCCGCGCTGTTGCCCAGGGTTTTGTTGGCTTTGTACAGGCAATGGCAGGCGTTGCGCTGCGTGGAGACCATGCCCAGTTTGCGCGACAGCTGGAGTGATTCGGCGCACCATTTGATCGCCTGGCGCGGGTTGTCCTGTCTGGCGGCGATGTCGCCCAGCAGGTAAAAGGCGTGTACCAGTCCGCTTTGGTCGCCGAGTTGGCGAAACATCTCGATGGCCTGGGTCAGGTAAGCGTGGGCGTGGCGAAAATCGCCTTTGTTGACGTACACCGAGCCGATGTTGTAGGTGGTGATGGCCAGTCCGACCCGGTCATCGATCTCGGTGCGGATGGCCAGGCTTTTGAAGAAATACTCCAGGGCGAGATCTTGCTCGTCGTTGTGGGAGTACAAGTTGCCGATGTTGTTGTAAATCAGTGCGATATCGCCCTTCCTGCCCAAATATTCATACAGGTGCAGCGACTTGTTGTAATAGTCGAGCGCTTTTTCCTTGCTTTCCTGTTGTTGATAAATGACGGCGATGTTGCTGTAATTGGCGCACAGGCCGAGGGTATCGCGAAGTTTTTCGTTGATGGCCAGCGATTTGAGGTGGTATTCCAGCGCTTTCAGGTTGTCGCCCTGCTGGTTGTAGATCACCCCGAAATTGCCATAGACGGCGCCTTCGCCTTTCAGGTCGCCGATTTCGATGCGCAGGTCGAGGCTTTTTTGATAAAAACTCATCGCCTTTCCGTACTCGCCTTTGCCGTAGTAATACGTCGCGATGTTGTACAAACCCTTGGCTTCCCACAATTTATACCCGCTTTCCCGGCCGTAGTCCACCTCCCGGCGGGCAAGGCTAAACGCCGAATCCGGGTTTTTGGTCAACATGCCCCAGGTCAGCGATTGCAGGGCCTTCAAGCGCAGGGTATCGTGCAGGGCCGGGTTTTGCCAGGCCCGCCAAAGGCTGTCGGCATTGGCTTGCGCCGCCAATGGCGCCACGCAGGCCAACAGGGTAGCCGTCGTCAGGAGCAAGCGTGCGAGGCGAAAGAGCTGGGTAAAGTTGGCCATGCGCGAGATCGAGGGTTGGAGAAATGGCGGTATTTACTTTCGAAAACAAATATGCATGGTCAAATGCATGCGGGACAAAAAAGGAGTTACGAATGCCCAAAGTTGAAGGATGAAAGACGGGAAGCGGGCGACCATTTTTTCCGCCAGAAGCACTGCTTCGATCGCGCCATTGTCATGAAGCCCGAATGATGATACTATCTTCGCCAGGCAACCAATAGTAAAAAGCATGGCCAAGACCACATTCCAACTCCTGCTCACGCTCCTGACAAGCGCCGCCCTCTCGGGCGCATTGCCCGCCCAGTCCACGTTCAGCTTCGGCGCCGACCTCTCCTACGTCAACGAAATGGAAGACTGCGGCGCGGTGTACAAGGAAAACGGCCAGCCCAAAGACCCCTACCAGATATTTGCCGATCACCATTGCAACCTGGTGCGCCTGCGCCTGTGGCACACGCCCGCCTGGTACGACACCCTCAACAACGGACAGCGCTACGCCGACCTGGCCGATGTGCGACAAAGCATCCAGCGCGCCAAGGCCTCGGGCATGCGGGTGCTGCTCGATTTCCACCTCTCCGACACCTGGGCCGACCCCAGCCACCAGCGGGCGCCGGCGGCATGGCTCGGCGTGGTCGACAACCTGCCGCTTCTCAAAGACTCGCTCTACAACTACATCTCCGCTACCCTGCTCTCCCTGCACAGCGAAGGCCTGCTGCCCGATATGGTGCAGATCGGCAACGAAACCAACAAGGGCATCCTGCTCTCCCCTGCCGCCGACGCGGTCTGGACGCTCGACTGGAACCGCAACAGCCAGTTGTTCAACCGGGCCATCCAGGCCGTGCGCGATGTCGAAAACAGCACCGGCCAGCCCATCGAAGTGGCCCTGCACATCGCCGGGCCCGCTGATGCCGGCTGGCTCATGCAGGGCTTCTGGAGCCACGGCGTCACCGATTTCGACGTGATCGGCCTGTCCTATTACTGGGCCTGGCACCAGCCGACGACCATCGCCGACGCCGGCAACGTCGTCGCGCAACTCCGCCAGACCTACCCCGGCAAAAAAGTCATGATCTTCGAAACCGGCTACATCTGGACGACAGCCAATAACGACAACGCCAACAATATCCTCAATGTCGTCAATGCCAGCTACGCGCCGGCCAGCCCGGCCCAGCAACGGCAGTGGCTCATCGATCTCACCCAGGAGGTGATCGACAAGGGCGGCAGCGGGGTGATTTACTGGGAACCCGCGTGGGTATCGACCTCCTGCTGGACACCCTGGGGACAAGGCTCCCACGGGGAAAACGCGGCTTTTTTCGACTTTGACAACAACCTGCTGCCCGATGGAGGTCTGTTTTTTATGAGCCACGAGTACAGCGACCTGTCGCCCGCAGCCGAGCCGGCTCGTCCGGCACGCCGTTTCGAGGTATGGCCCGACAGCGGCCGGCGCGCGCTCCAACTGCGTTTTGAAGGATACCCCGACGAAGCCCTGCGGATCGAGCTGCTGAGCGCCGACAACCGCCTGATCCTGAGCAGAGAAGCAGCGCCCGCCGAAACCGTTTCGATTGCGCTTCCCGAACTGGCCCCAGGCATTTACTACGTGGTAGTCAGGGGGAAAAGCGGCGCTGCGGGCATGCGCGGCGTGTTTTTAGGGGGGAAATGAAAAGGGGCGCTTTTGATTCGCCTTTTCATTTTCTCCCAAAAAACAAAACAGGCGCCACCCCTTGTCGGGATGGCGCCTGAATCATTCGGGAAAAGATCCGGGGATCAGTTCTTCGTGATTTTGTACTTGTAAACGGCTGCACCGAGCAGCAGTTCGATGGTATAATTGCCGGGATCGGGTACGGCGATGTTGGCGCCGCCGTATTCGAGCGATTTGTTGGCGCCGTCGTCGCCCAGGTTGATGCCCCAGTCATCGTTGGCGCGGAACTTGATTTCACCGGCAACCAGATCAAGGGTGATCGTCCACTTGTTGGTGGCGGGATCGTAGGTCATGTTCTGGTCCGAGTCCCAGCCGTTCGGCGTAGCGGAGCCGATGAGGCCCCAGTCCGTTCTGGTGAACGAGTGGGTGAGGGCGTTGAGGTCGGCATTCAGTTTGTACACACCTGCCAGGGGCGCTTTGATGTTGGCGCCGTCTTTGTCGAGGGTGCCGTCGGCGTCGTTGTCGCCCCAGTTGTTTGCCCAGCTCGGGCCTTTGGTGTACTTGAATTCCGAGTTATCGGCGTTGATGAAGATGTAGCCTTCGTACTTCTCGTCGCTGCGAACGGAGAAGATCACCGTGCTGTTGTTGTCCGGCGCCCAGCCCTGGTAGCTACCCGGCACCTGGAGTTGCGGGTAAACAATCACCACCGTGTACGGCGTGATTTTCAGGGTGATCGGGTTGGAGTAAACCACGGCGACTTCCGGGCTGATTTTAGCCGAAATACGGAACTGCATGTCGTGTTCTACCTCCCCTTCGAGGCCGAGGCCCAGCATGAGGTTGTTGATCTTTTCGTTGTTGACGGTCAGTTCGGTCTTGTTGACCGTACCGACGACCAGCGGATCGGCAAAGTTGTTGCCGGCCACATCCATTTCCACGCTGTAAGTGACTGCGGCGTCGTAGCCGTACTCGGCAGCCGACCAGGTAAAGGTGGGGAACGATTCAGCAGCCGTCGCTTCGGTGAGGACAATGCTCGTGCCGTTCGCCGGGCTGCCGATCGCAGGGGCATTACCCAGCGTCAGTACCGGATCCGTTTCCTTGTCGCTGCAAGCCGTCAGGAAAAGTGCCGCAACGAGGCTTAGAAAAAGATATTTTTTCATCGTTGTGAGATGTTTTGTTTGAATTAATAGTTCGGGTCGTTTTGCTCGAGGTTCGGGTTAGCACCGAGGTCGGACGACGGGATCGGGTAGAAATCGAAGTGCTGCGGGCGCGAAACGCCGCCGGGCACGCCACCCTTCCAGGGCCAGAGGTAGTCGGTGTTGCTGAATTTGCCGAAGCGCACGAGGTCGGTGCGGCGGTGGCACTCCCAGTACAGTTCGCGGGCGCGCTCGTCGAGGATGAAGTCCAGCGTGAGCTCATTGGCCGCGATATCGCCTGCCGAACCGCCGTAGGCGCGTTCGCGGATCTGGTTGACCAGCGTAAGGGCCTGGCCAATGTCACCGGCGCCGCCGCGCAATACTGCCTCGGCGTACATCAGGTAAGCGTCTTCGATACGGAACATCGGGAAGTCCGTATCCACGAAGGTCGGGTCGGAGCCCGGCTGGCCGGTGGACGTCACGTTTTTGAACTTCGTGATGGCATAGCCCGAAGTGAACTGCGAGATATCGGTGATCTCGAGCGACTGGCCGTTGGTGTAGAACATGGCGCGGCTGTCGAAGGCCGGGCGCGAGATCGAGTACGTGTAGTCCGGTTTGTCGAGGTAAAGATTGATCTCGTACAAGCCGTTGGTCGGGATGGCGATGTTGGCGCCGTTTTGTTCGAGGATGGCGTTGGCGCCGTCGTCGCCGTAGTTGAGGCCCCAGTCGTCGTTGGCGCGGAATTTTACTTCCTGGCCGCCGATGAGGTTGAGGGTGATCGTCCAGGCGCCTTTGGCGGCGTCGTAGGTCATGTTCTGGTCAGAGTTCCAGCCGTCGGGCGTAGCGGAGCCGATGAGCCCCCAGTCGGTTTTGAGCAGCGTGTAGGTATTGTCGTTGAGGTTCACGTTGATTTTGTAGAACCCGCCCGAGGGGATCACGAGGTTGGCTCCGTTTTGTTCGAGGGTGCCGTTAGCGCCGTCGTCGCCGAAGTTGTTGTCCCAGTTGGGGCCGAGGGTAAACTTGAATTCCTTCTGATCATCGGGGAACCAGACATAACCTTCATAGGTATTGTCGCTGTTTTTCGACGTCAGTTGAGCAGCTTCGGCGGGATTCCAGCCCTGGTAACCGCCCGGTACATAAATTTTCGGGTAGCTGTCGGTGTTGCCATCGCTGGGCGAAACCACCACGGAGCCGCCGGTTGCCGGGAACTTGGCCACGAGCGCGCTGGTCGTGCGGGTGCCGCCCCAGCCGCCGTCGATACCGAAATCGCCGGGGCTCATGCTGCCGCCTACGCCGGCGTGTACGACGAAGGTCATACCACCCCAGGTTTTGGATTTAACACCGTCGAAACGAACGGGGAAGATGATGCCCGAAGCCTGGTCGTTGTCAGCCATGAACAGCTGGCCGTAGTTCGGTTGCAGCGTGTAGCCGGCATTGATCACTTTTTGGCAATATTCGGCGCAGTCGGAGTAGTGGTCCTGGTTGATGTACACCTTGGAGTTGAGGTACAGTTTGGAGAGCAGCATCCAGACGCAGGCCTGGTCGGCGCGGCCGTACTCGTTGGTACGGGCCGGGGCGAGGTCGGGCTCGATGGCTTTGCATTCGCTCTCGATGTAGCGGAACAGTTCTTCCGAGGAATATTGCGGCGGGAAGAAGTTGCCGACCTTGTCGTTTTCCGTCACTTTGGGCGGTTTGCGGAAAAGGTCGAGGGCGTGCCAGTAACTCAGGGCGCGCAGGAAGCGGGCTTCTGCGCGGAAACGGGCGACGTCGGTTTTGAGGGCGCCATCGACACCGCGTTCGTTGAGCTTTTCATCGGTGGTTTCGCGAAGGAACTCGTTGCACAGCGAGATTTGATAAAAAATCCGGTTGTACATAGCCGTCACGAATTCGTTGTTGGCATCCCAGTCCTGCTGGTGGAAGTCCTGAATGGTGCCGTCGTTCCAGGCGATAACCGCCTCGTCGGTGGGCAATTCCTGGGCTTTCCAGTATTGGCGCAGGTAGGTGGAGAAACCTTCGTCGATACCCGAGATATCGGCCTGGCCGGCCGGGCCTTGCTGGCCGCTAAGGGCCAGACCGGCGTAGAGTTTGGCCAGTACCTGTTTGTACGCGGCCGGGTCGTCGTACACCGTGGCCGAGGTGGTCACGTCTTTGTCCAGCGGCTTGGTATCCAGGTCTTTGAAACAGGATACTGCCAGAACTGCGACGGAAAGTATGAGCAGCGATAGTGCTTTAAATTTCATTGTTACAATTTTTATTGGTTAAAAACTGGCATTCACCCCAAGCATATAGGTCCGGGAGCGCGGATAAACGTTGTTGTCGATACCGCCGAAAACTTCCGGATCGAGGCCTTCGTATTTGGTGAAAAGCAGCGGGTTCTGCACGCTCAGGCTGACGCGGAGTTTGCGCAGTTTACCCAGGTTACTGAAGTTGTAGCCGGCGGTGATGTGGTCGACGCGCAGGAAGGAAGCGTCCTGAATAAAGTGGTCGCTGAAGTACTGCGGAACGGTAAAGTCGATGTCGCTGATATGGCTTTCCACGTTGTTGAGGTAGCCGACGCTGCCGTACAGGCGGTTGTAGTATGCGCCTTCCGACTGCAGGTTGTTGTACACGAAGTTACCGATGTTGGCGCGGGCGCCGAAGCCGATGTCGAAGTTGCCGCGGCGGTAGTTGGAATAGAAGCCGATAACCGCATTAGGAACCGGGTTTTCGTAGCGATAGCGGTCGTCCTGCGTGATTTTACCGTCCTGGTTGCGGTCTACATACAGGCCTTCGATCGGCGTTCCGTTGGCATCATACACTTGTTCGTACACGAAGAAGGAGTTGGCCGGGAAGCCTACGCTGTGGATCTGGATGGTGTTGCCCACGCCGCCGGAGATGCCGCCGGTGAGGACGCCGAGGTAGTTCGGGTCGTCGGTCGAGGTCAGTTTGGTGATCTCGTTTTTATTCAGCGTAAGGTTGGCGCCCAGTTCCCAGGTAGAATTGCTCGTGCGGTACGGGATCGTATTGATCGAGAATTCCACGCCGCGATTTTCGAGGTCGCCTACGTTGGTCGTGATGTAGTTGGTCAGGTTGGTACCGGCCGGCACGGGGATGAAGTTGAGCAGGTCGGTCGTTTTGCGGATGTAGTATTCCAGCGAGCCGTACACACGGCCATCGAACAGTTCGTAGTCGATACCTGCGTTGTAGGTAGCCGTTTCTTCCCATTTGATGTTGGCATCGTAGCCGTTCGGGCGCAGCGTGGTGTAGTACGTGGTGCCGAAGGGATACTGGGCGTTGTCGAAGCTGCTTTGGTAGCGAGCCAGGTAGGGATACAGGTCGGTGCCGATATCCTGTTGGCCGGTTTCACCGTAGCTCACGCGGAGTTTGAGCGAATTGAGCGCGCCGTCGCGGTCTTTGATCACTTTCCAGCCGAGTGCAACGGAGGGGAACAAGCCCCAGCGGTTGTCTTTGGAGAAGCGGGAGGTACCGTCGCGGCGTACGGTAGCCGTCAGCAACACGCGGTCGTACAGGGTGTAGTTCAAACGGCCGAAGAGCGAAACCAGGTAGTATTCGCGCGGGTCGGCGTTGTAGGCATCGAGGACTTTCGTACCGGCGGTATTGGTCGCCTCGTTTTCGTCGAAGAAGTAAAAATGCTGCCAGGAATAACCGCCCATCACGTCGAGGTTGGTGGAGCCGAAATCCTTGGTGTAGTTCAGGTAAAATTCGAGCAGTTTGTTCTTCTTTTCCTGGGTGTAGGTCTGGTTGCGGCCACCGTCGACAAAAGCGAAGGATGCATTCGGCGGAGCGATCACCGTGCCGTCGCTGTTCGAACGGTCATAGCCAATGTTGAGGTTGGCGCGCAGGTCCTTCAGGAACCAGAAGCGATAGTCGAGTTGCAGGTTGGTGATCAAACGGTTGACGTCAGCCCGGTCTTCGCGAAGGTTCAGCATGGCGACCGGGTTGTGGGGCGCCACGGTGAGCAGGTTGCCTGCCGTGTCGGTCCAGGTATAGTAGCCGGCGAACTGGCTGGCGGGGTCGAGTACCGATTGAGTCGGGTCGAACGCAGCGGCAGCGCCGATGGCGCCGCGGTTGCCGAAGCGGTTTTTGGTCAACATCCCTTTCACGTTCAGATTCACCTGAAGGGTGTTGTCGAAAAAGCCCGGCGAGAGGTTAAGACCGCCCGTGTAACGCTGAAATTCATCCGTTTTCAAAATACCGTCGCGGTTGTTGTAGCCCAGCGAAACGCGGTAGGGCAATTCTGCAACGGCGCCGCTGATACCCAGGTTGACCTCCTGGCCAATGCCGGTCTGATAGACTTCATCCTGCCAGTTGGTGTTGGCATTGCCCAACAGTGCGCGGGCGGGGTGGCCATCAGGGTAGCGCGTATTGATCAGGTTGCGGAATTCGTCGGCCGACAGCACGTCGATCTGGTTGATACGATCGCTGATCGAGAGGTTGGCCGTGAGATCGACACCGATTTTGCGGTCCGACTTGCCTTTCTTCGTGGTGATAAGAATGACACCGTTGGATGCGCGCGAACCGTAGATCGCCGTGGCGGATGCGTCTTTGAGTACCGTGAAGGTCTCGATATCGTTGGGATTAACAATGTTGAGGGCGTTGCGGTCGCCAGCCACGGAGTTGTTGTCCACCGGCACCCCGTCGATAACGATAAGGGGGTCGTTGGAAGCCGAAAGCGAAGAGCCGCCACGGATACGAATGGTACCGCCGCCGCCCGGGTCGGCATTGGGCGTCACCTGTACGCCGGCAACTTTACCCACGAGCAATTCCTGCGGCGCCACCAGAGGGCCTTTGTTGAAATCGTTGACGCCGACGCTGTTAATAGCGCCCGTTGCATCTTCCCGTTTCACCGTACCGTAGCCAATTACCACGGTTTCCTGCAAGGCAAGACCGGGCACGAGCTGCACGTCGAGGGCATTGGATGCGCCGATGGCAATGATCTGCTCGGTGTAACCGGAGTAGGAAAAACGGATTTGCGTAACCCCGTCGGGGAGACGCAGGTTGTAACGGCCGTCGAGGTCGGTCACGGCGCCAACAGGTGCGCCTACCGCGGCCACCGTGGCGCCAATGAGCGGCTCGCCCGTTTCGGAATCCGTAACCGAACCGGAAATCTGCCGCTGTCCATAGGACATGCCCAGTGCAATCATCCAGCAGCACAATACTGCCAGGCATGATTTGAGTTTGCGTTCAATCATACAATAAAAAGGTTTAGTGACTAAAAATAGTAGTAGGGTGGTTAGGCTTGACTTAGCCAGGGCGTGTAGGTAAGGCGAATTTTCGATGGCCAAGGTACGCCTGAACCAACAATTCGACACAACGATGCCGCCTTTTTTTAGCATAAATGTCGAATTCTGAAATTGTTTAACGCCTGCAAAGATGCTTATTTGGGGCTGTTTTTTTACTGATAAATGTCCAGTCCCGCGGTGAGGTTGATCATTCCCGCGCTTCGCCGGAACAAGCTTCCCGCACTCTTTCTACCTTTGCCGGCCATGAATTATCTCACGCTCGAGGGCGTCACCAAATCTTACGGCGAAAAGGTCCTTTTTCGCAACATCAGCCTGCACATCGACAAAGGGCAAAAAATCGGCCTGATTGCCAAAAACGGCACCGGAAAAAGCACCCTGCTGCGCGTAATCGCCGGCATGGAAGGCTCCGAAGGCGAAAACGCCCGCATCGTGCTGCGCAAAGGCATCCGCATCGGCTGGCTCGATCAGGAACCCGATTTTCACCCCGAACTCGACGTGATCGGCGCCGCGCTCGACCCCGCCAACCCGCTCGTCCGCGTCGTCCAACGGTACGAACACGCCCTCGCCCACCCCGACAAAGCCGCCGAATTGCAGGAAGCCATGGCCGGTATGGACGAACACCAGGCCTGGTCGTTCGAGGCAAGGGTGAAAGAACTCCTGTTCCAGTTCAGGCTTACCGACTTCGAACAAAAAATCAAAACCCTCAGCGGGGGGCAGAAAAAACGCCTCGCACTCGTCAAAATCCTGTTGGAAGATCCCGACTTCCTGATCCTCGACGAGCCCACCAACCACCTCGACGTGGAGATGATCGAATGGCTGGAAGAATACCTGCAATTGCCTGGTATTACGCTGTTTATGGTGACGCACGATCGCTATTTTCTGGAAAATGTGTGCGACAGCATCATCGAACTCGACGGCGGTCAGTTGCGCCGCTACTCCGGCTCTTACTCCGATTACCTTGAAAAAAAGGCCCAGCGTGAAGAGGTCGAAAACACGACCCACGAACGGCAAAAAAAACTCCTCAAACGCGAACTCGACTGGGTGCGCCGCAGCCCCGCCGCCCGCACCACCAAGGCCAAAGCCCGGGTAGACGCCTACTACGACCGCAAGGAAACCAACGACGCGCTCAAGCCCAAAAAGGAGGAGATGAGCATCCAGATCAAGGAGAACTGGATGGGCAGCAAGGTGCTCGAATGCCATAACATCAGCAAACGATTCGGCGAGCGGGAACTCATCCGCAACTTCACTTACAAATTCAAGCGCAAGGAACGCGTCGGTATCGTCGGGCCCAACGGCGCCGGCAAATCCACCTTTCTTTCGCTCATCACCCAGGCCCTCCCGCCCGACACCGGCAAGGTGATCGTCGGTGATACCATCGTGTTCGGGTACTACCGCCAGGACGGCCTGCAACTCACCGAAGACAAACGCGTCATCGACGTCGTGCGCGACATCGCGGAGGTCATTCCGCTCGAAAAAGGCAAGGAACTCAACGCAGCCCAACTCCTCGAACGTTTCCTCTTCAACCGCGCGCAACAGCAGGTGTACGTGAGCCAGCTCTCCGGCGGCGAACGGCGCCGACTCTACCTGGTCACCGTGCTGATGAAAAACCCCAATTTCCTCATCCTCGACGAACCGACCAACGACCTCGATGTGATGACGCTGCAGGTACTCGAGGATTTTCTCGAAGACTACCCCGGCTGCCTGCTCGTGGTGACCCACGACCGCTATTTCATGGACCGCCTGGTCGACCACCTTTTTGTGTTCGAAGGCAACGGGATCATCCATGATTTTAACGGCGATTACGCCCAGTTTCGCGCCATCAAGCGGGTCGAAGAGCAGGCCCGCCGCGCTGCGGCTGCCGCTTCTCCCGTCGCTGCCGCCAGCGCCGCTGCTGCCGCCAAACCCGGCCTCAGCAACACCGAACGCAACGAACTGAGAAAACTGGAAAAGGAAATTGCCGAACTGGAACGCAAAAAATCCGACATCATGGCAGCCTTCGACAAACCCGACCTTTCAGCCGATCAGGCAGCCAAACTGTCGGTAGAACTGGGTCAGTTGCAGGAGGCGCTCGATACGAAAGAAATGCGCTGGTTTGAATTGTCCGAAAAGTAAACCGCGCATATAAAATCCTCGGTTTTCAGGCTTATCATTGCCCCCTCAAAGCCAGCTAATCGCCTCTTTCTCTGTGTCTGTTTCCAACCGCAATCTGGCTGAAAGCCAGACCCGTATCTCTCACAAAAGCGCTCCGCCCGTGCCCGCCAGACCCAACGCCTGGTCGATGGCCTGGAAAAAAATAACCGACTGGGAACGCTGGCCTTTCGCGGTGTTTTATTTCCCGCTCAGTTTCGTGTGGATATGGCACATCCTCCGCGCCCGCGCTTTCTGGTTTTTCGGTCCCTCCAACCCCACGCTGACGTTCGGAGGATTTGAAGGTGAAGGGAAAAAAGAGATGTACGAACAACTCCCCACCGATGCTTTCCCGGCCACCGTGTTCATTCAGCCCGGCGAAGATTTTGACGTGGTCTTGAAAAAAATCGAGGATACCGGCTTGCGCTGGCCGTTTATCGTGAAGCCGGACATCGGCATGAAATCGCTCTTTTTTCGAAAAATCGACACGCCTGAGCAATTACAGGAATACCACCGGCACATCCCGGTAGAATACCTGGCGCAGGATCTTATCGATCTGCCAACGGAGGTCGGCGTCTTCTACGTACGGCACCCGCTTGAGCAAAAAGGCCGCATCACGGGCATGGTCCAGAAAGACCCCCCCCGCGTGGTCGGCGACGGCCAGTCTACCCTGCGCGAACTGATTGCCGTGCACCCCAGAGCGCGTTTCCGCTTCGAAGAAATGTGCCGCAAACATGCGCATGCGCTCGATCGGGTTATCCCCGACGGTGAAATGTACTACCTCTCGTATGCCGGCAGCCGCAACCGCGGTGCGCAAATCGTCAACCTCAACCACCTGATCGACGACAAACTGGCCGAGGTGTTCGACCGTTTCAGCCATTACAACGGCCAGTTTTTTTACGGCCGCTACGATGTCAAATGCCGCACGGTGGACGAGCTGCGCGAAGGCCGGCATTTCAGCATCATCGAATTCAACGGCTGCGGATCGGGTGTCACCCATATTTTCCACAGCGGGCTGACGGTTTTTCAGGCGTACGCGGAAATCATTCGCCACTGGCGCATGCTGGCCGCTATCAGCCTGCACAACAATCGGGTGCAAAAAGTCCCGTACTGGTCGTTCTGGCGGGGAGTCAAGCATTTGCGTGAGGCGAGTCGCCATTTCAAATGGCTGGAAAAACACGATTACTAAGCGTCTTTCATCCGTGAACAAGGATTTCAAAGTTTGGGGCATCGGCCTTTCAGTCAGTTTTCTGGGCACACTCCCCCCGGCGGTACTCAACCTGATCGCTATTGAAATTGGCCTCACGAAAGGTTTATTGGCCGCTTTTATGTTTTCTGCGGG
The DNA here is from genome assembly GCA_044226205.1 of Saprospiraceae bacterium. GTDB lineage: Bacteria > Bacteroidota > Bacteroidia > Chitinophagales > Saprospiraceae > M3007. Next base: position 222,410 of record JBGAHL010000002.1, read on the forward strand.
CGTCTGGACGGTCGAAATGGTTTTCGTACGGATCTCGCTGGTCGCCATCGAATGGTTCAGCCGCCGGGCCGGGTGGTTTCGCGTGATCGAATGGCTGTCGGTTTTTATCCTCGCGGGCCTGGCGGTTGGCAGTTTTCGTGCAGCACTGGCCGGAAGCAGCGCGGGCGCGCATCCGGCCGACACCAGCCTTTTGCCCGATCTGCATCCGTTTTTGATCGGGATGGCCTTGCGCGGCCTCAATCCGACCATGATTCCCTTCTGGTTCGGCTGGGGTGCGATGCTGATGGAGCAAGGCGTATTGCAACCCAAACGTTTGCATTACAACCTGTTTACCCTGGGCCTCGGCATGGGTACCTTGTTGGGACACAGCATTTACATCATCGGCGGCTCGCTGGCGGCCGATTTCCTGCGTACCTGGCAGCACTTGTTTTACTGGGTAATTGGCGGGCTTTTTTCTGTGACCGTTGTGTTGCAACTGATCCGAATTTTTCGCGGGCGGGATGCCGCCGAAAAACTTCGCGCTACGAGAATGCCCGACCTCGACGAGGCTTCCGGCGATGAAGAAAAGCCTGCGAACTGACCTTCGCTTCCTGTTGTATTTTTATAAGAATGGGTTGATCCGCCAACTTGGATTTTCACGGCCAAGACGCAAAGGCGCGGAGAAATTCGCGAACCCTTTGCGCCTCCGCGGTAAAAAAGAACAAATCCGCGCGACTAATTCAATTGGATTCGTCGGCGCGGCGTTCAGCCATGCGCTCTTTCATTTTGCGCCAGCTCGGGCCGATCAGGCGGTTCATGCCTTTATCCACCACGTAATGGCGGGCGATATTGGCCAGGCCGCGCATCCGGTCGGGGATGGACCCGAACGAACGAAGCGCAATGGAGTAGCCGCCGTCGGTATACTCGATATAATGCCAGTAGCCGGAGGGCATGAAAATGGTATCGCCCGGCTGCATAATGACTTCATAGCCTTTGGCGCGCGCCAGGGCCGGATATTTGTCATAATCCGGGTTGTTGAGGTCCACGTAGCTGGCCACGGTAAAGGGGTGGTGGTAGATGTTGCGGCTTTGGTCGGGGGCGAACAGCACCACGCGTTTGCGGCCGTGTATCTGGTTGAGGAACACGTGGCTCATATCGATATCGTAGTGCAGCGCCACTTTGGCGCCTTCGCCGCCGAAAAACATAAAAGGCATTTCATCGACAAACCCGTCCATGATGTCGGGGATGCGGAAATCGTCGCGCAGTTCGGGCGCCGCCTTGAAAATATTCCAGAGGAAGATGCGAAGGTCGGTGGGACCCGACTCCAGGATTTCCAGAAATTCCTTGAAAGAAATAACGCGATCGGGCGTCATGTAGCCTTTCCCGGGTTTGGAATAATTGTTGGAGACAACAGGCACCCGCAGGTGTCCGTAATGCTCCTTGAAGTGTTCGATGGTCCAGCGCTGGCGAGCGGGCCAGGAAGCAGTCAGGTCGGTAAACACGACCGGCTTCAAGGGTTTAAGGTATTCCTCCGCGAAAGTTTGACGCGTCAGGCCGGTTCGGCGATCAACAGGCAAAAGTTCCAACATAGGGCGACAAAGTGTAAGTGAAACAATAGGCACAAGGCCGTTTCCGGGTTTTTGTCAGGAGCAAAAGTAAAAGACATTGTGCTTACGCTGTGCGTACCCTTTCAGCTTTGCACGGTTGATTTGACAAACCTTGGACAAAAGACGGTTGCACTCTTACCGCTGGTTTTTTCCACCTCCGGATTTGAATGGGAAAGCCGGGCCGGTTAATAGAAATGTTTATATGTATTCAAGCCCTGCTGCCATAGAAAAATGTCGTGCCGCCTGATCGCTGGCACTATGCAGATTTGTCGCTATTTTGCCCACTTTAAAACGCCTGCAAAACTGTCCCCTTAATAGTTATCCAGTACAGAATCTCATGACCGTCAATATTTTAGATCACATACAAGCCGCGCACCTGGTAGTGCCCTTGCCTCAAAATGACGCATTGGCCGACCGGCTTGCCACCCTGTCTGAACAAACCGGTCACCAGGCAACCGCTCTCCAGCAGGACTTCCGGGCCGATGCCAAGGAATTGTTGATGTTGTATGTAGCCGGGTCCGACACCCGTTTTTACCTGCTTGGCCTGGGCAAAAAAAGCAGCGGACCCGATCTTCAAAACGCCCTGCGAGGTTTCTGTCACCGCAACAAAGCAAAACTCCCCCTGCAACTGGCCATCGACCTGCGCCATTTCCCGCAGCAGGACATCCCGCGCCTGACCGATGCCGCCGTCGCCGGCATGTTGCTGGGTCTATACGATCTCGGGCTGTACAGAAGCCCCGATCCTGCCAAACCGGCCCCGGCATTCGGCTCCGCCAATTCAACGTTGTCGATCATTGTGCCGACCGAGGTGCTGGGCGAAGCCCAAAGCGCCGCCCGCCGGGGCGAAACGCTGGCTCGCGCCACCCTGACCATTTTGAATTTTGTCAATGCTGCCGGCAACAAAAAGACCCCTGCCCAACTCGTTCAGTGGGTGACCGAAGCCGGCCAACAATACGGCTTTTCGGTGCGGACGCTCGACCACCTTGCCCTGCAGGCCGAAGGCCTGGAAGCGCTCTGGCAGGTCGGCAAAGGCAGTCCCAACCTTCCGGCATTTATCATACTCGACTACACGCCGGAACACACGACCGGCAAAACGCCCGTCGTCGGGCTGGTCGGCAAAGGGGTGACTTTCGACACTGGCGGTATCAGCCTGAAACCGTCGGCCAATATGCACCTGATGAAAAGCGATATGGGAGGCGCGGCTGCCGTCATCGGCACATTTATCGCGGCCGCGGCCCTGCGGCTACCGGCGCGGATCGTGGGGGCCATTCCCACCGCTGAAAACATGATCGACGGCAATGCCCTCAAACCCGGCGATGTGATCGGGTCGCTGGCCGGCAAAACCATCGAAGTGACCGACACCGACGCCGAAGGCCGCCTGATCCTGGCCGACGCCCTGAGCTGGTTGCTCAAACACGAACAACCCGAAGTCCTGATCGACCTCGCCACCCTGACCGGCAGCGTCATCCGCGCACTCGGCTACACCGCCGCCGGCTTGTTCACCGCCAACGACGACCTCGCCGAAGCCCTGCTCCGCGCCGGCGATGCCGCCGGCGAACGCCTCTGGCGCCTCCCGCTCTGGGAAGAATACGGCGCCGACCTGAAAAGCGACGTGGCCGACCTCCGCAATTACACCGGCAAACCGGTGGCCGAGTGTATCAGCGCCGCCAAATTCCTCGAACATTTCACCGCCAGCCACGCCGCATGGGCGCATCTCGATATCGCAGGCACCGCCTTCGGGGATTCTGAGTACGCCCAGGGGAAAAGCGCCACGGGCTACGGCGTCAGACTGCTGATCGAGTTTATCGAACGACGTATTGGCCGCTAACCCTTTTTTCTCCGCCAAATGGCTACTTTTGCGGCGAAAACCCACGGGCAGGCAAGAGGATGAAAAGTGGGGGCAATTGACAATCAGTCATTTGCCAGACTGGTGACAAAAATCTGATTTCAAGGAGTCATACTTTTTTGTAAAAATTTAGGCAGGGGCAGCGCCCCGAAAGATTTGTAGCAAATGGTGGAGAAAACAGGTCAGGATGTCTTTCTTCGGTAGACATATGTGGCGCCCTACACAAATGGCTTGTCAGATGTCTCCCTTCGGTCGACATGACATTGAACGACTAGACAAGGCAATAATCTCAGATTTCTCGCTGCGCTCGAAATTTTACCCGCTGAAACAATTTCGAGCGCAGCGAGAAATCTGATAAAGTACAGATACAAAATACCCCCCAAGTCATGTCGACCGAAGGGAGACATCTGATGAACTACCATTTATTATGAATAAAAACTTGGGTGGAGGACGGATGGCTGAAAACAGAGGGTTGTTAATGCCCGAAATTACCGTTTCCCCCTCCCCAAAAATGCCCTGGGCGCTTCACCGTTCAGCCTATGCCAAAGTTTTTACTATAAATCCTCACGTCACTTCCCTCCACTATTTATATAAATGGCTGATTTACAAAAACTAACCGAGTTGTGCACCCAGGTCCGCCGCGACATTGTGCGCATGGTATTCAACGTGCAAAGCGGGCACCCGGGCGGATCGCTGGGCTGCACGGAATTTTTCGTCGCGCTGTACGGCGCCGTGATGAAACATTCGCCCAAACCCTTCCGGATGGAAGGCAAAAACCAGGACCTCTTTTTCCTGAGCAATGGTCACATTTCGCCGGTTTGGTACAGCGTGCTGGCGCGCACCGGCTACTTTCCCGTAGCCGAACTGGCCACTTTCCGCAAACTCAACACGCGCCTCCAGGGCCACCCTGCCACCCACGAAGGACTGCCCGGCATTCGCGTCGCTTCCGGCTCGCTGGGCCAAGGAATATCGATTGCCGTCGGCGCCGCATTGGCCAAACGGCTCGACGGCGACACGCGCTGGGTCTTTGCCCTGACCGGCGACGGCGAACTCGAAGAAGGCCAGTGCTGGGAAGCCATTATGTCGGCCGCACACCTCAAGGTGGACAACCTCGTGGTGACCGTCGACTGGAACGGTCAGCAGATCGACGGGCCTACCGAGAAGGTGATGGCGCTCGGCAACCTGCCCGCCAAATGGAAAGCCTTCGGCTGGGACGTGCTGGTGCTCGAAAAAGGCAACGATCTGGAAGCCGTCATCGCCATGCTGCGCAAAGCCAAACGCCGCTGCGGCAAGGGCAAGCCGGTGGTCATCCTGATGAAAACCGACATGGGCCACGGGGTCGATTTTATGGCCGGCACCCATAAATGGCACGGCAAAGCCCCCAACCAGGAACAATTCGAACAGGCTATGGCGCAATTGCCGCCCACCAGTCTGGGCGATTTTTAACCTGCCTGACCGCGTTTTTCACCCTTTTTATGACTCAATTCCCGGCGGATGGCGTCATCCGCATTTCAATATGAAAATCAACGACATCACCTCCACCGGCAATAAAGCCACCCGCGAAGGCTTCGGCCAGGGTTTGCTCGAACTGGGCCGGCAGAACCCCAAAGTGGTCGGGTTGACAGCCGACCTGATGGAATCGCTGCAAATGCAACATTTCCAGAAAGAATTTCCCGAACGCTTTTTCCAGGTCGGTATCGCCGAGGCCAATATGATGGGCATCGCGGCGGGGCTGGCGATCGGGGGCAAAATTCCGTACACCGGCACCTTCGCCAATTTCAGCACGGGCCGCGTGTACGACCAAATCCGTCAAAGCATCGCCTACTCGCACAAAAACGTCAAAATCTGCGCCTCCCACGCGGGCCTGACGCTCGGTGAAGACGGCGCCACCCACCAGATTCTCGAAGACATCGGCCTGATGCGGATGTTGCCGGGCATGGTCGTGATCAACCCCTGCGACTACAACCAGACCAAGGCGGCCACCATGGCCATCGCCGAGTACGACGGGCCGGTGTATCTCCGTTTCGGTCGTCCGGCATGGCCCGTGTTCACGCCTGAAAATCAGCAGTTTAAAATCGGGAAAGCGCTGCACCTCGCCACGGGCAAAGACGTAAGCATTTTCGCGACGGGGCACCTGGTCTGGACCAGCATCGAAGCCGCACGCGAACTCGAAGCCGAGGGCATTTCCTGCGAAGTGATCAATATCCACACCATCAAACCGCTGGACGAAACGGCCATCCTCGATTCGGTGAGCAAAACCCGTGCGGTAGTAGTGGCCGAGGAGCACCAGCGCAACGGCGGTCTGGGCGATGCCATTGCCAACCTGCTGGCGCATCGGCTGCCCGTGCCAATGGAGTACGTGGGCGTCAAGGATTCGTTCGGAGAAAGCGGCAAGCCCGCCGAACTGCTCGACAAATACGGACTGGGCAAAAAGGACGTGATCTGGGCGGTAAAAGACGTGCTGGAACGCAAGAAATAAAGCGTACTGGAAGTACTCTAACATACGGCGCCGCGGACAATGATCGGAAGATCGTTATCCGCGGCGCTGTGTTTTACGTGGTCTGCGTCGGAAGTTCTTTGCCCCGAAACGGCAAGTACTTGCCTGATTTTCAACGGTATTCGGGGGGAATCATATCCGGCGGGGTACGGTACAGCGCTTTGCTCCAGGTACGCAGGCCGTACTGGAGGACGTAGATGCGTTTGTAGCCCAGTTCTTTCATGTGTTGGGCCGCATCGCCGCTGCGAATGCCGGAGGGGCAGTACACGTACACCGGCGCGTTTTTGCTGATCACCCTGATTTTGGTATCAAAATCGTCGGCAGGAAAAGGGACATTGATCGCATGCCCCATGTGGAGGCGGTGAAATTCTTTGGGCGTTTGCACGTCGAGGAGTTGTACGCGGGTGCCGTCGCCGACCAGTTTTTCGAAATCGTGTTTTTCGATCCAGACAATGATGGAGTCCGGGTCGGTTGTCCCTGATCCTGTCACCATTCGCCCGGCGGGCCCGGAGTCGTCGGTACTGCTGACCGGCGCGGCGCCCTGACGGGAAGCAGGATCGGCCGTGGAGGTGGTGTCTTTGGGTTGGGCGGCATTGTCGGCAGATTGTTCCTTGCCCTTGCAGGCCCAAAGGCTGGCGATCAGGAAGCAACCGCACAAAATAAAGGTGGCGCGCATGGTGTCTTTTTTTGGGCAAAGGTAACAACGTAAGGAGGGATTCTTGTTTTGGAGTTGTAAAGACTTGGTAAGGGTAATGTCTGCTTAATCTGTATTATAAAGAGTCTAACTAAAAAAGATGATGTCGAAGTGTTTTTTCTTAATATCTACAAAATATAACTTTGCGCATGTACTTATTACTTCCTAAAAAAATTAAAAATGGCACAACTTCCCATTCAATTATCTTATGAAATAAGTGAAGTTTTTGATTTAATTTTTCAGGCTGGTACAGAACAAGATCTAGATGAGGTTCTTAATACGTTTCCGGAGATTTTTGGCAATCCAAGTAATTGGTCTCCATTGGGCGGCAATGAAAATAGTTTCGGAGTAATTGAAAATCAGCAAAGTGCTCCAATTGCTTCCCTCATCGAAAAAATTACGAATTCAATTGATGCACTTTTGATGAAGAAGTGTTTGGAACAAGGAATTGATCCTAAAAGCAATCATGCCCCACAATCCATAGATGAAGCGGTACGTAAGTTTTATCATAATTTTAAGGATTGGGAATTGCCAAAGTTTAGACGCTTGCAATCAGAAGAAATTCAAGTTGTAGCCGACGGCACACCCCGCAATACCTCCGTAATTATTTACGATAACGGCGAAGGACAGAACCCCGCCGATTTTGAAGACACTTTTTTATCCTTGCTCAGAGGAAATAAGAATGAAATTCACTTTGTACAAGGTAAATATAATATGGGCGGAAGCGGAGCAATTGTTTTTTGTGGGAAAAAACGCTATCAACTAATTGCGTCAAAACGTTTTGATGGCAAAGGCGAATTTGGCTTCACTTTAATCCGCCAACACCAGCTCACAAAAGAAGAAGAAAAAACAAAGAAAAACACATGGTATGAGTACCTTAAACTCGGCAATAAAATTCCGAGTTTCCAAATCACTGAATTGGATTTGAAGTTGCATCGCCGAAAATTCAAAACGGGGACTGTAATAAAGATGTACTCCTATCAATTTCCTGCTGGCTACAGCGGTTTTGCTCAAGATTTGAATCAAAGCATAAATGAATATCTATATGAACCTGCTCTACCCATATTGACGGTAGATAATGCCACCCGCTATCCGAACAACAAAGTTTTGGAATTGGATTTATATGGTTTAAAACGTCGCTTAGAACAAGATAAAGATTATTTAGATGACCAATTTTCAGTTGATTTCAATGCCGATCCGTTTGGTAAGTTAAAGGTTTCGTGCTTTGTTTTTAAAGCTAAGATTAAAGATTGGGATGTCAAGGAAACTAAAGAAAACATACGAAGCAGATTTTTCAAAAACGGTATGTCGGTATTGTTCTCCATGAATGGCCAAGTTCATGGCTACTATACCTCAGAGTTTATTACACGATCGCTGAAAATGAATATTCTCAAAGACTACCTATTGATTCATGTGGACTGTACAAATATGAGTTACGACTATAGAAAAGAACTTTTTATGGCCTCTCGTGACCGGTTAAAAGAAGGCGATGAAACTCGTGAGCTTCGAAGATTCTTGGCTGACAAATTGGGTGCGGCAAGCAGTAGGCTCTCAGAAGTTGAAAAGAAGCGTAAAGCATCCATCACCGTGTCGGGCGAAAACACCCAAGAATTGTTGAAAAATTTCACGCAAAACCTGCCAATGAGCGATGATCTCAAAAGGCTATTGGGCGATGCGTTCAAATTAGATGAAAAACCAAAGGCTAAACCGCAGAAGCCACACATTCACGAAAATAGCGATAAAAAGGAAAAGGAACATTTTCATCCGCGACGCTTTCCAACTTATTTGAAACTTAAAGAGACTGATGGGAAAGGGCAGATGGTCGCTAAAGTTCCTTTAGGAGGTGAAAAGGTTTTGAAATTTGAGACCGATGTAGAAAACAACTATTTTGACCGAATTGATGAGCCTGGGGCGTTCAAAATTGCCTTGTTAAACTACTCCTCAAACGAAAGTGAGGGTGGTAATGCAGTGGGCACGCCCAATAAAATTGAGGACCTATTTGATGTCGAAAAAACAAGTCCGGCTGATGGCAAAATCAGGGTGGTATTTAAGCCCAAAAAAGACGTAAAAGTGGGGGACGCCTTTCAGGTAAAAGTATCGCTTGACGCACCAGGAGAGGAACATGATCAAATCTTCTGGGTAAAAATAACTGAACCCCAAGGCAAACCGCAGGAAAAACCAAAACCGGAAGAACAAATTGAATTACCAGGGCTCCCGACCCCTATCTTGGTTTACCAAGAGAAAGAAGAGGGCAAAATATCCTGGACAGAAGTAGAAGAAAGCACTGGAGAGCGTATGCATTTTAAAAATGTTATGTATCCAATGGTTTCTGGCGACCTACTTGAGCGAATTTATATAAACATGAATAGCCAAGTGTTACTTAACTTTAAAAGCAGGCAAAAAGCAATTTCGGAAGAACAAAATGAGATTGCGGATAAAAAATATATTTCATCTGTTTATTTCCATACGTTGTTCCTTTATACGATTGCCAAAAAGCGAAATTACTCTATCCTTCAATCAGTAGAAGGAAAAGATAACGAAGTTGATTTAGGCACCTATCTTAGAGATGTGTTTGACTCTTACTATTCCGAATTTATCTTACATTTTGGTACGGTAGATTTGATGGCGGCATTATCTTAGGGTATTCGATTCAAGTAAATAGGGCAAATGCTCTATATATGATGTCCTAACTTTGCACTTATAACTTGTTTTAAGTAAAGATTCTTAAAATCAAAAACATTAACCTATGATAGCTTCTGCTTTTGAATTAGGAGAAGAAATCAAATTGCGAACATTAGAATATAAGGTGTATAATCCCCTCTGGATTAAATATCCTATGCCAGCGATTGATATATCCTTCGAAAATTGGATAGCGTTTAAATATTTAAATGACTCAATAGATGGATTCAACCCTGAAATTGAAAATGTTCCTGAAAATAGAGGTGGGCTATATCTGTTCTATGCAAAATGTCCAATTGTTTCTGGTATGACTGATTTCCCTTTCTATATTGGACGGGCGTTATTAACTGAACATCAAAATTTAAAAAAACGGGTAAAAGAGTATTTTTCTAAATTTAGCAAAGATGATGAAAGGCCCAAAATTACTAAAATGTTTAAGTATTGGTCAGAAGACCTATACTTAGCTTATTTTGTTTTAGAAGAAAATGATGATGTAATCGATTTAGAGAAAAAATTAATAAATTCTCTTTTACTCCCAATGAACGATCAAATTCCTGATCAAGAAATTAGACAAGCAGTAAAAGCATTCTAATTATGAGAATTCCAGCAATACGCGCAAAAATCGGAAATTGGACATACTATGTCACAACTTTAACTTTTGAGCAGGTTAATAAATTTATATCAAGAGTTGATGATGAACTTCATCAGTCTGAAAGCCTAAAAGATTTAATTCAAAGAAGCATTACAAAGAATTATCTGAGTATTAAAGAATATATTTTAAATCAACCAGAAATTTTCTTTAATGCTTTAGTACTTGCTGTATATAATGACTACCCTGATTGGAGGGAGATTGAATTTACATATAATGAAGAAGAAACCTATCAAATGGGTGTACTTGAATTTCCTGGCACCCATAAGATATTCCCCGTAGATGGTCAACATCGAGTTGAAGGTATTAAAGCAGCTTTGAGAGAAAGGGCCGATCTGTCGTCTCAAAGAATTGCAGCAATCTTTATTGGGCATAAAAATGACCCCGATGGCATGAAAAAATCTCGAAGACTTTTTTCAACTTTAAATAGGTATGCTAAACCCGTAACAATGGATGATATAATTGCTCTTGATGAAGATGATAGCATTGCTATTGCTACAAGGGACCTCCTTGAATCTTTTGATTTGTTTACTTCCAATCGAGTTACAAAATCCAAGAATAAAGCAATACCTGATAATGATAAACAATCTTTTACATCAATCATTACACTATATCAGTGCAACCGTGAACTCTTAAAATTGTTCAGGATTAGAAGAAAAACAGAATACCCAAATCCAGAAAGAGATAATCTCAGTTTGGAAAAATATTTGAAGTTTAGGCCCAAAGAAGAAGAAATAAATCTATTTAATGAATATTGTACACAAGTATGGTCAAATTTTAAGGAAGAGTTTAATTGTATTCAAATTTTCTTAAATTCAGAAGATGAACATCCAGCTCTACGATATCGAAACAGAGAAACAGGAGGCGACCTGATATTTAGACCAGTTGGACTTTTGCCTTTGATTCAAGCTTCAATCGAAATCAACAAAAGAACAGGATTTGGATTTCCATATATATTCCAAAGGCTTAACAACATTGATATGACTATTTCTTTTGAGCCGTGGAGGAACGTTGTATGGAATCCGAATGAACGGACAATGATAATGGGAACATCGGGAATCGTGAAACTTCTTCTTCTTTACATGTTTGGTCAGAATGTAATTAGACCCGCAGAGATTAGGAATTTAAAGGAAAAGTATGCAGATAAAACCAATTCAAACGATCCGGAATCTTCGTTAAGTGGAATTCCCATCTTGGGTTAATTTTTCTGAGTAGTGTCAGTACTATATAGATTTTATGTGTTTTAACTCAGAAACAATAAGCGTTGATAAATTCAAATAGTGGAGTCAAAATCGTCTTAAAAAGCAAATTGCTTTTTGCAAATCATCAAAGACTGCATCAGCGAGATTCTCAACAATCTTGAAATGACGTTCAAATTCAGGATTAGATTTTGACTTTTCATTTACTAAAATAATGGTTTTATTTAATGCTTTTGCATACCCTACCTCTAGCGAAAGACCTAGGCCAGAAGGATTAGTCGATTCCATGTATCCAAAAAGAATTTCACACTGCTTGATGTGAAAAATATCCCATGCTGTATATTGTGTTGAATCCAATTCGAGTTGGTGCTCACGCGGGTTGAAAAAAATGAAGCTGTCTCCGCACGATTCCATAACTGCCAATTGCCAATTGGATTTAAGTCCCCCAGCAAGGTAAATTTTTGGTTTAGGGCGTTGCAGGATTTGTCCTCGAGGCATAACGGTCGGAGATGAAAATTGAAAGAGGAAGTTTCATCGCAATATTATAGAATCTTCGATATGTTTTAATCAAAAACAGTGCTGAGATAAAAATTAGAAAATAGCATACGAAAGCATAGCCATCAGCTTTAAAAATTCCCAAATAACTTTTACTATATTTATATGAGATAGTATCAGTCAGTATAGAAAGACATACCAATATAAGGAGTAGTATAAATGAGGCTGCAATTTTGAAACTGAGTTCTGCTCTAAACATAAAGGTGTAAATCTTATGGTTTTCTATCTCTGGCAAAGTTGACATGGCAAAATTTCTGACACTTTTTACGTCCCTTTCTTGTATTTTTTTATCCTCTTCTAAAATTCCTTCGTTTACTTTCCCGATAGCCCTTTTATAAGAAGGGAGACCAATTATTTTGTCCTCCCAATTTTGAGAGCCAATCCATTTTTTTAAAAACCTATTTTCATTGATCCATTCACATATACCGTGTAGCACATACCCGAAAACATAGGAAACTACTAATAAAAAGTATTCCACTCCGTCAAATTTGATCTGCAAATTAATATCTTCTTGATTGTGAGGCTTAACAAAAAAGTAGAATGCAAACCAAAATACTAATCCGGGTAAGAGAAAGCCGAGTATCTCCAAAAAAAACGTTTTAAGAGATGAAATTCCATCTTCTAAATTCATATTGAGTAGGTTTTATATAAAACAAACTGCGCATCCACCCCCTTCTTCTTCATCCAGAATATCCAAAAGAAACGGTGAGTGTGCAGCGGCATTGCCAGTCTTTTTGATAAAATCTTCCTTGATTTGTTCCATTCTTTGAGGCTGTATCAGGTCTTGAAGGCTTTCTTCCTGGTTCCAAGTATAGCCATCCTTTTCATATTCCATAGCTTGAGCAAAGCGTTCCGGGTGTTGTTCGTAAAGCCAAACCCATTCAATCTTTTGCTGAAAGAAACAAAAATAGCAGCCGGACCGGCTTCGATTGTATTGCCCGGATTTTTCATTAACTTGAAAATCCTTTTTGTTGTAATAAGCCGGAACGCCTACCCCGCTTTGCTGCAAAATTCGAAAAATATCCGTTTGCACCAATACCTCATCGTTATCTACCAAAGGGAAGGTGGGCTCTTTCGCTAACGGATAATACGAAGTTTTGAGCCATGCAAAAACCAGCCGATTAAAGTCGCGTGTATGGAGATCGAGTAGGGCATTGAGCTTGTGGACTTGCGTGAATTTGGGTTCGATGCTTGTAGCCAAAATTTCCTCAAAGCGGCTCGACTTTGCTTCCAAGTCGATTGACAAGTACAAATCCAAAAGTTTTTCTTGTTGACCATTGGCAAGTGCCTTGCTGATGACATCCTCACTCCAAATGTTTTTTCGGAAAGGAAAAATGGATTGGATGTTAGTCTTTTTAGAGATATATCCCTCACGGTCTTCATCACCCCTAATTCCAACATACGAAACTACCAAGTCTTCACCCACGTAATTTTCAAAGGGCTCTAATTTAAGTTTCTTTGTACACCACCTGGAATTGGAAGAGGGTAAAAAGCCGCCATAACGCTTTAGATAGTGGTCGAAAGGGGTTTCGTGGCTATTTTCTACTGCCTGAAGCTTTTTAATCTCCTGTCCTAAAAAATTCTCCAACCTTTCAATCAGCAGATACGTTTCTTCCAACTCTTTCCCTGTATCACAGGTATAATACTCAATGGTCAAGTTGGGGTACTTGGTTTTCATATAAATCGCCAGCGCAGCGCTGTCTTTGCCGCCGGAGATACCCAAAACGTGACGTACTTTGCTCATTGCGGATGCGGTTACTTTTGCAAAAGGTCTTTCAAAATATTTGCCAATGCTGCAATATTAAGCGTTTTATCGCTTCCCAATTGGGTTTTTACCGACTCTTCCAAGCGCTGTATCTCCGCCTTTTTCTGCTTTGGGAAGCGTACGATTTTCTTTTCTATCTGCTCAAAAGAAGCAATTTCCAAGCCAAACACTTCTTCTTGTTCTGGGTTCACGCGAGTTTGCGCCAAATTACGGAGGCTATCCAGTTCAAGTACGAGCGATTTAAATCGGTCGTATAATAGGATTTCCTCTTCGTCGCTGAACTGCTTGAGTGATTTGCCGACAATCGCCTGTGCAAGGCTGCTCAACCAAGCTTCGCGATCATCGAGTTCAGAAGCAAGACGCATAACGAATGTTTTTTGGTGCGGCAGCAACAGGTGTGGTCTTAATGTGTGAAAGCGATCTCTTAAGCGGTTTTTATAATCATCAAATCTGAGTTCCTCTCCCAAAATTTCCGTATGCAGAAAGGCTTCAAAGCGATTGACCAACTCTGCATAACAGGTGCGTACTTCGCGGATAGCTTCCTGTAAGCGCAATATATAATTTTCGAGTGTCTCGGGCGATTTTTGCAGGAAAGGAAGATTGGTGCCGAGTGACGCCGGGAAGTCCTCGAAAAAGGCTTTCTCCGGGTCAGTTGCTTTTTTTATTGCTTCGCGTAAAGCAAGACTATCTTTAGTCAGGCGTTTGGTGTTTTTTCCATACTCCGGCAAGTTTCGGTAAAATGTGAGGAATGGACGAATGGTTTCTACAAATACAAGGTTGCTGACTCCTTCACGCTCCGCCTGATTAAGAAATTGCCGGTACGAATTGAAAATTTCCAGCCGAACGCCAACGACATCAAAGGCTTTTATTTCGTAATCCTCCGGATCGCGTACTACAAGATCAAGCGTGTCCTCGTTGAGATGAGGTATGTAGCCACCGTTTTTTGCAAACAAAGCAAAATCGTCACGTTTGATGAACAGAAAAGTCGGAAGCCAAAAATCAAGCAAACCCTGTTTAAGTTTAAATGGGCGTTTGCTCAACAAGTCCGTCAAATCAGATAAACGACGACGATTGGCACGGGCACTTTCTAAAAATTGCTCAGAAGCTTCCCATAATGCGCGAAATGAGTTGTTATTGGGAACCTCCAAAAGCTTTTCCGGGTTTTGCGGATCGACTACCAAGCCATTTTCCTTCAAAAGGGTTATATAAATTGTCTTTTCCGGTGGAAATTTGTCTTTTGGAAAACCCAAGTCCGGTTTGTCCCAATACTGGCAGAGATTTTTTAAAAACGCGCCTTTCGCCGTTTGAATTTGAGAAGAAAGTTTGGTGCGGTTGACCAATTCGTTTTTAAAAACAGGCACGTGGGGATAGACTTTCAGGCAAATTTGCGTCAGCAGCACGTTGAAGTCGCGCTTACTGCCAACTTGTCTTGGTTCGCCGTTGAAAAACCAGGAAATCTCGCCCTTTTCGGTATAGAGGTTGTGCAGGATGTAGTGATTCAGTAAGGCTTCCTGGTGCGCTTGGATGTTTTTTAACTCACGTCGAGCGACCTTGTCCTCGACTGGCACTTTTTCCAAAGCTTTTTTAACACGTTCTATTTCTCGTAATAGTTCACGAATTTCTTTTGAGTTTCGGTAAAATCCGAACAAAATTGCTTCATCGGTGCGTGATGCAAACTCCACATCTTCCGGCGTCAGTCGGTCATTTAAAATCAAGTTGATATACCCATCTGTTTCCCCTTTCGGGGTGAGATTTGTTTTTGGGAAATCCGAAATCACGAATTCAAACAAGCGTGGTGTGCCGCTCTTGAAATAGTACTGCTTGGCAAAAACTGGCTGAAATAGGAAATACTTATTGAGTAGCGTCGAAAGGTCATTTAGTTCGCCAACACTATCATTCGCCAAAAACAATTCGTGCTGAATATCGATATCTGTACCTTCGAAAGGTATAAATCGTTGAGCATATTTACGGTAAAATATAATTTTCCGGTCTTCCAAGGTTTGTAAAGCCAATTCAGGGCTTTCGATACCAAGGCAATTTTGGGCATAATGCAACACAAAATCTTTGTCGAGCTTCGACCCGGAAGATGCAAAAAGATTGAGTAGCCCAATGGTTTTCATCAGTTTAAGGCAATCCGACGAGCCTTCACCTATTTCATTTTCGATACGTTCAAGCGAAGACCAGATAACAGACCAATTGCCAAGGTCAGGATTTTGGACAGTGTGCAGAACACTATGAAGGTTAAAAACTAAATAGTCGAACACATTCGCAAGGTTAAAAAATAGGTTTTGGCGGCGGTCGTAACCGCGCAAGCTTGTGTAGTCGGTGCCTTCAAGAAAAGTAAACAGCGACCGCTCATTTTGTCCATACCTCTGCAAAGCCAAGGTCAAGACTGAAGCCGCACACAGGTCCAAAGGGAAAATACTGCGCGCAAGTTCAGGTGCTTTTTCCAAAGAGAACCTAAATGCTCCTGACTTAGCGGCAGTTAGGGCAATTTCAGGAAAAGTTTTTGGTGCTTCTCCCCACTCATACGATTGACTGAGACGTTTTCCTGCCAACTCTAATAGCGCCTCAACCTGTTCATTGAAAGGGATTTCTTGAAAGCGCCCTTTCACTTTCGTCCACTCGTTCCGTTGCGGTTCGTTTAGCTTGCTGGCATAAGCATCGAAATTTTGGTGTAGCGCAGTTACCAGCAGGATATTGTGGTCGGAATTGTTGACAAATTCCGCCAATTGCTGCAAAAAATAGAGTTCCTTCTCCGGTTCGTTTCGGGCGGCGTATTCCAGGAATTTTCCAAATTCGTCTACTAAGAGCACCAGCAAACGGTTGTCTTTGCCCAAAGTATGATAGCGATTGTAGATTTCCGAAAAAACATACTGTGTAAAATCTATTCTATTTGAATCCTCAATACCAAAATAATTTGCAAAGTAACGACTCACCGAACTGAATTCGCCAATTATGTTTAATACTTCAACTGCCGTGTCTTTACCAAAGGATGTATCGAAGAAGCGTTTTTTACCCAATATGGTCTGAGTGAAGGCCCATAGAAAAGAAGATTTCCCGGTTCCATAGGAGCCTATCAGTGTGAACGAGCGCAATCCTCCTGTATAACCGGATGCAATCAGTTTGGCAATTCGTTCTGCATTTGGAGTCGGTATGTACCCTAAGTCACGGTCCTTGTCGCGGACGATGTTGACAGACGGAGAGTATTTAATTGCCATAGTAGTATTTGTTGAGGATTTCAAATGGAGATTCCGGCTTTTCTCTGAACTGCAATTCACGAATGCCAGCGTCGTCTTTGAACACAAGGAAATCAAAATCGCGGGTTAGTGCTTCAATTTTTTGCAGCAAACCCGTACGATTGATAGCGAATATAGAACCAGGGCTGTCATAGCCACTCATCAGGGATTCGAAGTTTACCGACATACCGTAATCCTCGTTATCAAGTATGGCATATAGCAGGATTTCGGCGGGTAATTCTTCGCGTTCGGTCTCCTCAATCTGAAAAACTCGCTTCCTGTCAGGGCTTTCAAGTGGACGTACAAGGCGCAACTCTGTCAAGATACCGGAGATGATTTCTTCGCGGTCCTTGGGAGAATCAGAGCCAATATACATTTTTTGGAAAACTTCAAAATCGCTTTTAACGGTATTGGGATTGAACTGAAAGGGGAGCGAGGATTCAGATTTTCGTTTAATAAAATTCAAGAAGTAATCTTCAGAAAATTCGATTTTCTCTTTTCTTAACTCGTTGAAGATAAGGTGATACGATGTTGCAAAGCCTTTTTTGACCAAATGGTAATGAAGTAGCCATAGCGTAGCTTCGTCTTCTAAATATGGGTCGTAACCAACTTCATCGTCGAATAAAAGCTGTGCAAACAACGTCGGTTCGTTCCCTTCCAGCAGGTCAAATGCTCGAAGCCAGTACCGAATGGAAGAGACCATGTTCTTACCAACTCCCAGCTCAACTACTGCATCTTCATCAGAAAAAGACTTTCCAGACTTTGTAAAATCATACCCTTTTTTTAACCATAAATGGCGGCATTGAAATGTCTCGTGGCCAGAAAATACTGGTTTGTAAACGTTAATCATAGGCTTACAATTTATTGGGTAAAGATAGGCAAAAGTCTTTGGGGCGATGGCCTTTGAGCATTGGGTAATGGATAACTTGTCAGGGTTAGAATTGATTGTAAGCTCTGTTCCCAATTCACTTAAACCACCCCTCACAACATATTCCGCTCGCTCTTTTTGGCCAGAACACCCCGCTTTCTCCACCCTCCACTCCTCCAAAATCGTATTTTTTGCAATTCCATTCCCAAAATAACGACCCTTCGCATACCGACGATCGTAAACGCAAAGTGCACGGAGCCCTCCGCTCCAAAACTCGAATTCCCATCCCCCACCCTTCCGCGTATTCCCCAAGGCTTCCTACCTTTGCGCCCGCCAACTCCGCCAGACCATTCAACCGCAGCTCGTATGAAATTCGCCACCAAGGTCATTCACGCCGGCATCGAACCGGACCCCTCCACGGGCGCCATTATGACGCCGATTTTTCAGACCTCCACCTACGTGCAAGCCGCTCCCGGCGACCACAAAGGTTTCGAATATGCCCGCACCCAGAATCCTACGCGTTCGGCGCTCGAAAAAAACCTGGCCGCCCTCGAAAACGGTCTCGACGCCATCTGCTTTTCCTCCGGCCTCGCCGCTCAGGATGCCGTGATGAAACTGCTGTTGAGCGGCGACGAAGTGTTGGCTGTCAATGACCTGTACGGCGGCTCTTACCGCCAGATGGTCCGAATTTTCGGACAATGGGGCCTGAAAAGCCGCTTTGTCGACATAACGGACGCCGCCAGTGTGGCCAGCCAGATCGGCCCCGACACCAAACTGCTCTGGATCGAAACGCCGACCAACCCCATGCTCAGCATCGTGGACATTGCCGCCGTGTGCGCCATCGCCCGCGAACGCGGTATCCTGGTCTGCGTGGACAATACTTTCGCCTCGCCGTACCTGCAAAATCCGCTCGACCTCGGGGCCGACATCGTGCTGCATTCGGCCACCAAATACATCGGCGGGCACTCCGACGTGGTGCACGGCTGCCTGATCGTCAAAGACGCCGAACTGGCTCAGCGACTGCATTTTATCCAGAATGCCACCGGCGCCGTGCCGGGGCCGCAGGACTGCTTCCTCATCCTCCGGGGCATCAAAACCCTGCACCTTCGGGTGCAACGAGCCTGCGAAAACGCGGCCGTGATCGCCCAGTTTCTCGATACCCACCCGAAAGTGGGCAAAGTGTACTGGCCGGGTTTTGCCAAACACCCCAACCACGCGATCGCCAAACGCCAGATGCGAATGTTCGGCGCCATGGTGTCGTTCGATCTGCTCGACAACTCGGAAGAAAACGCCCGCAAAGTGCTGAGCGGCACGCAACTGTTCTCGCTCGCCGAATCGCTCGGCGGCGTCGAATCGCTGATCGGTCATCCGGCCAGCATGACGCATGCGAGCATCCCAAGGGAAGAACGCCTGAAAGTGGGGCTGACCGATTCCCTGATCCGTCTCAGCGTGGGCGTGGAAGATGCCGACGATCTGATCGACGATCTGGATCAGGCGCTTGAAAGGGTGTAATTTTTACCGCCAAGACGCAAAGACGCCAAGGCTTCGCGAATTTCTTTGCGTCTCCGCGCCTTCGCGGTAAAAACCAAAGCTTCGCGGTAAAAACCCCGCGCAAACAATATCCTGTAAATCAAGCTTTACTGCCCCGCCAGGTGGGTCTTGACCACCTCCACCCGGGCGCCGTCTTCCAGGTTGATCTGGCCGGTCAGCACGACCGGGTCCGACTCCTGTACACCGCCCGTCACTTCCACACGGTCGCCCAGGGTAGCGCCCAGGGTGATCGGTCGCAGCGCCGCCAGCGAATCCTGTACGACCACAAACACCTTGGGGTCCTGCAAACTGCCGGCTATGGCACGGCGTGGCAGGGTGAGGCCTTCGTGTCGGGTCGCGGACGCAAATTTTGCCTTGGCGTGCATGCCTCCGCGCAGGGGCGAGCCCTTCGGATTGGGCACCTCGATCTCGACGTCGTAGTTGAAGGTGTTGTCGGCACGCAGGCCGATGTTGGTCACCTTACCCTGCAACACCTGTCCGGGCAGGATATCGACCCTGACTTCGACAGGCTGGCCTTTTTTTACGCCGAGAATATCGCGTTCGGTCACTTTGACCATGAGGTACAGGCGGTCGAGGTTGGTCATTTGAGCCACTTGTATGCCGGGGCCGATCACACTGCCGCGCTCGATGATGCGGATGCCCATGGTACCGCTCATCGGGGCGCGAATACTGGTGTTGGCAATCTGTTTTTTCAGCACTTTTTCCTTGGCTTCGGCGGCCTGGATGGCCAGGTCGATGTCCTCCGCCTTGGTTTTGGGCGCGGCTTCACCTTCGATAAGCCGGCCGAGACGCTCGCGGTCGGTGCGCAGTTTGGCGAGATTGGCCTGGGTGACGTCCAGTTCGGCGCGCAACAATTCGTCGTCCACCTTGGCGATAATTTCGCCTTCGTCGAACCAGTCGCCCTTGTTTTTATACACGGCCAGAACACGGCCCTGGGTTTCGGAAATCACGAACATTTCCTTGGCCGGCAGGAAAATCCCGTCGGCTTCGAGGGTGGCCGACACGGTTTCGCGGAGCGGCGTCGTCACTTCCACGGGGACGAAAGCGCGGGAGATTTTCGACAGTTCGGTTTCGGCAGCAAGGCGTTTTTTATTGTCGTACAGTTTCCAGGCGACAAAAGCGACACCCAGCAGGAGGGTCAGCCAGAGGAGGGCACGTTTTTTTAACATATCGGGCAAAATTAAGCTTATCGTACCTTTACCCCCAACACATTTGCCTCGTATCGATCCATGCTTTTATACGCCTCCACGATTACCAACCTCACCGACGCCCGATATTTTGCCGCCCGGGAAGTAAACTTCCTCGGTTTTAACCTTGAAACGGGCACGCCGGGCTACCTCGACCCGATCTACATGAAAGCCATGCGCGAATGGGTGGAAGGCCCCGCGATCACGGGCGAATTCAGTCGCTCGACTGCGACTACCGTGCTGGAAGCCGCCGATTTTTTCGGGCTCGACGCGGTTTGCCTGCGCGGCACGCACTACCTCGACGCGCTGCCCATGTTCGAAGGCCGAACGCTTTTGCTGGAAATTGAGCCGGGCGTCGGGCTTGCAGAAACCGAACGTATTTTCGAACAAGCGGCCCCCTGGGTGAAGTGGTTTATCCTGCATTTTTCAGGCGCCGACGCTGCCGAAACAGCGGCCTGGCAAAACCTGTTCAGGCGCTACCCTGCCCTGCTGCAACCCGAGGTCGCAGCGGAGCAATTGCCCCAACTGATCGCCGACTATCAGCCCGCGGGCCTGCTGCTGCGCGGAGGCGAGGAGGTGCAGGTCGGGGTAAAGTCTTTTGATGAAATCGAGGCGATTTTCGAAGCTTTGGAACGCGTTTAGCGGTTTGTCACCACAAATTTCTGCTGCCCCCACACTTTCCCGTTTGTCCGGGCAAAGGCGATGTACACCCCAGCCGGCAAACTCCCGCCATCGAGCGTTTTGATGGTGTTGGCCTGCGAAGTGTAGGGTTGCTGCCACTGGACGCGGCCGGTCAGATCGACAACCACCACTTCCGTGTTCTGACGGGGTTTGATGTTTTCCACCGCAATCTGGATGGGGCCGCCGGCATTCAGCGTCGGGCTGACCGTCAGACGAGGCGCAAGCGCGCCGCCGGGGCTGGAGGTCGAAGACTGGTTGCCTTCCATCAAAGAATCGAGCGGAAACGACATGATGCTGCGCGCATGCGTGCCGGCGATCAGGGTGTTCAGTTCCGTATTCAGCGCCAGATCGTACACGGGTGCGTAGGGGAAATTGGAGCCCAGCCGTTCCCAGTGCTGGCCACCGTTGAGCGTACCGTACACGCCGCCGTCGGTGGCAACAAAAATGATGGAATCCTGATGCCCGGGCAGCACCAACAGATCGTTGATCGCCAGATCGGGCAGGTCGCCGGCGATCGGAACCCAGGTATTGCCGCGATTGTCGGAGCGGTGCAGGCGGGCGGAAAAATCATTGTCGCGGTAGCCGGTCTGACTCACAAAAACATGATCTGCGAAGCTGGGGGAGCCTTTTACAGAAGAAACATAGCGGTCGGGCAAGCCGGCCGTCACATCGGTCCAGCCCGACGAATTCATGTCGCCGCGCCAGACTTTTCCATCGTTGGTGCCCACATACAGCAGGTTTTGCACCACGGGACTTTCGTCGAGCGTGCTGATCGTATGAAAACGGTCGTTGATGCCCTTGGTCAGGTCGTCGCTCACCGGTACCCAGCCCGGCAGGTGTCCGAAGCCCTGGTAAAGCCGGTAAGTGCCGGCCCACAAGACATCCGGATCATGCGGGCTGATCATGTAAGGCATGTCCCAGTGGCGGCGGTCGTTCGGGTCGATACCCAGGGTAGCGTCGTCGATAAAACTGCCGTCGGAAGTCCCTACGATATTGCCGTTTTGCCATTCGTAGTAATAGATATTGGGGTCGAGCGGGTGAAACACCGGCAAAAAGCCGTCGCCGCCGTACACGGAATACCAGCCCTGCGGGTCCTGCGCATTGCCGACAACCGTGCCATTGTCCTGCGCGCCACCAAAGTAATATTCAGGCAAATGCGGGCTGGCAGCGACCCGGTAAAACTGCGTGGTCGGGATATTTTCCCCTTTGTACCAGTTAAAATCCAGCGAAAGATCCTCGTTGCGATAAAGCCCGCCGTCGGTTGCCAGAAAGGCTGAATTGGGCCCTGTAAATACCAGGTCGTGGTGGTCGGCATGGGTGTACGCGTCAACGTACTGCCAGTTTTGGCCGCCATCGAGCGAACGGTAGGAGTACACGCCGAGTACCCAAATCTCCTGCGGGTTGTAGGGATTGAACATGATTTTGCCGAAATACCAGGCAAAATTGCTCTGAAAGCCGGGATCGAGGCCGGGCGCGGGCAATTCCGCCCAGGTGTCGCCTCCGTCGTTGGATTCGAATATTCCTTCAAAACTAAGTCCCTCGTTGGCGAAAGTGACCAGCAAGTGGCCGCTGTTGGACGGATCGATGGCCAGCCCCGGGCGGCTCATCGGCGTCTCGGGCAAGCCGCCGGAAAGCGGCGTCCAGTTTTGCCCCCCATCCGTGCTGCGCCAAATGCGGGCATTGGGGCCGCTGACGAGGCTCTCCGAGTTGCTTCGAATACGGTCCCAGGTGGCGGCAAAAATGACGTTCGGATTGTCCGGCGCCTGCGCCATATCGATCACGCCCACCGAGTCGGCTACGAACAGCACCTGTTGCCACGACTGCCCCCCGTTCGTCGAGCGGAAGATGCCTCGGTGGTTGTCGCGGGTAAAAGGCAGGCCCATAGCGCCGACCAGCAATTGATCGGGGTTGTCGGGGTTTACAATGATTTTGGAAATAATGCGGGTGTTTTCGAGGTCCAGCGATTGCCAGGACTGGCCGCCGTCGGCGCTTTTCCAGAGGCCATCGCCGATAAACGGATAGCCGCTGACGTTGGGATCGCCCGTGCCGACGTACACCGTTTCGGGGTCAGTCGGGTCCAGTTCGATATCGCCGATGGAGAGAAAAACGTGGTCGTCGAACAGCGGTGTCCAGTTTTGTCCGTCGTCGGTGGTTTTCCAAACGCCGCCGCCCGAATAGCCCAGGTAAATGGTAGCCGGATCGGTCGGATGCACTTTTATGGTGTTGATACGGGCACCGATATTGGCGGGGCCTTCAAGCGTCCAGGCCGTTGTAAAACCCGGGAAATTGTTGCGCTGCGCGGCGCCGTTTTTGGCGGCGTACAGGGCGCGGCTGTACGATTCGACATCGGGGCTGTAGCGCGGGTAGTCGCGCATGGCGTAGAACAGTTCGTTGGGCCAGAGGCCGGTATCGCGCCGCATTTCGGAGGATTCTTTTTCCGGCGCGGCGGTTTCTCCCGCGCGTGACTCCATACTTTTCAGAAGAAAAATGAAGAAGGCCAGTACGACGACGGCCAGCAGAATGATATTTCGGATCGGAAATGGTTGGGGGGTACGGCGTTCGAATGTCATGGCGGAGGTTTTATTTGACAGAACAGATTTTGAGGGCTAAAATAAGATCGTTTGCATGGATAAAAGGGTCCATTCGTGAAAAAGCATTTTACTGGCAAACACAATTGCTCAGCCGAAAACCTGATTTATTTGCAAAATGTATAGCCTCGCTCATTGGCAATTTGTCCAATGACCTGTTTGTAACTACATTGTCTACACATTTCACTTAATAATTGACCGTTAAAATCTTTTCACATGACCAAATCAATCCTCAGCTTGTTCCTGCTGACCCTGGCAAGCCATGCGCTGCCCGGGCAGGCCTGTGCGCCGCCCAATGCGCAACTCGACATCCATGCCAACAACATTCAGGCGCGTATTCTGACAGGCGGCGACCTGTTTTGGGATCTGAACGAAGGGCGGTTCATTCCCAACCCCGACCCGAATGGCAATGGAACCAGCACCATTTTCAGCGCAGGCTTCTGGATCGGCGGCCTCGACCCCGGCGGCAACCTGAAAATGGCCGTGGCGCACTACCGCAGCAACAGCAAAACGGATTTCTGGCCCGGCCCGCTCGATCCCCTCACCGGCAATGCCGATGCCAACAGCTGCTCCAACTGGGACAAACAGTTCCGCGTTACTTCCAGCGAAATCGCCGCCTTTCAGGCCGACTTGCCCAATCTGGTCGGCAACCCGGACGCAGCCATCGCCCAGTACCCCTCGATCATGGGTTGGCCGGGGCGCAACAACCCTTACTTTTCATCGGTTTGGGGCTTCGACCTGCCTACGGCCGGTTTCACCAGCCTGGCCGGCTTCTTCGATGTCAATAACAATGGGGCCTATGATCCGTTGCAGGGCGATTACCCTGCGGTCTCGCTGCGCGGTCTGGTTCCGTTCGTGGCCGACGAGATGATATGGTGCGTATTCAACGACGAAGGCAGTGGTAGTGTGCATGCCCTGTCGGGCGCGCCCGGACTAAAAGTTGAAGTGCAGTTGACGACCTGGGCCTTCAATTGCCCCGACAACCCGGCCCTCAACAACGCGGTTTTTACTGCCCATAAAACCATTTTCAGGGGCACCGAAGCCCTCGATTCCTGTTTCGTCGGCCTTTTCGTGGACCCCGATATCGGTTGCTTCGCCGACGACTACTACGGCTGCAACCCCGAACTCAACACGTTTTTCGCCTACAACACGGATGCCGTGGACGGCAGCCCGGGCAGCAACTGCAGCAGTTCCTCCAGCTTTGGCGACAATCCGCCAGTCCAGTCGGTCACCTTCCTGAGTTATCCGATGGAAAAATTCATCGGCATCAACAACGGCGGCGTAGGCGTATGGCCCAGCGGCACCACCGATCCCAGTTTCACGCCGGAATACTACAACTACCTGACCGGGCACTGGCGCGACGGCTCTCCGATAAGCCAAGGCGGCAGCGGCTACCAGTCGGGCGGCGCCGAAACGGATTACATCTTCCCCGACGATCCTTCCTCCCCCTCCGGCTGGAGCATGTGTACCAGCAACCTCCCCACGGGCGACGTTCGCTGCCTGGGTATCGCGCAGCCCGGTTCGGTATTCGGCGATGAATTCAAAGGCAAAATCTGGCCCGGCCAGGTCGACGAATACGTCACCGCCTGGATGGTGCACCCGAATCCCGACCTGCCTTGCGGACTGGGCAGCACTTTCGCCGACGTGCAGAAAGCCCACGATGCCTACAACAACGGCTTCGCCGACCTCTGCAGCGCCTCGGGCGTACTGACACCGACCCTTGGCAACGTCAAAGTATTCCCCAATCCGGCGGCACAAACCTTTACGATACAGTACGGCGACCAGACGCCAAAATCTATTCAACTGTTCAGCGCCGACGGCTGCCTGGTCAAATCCCTGCGCCCCGACGGCCCCCGGCAAACCGAGGTGTTTGTCAACGATCTGCCCATTGGCTTGTACACCGTTCAAATGCAGAACGAAACCGGCATCCAAAGCGTCAAAATCTCGGTTATTCGTTAAAGCAAAGTGAGTTGAAAGTTCAAAGTTGAAAGTTGAAAGTTCGCAGCAGTTATTTTTCCGGAAAAATGGCCTCCACTACCCACGAATAGTAAACCGCTACGAACTTTGAACTTTCAACTTTGAACTTTGAACTTTCAACTTTGAATTACTACCGCATCGTTTGTGAATTATTTCGTGCGCATGGCGACCCGATGGTGGCGCAGTTTCAGATGGCTTACATGCGCAATCAGTTCGATTATTACGGGCTTAAAATGCCGGCCTGGATGGCGCTCACGAAGCAAATTCACGCCCAACACGGGTTGCCGCAAGGCGATGAGCTGACGCAACTGGTTCGCCTTTGTTTTGCCGACGCGCACCGCGAAATCCAGTATTTTGCCATCGAAACGGTTCAAAAATCATTGCCCAAACTGCCTGCCGAAACTATCGACCTGCTGGAGGAAATGATCCTGACCCAATCGTGGTGGGATACGGTCGACTGGCTGTCCAAACTCGTGGGCTTGCATTTTCGGCGCTACCCCGCGTTGATCGGACCTGTGACCGGGCGCTGGATGGACAGCGGAGAAATGTGGTTGCAACGCGCCTGCCTCTTGTTCCAGTTGTTGTACCGCGACAAAACCGACGTCGACCTGCTGTTTGGCTTTATCCGCCGCCTGTCGGGTTCCCGCGAGTTTTTTCTGCAAAAAGCTGCGGGCTGGGCGCTCCGCGAATATTCCAAAACCGATGCGGCAGCGGTGACAGCGTTTGTCGAGCAGGAAAATTTACCTGCCCTCACCCGTCGCGAGGCATTGAAATGGCTCAAAAAAAGGTAGTTTTTTTTACCGCCAAGGCGCGAAGTCGCAAAGGATTCGCGAGTTTCTTAGCCTCTTGGCGGTAAAATAAAAATGAAAGCGCCTCGTACCGGCAGAAGGGTACGAGGCGCTTTTTTGAATGGTTAAGGCTGTGGTAACCAACAACTTGGGTTGGATTCATGCTTGCTGGGTCTTGGGCGCCCAGGCCTTGCGACCGAGGTACACCAGCGCCAGCACGAGTGTGTAGGAAAGAGTGGCAGTCATTGAAAAACAGATCGGTTGGTAATTGTTTCGGTGGGCCGCTTTTGACCCACGCCGGTAATGAGACGTGGGGAAAACGCCACGAGGTTGCCGGACGCTGCCAGGCTTTCCGTTTTTTTTGAAAAAAATTTTGGGGGCGCCCATTTTTCACCGCAGAGGCGCGGAGACGCAATGGGTTCGCGAATCGCTTTGCGTCTCCGCGCCTCTGCGGTGAAAACCTTCAAGACGATATAGTCCTACAAAAAAAAAACGGCCGCGGGCTCCCCCGCGACCGTCCGTCGGATTCTGCGTCTCAACGCATTTTTTTTGAAGGGGTTGATAGGGTTGATGAGGTTTATAAGGTTGATAAAAGGGGGTGTGACGCTCTTTTTGTCGTTATCGGCAACGGGTAGGAGGGTAAAACCCGCCGCCGCCGCCCCCCTTTTATCAACCTTATCAACCTCATCAACCCTCATCAACCACCAGCTTCGCGTGGCCGAGCAGGCGCTGACCTTCCCTGATTTCAAGAATATACAAGCCTGAGGGCAGTCCGTTGCGGCGCAGCTGGAAGCTGGGGGCCATGACGGTTTCGCGGCGAATCTCGCGCCCGCCGAGGTCGAGGATGCGAAGCGTCAGCACCGTTCCGTTGTCGAGACCGCTGATCTCGATGCGCGCTTCCTCCGACACGGGATGCGGGGCAATGAGCAGGTCAAGACTGGGTTGGGTCGGTCGCCAGCCGATCACCGTAAAATTCTCGCCGATCCGGTGCCAGGTGGTGTTGGTGATCACCGGCAGGTTGTAGTCGAAGTAGATGCCGGCGTTGTTGTAAATATCGGTTTCCAGCGGCACATCGGCGCGCGGCGACACCCCGAAGCGGACAAAGCCGTGCGATGCGGGCTCGTTGACGTTGCTGTCGGGCAACATGATGTTATCGAACGTAAACCGCAGAATACCAGGCCCGTACACCTCGAAGCGATACGGGTGGCTGCTTGCGCCGGGCGTCACGGTTGCCAGATCGAGCCAGGCCGAAAGCGTGTCGCGTACCACGACAGTAAAAGCGGTGTCGGTGCCCGTATTTTGAAAACGGATCATGTACTCGAGCGGAGTTCCGGGTTTGATATAGTGTGCCGCGCCATAGCCGATGGGGAAACCTTGTTTGTCGTTGGGATCGAAGGAGCCCGTGTTGGCCGTGCAATCGACGTCGAGCCAGGGATCGGCATCGCCATCGGAAAACAATTGCACAAAACCCGTTGAAAACGAGCCGCTTCCGCCGACCGTACAACCTTCCACCCAGGCGGTCGGCAGGGCTGGCGCACTCGGGTGATAAGGCTCCTGGTTGGAGACGAGCCGCCAGGTAGCGCCGTTGGCCGGGAACCCGATCGGGTACTCGTCGCCGACAGCCAGCGGGGGCGAATGGATTTCGAGGTACATGATGGCGTCTTCGATCACCACGTATTCGAGGGGTACGCTCATGTTGGCGGTGCCGACGTTGCGCACCTTGAATTTGACCGAGTCCTGATCACATTCGGCGATCACCGACACGCTGGCGCCCGACCAGTTGGCATTGGGCACGCAAAGCGAATCGGGGTAAATATGCGCTTCCGAGCAATGCGTCTGTCCCAGTACGGCATCGCAACTCACCTTGACGCGCACATTGAATGCGCCGCATTCGCCCATCGCCACGTCGCCCAGCTGAAAACGGTACACGTTGTTTCCCAGATCCGTGTAGGGAAGGGTGGCCGTAATCAGTTCCAGGTAGGCATCGAGCGAAATATCGACATAGGCATCGGTCGCTGCCACGGTGCCCTGGTTGCAATAATTAACCGAGTAGTAGTTGTTGTCGAAGCAGCGGCGCAAAATAGCCGTACCCAAACTGACATCCATCACAGGGCAATCTACCAGCGCTTTTACCGGAAAATCAACCACTTCGGTAGCGCCCGTGCCTTGCGAGCCGATATCGACCGACCAAGCGCAAGGCATCCAGACGGTGGAGTCCGGCGCATGCAGACTGACCACGATACTGCCCGGGTAAGCCGACATTTCGTAGTTGCCGTCCACGTCGGTGGTGGCGAAGTAGGTATTGTTGCCATCGGTTGCCGACACCAGCCAGCCCGAAAGCGAAGGCTCGCCGGGGTCGTCGGCACAGTCCTCGTCGTTGTCGCGGAAAACGCGGCCGCTGATGGTCACGCACTGGTCGGCAGCCATTTCGATAAATGTGTCTTTCGTAACCGAACAGCCCGCGGCATCCACAATCGTCATGCTGTACACCGCAGAATAGGTGGCAATGATCGCATCACCCGTCGGGGTCACCGGCACGCCGTTTACACTCGGTGTGTACCAATAAGGCGGCGTACCGCCTGAAGGCAGGGCGTGCCAAACCTGCTGGTTGCAATTGATCTGCCCGGGCGACCAGGTAATCTCCAGCGGAGGGGGCTGCGCGATCACGATATTCGGGATACAATAAACCCCCTGACAACCCGTGGCATCGGTAACCGTCACGCAGAGGTCTGCGGGCTGCTGATCGATCACGGGGTATTGGTTGCCGGTACTGCCGTCGCTCCACAGGTAAGTAAATGGCGGCACGAAGGTAGGCGGTGTAAATACTTCCAGCCAAAGCGTGTCCGATCCGCAGGTAACCACAGTACCAACGGTGACGGGGTCTTCGGCAAAAACGGAAAACGCGGCGCTGCTGTAGCAATCCGTCACCGTATCGGTCACGGTCAGAAAATAGGTGCCCGGCGCGTTGACCTGCGGGTTGAGTTCGGTAGAGGTAAAGCCGCCGGGGCCTGTCCACGAAACGGTGTACCCCGAAGTCGGCCAGCTCACCATTGCCGACAAAGTAGCGACCGGGTTGTCGCAGGAAAGCACCCCGGGCGCCCCCGAGGAAATCGCAGGCGCGTTGATACTTTCGCTGACTATCGCACAGGCCTGCGCCGTGCAACCATTCTGGTCGACCAGGCTGACGCAATACTGGCCAGGCACGCCGACATTCGGCGAGGGACCGATGGAGGTCCAGCCTCCCGGGCCGTTCCAGGTGAAAAGGTTGCCCGTACCCGGACTGGAAGCGGTCAGCACCACCGAGGGAGTGGCGCAGGTCAGCACGGCATTGTCAGGCTGGATATCCACCTCCGGCAGATCGTGGTACTCCACGACGACCGCCGGGCCGACCGACAGGCAGGGGTCGTTGAGATCGACCGCGCCCGAGCCGTCGTTGTTGCCGGCAATCGGCGCGACCTTGAGCGGCGAATTGGCAGCAAAGGCAGGGTCGTACGGAAAAACAACGGTGGGTTGCATTCCCGGCGGGCTCACCGCCAGAATGGCGCCACTCAAGGGGTCCGAGCCGGTAAAAACCACCACCTGACGCACGTCGTTGCCATCGGAGACGGCATCGCTGTTGAGGATCAGCAGGATGTCCTGCTCGCCGCAAACCGAAGCGGAATACGATTGAATGGTGCCGGCATCGGTGGTGCACTGCGCCCCGGCAGTCTGCCGGAAGGCCATGATGCACAGTGAAGCGAACAAAAAAAGGAGCGTTCTTTTCATGACGAGGAAGGTTTTTATTCTCAGGTAAGAGCATGCACTCAAGACAGGACAAAACTCCGGTTCGCGGCCCGAAGCGACAAAGACATTTTTCAGAATTTGTATTTTAAAAATATACACTGATTTTTATAAATAACTGATTTTAAATTTTTTAAAAAAATGTTTGTATTTTGAATCGACGAAAGCGTGCTTTGCTGTGTCTATGAAAAACGGGCTGGCGTACGGCTAAGGAAAGCCCCGATGGCCCGATTTGCGGGCTGTCCCTGCGACAAATTGATTCGACCCATGGAAAAAACCCTGCTATTCGAAGCCTTCGCCACACTCGGCAAATCCGAACGCCGCGAGTTCGGCAAATTTGTGCGTTCGCCCTTCTTCAATCAGAAGGCGCAGCCGGTGGCCTTGTTCGAATACCTCTGCGACTGCCACGATGCCCGCCGCGCGCCCAACAGCACGGCCGCTTTCGAGCGCATCTGGCCGGGGCAGGCCTACGACGACCAGCGTATGCGCCTGGCAAACAGCGAGTTGCTCGGTCTGCTCGAACATTTCTGGATGTATCAGGAGAAGTTCCGCGACTTCGACCGCGCCAAAATCCGCCTCGCCGCCGCCTACCGCAAACGCAACCTCCACAAACATTTCCAGATCAGCCTGCGCGAAGCCCGGGTGGCCCGCGAGCGGCAACCGTTTCGCCATGCCGAATTTTACCACGACCTGAACCTCATCGAGTGGGAACAATACCAGTTTGCCACCGCTTCCAAACGCACCGAGCATTTTAACCTGCAGGAAATGTCGGACCTGATGGACGCCGAGTTTGCCGCCCGCAAACTGCGACATGTCTGTTTTTCGCTCTCCCACCAGGCCGTTTTTAAAACCGACTACCGCTTCGAACTACTCGACGCCGTGCTCGACTACGTGCAGGCGGGGCAACGGCTCGACGTTCCCGCGCTGGCCCTGTACTACCATTGCTACCGCTTCCTGACCAACCCCGCCGACGAGCAGCACTTTTTTATTTTTAAAGAAAAACTGCTGACCCACGCGGCGGCATTCCCGCAGGACGAACTGCGGATTTTGTACCTGTTTGCCCTCAATTTCGGCATTAAAAAATGCAACGAACTGGTACAGCCCTACTTTCAGGAAACCCTCGAACTGTACAAAAGCGCCCTCGAACTGGATCTCCTGCTCGAAAACGGCCTGCTTTCACGCTTCGCTTTCAACAACATCGTGGCCGCCGCCCTGCGCGCCGGCGAAACCGCCTGGGCCGAGGATTTTATTCATCGCTACCGCAATTTTGTGGAGAAAAAATACCGCGACGTCACGTACAGCCTCAACCTGGCGCGGGTGGCCTACACGCGCCGCGACTACAAAACTGCCCTGCTTCACCTCCAGCGCGCCGATTACAAAGACCTCATCAACAACCTCATTGCCAAAACCCTGCAACTCAAAATCTTTTACGAACTGGGCGAATACGACCTGCTGGAAAGCCATCTGGCCAGCATGAAAACCTACATCCGCCGCCAGGCCGGCATCGGGTATCACCGCACCAATTACCTCAACATCGTGCGCTACACGCAGCAACTGCTGCAGGTCAATCTCAACAACACGGCTATGATCGCCCAGCTGCGGCAACAGATTGAAAACGAGCCTGTTTTGACGGAAAGAGAATGGCTGCTGGCCCAGTCGGCCTGAGCATGTCAGGGGTGGGGAGGCTGTCCATTTTTTTGTAACCTGAAAATGCCCTAACGCTTCGGCAACATGAGCCACAGCCGGCCGTACTGGTTGATGCGGCGGGCCTCCACGAGCGCCTCTTCACCGATGCCGCAGTACAGGTCGATGCGTTTGGTCGTGAGGATGGCGCCACCTCTGTCCTGCGCGAAGACGTAGCGGTAGGTGTAACCTTTGAGATGGCCCGCGCGGTCGAGGTTGGGCAACTCGGCCAGCAAGGTGGCGCCCAGCGGGATGTAGCGCGTATCGACCGCGATGGAATAGCCGGGTGTGAGCGGGAAAAAACCGGCGCCGAGCACCTTGGTTTCGTCAATTTTTTGGAAAAAAACGTAGGAGCCGTCGGCCCCGGGTGCGGAGCCGCCGAAGCCCAGGTATTCGCGGGAACCGTCGGAGAACTCGACCATGCAGGAGCCCTGCAACTGGGCGTTGCGCACGGCCTTCCGGCTGCTGAGCCAGGCCAGGGCAAGGCCGCTGTTGTCGAGCGCGCCCGCTTCGATGGCCGCGGCGGAAGGCAGGCTCGGGTCGCCGCTGGGTTTGCGCAGCAAAGGGTATTGATACGGGCCTCCGCGGGTACGGCTGGCCTTGACGACCGGCGTGTAATAGCCGGTCACCCGCACGCGGTCGCTTTTGAGGTCGGTATTGACGCGGTAAAAATCAAAGTGTTCGGGCAGGAGAAAGGGCGGGATGAATTGCACCGACTGCAGGAGCAAAAGGGTCTGCTGCATCTCTTTTTTACTGATGCCGGGCACGGGGATGCGGGGTACGTCGGGGCGTTTGAGGTATTCGTATTGTTCTTCGAGGGCGGTGTACATGCCGAGGTTGAAAGGAACGATCGGCAGGGTGTCGGGCCGGGCCAGCACCAGCACCGAGTTGCGCACTTTGCGGGGCGGCAAGGGGGGCGTTTTGCGGGAAGACGTATCGACGACCAGGCGTTCGGGCGCTGTTTCCGCGTCGGTAGCACTGTTGGAAAGGGTCGTCTCGCAGCCCTGCGTCAATAGCAGCACAGCGGCCAAAAAGCCGGGCAGGCAGTACCTCAGGAAGAGAGTTTCAGGACGCATGAGGCGGGGGGCGGTCAGCGCGAGATTGTTTTCGTTTTGACAAATGTAGAAAGCGTCGGTCACATTCGAGGCGAAGAGCGACATTTGGCGCGGGTTTTTTCCGGCACCTTTTTTGAACGGATGAAATCCCGACCATCCCGTTCCACTTTAATACCATGACCGATTTACACGATTCAGCCCACGAACGCCGCTTTTGGCTGCGATCCGGCCTGCTGACGCTGATGGAAAAAAGCGTCGGCCTTCTTTTCGCACTGGGCACAGCCATGATGCTCCTCCGGGGGCTCGACAAGGCTGATTTCACGACCTGGGGGGTGTATTTGCTCATCACCTACTTCCTCGAAATGGGTCGCAGCGGACTGATACAGAACGGCATGGTGCGTTACCTCATCCTGCACCGCGGCGAACCCGACCGTTACGCGGCCGTCAGCAGCGCGGCCATGGTGATCAGCCTGGCATTTTCCATACTCAGCAATCTGCTCCTCTGGGCCGGCATTTCTTGGCTGGCCACTACCTACCAGTCGCCTCGCCTGGCCGAAGTGCTGCCCGTGTATTTTGCCACCAATCTGGTCATGGCCGGTTTTTACCATGTCAATTTCGTGCAGCAGGCCAATTTCGAGTTTCGTGGTATTTTCTGGAGTACGTTTTTCTTTCGCGGGGCCTTGTTTGGCTGGATTGCCTTTTGCTGGCTGAGTCGGCGGCCGCTCGATCTGGGCGAAATGGCCTGGGCCATGTTCGGAGGGGCGCTGCTCGGCGCCGCAGTGTCGGTTTTTTATGCAAAGCCGTTTTTAGCATGGAAAAAAAGCATTGATATTCAATGGGTTAAAAAACTTTTATCTTTTGGAAAATACGTGCTGGGCACCAATCTCAGTACCATGTTTTACAAAAACATCGACAAACTGACGCTGGGCAGTGTGTTGGGGCCGTCGGCCTTCGCGGTGTACGACGCGGCGGGCAAAATCACGCAGATGATCGAAACGCCCTCGTTCAGCATTGCCGCGATCGTGTTTCCGCAAAGCGCCCGCAAGATGGACACCGAGGGCCCCGACGGTGTGCGCCGCCTGTACGAACGCAGCGTGGGCGCCGTGCTGGCGCTGATCCTGCCGTTTGTGGTGCTGTCGGTGGTGTTTGCGCAGCCGATCATCTGGCTGTTTGCCGGCTCCGCCTATGCCGAGTCGGCCAATGTGCTTCGGCTCACGGCTTTCTTCGGATTGTTTTTGCCCTACGCCGTGCAGTGCGGCACGGTGCTCGACGCCACGGGTCGCCCGGCGCTCAATTTTGCCTACACCTTGTTCACCGCCGTGCTGAACCTCGGACTGAGTTACCTGTTTGTGGCGCGATTCGGCCTGATGGGCGCCGCCTGGGCTACTTTGTGCGGCTACGCGGTCAGTTTTGCGCTGCAGCAATACCGGCTTTCGAAAGACTACGGCGTACGCTGGTGGCGGGCGTTTACCCACGTGCCGGATTTTTACCGAATGGGGATAGGTTTGTTAAAAAGCAAAATACCGGTCGGCGCGAAATAACATCACCCATTAACCAGCCTGAAAAAACGGCATGTCAGACTTTCTCTTTTTTACGCTTTTCCGCACCGACAACGCCTATTCCTCCATTTCGCTGAGCATGGCCCGCGAACTGGCCCGTTCGCATCGCGTGTTTTACGTCAATCACCCCTACTCCTGGAAGGACGCCGTAAAAGGCTGGCTGGCCGGCGACCCCGCGCTTCGTCGGCGCCTCCCGCGCCTGCTGACCGGCCGCCCCTGCTACGAAACGCTCGACAGCATCCCGAACAACTTCGTGGCCGCTACCCCACCCCTCACCCTGCCGATCAACTGGCTGCCGAAGGGCTGGTTGTACGATTTTTTCCAGGGCCTCAACAACCGCATCGTGCTGCGCTGCATCCGGCGGACCATGCGCGACCACGGCAGCAGCGAGGTCGTTTTTATCAATTGTTACGACCCGTTTTTCGCGGGCTGGCTGCCGCGCGAAATGGGCGCCCGCTGCTCCATTTACCACTGCATCGACGACATTACCCAAAACGCCTACACCGCCCGCCACGGCGCCGGGCTCGAAAACGAAGCGGCCGCCCGCGCCGGCCTGACCCTCGTGACCTCCACCAACCTGTACCGCCTCAAACAGCCTTTCGCCCGGCGGATCGCGACCTATTTCAACGCGGCCGACAACAGCGTGTTCGAACGGGCGCGCACCGAAAACTTCCCGCGCCCCGCCGAACTCGAAGGCCGCACAGGGCCCGTCGTCGGCTTCATCGGCAACCTCGACGAGCTGCGGATCGACTACGAACTGCTGCTGGCTGCCGCCCGGGCGCACCCCGACAAAACCTTCCTGCTGGTCGGGCCGGTCAACAGTCCCGAACCGCGCGCCATCGGCCTCGACCGCCAGCCCAATATCGTGTGGGCCGGGCCGCGTGCCCTGCAGGATTTGCCGCCCCTGCTGCGACACATGGACGTGGCGCTGATCCCCTTCCGCTGCAACACGCTGACCCGCAGCATTTACCCTTTAAAAATCAATGAATACCTCGCCGCGGGCAAAGCCGTGGTTTCTACCGCATTTTCAGACGATATTCGCAGTTTTGCAGGGGTAATTTACCTGGCGGAGACTTCCGGCGATTTTATTCGTCTGATCGATCAGGCGCTGGCGGAAAACAATGCGCAGCGCGAACAGGAGCGCGTCGCGGTGGCGCAATCCAATACCTGGGAGGCCCGCATCGGGGAATTGCACCGGCTGGTGGAACAACTCGGCGCCGAAACATCACGATGACATGAAAGAACCCAAGATAGAACTCACACGCTACCAGCGTTTTATCGAAACCCTGATGCACATCGGGATCATCCTGACGCTGCTGGGCATTTTTTTAAAAGTCCTGATTTTGTAAAAAAAGCCATGTCCAAATCGCTGCATCAGGGCGAATCATTTGCCGAAAATACCGGCTGGGCCGCGCGCATCCGGCGCTGGGTGGAAGGGCAGTTGTGGTTTCAAAAGTTCAACAACCCGCTCGGCCTGGGCTTGCTGTTGCTGGCGACCCTGCCGGTGTCGTACCTGCTGGCCACGCTCGATCTGAAAGTAGGCGTGGTGTTGTTTTTGGTGCTGGTGGGTCTTCCACTGGCGGCTTTTTGCCTGGTCAATATCACGTTTGCCATCGGCATGATGCTCACGGTGGCGCTGATGGTCGTGTTCGGCGCCAAATACACGGGGGCGCCCATCGGCACGGTGCTCGACCTGCTCATTCTGATCAGCGCCGTGGGTATTTTGCTGCGGCAGATCAAGGAGCGCGACTGGTCGTTTTTGCGCTTTCCGCTGAGTTACATGGTGATGATCTGGCTGTATTACAATGTTTTGCAGGTGCTCAACCCCTGGGCGGAATCCAAGATGGCCTGGCTGTACACGGTGCGGAGCGTGGCGATTCAACAGGTCGTATTTTTCATCGCCGCCTATGCGTTTCGCAACAACAAGACAGGCATTCTGAACATCCTGAAACTCATCATCGCGATATGTTTCGCCTCGGCCTTGTACGGCCTGAAACAGCAGTTTATGGGTTTCAGCGCCGCGGAAACGGCCTGGGTGATGGCCGACCCCGAGCGTTTTCAACTGTATTACCAGTGGGGCATGATGCGCATCCCGTCCTTTTGCTACGATCCCACCACTTTCGGGATTTTGATGGCCTGCTTTGCGGTGTTTTGTCTTGCGCTGCTCATCGGCGGCACACGGCCCTGGCAAAAAGCCCTGCTCGGTTTGATGTTCGTGTGCAGCGTGTGGGTGATGGCCTACACGGGTACCCGAACGGCTTTCGCCCTGCTGCCGCTGGGCGCGCTGTTTTACGCAGGGCTGATCCTGAACCGGAAGGTGTTGCTGATTTCAGGTCTTTTTGTGGTGTTAGGGGCGGGTTTTGTGATGAAATCGACCAGCAGCGGGGTCATTTACCGCATCCAGTCGGCGTTTAAACCCGGCAAGGACGATTCGATGAACCTGCGCCTCGAGAACCAGCGGAAAATACAGCCATTTATCCAGAGCCACCCGTTCGGGGGCGGCCTCGGCAGCTGCGGGGTGTGGGGCAAACGCTTCAATCCCGACAGCGAACTGTCCGATTTTCCGCACGACTCCAGTTTCGTGCGGATGGGGGTGGAGCTGGGCTGGATCGGGCTGATTCTCTACACTTTGCTGCATTATTTTGTGCTCCGAACGGGGCTGTACTACTTCGTGCGGTGCCGCGATCCGCTGATCAAGGCCGTGTACGCGGGCATCACCAGCTGGTGTTTCATGCTGGCCGTGGCCTGCTACGTGCAGGAAGCCATTTTGCAGCTGCCGATGAACGTGATTTACAACGTGTTTCTCGCCATCCTGGTCACTCTGAAAAACTTCGACCCCGCGTTTTCCGAAGGGGCCTCCCGGCCGGAATAAAGCCGGTTTTGAGCATCCAACATCCTGTTTATGATGAAAAATCTGACCCTTTATTTCCTCCTGTTTGCCGTCGCGGCCACCGCGCAGCAGACCAATTATGAAAATATCGTGCAGCCGCTCGACACCAAGGCGCGCGATTTTTCGGAGTACCTCGTCCAACTGGCGTGGCAGAACAACCCGGCCAGCGCCATTGCCCTCGAAGACGTCAAAAGCGCGCAGGACAAGGCCCGCAACATCCGCAAGGAATGGATGCGCGACGTGCAGGCCAGTTTCAACTTCAACGAGGCCAACCTGCGCTCGGTCGATACCTTCGGCAACGTCTTTTTCCCGCGCTACAACATCGGCCTGACGCTCAACCTCTTCAACATCCTCAGCCAGAAAGACAAAAACCGCGTGGGCCGTCACGATATCGAGATCGCGGAACAAAAAGTCAACGCCCAAATGCTGGCCGTGCGCGCCGAAACCCTTGCCCGCTACACGCAGTTCAAACTGGCCAGGGATATTCTGAAAACCCGCACGCTTGTCGAGCAGGAGACTTACAACAACTTCGTGCTCATCCAGCAGCTGTACAAAACCGACGAAAAGACTTTCGAAGACTACAGCACCGCCTCCAGCGCCTACTACCAGGCCCAGGAGGCGCGCATCCGCGCGGCCGCCGACCTCCAATTAGCCAAACTGCGGCTCGAGGAAATGATCGGTCTGAAATGGGAGCAGGTACAACACCCCGCCAAAGAGGAGTAGGCAACAATTGATTACCTTTGCCCCGCCTTTGTTAAAATCGGTAAACATTCCATTTCGCAATGAAGAACCTCCCGCTTGTTTTGAGCATCGTCGCCCTGCTGGGCATGGGTCATTTGTACTACTTGCATTTTTCCGGTAAAAAAGCCGACAGCGGCCCCGTGGCGATTGTGCCCCCCCCTTCGGCCAGCGGCGGCGTGCGCATCGCTTACGTCAACGGCGACACCCTCGACGCCAATTACGAATGGCTGAAAGAGAAAAAAGCCGCCATCAAACAACGCACGGAAAACGCGCAGAAATCGATGGCCGCCAAACAGGAAGCCTTCCTGCGCGACATGAACAGCCTCCAGGAGCGTTTTGCCCAAGGCAATATGACCCAGGCCGATGCGGAAAAAGAACAGGCCGCATTGCTCCAGCGCCGCGACAAAATCGCGGACGAAGCCGAACGCCTTGATAAACAACTCGCCGACGAACAGGAAAAAGCCTTCAAGGAAATTTACGCCGACCTCGAAGCCAAACTCAAGACCCTGTCGGATAAAATCGGCTACGACTACATCCTGAGCTACTCCCGCGGCGGTCAGATTCTGCTGGCCAACGACAGCCTCGACATTACCAACGAAGTACTGCAGATGCTCAACGCCCGCGATCAGGAGAAAAAATAGGCGCGGCTGCCAATCCGTTTTTCGTGACCGAACCCGTCGTTTCCCTTCGCCTCGCTGTGCCGGACGATATTCCGGCCATCCGCGACCTTGCCCAGCGCATCTGGTGGGCCCACTACCCCGAAATCATCGGGGCGGCGCAGGTCGAATACATGCTCGACCTGAACTACAGCCCCGAAGCGCTGGAGCGACAAATGCAGGAAGGCCAGGCGTTTTTGCTCGTGCAGGCCGACGACGCGGTGGCGGGTTTTATCGCGGTCAGCGAAAAGGGGCAGGGGCAATATTTTATCCATAAATTTTACCTCGACAACGGGCTGCGCGGCCGCGGCCTGGGCGCCGCCGCTTTCAGCGCCCTGCTCGATCTGCTGCCCGAGGCGCTTGAAATACGCCTGACGGTGAACCGCCAGAACTTCAAAAGCATCAATTTTTACTTCAAAACCGGCTTTGTCATCGAACATTGCCTTGATATCGACATCGGTTCGGGTTTCGTGATGAACGATTTTCAAATGCTGTGGCGCCGCCCACGCTGAACTTTTTTACCTCGCGGCAGTGTTGTTCGCAACTCAACTCACCCGGTAGCGCACGCGGCGCCAAGTGGTTATTCATCACTCCTCATCCTCACTACTCCGTCCGATGCACACTCGTGCCTATCTTTCCCTCGCCGCCATTTGCCTGATCTGGGGCACCACCTATACAGCCATCAAACTGGCCATCCGCGATTTCCCGCCGTACCTGCTGGTTTTTATGCGCCAAACCGCCGCGGGCCTGATCCTGCTCGGTATTGCGCTGGCTGCGGGCAAGCTGGTCGTTCCCGATCGCAAATACCTGTTGCGCCAGTGTATCACGGGCTTGTGCACCATCACCGGCGGCAACGGATTCATCACCTGGGGCATGCAGCACATCCCGTCGGGACTGGCGTCCATCATCGGGTCGCTGACGCCCATCGTGGTGCTGTTGATCAACCTGTTCTGGGGGCAGTCCGAACGCCCCAACGGCCGCATGCTGGCCGGTATTTTGCTGGGCTTCGGCGGTATCGTGGTCATTTTCAGCGAAGGCTGGGAGAATTTTTTTCAAACCAACTACCTGCTCGGGATCATCGGTTGTTTCGGTTCCTGTTTTACCTGGTCGCTGGGCACTGTGATGGCCAAACGCTGGAACGCGCCGGGTGTGTCGCCCCTGCTCAACGCGGGATTGCAGATCACAACGGGCGGTCTGGGCGGCGGGCTGCTCAGTTTGATGTTCGACAAAACCCACGTCATACACCATACGACCGAGGGCTGGGCTTCGCTGATGTACCTCGTGCTGATCGGATCGGCCCTCGCTTTTACCCTTTACATGTACGCCCTGAAACACCTGAGCGCCACGGTGTCGTCGCTTTACACCTATATCAATCCGATCGTGGCGATTCTGTTTGGCTGGGCATGGCTCGGCGAGCACCTTTCCCTTTGGGAGCTGGCGGGTATGAGCCTTACGCTTGGAGGCGTTTGGCTGGTCAATCAGGGCGCCCGGCTGCAAACTGCAGTTGCGCTGAAAGGCCCTTCGCGGCGCTAAAAACTACTCGGGATTGCCCTCCTCTATCAGTTTGACTTTCAAGGAAGTAAGAATATTTTGCCTGCGTTCGAGCACCGTGACTTCGTAGGGCGTCACCTGGAACGGGCCGTCGTTGCTCGGGATTCGGCCGAAGCGGTTGAGCACCAGTCCGTTGAGCGTATTGTACTGGCGGCTTTCGGGAAACGGCACGGGCAAATAGTTGTTGACGTCGTGCAGGGGCGCGATGCCATTGACGATGAACACGCCTTCGGCCTCGTTTTTCGTCACGGGCAGCGGCTCGTCGTCGTATTCATCCTGAATTTCACCGACCAGTTCTTCCAGAATATCCTCCATAGCGATGAGGCCCTCCGTGCCACCGTACTCGTCGATGACGATGCCTACGTGCGCCTTTTTCAACTGAAAATCCTTCAGCACGCGGTTGAGGCGGGTGGTGGCGTAAACGTATTGCACGGGGCGCATCAGGCCGCGCAGCGACCAGTCGTCGCCCTGGGCATTGGCGCGGAAAACATCCTTGGCATACACGACGCCCAGCACCGTATCGATGTCTTCTTCGTACACGGGGATGCGGGAATAGCCGTTTTCGATGACGGCTTTGAGGATTTCGTCGCGGGGCGTGTCGGCTTCGAGGGCAAAAATACTGACCCTGGGGACCATGACCTGTTGAGCCGTTAATTCGGAGAAATCAAACGCTTTTTGAATGATCTGGAAATTATCCTCCTTGATGGCGCCGCTTTTTTGGCTTTCGCGCATCAAAAGGCGAAGTTCCTCGGCGCTGTGGGCTTCGTGCTCGTCGGCCGGTTCGAGGCCGATCATTCGCAGGATGAGGTTGGACAAGCCGTTGAGCAGCCAGATAAAAGGTTTGAACACGAGGAAAAAAGCCCGCATGGGCAAGGACACCGCCAGGGTGGTTTCCTCCGGTTTGCGGATGGCCAGCGATTTGGGCGCGAGCTCGCCGAACACGATGTGCAACACCGTGATCAGGGCAAATGAAACAGGCAGGGCGATGCTGTGCGAGAGTTCCTCCGACATTTCGATGCCGACGGCGTGCAGGGTGGTCAACAGAATTTTGGACACGACCGGCTCGCCGATCCAGCCCAGGCCAAGGCTGGCCAGGGTGATGCCCAGCTGGGTGGCGGAGAGGTAGGCGTCGAGGCGGTTGAGGATGCCCTGCGCGATGCCGGCGAGGCGGTTGCCTTTCTGCGCGCGCAGCTCGATCTGGGAGTACCGCACCTTGACGATGGCAAATTCAGCCGCCACGAAGAATCCGTTGAGGGCTACGAGAAAAAGGGTAATGAGGATATCGAAAACCATAGCGGTGAGGTTCGGGACAAAAGGGAAGGGCAAAAAACGGAACTTTTCGGCAGCCCCGGGAAGAATTTTGAACTTTGCAGGTACCGGCAAGTTCAGGGCATTGACAAATATTCGCCAAATTTGTCGGTCTTTTGAAAGCGCCTCGCGGGGCGTTTTTCGTTTCAAACAACGACAGTCCGAACCAATCACAACTATTTTACCATGCGCAGCAAAATCGCCGGAATCGGCTATTACGTTCCCGAAAAAGTAGTCACCAACGACGACCTTTCCCAAGTGATGGACACCACCGACGAGTGGATACAGGAACGCACCGGCATCCAGCAACGCCGTTACGGCCAAAAACACCGGGAAACCACCTCCTCCATGGGCGCAGCCGCCGCGCGTATCGCCTGCGAACGCGCCGGCATTACGCCTCAGGACATTGATTTTATCATTTTTGCCACCCTTAGCCCCGACTATTATTTCCCCGGCTGCGGCGTGTTGTTGCAACGCGAACTGGGCATTACCCAAAAAGAAGCCGGCGCGCTCGACATCCGCAACCAGTGCTCGGGTTTTATCTACGCGCTGAGCATCGCCGACCAGTTTGTCAAAACCGGGATGTACAAAAACGTGCTGGTCGTCGGCTCCGAAATGCACTCCATGGGGCTCGACTTTTCGACCCGCGGCCGCAACGTGACGGTCATTTTCGGCGACGGCGCCGGCGCGGCCATCATCCAGCCGACCGACGATCCAAATCGCGGCATTCTGACCACCAAACTGCATTCGGACGGCACCTACGCCGAAAAACTGGCTTTCGTCAACCCCGGCGCGCACGGCGGCTACCATTTCAATAAAATGAACGAACCCGTCGATTTTGGCTACCCGCCCGAAGACACCTACGGCGAAATTTTTATCACCCCGCGCATGATCGAAACCGGGCAGTACTACCCCAATATGGAAGGGCAGTTCGTGTTCAAACTGGCGGTGCAAAAATTCCCCGAAGTGATCCACGAAGCCCTGGAGGAAGCGGGCCTGCAAGCCTCCGACATCAATATGCTCATCCCCCACCAGGCCAACCTGCGCATCAGCCAGTTTGTCCAAAAAATACTGCGCCTGCGCGACGATCAGGTGTGGAACAACATCCAGCGCTACGGCAACACGACGGCCGCGTCCGTGCCCATCGCGCTGTGCGAAGCCTGGGAAGCCGGCAAGATCAAGGAAGGCGACCTCGTCTGCCTGGCCGCTTTCGGCTCGGGATTCACCTGGGGCTCGGCACTGATCCGCTGGTGATGGAACGTATCACGCATTGCGCCGCCCTCTTTCTGCTGCTGCTTTTGCCGTTTGTCGCTGCGGCACAGGACGGTTGCGCCTACTTTGTCCACAAATTTCATGCGCTGGAATACGCCTACAACGATCAGCCCGATAGCAGTCTGATTGAATATCGCCGTGCGTTTGCCGTCCATACGCGCGATATGGCCGACCTGCTGACTGCCGCGCAGATCGCTTTTCAACGCGACAGCCTGGACGCGGCGGCGCTGTTTTTACAGGCGGCTGCTGAAAGCGGTTTGGCCTGGCCGGATGTGCCTGTTTCGCTCATGGCCTCGGCCCGGGATGCCGGAATCACCGACGGCGACCGCTGGCAAACGCATTTTCGCGGCTTGCCGCCCGGGGCCGACGTCGCGCTCATCGCGCGGGTCCGACGCCTGGCCGAGCGCGACCAGTCGGTGCGCCCCGACGAAGGGGAAGTCGACACCCGAACCCTGTGGGCGGCCGACAGCCTGAACGCCGCCGAACTGCGCGCCATCGTGGCCGAACTGGGCCGGTTGCCGGGTTATTCCGATCTGGGCTGGGAAGGGCTGGACGATCTCGACCTGCTGTTTCACCACTTGCAACTCGAAGATTTGCAATTCTTTATGCCCTATATGATTGCCAATATCCGAACGGGAGAATATCTGGACAACACCACCATCGCGTACCAGATCGACCGGATCGCGGTGGCAGAAGGCCGCGTATTGTACATCGATGAAACGGACCATCTTCAGTGTCTGTCGGCCCGCCAAACGCCACTGGCGGGCAGGGCCTATTGGTCGGTGACGGGCGAATGGGAAGACTTTTTACCCGACGGGCAAAGTGTGTTGTGGCCTGTTTTCCCGGGTTTGGGAGAAAAAGGCGCGAACCTGACCCGGCAACGGCTTTGCCTCGACAGTCTGGAGCATGGCGCCCGCCGCAAACCCTGGCTGAAACAGGCCACCGCCAAAGAGGTCAGGGCCGCTTTTGGCATTCGGGATTGAGGACGCTGAATCTGAAAAAATTCCCCATTTTTCGCCAAAAATAAAGTCATGAAACTTGCTTTGTTGGTACCGGTTTTATTCCTGCTCACAGCATGCAACTCAGCCCAGCCGCCAGCTGGCAGCCCGGCGCCACCGCCACCGCCGGCAGCCCCGACCACGAAACTGCCGCTCGATCAAATCAAACTTCCGCCGGGTTTTCACATCGACGTGTATGCAGAAAACGTGGACAATGCGCGTTCCATGTGCCTTAGCCCCTCGGGCACGCTGTTCGTAGGCACCCGCGACGCCGGCAACGTGTACGCCCTGCGCGACACCAACCACGACTACCGGGCCGATATGGTCTTTATCATTGCCCGCGAACTGAACATGCCCAACGGCGTAGCTTTCCGCGACGGCTCGCTGTACGTGGCCGAGATCAGCCGCGTGCTGCGTTACGACAACATCGATGAATACGTGGAAGCCATGGTGCAGGCCCGCGGGCGCGGCATCCGCCTCGCACAGCCGGCGGCCAACATCGTGTACGACGGCTACCCGACCGACGAACACCACGGCTGGAAATACATCGCTTTTGGTCCCGACGGCAAATTGTACGTCCCCGTCGGCGCGCCCTGCAACATTTGCGAGCCGGAAAACCCGATTTATGGCAGCATCACACGGCTCGACGTGCGAACGCCCGGCGCCCAGCCGGAGATCGTGCAGCGCGGTGTGCGCAATACCGTGGGATTCACCTGGCACCCCGTGACGAAGGATCTGTGGTTTACGGACAACGGCCGCGACTGGCTGGGCGACGAGCTGCCGCCCTGCGAACTCAACCACGCCAGCGCCGACGGTCAGCATTTCGGTTATCCGTACTGCCACGGGGGCACGATCCC
The DNA here is from genome assembly GCA_044226205.1 of Saprospiraceae bacterium. Classification (GTDB taxonomy): domain Bacteria; phylum Bacteroidota; class Bacteroidia; order Chitinophagales; family Saprospiraceae; genus M3007. The sequence continues at coordinate 267,109 of JBGAHL010000002.1, forward strand.
CGATCCCAATTTCGGCGACAAACGCAATTGCTCCGAATTCGTAGCGCCCGCGCAAAACCTGGGCGCGCACGTGGCGCCGCTTGGCGTCGAGTTTTATACGGGTAAAATGTTCCCCAAAGCGTATAAAAATCAGGCATTTATCGCAGAACACGGCTCCTGGAACCGCGCAACCAAAACCGGCTACCGCATCAGTCTGGTCAAACTCGACGACAAGGGCAAAAGCCTCGGCTACGAAACCTTCGCCGAAGGCTGGCTGCAACCCGAAGAGAAAATCTGGGGCCGCCCCGTCGATATCGAACTGCTGCCCGATGGCTCGATGCTCGTCTCCGATGATTTTGCCAATGCTATCTACCGTATCTATTATCAGCAGTGAGGTGTGGAGTTAGGGAGTTGGGGAGTTGGGGAGTTGGGGAGTTGGGGAGTTTAAAGTTTAAAGTTGGGTGCGGTTCGGTATGGTGAGGTATGGATGCCTGGCGACTATGTACACTTGCACCTTTTTACCGCAAAGACGCGGAGACGCAAAGGGCACGCTGTTTTCTCCGCGTCTCCGCGTCTTTGCGGTGAAAACGCAACAGGCTCACTCTTTTCTCCGCGTCTCCGCGTCTTTGCGGTGAAAACGCAACAGGCTATTCAGCATTATCCAATCAGTTTTACCAACAATCCTTTTCTTACACCAAATTTCAGCCCGCAAAAACCGCACCCTGACCACACCCAACTTTGAACTTTAAACTCCCCAACTTTAAACTTCAAACGCTCCAACTTTAAACTTCAAACTCCGATGAACGTCGACGATCTCCGGCTGCATTTCAACCCCGACCAGATGAGGGTGCTCAACTTCGCAATGGCCTTTCTGATGTTCAGTGTGGCCCTCGACGTGCGCCCTGCCGATTTCCGAAAGGTGGTGTTGTTCCCCAAATCGGTGGCCGTAGGGCTGGTGGTGCAATACCTGTTGTTTCCCGTGCTGACGCTTGGCATCATTTACGTGTTCCAGCCGCCGGTGAGTATGGCCCTGGGCATGGTGCTGGTGAGCATGTGTCCTTCGGGCAACATGACCAATTTTCTGGTACACTTCGCACGGGCCAACGTAGCCTTGTCCGTGACACTCAACGCCATCATCATTTTGTCGGCTACGGTGGTGACGCCGGGCGGCTTTTTGTTCTGGTCGCAGTACATCCCCGGTTCGGAAGAATTGCGCAAATCGTTCGAAATCAGTTTCATCGACATGGCGCTCATCATCGTGGAGCTGATCGTAGCGCCCTTGTTGTTCGGCATGTGGCTCAACGGACGGTTTTCCAGTTTCGTGACCCGCATCCGTCCCTGGGTGCAGCGGATAGCACTGTTGATCTTTTTTTCCATCCTCCTCCTGGCGTTGTTGGGCAATTTCGACAACCTCGTCAACTACCTCGGCTTCGCCTTCCTCATCGTGGCCGTGCACAATGCCATCGGCCTGAGCACCGGCTACTGGCTCGGCCGCGCCATCCGACTGCCCGAGATCGACTGCCGCACGCTCGCCTTCGAATCGGGCGTGCACAACACAGCCCTGGGGCTGCTCCTGATCTTCCGCTTTTTCGACGGACTGGGCGGAATGGCCCTGATCGCCGCCTGGTGGGGCATTTGGGACCTGGTGACGGGCATGGGCCTGGCGGCCTTGTGGAAAGGGAAAAACGCGACGGCAGCAGTTTCCCCTCCCACAGCCTGATTTTCAATGGTTTAAAACCAAAAATTGTAGCCCAAAGCGGCATAGGCGGGCAAAAGCCCGGGGCTGAAATCGTGCACCAGGGACAAGCCGGCCCGCAAACCCAGGTCGTGCCGCCCCAGCGTCACGCCGCCGCAGAACCCTGCCTGCACACGGCCGCCCGACTGGCGGTACCAGCCGTCCTGCGCCCCCTCGTAATATGCCTCGCGGTAATAATCCGAGTGATTCAGGTAGCTGAGCAGGAAGCGGTGATACTGCAGATCGGCTGCCGCAAACCACTTGTTGCGATAATAACCGGGTCGCAGCCCCAGCGAAACTTCGAGGGTGTTGCCGCGGAACAGTTTGTTCCGGCTGAATACCGTGCTGGCCCCGATTTGCAGCGGCGCCTGCCAGCGGCGTCCCGCGCCGATCGAGGTGCCCAGGCCGACGGCGGCCTTGCCGTCGTCGAAGGCGTTTTTGCCGGCAGCGAAACCCATTTCAGCACTGGCAAGCACGGGCTGACCCCCGATTTGAAACGAACGGCCGTAGTGCAAGCTCAGCAGGGTGCCGAGATCGAGGCCCAGCGTGGCGCCGGCGACATTCCGGCCGGGCGATGCGTATTGATTCGGGTTGACGAGCTGGGCCGGGGCCTTGGTCGCCAGCAGGCAGAAAAGACAGAAGGAGAATATTGCGCGCATGGTTTTTATTTTAAAAAGTTGACAATGAGGTTTTTGCAGGTTTCAAACTGTTGATACAGGACGTCGTGGCCGGCGTCATTGACCGTCACGACGGTCGCGTCGGGGTAAAAAGCGGCCAGCATTTTTTGCCGTTCGAGGGTGTGCACGGCGCCCCATTCCCCATCGATGAACAGCGCTTTTCCCTGAAATTCGTTGAGGCGGGTCGTCCAGTCGAAGTCTTTTTCCGACCGCGGCAGCCAAATGCTCGCCACCGCCCCCCAGCGCCAGTGCGGTGCGGGCCGGTCGGGATTGTTTTGCTCGTGGTCCGAGACACTTTCGATCACGAGGGCACGCTTGTAGTCCTGAATTGCATGTTCTTCGGCCGAAATAATGCCGTCGGACCAGGCCAGGTCGTTGGTATTTTCTTCAAAAAATGCGGGCTGGTAGGCTTTTTTGAAAAAATCGCGCAGCTCGTCGCTGGTAAAAGCGGCCGGCTCGCACAGCACCACCTTGCTCACCCGTTCGGGGAATGCGTTGACGTACATGGTCGCGTACATGGCGCCCCAGGAGTGCCCGAACAGGATCACCTGCTGGGTATCGGAACGGGAGTAATGATCGATCACCTGTTTCAGGTCTTCCAGGTAGTTGTCGAGGGTGATCTGGTCCTTGTCCTGCCTTTGCGAGAGGCCGCAGCCGCGCTGGTCCCAGAACACGACGTGGAAGCCTTCCTGCGCCAGTTCCCGGTACGGCAGCATGGAGCGGTAATCGCCCCCGGGGCCGCCGTGCAACACGACGAGGAGCGGATCGTCGGGATTGCCATAGCTTTCGGCGTGAAACAGCGTGTTGTTGAGAAAAACGGACGGAAGGGCCGGGTCTTCTTCCACCGTCGGCGGCACGAGCGCGCCCGTTTCGGAGAGTTTGTCAATCTTTTGACAAGCAGCGAGCAGTGTTGATACCGTCAACAGTATCAACCAAAAATGTTTTTGTTTCATAACTAATTTGTTTTGTAAAAACTTAGGCCGGGGCAGCGCCCCGAAAGGTATGTAGCAAATGGTGGCGTCAGGAGGGGCAGCGCCCCGAAAGATATCTAGGGGGCGCAGCCCCTCCTGGATGAATTTTGGTGCTAAAAGGCTACAAACATTACGGGGCGCTGCCCCGGCCTAAGTTTTTACTTTGTTTTATTGAAACAAAGGTAGGGGCCTTCGCTGCGGGGCTCCATTAACATTTGTAAAGAAGTGAAACGGGCAGCCTACTCTTTGGCAATATCGCTTCGCAGCCTGCTCAGGGAGATGGCTGAAATGCCCAGATAGGACGCGATCTGGGTGTGGGGCACCAGGTTTTCCAGCATGTTGTACTGTGTTCTGAGGCGGAGCAGGCGTTCGCGGGCCGTCAGCGAAGCCAGGCCGATTTCCTTGGCCACTTTGTTCTGCAGTTCGAGCCGCATCACCGTGTTGCCGAATTCCCGAATCTCCGGGTTGGTGATCATCAGGTGCATGAATGCTTCGGCGTCGATACGGCCGAGCAGGATATCGGTGCAGGCCTGAAAATTGTAGAGCGACAGGCGGTTGGCCGTGCGAATGGAATGCGGAGAAAGCACGGAGGGCCCCTGAAAGAAGGAAATGGTAATGTCGTCGCCCACGGGATCGATCAGGTAGCTGCGGCAAATGCCCTGAAGCAGAAAGTATTCGTACGCGTTGGTGCGGCCGGAGGAGATAAAAACCTCGTTTTTGGTTAATTGCACGTAGTCCGTGATTTGGCGGATAGCGGTGTTGGCGCTCGAGGAGATGGGTAAAATATCGTGGATGCAGGCGCGGAGAAATTCTTCTGGCTGGTTCATTTCCGGCAGAGAGGGATGGTGGACAGGATACACAAATCTACTTGTTCGGCCATAAGCGTACAAAAATGCACCTTTGCAACAATTCATTGCGACTCGTCATGCTTTACGATCAAATACAGGAGGCGGTGGCGTTCCTGCGTCAGCGCACCGATTTTCAACCGCTCTCAGGCATCGTGCTGGGCACAGGGCTGGGCAATCTGACCGACGACATCGAGATCGTGGCGGAAGTGCCGTATGCCGAAATCCCGCATTTTGCGCGCAGTACCGTGGAAAGTCACAAGGGGAAGCTGATTTTCGGCCACCTGGGCGCGCATCCGGTCGTGGTCATGGCCGGGCGTTTTCACTACTACGAAGGCTGGTCGATGCAGCAGATCACGTTTCCCGTCAGGGTGCTGAAATTTTTGGGCATACAACGGCTCATCCTCACCAATGCGTCCGGCGGCGTCAATCCGCACCTGCGGGCCGGCGATCTGGTGATCGTGCGCGACCATATTAATCTGTTGCCCGAGCACCCCTTGCGCGGCCCCAACGACGAACGCCTCGGTCCGCGTTTCCCCGACATGCTCTACACCTACGATGCCGAACTGCGCGCCCGCGCCCTGGCCATCGCCCGCCGGCACAACATCCGGGCACGCGAAGGCGTCTATTCGGCCCTTCAGGGCCCCAACCTCGAGACCCCCGCCGAATATGAAATGCTGCACCGTCTGGGCAGCGACTGCACCGGCATGTCGTCGATACCCGAAGCGCTCGTGGCGCGGCACATGGAACTCGATGTGCTCATGATTTCCGTGGTGGCCAATATGGCTTATCCGCCGTCGGCCATCCGCGAAACCTCCGTCGAAGACGTCATCGCCGCGGCCTCCGGCGCCGAACCCGGCATGCGCCTCCTCATCAAAAAACTGCTCAACCCCGAAGCCTGACACTCCCCACTCATCACTCATCACTCCCAAAAATGCTTGTTTCCGCCATCGTCGCCGTCGCGCACCACAACGTCATCGGACACGGCAACCAGATCCCCTGGTACCTGCCGGCCGACCTCGCCTGGTTCAAGCGCAGCACCCTGGGGCATTTCGTGCTCATGGGCCGCAATTCGTTTCGCAGCATCGGACGCCCCCTGCCCAAACGCACCAACGTGGTGATCACCCGCGATCCTTTTTTTACCGCCGAAGGCGTACTGATCGCTCACTCCATCGAAGAAGCGCTGGAACTGGCCTACGATGCTGGCGAAACGGAGGCTTTTATCATTGGCGGCGGCGAAATTTACCGGCAAAGCATGAACCAGTGGGACCGCGTGTACCTGACGGAGGTGGACGTAGCGGTGGAGGGCGACACCTTTTTCCCCGAACTCGCCCCCGACGAATGGCGCGAAACCTGGCGCGAAGCCCACGCTCCCGACGAAAAGAACGAGTATGCCTTCACCTTCCGCATTTTGGAGCGGGCCGCGGGCAACAAACACTAATTGATTGAATAACAAGGCGTTATTTCAATCTTTTCGTTTTGAAAATATTTCGTGGAAAGTAGGCAGGCAAAAGAACCGGCTTTTTTTTATACTTTTGCATCCGATTTTGTAAAACAAATGGTTTTGCAAAGTTCCCTTCACGGGATTGCTCACCAAAGTCTGGTTCTGATATAAATGGAAAAGAAGCGCTTGCTAATCGTCACCCAGGAAATGGAGCCTTACACAGAAGGCAACGACATTTCGGCCATGGTGGCGAAATTGCCGAAATTCTTACAGGACAACGGGTATGAACTGCGGATTTTAATGCCCCGCTATGGCACTGTCAACGAACGCCGCCACCGACTGCACGAAGTCGTGCGACTCTCCGGAATGAACATCATTGTGGATGACGATGACTACCCGCTGATCATCAAGGTCGCGTCATTGCCTAATTCGCGGCTTCAGGTATATTTTCTTGACAATGAAGACTTTTTCAAACGCAAGTTCGTGTTTGAAGACGGCGACGGCAACGCTTTCGACGACAATGTCGAGCGCGCCGTGTTTTTCTGCAAAGGCGCCATCGAAACGGTCAAAAAATTCGGCTGGTCGCCCGATATCGTCATGTGCCACGGCTGGATGACGAGCCTGATCCCGTTCTACCTCAAAACTGCGTACAAAACCGAACCGCTGTTCTCGCAGTCGCAAATCGTGTACAACGTGTACGACACCCCGCACGAGCGCCTGGGCAGCGACCGCTTTTTTGAAAAAGCAGCCATCAACAACCTGTCGCAGGGCGACCTCGATCCGTTCCGCGATGGAGAAGGCCTTTCCATGCACAAAGGCGCCGCGGCTTTCGCCGATGCGCTTATCATAGGCAGCGCCGGAGTAGATCCGAACGTTGATTACCTGTCTGTGGCCCAGGACAAGCCGGTACTTCCCTTCAAAAACGAAGACGAAATGCTGTCGGCCTACCTGGAATTCTTCCGCACGCTCACAGAAGCGGAAGTGTCGCAGTAATTTTTTCGGGTCGAAGAAGGGAGGGTTGATGAGCTTGATAAGGTGGATGAAGTTGATGAAAGTTGAGCAAAAACCAGCTTTTTATAAACCTCATCAACCTCATCAACCCTCATCAACCCTCCCCCTTAACCCTCATCAACAACTCACCTATCACTGATGACCAGAATTCTCACGGCCGGCATCCTCCTCGTCGCGCTCCTGACCGCCTGCAACAAACCTTCCCCGTTTGGCGCCGATCTGCTCGACGATCAACTCGCCGACTACGCATTTGTCGACACCCTCTCGCTCAATTGCACCATCGTGAAGGAAGACAGCGTACTGACTTCCGACCGCACCTTTACCGCCGATTTCTTCTTCTGCGGCCAACTCGACGATCCCAAATTCGGCAAATCACAGGCTGATATTTACAGTCTCCTGCAACTCGACAACCTCAACCCGGGCTTCAAAACCACCGATGTGCTCGATTCCGTCGAACTCATCCTGCGCTACGACGCCGCGGGTATCTACGGCGATACCACCCAGTCCGTCAGCCTGCGCGTTCAACGCCTGGCCGACCAGCTGCGCTGGGACAAAGACTATTACTCCAACCAGTCGCTGGGCACGGCAGAGGACATCGGCTCGCTCGATTTCGTACCCAAACCCCGCACGCTCGTCAACAACCCCTTCGACACCGCTTCCGACGCCACGAAGTACACCTACATCAAGGTGCCGCTTACCCAGGCTTTCGGACAGCTGCTGATGGGCATGGACAGCCTGACCCTGAGCAACGATACCCTGTTCTGGGATGTGCTCAATGGCCTGAAAATCAGCATCAACTCCAATGCTCAACCCGGCGCCATGCTGGCTTTCGACCTCAATAACAGTCTGAGCCGCATTCGCCTGCACTACTCCCGCGACACGTCGAACCTGACTTTCGATTACTTCTTCGCGGCCAACAAGTTCTTGCAATTCCAGCATGACTACGCCAACACCGCGGCCGGACAGCAAATCGGCGTCAAAAACCCCTCCCTGCTGTACCTGCAAGGCATGGGCGGCCTGAAACTCAAAGTAGAAATCCCCTACGCCGACCGACTGGAAAACATCGCCGTCAACAAGGCCGAACTGGTCTTCACGGTAGCCGACCAAAGCGGCGACCCGGCTTCCCTGACGCCAGCCGGCCAGCTCGTAGCGACCGAGTTGCGGGGCGATACGGTGTACTCCCTCATCAGCGACGTGATTTATTCACTGGGCACCACGCTCACGGGCGGGTTCGGCGGGTTCGGCGGTCAGCCGGAAAACGAAGCGATCAACGGCGCGAACGTCAACCGCTATCGCATGACCATCACCCAGCGTTTTCAGGACATGGTGGACGATACGTCGGGCAACGTCAAAAACCGAACCCTCTACGTCAGTGTTTACTCCCAGCGCGGCTCCGCCATGCGCTCCGTGCTGAACGGACCCGGAAACGCCAATTTCCCGGTCAAACTGGAATTGAAATATACGAGAATTGAATGAGGAAAGTTGATGAGGGTTGATAAGGTTGATAAGGGTTGATAAAAGGGTTATGCTTGTTCGGAAATTCATCCCGACTTACTAATTCCATCAACCCTCACAAGCCCTTATAAACCCATATCAACCTTATCAACCCTCATCAACCTTTCCTCATCAACCTCCCTCACCAAATTTTTATCTCGACAACAATGTGCGGAATCGTTGCCTACATCGGCTCCAAGAAAGCATACCCGGTCCTGATCGCTGGCCTTCAGCGGCTTGAATACCGCGGCTACGACAGCGCAGGCATCGCCTTGCAAAACGGCCACCTGAACATTTTCAAGAAAAAAGGCAAGGTCGCCGATCTGGTCGATTTCACCCGTGAAAAAGATACCAGCGGCCACGTGGGTATGGGTCACACCCGTTGGGCCACGCACGGGAAACCCGACGATATCAACGCGCACCCGCACCGCAGCGGCGACGGCCGCCTGGCGCTGATCCACAACGGCATTATCGAAAACTACGCGGTGCTCAAAAGCGCCCTGCTCAAACACGGCCACACCTTCACCAGCGAAACGGATACCGAAGTGCTCGTCCACCTCATCGAAGAGGTGCAGCGCCGCGAAAACCTGCCGCTGGAAGAAGCCGTCCGCCAGGCGCTCACACGGGTGCACGGCGCGTACGCCATCGTGGTCATGGACCGCGAAGACCCGGGCAAACTCGTGGCAGCCCGCAAGTCGAGCCCTCTCGTGATCGGCATCGGCAAAAATGAATTCCTCATTGCCTCCGACGCCACGCCCATCGTGGAGCATACCAAAAATGTGGTGTACCTCAACGACGAGGAAGTCGCCACCATCACCCTCGCCGACGGCCTTGTCGTCAAGACCCTCCGCAACGAGGTGATGACGCCCACCGCCCAGGAGATCGAACTCGAGATCGAACAACTGGAAAAAGGCGGCTACGACTATTTCATGCTCAAGGAAATTTTCGAGCAGCCCACCACCATCGCCGAATGCATGCGCGGCCGCCTCAACGCCGACGAAGGCTGGGTGCGACTGGGCGGCATGGTCGAATACCAAAAGCGCATGATCAATGCCCAGCGCATGATTATCCTGGGTTGCGGCACTTCCTGGCATGCCGGCATGATCGCTGAATACCTGTTCGAGGAACTCGCCCGCCTGCCCGTGGAAGTCGAGTACGCCTCCGAATTCCGCTACCGCGACCCCGTGGTCCGCGATCACGACGTGGTGCTGGCCATCTCCCAGTCGGGTGAAACCGCCGACACCTTTGCCGCGCTCGAACTGGCCAAAGCCCGCGGCGCACTCACCTACGGCATCGTCAACGTCGTCGGCTCGTCCATCGCGCGCCTGACGCACAGCGGTTCCTACATCCACGTCGGCCCGGAGATCGGCGTGGCCTCCACCAAGGCATTTACCGGCCAGGTCACCATGCTGACCATGATGGCGCTCCTGCTCGGCTACGAGCGCGGATTCCTGCCCAAGTCTCAGTACCAGAAACTCGTGCAGGAACTGGCCCTGATCCCCGGAAAAGTGGAACGCCTGCTCGAAACCTGCCACGAGCAGGTCAAATACATCGCCGGAGAATTCAAAAATGCCGAAAACAGCCTGTACCTCGGCCGGGGCTACAACTTCCCCGTCGCCCTCGAAGGCGCCCTCAAATTGAAAGAAATCTCCTACATTCACGCCGAAGGCTACCCTGCGGCTGAAATGAAACACGGCCCGATTGCGTTAATCGACGAGAACATGCCCGTGTTTGTCATCGCGACCAACCGCGGCGCCTACGACAAGATCGTGTCGAATATTCAGGAGGTAAAAGCCCGCAAAGGGGTCGTCACCGCCGTCGTGATCGAAGGCGATGAAACCATTAAAAAACTGGCCGATTACACCATCGAAATACCCGAAACCGAAGATTGTTTTTCACCGCTGCTTTCGGTCATTCCGCTCCAGCTGCTGGCCTACCATATCGCCGTCCTGCGCGGCTGCGACGTGGACCAGCCCCGGAATCTGGCCAAATCGGTGACCGTGGAATAAAGCCGTTCAAGAACGGATTTTTCACGGAAAAATAGTATCAATGCATTGATTATGAATAATTTGGAAATATCCTATAATACCGAACGCGAAGACATTCGCTACCCGGAATACGGGCGTACCATCCAGGACATGCTGGCTTACGCCAAAACCATCGAGGAGCGCCCCAAACGGCAAAAAACCGTGGAGGCCATCATCCGCATGATGGAACTCCTCAACCCCGTCGGCAACCGCAACCAGGACGACTACCGCGAAAAACTTTGGCACCATGCCTTCGCCATCGCCGGCTACGATCTCGACGTGACGCCCCCTCCCGGCATCACCCTCCGCAAGGAAGACGAGCGCCCGAGAGCCGAACCCGTCCCCTACCCGCCCGGCACCAAAAAAATGCGGCACTATGGCTACAATGTGCAGACCTTGATCAAAAAAGCCATTGAAATGCCCGACGGCGTGAAAAAAGAAGGTTTCGTGGAGGTCATCGCTTCCTACATGAAACTGGCCTACAAAACCTGGAACCGCGAACACTACGTCAGCGACGATGTGGTCAAAGACGACCTCGAAATCCTGTCCGAAGGCCAGCTCGAACTGCACGAAGGCCACAGCTCGCTCGATATTCTGGCCGTCAGCGCCAGCAAAAAAGACAAGGAACTGGCCCGTATGCAACAACTGAACCGCAAGAAAAACGGCGGCGGAAGCGGCAGCAAAAACCGCAACCGAAAGAACTACGGGAATTTCAGGAAGCAGCGGAAAAAGTAATTTTTCGTCAGGCTGGGCCAACTGACGGGGTGACTCCAAAGTCACCCCGTCAGTAATACCTCAAAGTTCCCCACCCGTCGACCAGCAACGGATCGTCAGCGGCGTCTGGGCATCGCTGCGATAAGTGTCGATCAAGCCGCGCAGGCCGTTCGGATCGGCCGTGAGGTGGCGCAGAAAAGGCTGCGACAGGACGCCCGGCGCCACGCTGCGGTGAAAAAAGACCTGCCCCGTACCCGCTACCGTGAAATAGCCGTAGTAGCCGGGCGCCAGATCGGGCTCGGTCGTGAAATCCTTGATATTCAACAGAAAATTATTGGCAGCCGGGTACTGTATCTCGGAGGGCGTAAGCACGTAACCCCAGACCGTGCCGTCGGGGATGTGTTGCAAGACCCGGTTTTGTACGTCGATACCGGCCGTACCATCGGGGAAAGCCAGTTCGTAGCGCCCCTGATCGACCGTCAGCGTACCCTCGCTGAACAGGGTCTCGGCGAGTTGTACGGTAAAATTATAAACACCGTCGGCCAGCGTACCTACGGGAATAAAGGTGCGCGCGGGTCCTGCCGTGCCGTCGGGCTGGTCGGGCGCGGCCACATCGAGCAGGCGGACGACAATGCGGTTGGCGCCGCTTTCCACTTCCGAAACGATGCGATAATTGCCGGACGGGTAGTCGGTTTTCACCGTCTCCACCCAAAGCCCGAAGCTCGCCTGACCGTCGGCGGCGGCGCGTTGTTCGTAGAGATCGACAACAAATTCCGGCGGAACAGTGACGATCACGTCGGGCTCGCTTTCACCCGGCCTGACGCTACAGGCGCCGAGGGGCAAAAGAAGCAGGAGAAACCATACAAGCGGGTGTTTAAATAGCGGCATACGATGAATTTGATCTGGATGCACAAAAAACGCGGGAAGCGCAAAATTGCTGCCTGCACACGGCATTTACTTTCAAAATTATGCTCTTTCCACCCAAACTTCTTCGCGCAAACCCGCACTTCTCAAACGTGCAATTTAAGCGGGCAGCCTACCTTTGCGCCGAACCAATTTTTCTCCACCTACCATGCTATACCCCCGTGTCGCCGCGGTCGCTGCCGCCTTGTTGCTTATTGCCCTTTCGTCGTGCAAAAACGACCCCAAAACTGCCGCTGCCAACGAACCGTCCCGTCCCGACACCATCCGCGTCGAACCCGTGCCCACCGAGGGCGCCCGCACCTACGAAGTGACCGAAGGCACGGTGTATTGGCTGGGAAAAAAAGCGGTCGGCGAATCCCACAACGGCACCATCCGCGTCAGCGGCGGCGAACTCTCGGTCAACCAGGGCACCCTGCTTTCGGGCCAGGTGCGCCTCGACATGAACACCATCGAAGTCAGCGACGTGCAAGACCCGCGCGAACGCGCCGAACTTGAATCGCACCTCCGCGACACCGAATTTTTCGACGCTAAAAACTTCCCCGAAGCGACGTTCAGTTTCGATGAAAGCCTGCCCAGCAAAACCCCGAATTTCAACGCCGTGGTCACCGGGCAACTCACCATGAAGGGCAAAACCAATGCCGTCAATATCCCGCTCCGCCTCGAAATCAACGGTGACGAACTGCGCGCCGAATCGCCGTCTTTCGTCATCAACCGCACCCAGTGGGGCGTCAATTTCCGATCAGGCGTGCTCGGCACCGCCAAAGACAAACTGATCGAAGACGTGGTGCCGCTCTCCCTCAAGATCAAGGCCAGGGCGAAATAAACCTCCGCCCTCAAAACAAACTCACGTAGCCCAGGTGGAATTTCGCCGCGCGCCAGTCGATCGACTGGCCCGTGTCGCGGCGCCCGAATGCGACGTTGATGCCGAAGATGCCCAGGGTGGTCTCGAAATTGAGGCCGGCGCCGAGGCCCCAGGGACGCAGGAACAGGCGGTTGCGGTTGGTCAGATTTTCGAGGTAGCCGTAGTCGGTGAAGGCTGCGAGAAAAGAGTTTTTGGCCAATAACAGGCGGATTTCGGCGGTCGCCACCACGAAACGCGTAGCGAACAGGCTTTCTTCATCGAAGCCCCGCAGGAGTTTGTTGCCGCCGAGGCGGTATTGTTCGTTGGCAAAAACCGGCTTTTCAGAAAAAATACCGCCCCCGCGCAGCCCCAGTTTGACCGTCGTGCGTGCCGCCAGCGGCAGGTACAAAGCCGCTTGCCCATCAAGTCGGAAACGCGCCACCCGGCCTGCTACCGAATCGTACAGGACGGCAAATGAAAAGTCCGGGTCGGCGGGATCGCGCAACGCTTCGATGGTCGGGTTGCGTTGCACGGTGTTGAAGCCGGCCACTCCGCGCAGCGACAAGGCCCAGCCCCGGCGCGGGTTGAAGCGATAATCGAGGCGGTTCAGGCCCGTTTCGAGGCCAAAGCCGTTTTGGCGCAGGTCGAGCACGGCCGGCAGGCGGCGGTTGGCCAGAATGTCGAGCGTATCGATTTTTTGCAGGCTCGAACTTTTATTTTCCCAGAAAAAGGACACGAAGTCGCTGCCTTCGAAAAAGTATTGCACCCCGAGTTGGCCCTGGGCATCCACCCAGCTGCTGTCGCGGCGGAATACGCCCAGGCGCCCGTCCACGCCGAACGGCAACCCGAACACGTACGGCAAAGCGGCCTGGGCGTCGAGTTTTTGGGTTTCGGGGCGCAGGCGTTCGAACTCCACGGAGAGGCGTTCGCCCAGGTTGAGGGCGTTCTGGAAGGCGGCGTTGAGCGAGCCGGTGAGCAGCAGCCGGCCGTCGGGGTCGTTGGGCTGAGGCAGCAGTCCGATGATAAAATCGAAGCGACCGGCGCGTTTTTTTCGCAGAAACAGGTTGACCGTGGCCTGGTCGCCGGCAAAGGTGACGGTCGGGTCGCCCGTGCGTTCGGTAAAAGGCAGGTCGTCGAGCCGCTCGCGCAGGCGCAGCACCCGCGCGCGGTTGTAGGGCGCGCCAGGCCGCAGGCCGAGGTAGTTGGGCAAATAGCCCGCCGGCAGGCGCAGATCGCCGACGATGCGCAGGTTTTTGATCGTAAAATAGCGGTTGCGGTGCACCTGCAACAGCGCCGAAACGCCCCCGTCGGGCGCCACGACAATGCTGTCAAGTTGCAACGCCGCAAAGGGGTAGCCGTTGTTTTCGGCCTGTTCGAGCACTTTTTTTTGAAGACGCAGGTACTCGTCGTAGCGCAGGGGGCGGTCGCGGAACAGTCGTTCGCGGAAACCCGCTGCATCGAGCCAGGCCTCGGCCTCGCCGGGCGCGGGCCGCAGCGCCACCCAGCGCATCGGCGGCCCCAGAAAGAGCCGGGCGCGGGTGTTGCGCGCATCAAGGCGCTGATAATCGTCGAGTGAAGCGCCGAGATAGGTGTTTTCCTGCAAAAAACGGATCAGCCGCAACCCCATGTCTGCGCCGCCCAGGGTGTCCGGCGCGGGGAAAAACCAGCCGCCGGCGACTTTCTCCGGCGCGGGCGACCATTTGCGCAACAGGGGCGTCAGCGCGGCGGCATCGTTGGGCGACACGTCGAGGCGCAGCCCGGCGGCCGACTGGGCGGAAAGCAGGGCCGTCAGCAGGCAGCCCGTCAGCAGGAGGAGAAAAGGACGCATCATGCGGGGTAATGATGCAAAGATGGGGGGCAGGGTTGGTTGATGGGCGTATGCCCGGATTAAAACCCGCACATCGTCACTGAGAAGCCCTCCATTCCTTCGGAGGCACGCCGACATTTTTTTTAAAAAACTGGTTGAAGTTCGTCGTCTCCCCGAAACCGAGTTCGAAACTGATTTCCTTGACGGGTTTGTCCGAATTGACCAGCAGTCGTTTGGCTTCCAGCACCAGCCGTTCGTTGATCAATTGTTTGGGGCTTTTGCCCAGCACGTGCTGCGTAGCGTGATAAAGGCGGTTTTCGGTGAGGTTGAGTTGTGCGGCGTAATAGCCAACACTTTTTTCCTGTTTGAAACAGGTGTTCAGCAAGGTTCTGAACGCGATGCTGTAATCCATATCGACGCCGCCCGGCAGCAATTCGAAATCGGTCTGCCTGCGCAAAAGTCGCTCGGAAAGGATCAGGAAATTGTGCAGCAGGTTGCGCAGATACGTCGTGTGGTGTTGCTCCGGCGGCTTCCGAAAAGCATCGTACATCATGGTAAAACAGTCTTTCAGGTCGCTGCATTCCGCGCTCATATTCAGCCTCGAAATCGCACGAAAGTTGTTGAAGCAAACGCAGTTGTGCAAAAACTGCGCATCGTGGTCGCTGCTGCAAAAAAAACTGTCCAGAAAGACGATGCCCATGCCCTTGATCGCATCGGTATTTTCAAAGGCATGGACCGCGTCCTTGTTGAGATAAATTATGGTAAAACCCTGCAAATCAACCACTTCAAAATCGACGTAATACTTCGAAGCGCCACTTTCCAGCAACAGGATATGGTAAAAATCGGTGCGGTGCGGCACAATCATTTTCGCTTTATGCCGCGCATATACTTCACCCAAATCCACGATTTCAAAGCCAATTTTGGCTTCTTCCCTGAATGTGTAACGCTGGATGTCCTGTTTCATAAATTCAATCGTGCCTGCTGCGCGAAAGTACGGATTGTCAACTCCGGCGCACCCAGCGTATCCCAGGTCGCCTGCGACTCGAACGTTTCCTTGTTGTGCAGCATGACGCCCGTGAGTTTGGACAAAAACTTCATTTGCGGGACGACCCAGCCCAGTATTTTCATCAGCCCGAAGGGCATGCCGCCGACCTCTAGTTTTGCGCCTGTATAATGGTCAGCGAACGCCTGCGCGGCTTCCGGCATCGTCATGCCTTCGGGGCCCTGTACAGGAAATTCCCTGTTCAATGCGCTATCGATCTGAAATGCCCTGGCGACCTGTTTGCCGAAATCGCTGCCGGCAATCCACCAGGCCTTGTTCGCCTCGGAGATCTTCGGGATGGTGATTTTGCCGTTGCGGACCATGCCGCCGGCAAAGTTTTCCATAAAGTTGGAAGGGTAAAATATCGTGTAGGGTAGTCCGCTTTTTTTGACGCGTTCAATGCTCGATTGTTTGGCCCGCATCACCCACCAGTCGCCCCGGTAGTTGCGCGCCAGGAACGAAGACAAATAGACTACCTGTTTGATATTCAGGGCCTTGGCGGCGTCCAGGATATTATCCAGCCCTTGCCGTTCCGGGTTAAAGGCGTGTTCCTTGTCGTCAGGGCGCGTCGAAATATTGATGTAAATGCCGTCGGCGGTTTTCATGGCTTCGGCGATGGAGGCCTTGTCGTCGAGGTCGCCTTGTACCAGCGTCACCCTCTCGGGAAAAATCGCCCTGGCCCTGGCTACATCGCGGACAAGGGCCGTGACTTCAAACCCGGCTTTGATCAGTTCGCGCGTGACCGGCTGACCGATCATGCCGGTGGCGCCGTACACGGTTATTTTTTTATGCATGATTTGTATGTTTTTTCATGAAAAATCTATGGCCAATCGTAAAAACTTAGGCTGCGGCTGCGCCCCGAAAGATGTCTCGGGGCGCAGCCCCTCCTGAATAGATTTTGGCACTAAAAGACTACAAATATCACAGGGCGCTGCCCCTGCCTAAGCTTTTACGGCCAATCGATGCTTATTGAACCTCTATCAACTGATTCGTCAGCGCCTCCAAACGTTCCGTATCGCCCGGGCGGGTATCGAGTTTCAGGGGCGAGCGTTCTTTGGCCCAGGCGTAGGTCGCGCCGGTTTTGCGGCTCCGGTCAACATCCTCCATCACTTTGAGCATATTTCCCGCGGCTTTTTCCGGTGTCAGCCCGATGATCAGGTTCATGATTTTGACAAACGCCCGCATGGGTTGCGGCTCGTTGGAGAGAATTTTGGTTTTGACCAGTCCTGGCATGTACAGGTTGATGGGTACGGCGCTGGTGATGGCGTAGTGACGGACAAACAGGTTCATCGCCCACTGCCAGCGGGTCAGGGCTTTGCGTCCGGTGAACTGGCGCGCGAGGGTCGGGTCGTCGAAATCGAGGCGCTGGGTGTCCAGACCGATGACCGAAAGCGCCTGGCTGCCGGTGGTTTTTGCCAGCAGATTTTCGAGTTTTTTGAGCAGCAACACCCTGGACAGGTAGCCGAGCGCGAAGTTTTGTTCGTGTCCTTCGGCCGTCACGATGCGTTCGTTGGCGATGTGGTTGGCGTTCAGGACCAGCAGATCGAGCCTCGAATGAGCGGTAGAAAAGCGGTCGGCGGCTTCCCGGGTTTGCTGCAGCGAACTCAGGTCTGCAACGATGGCGGAAATGCGGCCCCGGGCGCTTCTGGTTTTCAATTCTTCGACCGTGTCAGCGCATTTTCCGGGCGATCTGCCGATGATGACCACCTCCCAGTCTCGTTCGAGCAATTGCAGCGCGAGCGCCTTGCCGATGCCGTCGGTAGCGCCTGTGATGAGCGCGGTTTTGTATTCCATCGATTTCGTTTTTCCTGTGAACTTAAATAAGTGCAGCATTTGACGCGCACAGGCCCGCGGCTTTTGCCAATCGCGGGCCTGTGTGCGGGCTGTCCTTATTTTTTCAATTGTGCAATTGCCGTGGACCATTCTTCGACGTGGTAAACCGTCAGAATTTGCCCGTTTTCAACGGTATGCATATCCATGGCCATGGTTTGGAACGATTTGGAACCGTCGAGTTCGAGGCCCATAAAATTGCCCCTGGGCGATGCGCTGAACAAGCTGCGCACTACCACGCGGTTGCCTTCCTGCACCATGTCCTGGATTTCCCAGCGCATGTCGGGCATGATTTTCCAGAAACCGTTGATTTGGGCAACCATCGTTTGTTTGCCCTTGGTTTCGGCCGCGTTGCGCGACTCGAAGTTGTCGGAGAGCAGTTGGTTAAGGCGTTCGGTAAGGTTGGGCGTGCCGCCGACCGTGAGGCATTCTTCGTAAAATACCCGCACGATTTCTTTTACATTTTGCATCTGAATTCTGTAATAATTATGAAAAATTGAATTGCGATGCAAAATTGGTGCAACCAGACAGGGGTTTGATAATGAAAATCCTGGGTAAAATGATAAAAATCGGGCAGGCGCAAAAAGAAGATGGAACACAAGCAAAGCCGTCGTAAGATCCGGCTTGCCGTGTTCCATCGATGCGTCAACAGGTTACTCAGAAGTTGTATTGAATAATACTTTGTGTGGTAAGATTATTCACATAGTCAATGTAAACAATGTTCGGCTTGCTCATCCCGTTCTTGACGATTTGCTCGTACAAAACACCCGGCAATTGCGAATCCGCCTGGGCAGCCAGGGTTTCGATGGTGGAGCCGGGCGGGCTGGCCGTCAGCGTCCAGGACAGCAGGAAGAAACGGCCGGTACCAAGCCCTCCGTAGGTTTTCCACTTCTGGATCTGATCGTTTTTCATCGTGTTGTAGTCGGAGGTATTGGAATACTCGTCGTACACCGTGATGTTCGCCCCGGACTGTATGGTGCTACCATCCTTGTAGCGGAACCTGCCCGTGGACGGATCCACGTAGTCGCTGTAATCGAACACGAGGATCATCTTGCCGCGGAGTTGCCCCAGCAGGACGCCAGCCAGGTTGACCGAGCCCGAGGGGTTGGTGTAAATCACATCCGTGTAGAGGTTCAACAAGGAATTGATTTTGGCTTTCGTCGCCGCCTTGTCGTGCCCGTCCGTGTCGCGAATGTGAGAAAACTTGAAAATCGCGGTTTCGGACGGATGAGCGATCAAAAACGCCTGGGCCTGGTCGAGGACGTCGCTCAGGTTCTGGCCGTTGCAACCGAGGCCACTGTCGCTGCGATGGTAAGTGACCAGTTCGTCGTAGTCGTAATCGACCCGGATATCGAAATACCGCGACCCGTCCACGAGTTGCTGGGCGATAGAGCCGCTTTGGGTTTGGGTATAACCATCGGCGACGACAGGCGGCGCGCAGTGATGCAATTCGGACATGCCGGCGTCATGGCTTCCGGGCATCATAATCTGGTCCAGCGCGACCGAATCGGCGAGCCGGCCCATCCAGCTGGTCGTTTCAACGAAGGTGTTGGGCGTTACTTCCACCGTGCTGACGTCGTTGCCGCCCCGCAGGTAGATGAAAGACACCGGCGCGCCTTTGGAATTGACACCCAGACCGTTCACCTGGTTGTTTTGGATGTAAGAGCAATGTTGGCCGCCGAACCACCAGTTATTGCTCGAGCCGCTGTGGCCTTGTGCGAGCGCCACATCGTAAAAGGTAAAGGTTTCCTGTCCTGCGCCAAGTATCCCCCCGGTGATGGTCAGCACCAGGGTGCCCAGAAACGCAAAATTCAGGTCGCCGGCGCCATGATTGAAGGTGTTCTGGGAGGCCGGCACCCGGTTGTTAAACCAGTTGGCCACCTCTTCCGAGCCTTTGCGGCCGATACTGAACGTCATCTTGCCGTTACTCCCGCAAGTGACTTTCAGTCCGGCATAAATGTGGTGGTCGGGATCTTGCCCGGAGGTAATAGAGAAGCTGCTGACGGTGTAACTTCCGCTGATCAGGGAATAGCCCTGCGTGAGCTTGAAGTACACGTCGTTGTCACGGTACGTCATACTGTTTGAAAAATTAAGCGTGAATTGATAAAATGTTCCCATTCGGCGCACAACTCCCACCGTTCATCCCGAGCGCTCGGGATAACGTTTGTTGTTGAAGAATGCGCGATTTGTAATCGGGAAAGGGACGCTCGAGCCGTACGGTATTCTGTATAGCATTACCATAAGAGCGCCCAAAGGCGAGTCAGGGAGACACGAAGGGCATCATTTGGTAATGGGTAGTGGTCAGGTCAAAGATATAACCATTGGTTATTGAAATTTGGGTACATTATTCAGGGGGGATTCCGGGAAGGGATAATGTGTCAGCGCTATGATGAAATAGAGCAAATTGACAGATTTTTATTCGATAGAAGGATATAAATCGGTATTGCCGAAGCCTTGTTGTACCTGTTGAATCGAACTGCGGAATCTGTCCTTCTTTAGGTAAGGCAAATACGCCCGAAACGCCACATCCCCTTCAATGCCGCATCGCGGCAAAACGTATGTTGCCCTGTTGCCGCGATGCGGCGCCTACCACTCGCTTGATGCCCCAAAGCTACATACGTTTCGCCGCGATGCGGCATTGAAGGAACGTACCCTTTCGGGCCTGATGGATCAGCCCTCGGCCCAACCGCCGCATCGCGGCAAAACATATGTTGCCGCGATGTGGCGCCTAACACTCGCGTGATGCCCCAAAGCTACATACGTTTCGCCGCGATGCGGCATTGAAGGAACGTACCCTTTCGGGCCTGATGGATCAGCCCTCGGCCCAACCGCCGCATCGCGGCAAAACGTATGTAGCCCCCCGGTAATTTTCGGGGGGATGAAATCGCGCCGCATCGCGGAAAAATGTTCGTTCTGGTAAAAATTGTTAGTTTTAACCCGAAAACAAACCCGTTTACCCTTAACCAATCAAAAATGAAAACGACCATTTTCCTGACCGTGCTGCTTTTCGCGGCACTGAACGCTCCTTGTCTTCTTGCCCAAAACCAGATCACAGGCAAACTCCTGGACACCGAAGGGCAACCGCTTCCCGCGGCCAACGTGTATCTTTTGGCGGCAGCCGACAGCTCGCTCGTAAGCGGCAATCTGACCGACGAATCAGGTGATTTTTCTTTTGACAACGTGGGCAGTGGCTCGTTTGTCCTCTCGTTTTTAACATTGGGCTTCGAGCAGGTATTTTCCCAAACCCTGGCTTTCAATGGCGCTCCTTCGCGAATCGACCTCGGCACGACGGTTTTAAAGGAAAAAGCCGCTGTGCTCGATGAAGTGTCCATCGTGGCTCGGCGCCCCTTTCTGGAGCAAAAAATTGACCGCACGGTCGTCAACGTCTCCAATTCCATCACCAACGCGGGCGGCAATGCCCTGCAAGTGCTGCAACGCTCGCCAGGCGTGCAGGTCAACATGCTGACCAAAACCATTTCGCTCGCGGGCAAACAGGGCGTGGTCGTCATGATCAACGGCAAACCCGCGCGCCTGCCCGCCGATGCCGTCGTGGATATGCTCTCGGGCATGAGTTCGGACAACATCGACCGCATCGAACTCATCCACACGCCGCCTGCCAACTTCGAGGCGGCGGGCAATGCAGGCATCATCAACATCGTGCTGAAACAATCCGCCGACGAAGGCATGAACGGCGGCTATACCCTCAAAGCCGGGCAAGGACGGGGCGCGAAGGCCGGCGCAAGCGCTTATTTCAACCAGCGCAAAAACCGCCTCAACCTGTTCGGCAGTTATGGCCTGGATTACAACCTGAACCCGCAGGTTTTTACCAATTACCGCCGCGTCGAGTCGAATGGCGATGTGCTCGAAACCGAAAGCAACAGCGATCGCCCGCACACGCCGACGACCACCCAAAACGCCCGGCTCGGCGCGGACATTCAACTTTCCAAACGAACGGTCTTTGGCGTTTTGGGCGCCTTTTTCGACAGAAACTGGTACATGGAGGCCGAAAACGCCGTGACTTATTCGAAAAACGGCGCGGTGGACAGCCTGCTCCGCATGCCGAACACGGAAACGAACCACAACCGCTCGTTTGCCGGAAACCTGAATTTGAGCCACCGGTTTTCCGAAAGCCAGTCGCTGAACCTGGATGCGGATTTTATCCATTACGACATTTCGAACCCCTCGGATTACAGCCTCTACAACACGGATGCCGCCGGCAACCCGGGCACGCAAAGCGGGCTTCGCATCTCGAAAGAAACCCCCATCCAGATCGGGGTGGCCAAGGCGGATTACAACATCGGTTTTGGAAAAAACACCCGTCTCGAAACGGGCGTCAAGCTGACGTCGATGCGTTTTAAAAACGACGTGAAAGTGGACGAACGCAACGGGCAGGGCCCCTGGCAGCCGGTCCCGAAGTACACCTCGGTGTCGAAAATGAATGAAAAAGTAGCGGGCGCTTTTGCCAGTTTCTCCACCAAACTGGGCGAAAACACGGACATCAAAGCGGGCCTGCGCTACGAGCACACCGATACGCGGCTGGATTCGGGCGCGGCCGTGGTCATCGTCGACCGGACATACGGCTCCTGGTTCCCCTCGGTTTTTGTCAGCCGCCAGCTGTCCGAAACGCAAAGCCTCGGCTTCTCGTACGCGCGGCGCATCTCGCGCCCCAGCCTGCGGCAGCTCGCGCCCTGGCTGATCTTTGCCGACCCGACCACGCTGGAAGGCGGCAACCCGGCCCTGCAACCCTCCTTCACCCATAGTTTCAATCTGAATTACGGCTACAAAGCCTGGCGCCTCGACCTGTCGTACAGCATCGAAAAGGACCCGATGCGCTTCGTGCCGACGGTGGACGAGCAGGAGAACCGCCAATTCAATTACCACCAAAACCTGGGGGTGGAAAAAACCTGGAGCGCCAGCCTGTACCTGCCGCTGCACCCCGTATCGTGGTGGGAAATGAACAACAATTTTTTCCTCAACCGCTCCGTGCTGGACTTCGAACTGGAAAACCAGGCCTTGACAATCAATAATTTATATTACGGCTTCAACAGCACGAATACCTTCAAACTGCCGCGGCGCTTCACGCTGGAAGTGTCGGGCAACTACGACTCCCCCAGCTACTGGGGCATCGCGTACTGGCGGGCCACGGGCAGTTTGAACATCGGTCTGGAAAAAGATTTCGGCGGAAAATGGGGCAAGCTGCGCTTCAACGCCAACGACCTCTTCCTGTCCACCAACTGGTACGGCGCCACTGAGCAGCCGGACATCGGGCTCCTGGTCAAAAACTCCTACCAAATGGCAGAACGCGTTTTTATGCTTTCCTGGACGAATACCTTTGGCAACCGCAAGCTGAAATCAGCCCGGGAGCGGCAGGGCGGGGCGGTGGAGGAGATGAGGAGGATATGAGGTATTCCTGATTTTTGGGGCTTGACGGCCCCGGTTTTTTTTGAGGGATTAGGCCCAAAAATATTCACTTAACTCTGCTTGATCAATTGAAGCATCAATCCTGACACAAGAATCTGAACACTCCCGAATGCTCCCCGTTGAGCAGCATAGGCGACAATACTTTGTTAGTGCCTTTTATTTATGGATTATTAATGAGGGCTTTCACCCTTGCTTTAATATTCTCAAAGGTTGTATTGAGACTCTGCTTGGCAATCTGTGTCAAAATCGCTGTATGAGCCATTGCATCTCTTACTGGCTTGTAAGTTATTGCGTCTCGTGAAAGCGCAGTCAACTTATGCTCTTTGTGCATATCCGCAAGGTTTGCCAGATAATCCATAGACAAGTAGTGCAAATCATCAACATTATCACGGATGTCAAAACTGATGTTTGCTTTGTTTTTACATTGTTCCTCGTTCTTTTTCCATTTTTCAAATTCAGTTTGAACTTCTTTTGTGATTGCTATGCCTTTTTCTCGGATATACTTTCTCAATAAATTTTCAGATACAAAACACTCGGCATAAGACGAAAGGTTAAACTGTGCCTCATCGCCTAATATGTCTAACCACCCGTCCACAAGGGATTTATTTGTAGATGATTTTGGAGCAACGTAGTCATCTACAACGGTATTGAAGAGTTCTTTGGATTTTCTTTCTTTCTTTGAAATTCTTGTGTTTTCAGGATCTCCGTCTTCTCGGTTTGCGATACGCCACTTATCCCAATCGTCTATAATTTTTCCTAAAATATTTTTAAAATCTTCGATAAAACTTTGAAACATTGGGTCATTGGCAACAATACCTTCTCGACTACTTGTAAACCTATCGTTTTCATCATCCAATTTGTCAAAATGAATTTGCCCATATAAGTAGTTTTCAACAAGTCGAGATGAGGATGAATGCCTAAGAATATCCTTTTCACGAAGCCTTCCATTGACGAACAAATCAACACTAACTCTTTCATCAGTAGTGATAATTTTAAGTTCGGAAGGTTTGTTGACACTTGCCACAAAGCCAGTTATTCCAAGTCCAGAGGGTATTTTTCTTGACTGTTTAAGGTTGTCATTTGGTAATAACTTTAAATTTACGAAAGGATCGGAAAAGTTGTTTATCATCCAAACGAATTGAGTTTTATCAACCAACTCAGTTAAATGGTCAATCGTAATTAGGGTGTGTCTGAAAAATACTTTTTGAGCAAAATACGAGCGAACGCAAGTTGAACCAAGGCAAGAAAGGATTCAGCTAGTTTCTCAAAACGAGTAGCAAAACGACGGCATTCTTTCAGGCGGTTTATCAAGCGTTCGATCACATTACGTTGTTTATAAGTCAGTTCATTGAATCTATGATGTGGGCCTTTTTGGCGTCTTTTGTGGCCTTTTGGCAGTTTTTTCTCTGGAATCAGTGCTTTTATGCCACGACTTCGGAGGTATTTGCGAACAGGTTTTCCGGTGTAAGCTTTGTCGGCAACCACTTCTTTGGGACGACTACGGTAGCCGCTTGCAGTGGGGATCGAGACGTTTTCCAGCGCTATTGAGAGTTGGGGAGCGTCATGTCGTTGCCCACCTGTCAGTACAGCACCTAAAGGATTACCCAAGCGGTCACAAACCAAGTGGATTTTGCAAGTAAAACCGCCACGTGAACGACCTAAGGCTTGTTCCCCGGCTTTTTTTTAGCGCCGGCTGCGGATTTAGAGGCCTTTACGGTTGTCGAGTCTACTTCCCACAAATCCCAATCAATCAGACCGTCTTCATTGAGTTTGAGGTGCAATAAGGCCAAAATCTGTTCAAAAAGCCCACTTCGCTGCCATTCCCGAAAACGATGATAAACGGTTTTCCACGACCCGAAGCGTTCTGGCAGGTCTCGCCAGGCTGCCCCAGAACATAAAATCCACATGATGCCATTCAATATGTGTCGTGGAGAGTGCCCAGGGCGACCTTTTCCACGTCGTTCAGGAAACAATTCTTTAATCGCAGCCCATTGATTATCATGCAATTCGTACCTTTTCATTTACGAAAAATACGAACTCTTTTTTAACAATCCGATTTTTCAGACACACCCTAGTTCGCCATTAAAATGAATATTGAACGCACTATCAATCAGAGAAAATCTAAAATAGAGTGCTAAAACTTTTTTTAGATATTCTTCTGTGTTCTTAATCCCGTCTTTTATATTATCAAAAAAGATAATCGTACCGTTTGAATGTCCTTGGGTAAACTGGGAAAACTTTTCAACATGGGTATCGCCAAGTTGATATTCTTGTGGAGTTAAATCATTTGTTATGGCTAAATCAAGACCTCTATTATCAATTGTCCCCCCAACATATTCCGTTTGTTCCGTTTTTGTGATGATAGAAATCCTATCTGCACAAGAAAGCAAAGCCAATTTTCCAATTCCTTTGCGGCCAATGTAAGGGCGGCCGCTTTGTGTCTTGTTTTGCCCAGCCTTTCTTTTTGAATATCCAATTTTTAGAAACTTATCTTGAAAATCTGTCGAAGTCATGCCAATGCCGTCATCCTTGATAAGGAGCAAGTTTTTGTCTCTATCAAGGTAAATCCAAACATTTTTGGCATCCGCATCCCAAGAGTTCGAGATTGCTTCTCCCAAAACTGTAATGAAACTTCTGTATAGATTCCTTCCCAAGTGGTTTAAAACACTTAGTGAGATATTGAATGTAAACTGGCTCATTTTTTAAACTTTTTGAGATGCCTATTGATACTTTTACCTATGACTAAACCCAAGTCAACTGGAACGGCATTGCCAATGTGAGTGCCTAATTTTGTAAGTGTAATTTCCTCTTTTGAGTTATAGAATTTATATTTTTTTGGAAAAGTTTGGAGTATTGCCGCCTCCCTAATTGTCAAGGCTCTATCTTGCTCTGGATGCCCAAACCTGCCTGTTCCATAGTTATAAAACTGTGTTGTAATTGTCGGCGAAGGCTCATCCCATGACATTCTCCCATAAACTGCTTTGTAAGAACCCCCAGTTTCTTTTTTGTGGCATTCCAATCGTAAATCTTCACTCCAATCAAGCCAATTACCGTTCGGTTTTGACGCTTTTATTCTTTTTAAATTAATCTCTGAAAGGTTAGCGGTTTGGTGTAGTGGGTCTTTTTCCAGTATTTCTCCTGCTTTAACAGGTCCCAAATCCCCAATTGCTTGTTTTGTGGTTACATAATTCTCCGGGGAATGAGTTTTCTTTATCAATTTTATCTCACCAAACTTAGATGCCAGCAAAACCAATCTTCTTCGCTTTTGTGGGATTCCGTAATCAGGGCAGAATACATTTTCAAAAAAAACAAAATAGTTGTTACTTTTTAGGAACTCCACAAATTCTAAAAAAATACTTTGATTGGACAAATTTGGTACGTTTTCCATTGATACAATTTCTGGTTGTATTTCTGAAATCAACCGCTCAAACCCTTTTATCAAATTCCATTTCTCCGTGCTTTCTTTCCCTTTGACTTTGTTTGAATGAGAAGAAAAGGGTTGGCATGGAGCACAGCCAACTAATATTTTTACTTCGTTTTTTTTGTTCCAATACTTATTTATCAAAAAATCTCCCGTGATTGAGTTAATGTCAGAATTTATGAAGTCCGCTTTTACGTTTTTTGAGTACGCATATTCACAGGTTCCGTCAAGGTCAACTCCTGCTTTCACTTCTATTCCCGACTTCTTCAATCCGTAGGAAAGTCCTCCAATCCCACAGAATAAGTCAATTGCTGAATGCATATTTATTATTTTTATTTTTTTGTTTTTAGTTGGCACAAAACGGTGGCATGTGCGGCGTGGCGGCGAGCATTGGCTTTGCGGGTTGGGCTTTCGCCGCCATGTGCGACCATGCTTTGTTGTCGGAATTTTATGGGTTTAGCCACTCTCGGTCAGGCTTTGCCAAAAGTCGAGCATTATTATATGCTTGGTCAAGGCTCAAAATCGTATGGGCTTCATAAATATTTTCATTTTTGTTAACTACCAATGCTCCGAGAGCCTCAGCCTTATTTGCACGAAAACAAAGGGGCAGGAGAAATTGTATTCTTTCATCATAAAAGTGCGGAATTGCCGTTTTATAATTTCTCTTTATTCTCTTTTTGGCTAATTCAATAGCATCTCTAATTTCTTCAATAAAAGCCTCATCATCTAAATTCTTAATCCTATCAGAGGCAATACGCCCTTTCCGTTTCAGCAAGTGGTCTCGGTCGGGAATAATGGGAGTACGGATGTCAAAAATTAAATCGGCAATCTCTGCCTCTGTAAAATACGTTGCAATCTCAGGAACCGTGACAAAATATCTACGATAAACAGACTGCTCGGTATTAAACTCAATAAATTTCCACTCTGGAATTTGAACGCCCCAACCAGTAAGCGGTGTAAAATTTTCGTTTTTTGCAAAAAAAGCAAAAATTTCGTCTTGTTGCGGTGTAACCAATCCAGTATTGAAATACGCATATTCTCGGTTATCTCGTGAAGAACGACCTTTTACAACCTTGTTTTGGGTTACAACTCTTTTGCAAGTTTGATTGGCATAACTAAAAAGTACAGGTACACCACGAGTAGGATTTTTCAGGTAGTCCCAGTTTTCAGGCTCTGCAAGTTGTTTGAGATTTATGAGGCTTTGCCTTAAATCTTTAAACTCTGCAAATTCCTCAATAAAGTACCTTTTATCGATTTTAAGAATGTCAACTGCACATTTACCCCTATCGTTTGAGCCTATTGAGAATACCACTGGCTCATCCAATTCAATTCTTTCAAACTTATCTGCCTGTTTTTTCAAGATTGCGGAGTAGTGAAAGAATATTTTTTCTTTTGTGTAGAAATCTTCGACATTTCCAATGCCCCTCTCTTGGTCGTATGATTTTACAAATCCAACTCGCCTTTTAGTCAAATCCAGTTTAATATTTATCCCCTCCTTCTCGCCCGCTCGTCGTTGACTGTCGGCAATCTCGAAGGTAACGGGTTCGTCTTTATAGCAGTCGAAGTTAACCAAGAAGTTGATTTCACCAATACAGTTTCGGAGGTTAAAGTAAACGTCTCTTGATTGACCTTCTACGTCAATCTTGCCCCAACCTTCGTTTGTGTTGCAAAATTTTATATATCCGTTCATGGATTTTATATTTTTTTGATTTTAGTTTCTGACAACTACTAGTAATCCGCTACAAACGATAAAAGGAAATACGCATTGCGCAACGAGCCCTACCCTACTACCTATCCCGCAATGCGATCCCCTCTTGTCGCCCATCGCGTTTATCCCCCCCAAAAACCACCACCGCCCAATACCCCTCTCTTTTCTCCCGAGGAATATTGGGCGGCAGCCGTTACCATCAATACAGTTTTCATCGGGCGGTCAGGTTTTCAATAAACAAAGATATAACCAATCCCCACGACCCTCCAAACGAATTTGGGTACAAAATCCGCCACCCATTCCGCCCCACTCCCCTACCTCACCCGCTCGATTTCCAGCACAAACAGCCGTTCTCCCCACTTATTTTGCTCAAAAACCAGCTGAAAACCCCATCCAAACGAGCGGGCTATTCCGCCGATCCGTTCTATTGCACAGTCTTCCGACAGCACCATCCAGCAGCGGCCGGCGGGGGCCAATACATCGCCCAGGCCGGCGAAGAAGCGCTGGAAGTATTCCAGTTGTTCGCCGGCATAGAAAGCGTGCTCTTCCACGCGTCGCGGCGCCAGGGGATAATAGGGCGGATTGACCAGCACAATATCGTACCGGCGGCCGGGCGGGAGAGCATCGAACAGGTCGCTTTCCAGCACTTCGAGCGGCAGGGCATTGTCGGCGGCATTGCGGCGGGCCGTAGCGACGGCCAGGGGACTAAGGTCGAGGGCCGTGGCGTGAGCCCCTTGTTGCGCGGCATAGAGGGCCAGCAGGCCGCTGCCCGTGCCGACATCGAGCAGGGTTTTGTCGCGGAGTTCGACTTTTTTCAAAAAACGCAGCAGCACGGGCGTGCTGAAATACAGGCCGGGATGAAACACCCCCGGCGGGATGCGCAGGCGCAGTCCGCCGTAGCGGTAGGGCCGTTCGCTGCGCTGGTAATACAACACCCAGCGGCGGTACAGAGGCAGCCAGAAGCGGCGATAGAGCCGGCGCGTGTTCATATTCCTGTATTGATCCGCAGGTAAAAACCGCCTTCGCCGAGGTGGTTCCAGGTCCATTCGAGGCGGATGCTTTTGTTGTAATAGAGAATGACGTCGAGCCCGAAGCCGTAGCCGCTGAGCCAGCGGTTGCTGAGGGGGTTGTCGGCGGCGTACCAGGGGTCGTTGGCATAGCCGAGGTCGCCGTTGAGGGCGAGGTAGAGTTTGAGGGGCAGCACGCGGAAGGCCTGCACGGGCATGTAGCGCCCGAAATTAAACTCTCGATTGAAAAACTCCCAGTGCCAGGAGGTGCGCAGCAGGAAAAAATCGAGGCCGTCGGCCACGTAGTATTCGTAGCCGCGCACGTAGTCGCCGCCGTAGCCGAGGGCCTGGTTGTTGTAATAGGGCGGTCGACTGCGGGGCCAGCTGACCCTGATTTTACCGATGGTTTCGAGGCTCAGGGTGCGGGTCAGGGGGAAATACCGCCCGTATTCGGATTTGAGGCGCAGGAGGTGGAGGTCGTCGGAGGGCAGCAGGCCGTTGATGCGCAGTTCGTTGTACACGTACCAGCCGTCGGTCGGATAGGGCCGGATGTTGCGGCGGTCGTGTTCGAGGGTGTAGGCGAGGCTGAAATGCCGTTGCCGGGTGGCGCCGTCGCCGAAGAAATCGGGGTTGAGTAGGGTAGCGATAGAGTCGGCGGCGCGGTTGTCGCGGTATTCGAGGGTAAAATTGTGACCCGTGAGCAGGTGCGGCCGCCAGGTGAAGCCGAGCCAGGCGAAGGTGCGGCGGATGTTCCAGGCGTCGGGGTTGGTGCGAAACACGATCTTGTTGTCCTCGGTGCGCAGCGCGACCTCGTGGGTGCGGGTGTACGACACGCCGGTCTGCAGGCCCAGCGTCTGCTTGCGGTTGATGCCGGGGCAACGGTAATTGATCTCGTAGCGGTTGGCGTAGCCGAACTGGGCGTTGATTTTCAGGGCGTCGGCGCGGCCGGTAAAATTGAGCTGGGTAAAATCGACGCCGTAGTTGACCCTTTTCAGCGAGCGGTGAAATTCGTGCCACCAAACATTGAAATTACGGTCGGCCAGGCTGAAAATCGGCACGGGATAGAGGTACCAGCCTTCCACCAGTTCGATGCGCAGCCGGAGGTGGTTGCCGTCTTGCCACTGGGCCACATTGATCTTCGCCTGACTGAAAATACCGAGGTTCATCAGGCGCAGCGAATTGCGTTCGAGGGCGGCGCCCAGAGCGGCCATAGGCAGCGAATCGCCGCGCTGAAAATCTAACTCGCGCAGAATCAGGGCGTCACGTGTTTTGCGATTGCCTTCTATGAGGATCGTGTCGATGAAAACCCGTTCGGGCGCTGCCACGGGCGTCTGGGCGGAGAGGCGGGGAAAGGCTGCGCCCATCAGGAGAAGCACCCCTAACTGCTTCATTATCAGCACCAAAAAACAGGTTCCGCGTTGGCTGTACATTTCCCCGGCAATGGTTAAAACTTGACTTTTTTCCGGGAAAGGCTGACCCGTTTCCGACGGCTGGCAGGAGCGCCAACCGTTGCGCGCTCCGACAAAAGTATTCCAAAAACGCGCAAAAAGCGGGCTAATTGCAGGTTTTTGGCTTTTATCCCTTACCTTTGGTCAAAATAATTGCATTCCCCCGCATGGATGCCTTGGTGCAGGACCCTCTTTTTTACTGGCTCGCATGGGCCATAGCCACCTTGATCGGTCTGGTGGTCGGGTGGTCATTGCGCGCCGCCCTCTACGAAAAACCCATCATCGAAGCCTACGAACGCAGCGAACAGGACCGCAACGCTCTTGCCCGCCTGTACAGCCAGGTGCGCGATCAGCACGACCTGAAAGACGCTGACCTGAAACGTATGTCGCTCGAAATCGGCCAGCTGCGCCAGCAGTTGTCGGTCTTCGAAATCGAACGCGCCACCTGGGCCGCCACGGCGCAGGCCGAAGCCGCCAAACTCGCCAAAGCGCAGGCCGAAGCGACTTTTTATGCCGAAAAAATCCAGTTTCTGGAAGAACAGGTCAATGGCCTGCGCGGCCGCAACGCCGAAACAGGCAAGGAAATCGCCCGCCTGCACGAAGAACTGAATGCCTGGAAAGTGCTCAACCGCGACTTCAACGGCATGCTCAGCCAAATGCGCACCCTCGAAGAAACGACCTCGGCCCTCGAAGCCGAACGCACCCAACTCCAGCAGCAACTCGACGCCGCCCGCATCGAAATCGAAAACCTGCAACTGGAAGTGCTGCGCAAACGCAGCTACGGCGAAATGACGGAAAAAGCCACCACCGCCTCCGCCCCCAGCAGCCGAAATATTCTGGCCGGACCGGCTCAGGCCGCTCACTCGGGCCGCCAGGGCCAGGCCGACGGCGACCACGCCGACGACCTGAAAATCATCAACGGCATCATGCCTTTCGCCGAACAACAACTCTACGCGCTCGGCATCTACACCTTTGCCCAGATCAGTCAATGGGACGACGCGACCATCTCGGCCGTGGCCGAAGCCCTGGGCCTTTCTCCCCGCCAGATCATCGAGGAAGACTGGGTGGGCCAGGCGCGGCATTTGATGGCGGGGCCGCCGAAGGTGCAATCCTGAGGGCGACAGGATTGGTTGAGATTGACAGGATGAACAGGGTTTTTGAGACAGGATTTACAGGATTTCTTTTTGGGCAGAATTGATTGGTTGTGGAGGGATTTGCGATTGCGGAGCGTAGCAGTCGGCGCCGATTATTTGAACCGTTTTCAATGAAAAAAACAAGGGGAGCCGTTGTGCATTTTTGAAAAAGCGGACCTGAGACCTGATCAAAAAATGCCTGGGAAATTTGTAAAAACCCGGGCAGAAGATTGAAGATTGAAGATTGAAGATTGATTATTGAAGATTGAAGATTTTGTTCCAATCGTAAAAAAATCTTCAATCTTCAATCTTCAATAATCAATCTTCAATCTTCAATCTTCTGGCGTTTTTACGAAAAAAGACTGGCCTTTAAAACAGTTTGGGATTTCCCACCGGCTTCCGCCTGCGAAAAATCCCAAACCCGTAAAAACAAATCCTGTCAATCCTGTCAACCAGCCAATCCTGTCCATCCTGTCAAAAAACTATCGCAGATCAAACTCCGCTTCTTTGACATCCGCCGAATTGCCGCCCACGAATACTTTGAACTTGCCGGGGTCTGCCTTGAATTTTCCGTCCTGGTTCCAGTAGCTCAGGTCGGTTTTGTTGAGTTTGAAGGTCACGGTTTTGCTGGTGCCGGGTTCGAGGTGGACTTTTTCAAAACCCTTGAGTTCTTTCACCGGTCGTGAAATATCCGCTGAGAGGTCGCGGATGTACAGTTGCACGACTTCGTCGCCGGCGCGGCCGCCGGTGTTGCTCACGGTGATGGACACCTCGAGGGTTTCGTTCATGCCGATAGCCGGTTTGCTGAGCCGGAGCTCGGAATAGCGGAAGGTCGTGTAACTGAGTCCGAAGCCGAAAGGCCAGGCCGGCGTGACCGGCGAATCGAGGTAGCCGCTGCTCCACATCTGGCCCATCTGGGTTTGCGGGCGGCCGGTGCTGAGGTGGTTGTAGTACAGCGGCACCTGTCCGAGGTTGCGCGGAAAGGTGACGGGCAGTTTGCCCGACGGATTGACGCGACCGGTGAGCACGTCGGCGAGGGCGTTGCCGGTCTCGAAGCCCGGCTGCCAGGCGACGAGGATGGCGGGCACGTTTTCCGTGGCCCAGGGGAAGGTCAGCGGGCGGCTGTTGAACAGCACCATCACCGTGGGTTTGTTGCCGCGGGTTACGACCTTGAACAAAGCTTCCTGACCGCGCGGCAGTTCGAGCGACGAAACCGAACGGCTTTCCCCGCAGTCGAACCCGCGCTCGCCGACGCACATGATGACCAGATCGGCCTCACGGGCGGCTTGCAGCGCGGCGGAATAATCTTTTTCCGTGCAGGCGGCGTCGAGGCACACCTCCGTCACGGTCACTTTGAAACCCTGCGCTTCGAGGGCCGGTTTGAGGGCCTGTGCTGGCGTGACGACCTTGGTGGAGTCGTACTCGCGCATGCCCAGTCCGAGCGTCCAGAAACTCATGTAGTCCTTGTTGCCCTTGCTGTCGGCGTAGGGGCCGATGATGGCGATTCGGGTAAAGGGGCTGTCCTTGGTGAGGGGCAGCACACCGCCGTCGTTTTTGAGCAGCACCATACTTTCAGCGGCCATCTGGCGCGAAGCCTGGCGGTATTCGGGGCGTTCGAGCGTTTCTGCGCGGTGTTTGGGATCGAGGTAGCGGAAGGGGTCGTCGAACAGGCCGAGGGCAAATTTGAGCCACAATACGCGCCGCACGGCATCGTCGATTTGTTGCTGGGTGACACGGCCTTCGTTGAGGGCTTTTTTCAGGCCGCGCTCGTACACGCCGCTGCACATGTCCATATCGCTGCCGGCGCCGAGGCATTTGGCCGCGGCGTCGGTGTCGTCGCTGGCGGCGCCGTGGATGATGGTTTCGCCGAACGACGCCCAGTCGCTCACCAGCATACCTTTCCAGCCCCATTCGCCGCGCAGGATGTCGGTGATGAGGTGGCGGTTCATGCTGGCAGGCACACCGTTGAGGGTGTTAAAAGCATTCATAAAAGTGGCGCTGCCGGCGCGTGCCGAGGCTTCGAAAGGCGGGAGCACCGTTTCGCGGAGGCGTTGCTCGCTCATGTCGACGGTGTTGTAGTCGCGTCCGCCTTCGGTGAAGCCGTAGCCTGCGAAGTGTTTGGTGCAGGCCGCCACAGTATTCGGCAGGCTCAGGTCGTTGCCCTGAAAGCCGCGGATGCGGGCTTCGGCTACGCGGCTGCCGAGGAAGGGATCTTCACCGGCGCCTTCCATGACGCGGCCCCAGCGCGGGTCGCGGGCCACGTCGACCATGGGCGAAAAGGTCCAGTTCTGGCCGTCGGCAGCGGCTTCGGTGGCGGCGATGCGTTCGGCATTTTCGATGGCGGCCATGTCCCAGGTCGCGGCTTGCGCGAGCGGAATGGGGAAAATGGTTTTGTAGCCGTGGATGACGTCGAAGCCGAAAATCAGCGGGATGCCCAGCCGCGATTCTTTCACGGCCGTGCGTTGCATCACGATCTTGTTGTCGAAATTGGTGTGGGAAAGTACGCTGCCGACGCGGCCCTGGCGGATGCCGGCCAGCATGTTGTCCTTGGACACGTCGGTGCCGGTACTGATGTCGCCGGGCACCTGGGTCAGCTGGCCGATTTTTTCTTCGAGGGTCATTTTGGCCAGCAGTTCCTCGACCCGTTGGTCGATGTCGCGGACGGAGGTTTTTTGAGCAAACAAGGCATTGCCGGCGAGGAGCAGCAGTGCAATCGGGAGGGTTGCGGAAAATGTGTAGCGCATGGTGATATTGTTTGCGCTAAGGTAGTTGCTTCCGCAAAATTTACTTTTTCCGCTCCGTCACATAAACCAGCAATTGGCGCAAAGCTTCCCGCGCTTCGCTGGGCGGCGCCTGATCGAGCAGATCGAAAGCCTCCTGGCGGTAGCGGTACATGGCTTCCGTGGCGTATTCGATCCCGCCGCTTTGGCGCACGATCTGGATCACCTCGGCCACGCGCTCCGTTTTGTGGCTTTCATTTTTGACAATGTTGAGGATAAAACGGCGCGTACTGCGGTCGGCATTGGCCAGGCAGTAGATGAGCGGCAGGGTCATCTTTTTTTCCTTGATGTCGATGCCCAGGGGTTTGCCCACGTCGTCGGTGCCGAAATCGAACAGGTCGTCGCGAATCTGGAAAGCCATGCCGGTTTTTTCGCCAAACAGGTGCATGCGGGTCACAATTTCGGGGTCGTCGGCGGTGCTGGCGGCGCCGGCGGCGCAGGCGGCAGCGATGAGGGAGGCGGTTTTCTGGCGAATGATGTCGTGGTAAATTTCTTCCTTGATGTCGAGCCGGCGGGCTTTCTCCATTTGAAGGAGTTCGCCTTCGGCCATCTCGCGCACGGCGCGGCTGACGATCTGGAGCAACTGGAATTGCTGACTTTTTACACTCAACAACAAGCCCTGCGAGAGCAGAAAATCGCCCACGAGGACGGCTATTTTATTTTTCCAAAGGGCATTGATGGAAAAAAAACCGCGGCGTTCGTTCGAGTCGTCCACCACGTCGTCGTGCACCAGGGTGGCCGTGTGCAGCAATTCGACCAGCGAGGCGGCCACGTAGGAGGCTTCGCTGATCGGGGCAAACAGCCGGGCACTGAGCAACACCAGCATGGGCCGCACCTGCTTGCCTTTGCGCTGCACGATGTACCAGGTGATTTTATCGAGCAAGGGCACATGGCTGCGCATCGCATCACGGAATCGCGCTTCAAACACCTCCAGTTCGGCAGCGATAGGTTGTTTGATGGTATCGAGTTGAGACATGAAAGGGCTGGTGTGTCTGCGTGGGACGGTGAATTTTCAAGAAAAATTGAAAACTTTGAACAGAAACACGGCGAAGGTAGGAAGGTTGCTGAAATGAAGGCTTTTGTAGCGTTCGAAGCACAGAATATTTTGCCCGTTCCAACCCTTGTCTCATTGCGTGGCAGGGCCAATAAGTCGCAGCAGATCGGCTCGTTTTTCGTTCAACTGGAGGTTTTTGGCGCGGTCCTCGTCGTTTTGCGGCCCGGGAATGGTGTCGAGCTGCCGGGCCAGTTCGAGGGCGCGGAGCGTATCGCCGAGTTTCAGGCGGGTGTAGGCAAGATTGAGCTGGCCTTCGCCGTAGCGCGGGTTGATGTCGAGCGTTTTTTCGTACAGCGCCGCTGCCTGCTCGTACTGGCGGCTCGAAGCGAGGGCCGAAGCATAGTTGTTGATGACCTGAAAACTCCACGGATTGAGGCGATAGGCGGTCGCCAGCGCATCCACGGCGGGTTGGTACTGGCGCGCTTGCAGGTACACAATTCCCTCGAACCATTCGAAAGGCAGGGCGGTGTCGTTGTATTCGTAGAACATGTTGCGGGAAGCCCTGGCTTCTTCGGCCGCTTTCGAATTTTTACCGGCGACCAGGGCCTGCATCATGTACACGTTGTGAATTTCGCCGCGCACCCGGTAGTACCCGATCAGGAGGTTGAAGCCCAGTCCGGCCAGCACCGCGACGAGGAGCCCTTTGGCGTAACCCGCCACCGACAGGCCGGGCAAAGCGGCCCAAAAACGCCGCGACTCGTGCACGATCACAGCCAACAGGAGGCCGAGCAGCAATTGCATTTCGACCCGCTCGCGCGGGAAATCGAAGAACTGAATGATGCAATACCCCGTCAGGCCGGCCAGTGCAAGGCTCAGGCGGCCAGCCGATCCTTCCGAGGGCGGTCGGCGGAGCGAAAACAAGCCGGCGCCGGCAGCCACCACAAACAGGCCGCAAAACAAGACCACGCCGATGAGCCCCATTTCCGCGCGGATTTCGAGGTAATCGTTGTGCGCCCGTGTGAACACGATGTTTTTTTCTTCCAGCCGGTAGCCGCCGCGAATGCCCTTGGACGGGAACCAGAATTTCCAGCTGCCATTGCCCACCCCGAGCCAGTAGTGCTCCTGGTTGAGCAGGTCGGTTTTGTACCACACAAAACGGCGCTCGTTGGCCGAGGCGCTCTGGAGGTAGGTGAGCGGGTTGAGGCGCTCGCCGAGGCTGGTGCCGCGCCCTTTCCAGGCTACGAGGGCCAGTATCAGCGCGAGGGCGGCCAGTCCGGCGGGCAGTATTTTTTTAAAAAAAACAGGGCGAAAGCCCGGCTCTGCAAAGGCGCGCAGACCGACGTACAACACGGCAGAAAGCGCCACCGCCAGGTAAACGGTGCGGGTTTGCAACAACAACAGCAGCGCCAGCAGAAACAGGGAGACTATTTGAAGCGCTTTTTTCCGACGGGAATCGGCATAGTACAAACCGTTGAAAACCAGCAACAAAAACAAAAAGTCGGAAGCCAGCCCCTTGTTACCAAACAGGCCGGAGGCGTAGTCGTACAAGGCGTCGTTGTCGAGGCCATGCTGCGTGGAGGCATAGGCCAGCTGGCCGGCCACGATCAGGCCGGTCACGACGCTGAGCGCCAGGAAAATATCCGACAGGGTGCGGCGCGCGGCGCTTTCATCGATAAAAAGGCACTGGCGAAAAAGCCAGTAGGCCAGCAGGAAAACCAACACTTTTTGCGCAAAAAAGACGCCCTCCGACCAGCTGAACGCCCAGCTCACGGAGGCCAGATTGAGGCCGTACCACAGGATCATGAGCAGATCGAAAGTGTTGAGCCGCCAGTCGGCCCGGCGCAGCAGGTCTTTGCGAAGTTCCCAGAACGACCCGGCCAGAGCCACGGAAACAAACAAAAAACGCGGCGCCAGGTAGCGGTCGAGGCACTGGGGCCAAAAAAAGAGCGAGCCGGCAAACAGCAGCAGCCACAGGACAATGCGAAAAAGCCGCCAGGTATCGACGGCGGCGGGTGCGGGTTGTTTGACAGGGCGGGCCGCGGCTTTTTTCATCGGTTGCGTATTGGCTTGTCTTTTGTGAAACGGTGCGGGTTGTTCCATGCAAGTTTGCAGAAACAACTGCTGCAAGGTCGCCCCAAATGTAAATATTACCCTGAAAGGGGGAAAAAGCGGGCCGCGAATCGTTCATTTTGGGCCCGTTAAACCGCTGTTTGCCCGTTTGCCTTTCCATTTTGCCGAAGGGGGCGGGCATTCGCAACAAAATCTTCAAATTTGCGTCTTAATTCGCCAATACCGTTGACAACCCGACGTCGGAACGCGGCTCGTTTTTTCCCCTGAAAAAACCGCCCGCTCCGCCCCAAAGGCTCCTGTCCATCGCTCGATCATGCAATTGTCTTTCCAATATCCCGCCTGGTTTCTGATTCTGTGTGCT
Organism: Saprospiraceae bacterium; assembly: GCA_044226205.1. Lineage (GTDB taxonomy): Bacteria > Bacteroidota > Bacteroidia > Chitinophagales > Saprospiraceae > M3007. The sequence goes on from JBGAHL010000002.1 coordinate 304,793, forward strand.
TTGCTGGGCTTCGGCTACGCCGCCCTACTCTACTGGCGCGACACGACTTTTCGCGAACAATCGCCCAACCTGCACCGCTGGCTGGCCGTGCTGCGCTGGCTCACCGTGACCCTGCTCAGCGCGCTGCTGCTGGCGCCTTTGCTCAAAAGCCTCATTACAGAGACGAAAAAACCGGTCATCGTACTGGCGCAGGACCAGTCGGAAAGCGTGGGCGCCGAACTGCGCGAGCAGTCGCTCGAACAATACCGCCAAAACTGGCAGAACCTGCGCAGCGCCCTGGGCGACGATTACGAGGTGCACGAACTCGCCTTCGGCGACGAGGTGCGCGAAGGCGTCGATTTCAATTTTACCGACAAGGTCACCAACCTTTCGCAGGCGCTGCAGGACGTGTACGACCGCTACGGCGCCCAAAACCTCGGCGCCATCGTGTTGTCCTCCGACGGCATTTACAACGAAGGAAGCAACCCCGCCTACTCGTCGGCCCCGATCAATGCGCCCGTTTACACCGTGGCGCTGGGCGATACCACGCCGAAAAAAGACCTGCTCGTCAAACGGGTGTTCCACAACAAAATCGCCTACCTGGGCGACAAGTTTTCCGTGCAAATCGACGTGGCGGCCACCAACTGCGCCGGCGCCCAGACGGTGCTCAACGTCAGTAAAATCGACGGCGACCAGACGCGCCCCCTGCAATCCATCCCGATCGCCATCAACAGCAACGATTTTTTCACCACCCGGGAAGTGGTCATCGAGGCCAGTCAGTCCGGCGTGGCCCAATACCTGATCTCGCTGGCCAAAGTGCCGGGCGAAGCCTCGGGCGCCAACAATGCCCGCGAAATTTTCATCGACGTGCTCGATGCGCGCCAGAAAATCCTGCTGCTGGCCAACGCGCCCCACCCCGACCTGTCGGCCCTGCGCCAGATGCTGGAAAGCAACCAGAACTACACCGTCAGCGTGGCCTACCCCGGCGACGCGGGCCTCGACGTGGGCAAATTCGACTTCGTCGTGCTGCACAACCTGCCTTCCGCGACGAACGACGTGGCCGGCCTGCTGCGCACCATGAACGAGCGCCGCATCCCGCGACTGTTCATCGCCGGCCTGCAAACCAGTTTCAGCACCCTGACGCAGGTGCAGGGCCTGGCGGCCGTACAAAGCGACGGCAACCAGACCGACGACGTGCAGGGCAAGGTGTCGCCGCAGTTCGCGGCGTTTACGCTCAGCCCGGCCGTGAGCGAACAATTGCCGCGCTTCAACCCCGTGGTGAGCGCTTTCGGCAATTTCAGCGCCACGCCACAGGCCCAGGTCGTGCTCTGGAAACGCATCGGCAAGGTGGACACCGACCAGCCCCTGCTGGCCATCGGCGAAACCAACGGCATCCGTACAGGTGTGTTTTTGGGGGAAAATGTGTGGAAATGGCGGCTTTTTGACTTTTTGCAAAACCAGAACCACGAGATCTTCGACGAGGTGTTCGGCAAAACCGTGCAATACCTTTCGGTGAAAGAAGACAAGCGCAAATTCCGCATCACCCTCGATCAAAATATTTTTAATGAAAATGAAGCGGTCACTTTCGGCGCCGAATTGTACAACGACAACTACGAGCTGATCAACGACCCCGACGTGAGCATGGTGATCCGCAACCGCGACGGCAAGGAGTTCACCTACACGTTCAACCGACTGGGCAAAGGCTATTCGCTCAATGCCGGTATTCTGCCGGTGGGCAACTACACCTTCCGCGCCACGACCAGCTTTAATGGTCAAAGCCTGAGTTTCGACGGCAAATTCAGCGTGCGGCCCATCCAGCTAGAATTGTTCGAAACCACGGCCAACCACGCCGTGCTGCGGCAACTCAGCCAGAAATTCGGCGGCGAAACCGTGTTGCCCGCCGACATGGCGAGCATCGCGGAAAAAATCAAAAGCAAGGAAACCGTGAAGCCCGTGATGTACAGCACCAGCAAAACCAGTCCGCTCATCAACCTCAAGTGGATTTTTGCCCTGCTGGCCGGTCTGCTGGCCGCGGAATGGTTCCTGCGGCGCTATTTCGGGGCGTATTGATCCACGCGCCGCATCGACAAACAACTGCTGACATGGTCGAATCTACAACGCCTGCCACCCGCGACCTGCGCGAACTTTCCCTGACCGAGCTCGAAAACGTGCTCGCCGGCTGGGGTGAACCGCGTTTCCGCGCCAAACAGCTCTACGAATGGCTGTGGGCCAAAGCCGCGACCTCGCTGGACCAGATGACCAACCTGTCGAAAGACCTGCGCGCGCGCCTGGCCGAGCATTTTACCTTTCACACCCTGCAACCCGACAAACTGCAGCACAGCGCCGACGGCACGCTCAAATCCCGCTGGCTCACCCACGACGGCCATCGCATCGAAAGCGTCCTGATCCCCGTGCCGGCCGAAGACCGCTTCACCGTGTGCGTCAGCACGCAGGTCGGTTGCAGCCTGACCTGCGCTTTTTGCGCCACAGGCCGCATGGGCCGCAAACGCAACCTCACGGCCGCAGAGATCTTCGATCAGGTCGCCCTGGTCAACCGCCAGTGCCTCGACACTTTCGGCAAGGCCCTCACCAACGTCGTGTACATGGGCATGGGCGAGCCCCTGCTCACCTACGCCAACACCCTCGAAAGCATCGAACGGCTCACCACTGCCCCGCCGAAGGGCCTGGGCATGGCCGCCCGGCGCATCACCGTCAGCACGGCAGGTATCGCCAAAATGATCCGCAAACTCGCCGACGACGGCTTCCGCTCCAACCTGGCCCTCAGCCTGCACGCGGCCGACGACGTGAAGCGCAACGAGATCATGCCCATCAATGAAAGCAACAACCTGAACGCGCTCATGGAAGCGCTGGAATACTTTTACCGGACGACGCACAACCGCATTTCCTACGAATACATCGCCTTCCAGAATTTCAACGACAGCCTCGACGATGCCGCCCGGCTCGTTCGGCTCTGCCGCCGAAAATTCCCCGTGCGGGTCAATATCATCGAATACAACCCCATCGGCGGCGTGAGTTTTGAAAAATCGGACGAAAACCGCCTCAACCTCTTCGCTGCCTACCTGGCCAAAGAGGGCGTCACCGTCACCGTGCGCCGCAGCCGCGGCAAGGATATCGACGCCGCATGCGGACAACTGGCGAATAAGGGTTTATGAGGTTTATAAGGTTGATGAGGTTTATAAGGTTGATGAGGTTTATGAGGTTTATGAGGTTTATGAGGTTGGAGAGAGCATCCACCCTCCTTTTATCAACCTCATAAACCCCCATAAACCCTTAATTATTAACAACAACCGGCAATACCCGCTGGAAATCGCGGCCACGGCACACCAGATAATAGGCGCCGGACACGACGGACGACGGCAGTTCGATCGAAAGCTGGTTTTCGCCCCAAAGCGCGGGTTTTTCAGTTCGGGTCAGCAGGGTGCGGCCTTGGCCGTCAAGCAGATACAAGGCCATTTCATCTTGAGACGTGACGGAATAATTCAAGGTCAGGAACCGATTGGTCACCGGGTTCGGACTGATGCGCAATTCGACTCCCGGCTCATCTTCCGGTGAAAATACCGGCACACTGCCATTGAATTTTAAACGGGCCACCCTGCTTATGCCGAGGCGGTAGTTTGTTATTACCACTTTCCCGCCATTGGCCGACGTAAGCGAGAATATTTGGCCATCTCCCAATACCACTAGTGTAGGCGATGTCCCGTAATTGTCAAACGTCTCGTCGAGCGTGCCATCGCTGTTGAGTCGTACAAGCGCTTGATCGTTCCCGTAATACGGAGAGTCATTCAGTTTATAAGTTCCGGCCAGCAATATTTGTCCATTGGCCAAAGGCACGATGCCGTACGCTTTAAACAGGCCCCCGTTTTCCCCTGGCCACGTACTGAAAGTCAACACGGTGAAGTCGGGATCTGGAAGACCGTTCGGTAAATAGCGGTACAATATGATTCCGCCTACCAATATTCGCTCCTGATCATCCAGGGCGAATACCTGATCCGCGAGGTGTTTTCCAATGTAGCGGCTGCCGTTGATGCCGAAGCCAAGGTCTTTGTTGCCGTTGGGCAGCAGCCGGTATAAAAAGGAACTATCGGTAGTCATCGATTTTCGGCGCAGGTACACGATGGTTCCGCCATCTGAGAGCGGTAAAAACTTTTGAAAAACGACATCATTGCCCGTGTTGTGCAATTGGACAACGCCCCCGACGCCATAACTCATATCGGGCTGCCCCTGCGCCGTGTATCGCCATACCTTGCCCTCGTCGCCCCCTACCAGTATGCGGCCTTCCGCGTCGACGCGCAGGGTCGAGGCTTTTTTGAAATTCTGGCCGTCGGAAAAAACCACTCCCGCGGTGCCAAATTGTCCGTCAAGCACGCCCTCGTTGGTTACCCGGGCCAGGATCGTCTTGTTGCCCGTGACGGAGTTGAGCAGCATCAGCACTGCCCCGTCGTCGTAGGCATGAAGGGCAAAGTTTTTGGCGGCATAGGTGTCCCAGCCGGCGATCATTACAGAATCCAGCCCAGCTTGGCCATTCAGACCATAAGTCGAGTCGACGATGCCGTATTCCGTAAAACGTGTCAAATACGCCTGGTGCTGTTGAGGCGGCCCTTCGACGTTTAAAACCGTTATTTTATTATTGTTGTGTACGACCGTTTCCAGTGCGACATTATAACCATAAGTGTAGTTTTCAAAAGGATGATAAAAGTTCGGACAGGTGTTGAATCCCCATGGGGCAAAAAAAGTCGGGTCGTAAAGAATAGGCAACTGTGCCGTTCCCAAATGAGCGCCAAGCAGCACGGCAATCAAAATCAAGGGTCTGAAATGTTTTTTCATGGCGAATAGATTTACACATTAGAAAAAGTTTGGCCTCCTAAATGTGCAGCCCCTATTTCATCTGCGCCAAGCGATTGTGCTCAAATGCAATTTTTGTGCATTTGGAACACGGTAAATGCCAGCACTGGCCAAATTAAAACAGCAACGGCAGCGCTGTTCATAGTCGCTGCCGTCGTTGTTGGCCTTTTTACACCCCTGGGACAGAGGTTCGCAGGTATATCAGGGCCTCACCCTGCTTTCCACTTTCAAATTCTCCATAAAAAACTGCTCCACCTTCTCGAACAGGTGCACGCGGTCTTTGCCCATCACATTGTGCAGGTGTTCGGGGTACACGAAATAGTCGATGGGTTTGCCTTTGCGCACGCACTCGCGGATGTAGCGCAGGGAGTGTTGCCAGAGCACCACGTTGTCGGAAGAGCCGTGGATCATGAGCAGGCGACCGTCGAGGTTGTCGATGTAATTGAACAGACTGGCCTTTTCGTAGCCCTCGGGATTTTCCTGGGGCGTGTCCATGTAGCGTTCGGTGTACATGATCTCGTACATGCGCCAGTCGATCACCGGTCCGCCGGCGATGCCGCAGCGAAACACGCCTTTGGCTTCGGGGCGGGTCATGAGCGAGGTGGCCATGAAGCCGCCGTAGCTCCACCCGTACACGCCCAGGCGCGTCGAATCGATGTAGGGCAAGCTTTTGAGGTAGCTGGCGCCCACGAGTTGGTCGGCCACTTCGGCGTCGCCGCAATGGCGAAAAATAGCCGATTCGAAGGCGTAGCCCCGGTTGTCGGAGCCGCGACCGTCGAGCACGAACACCGCCACGCCCTGTTCGGCCATGCGGTGCATCCAGAGTTCGCCGCCGTAGAGCCAGGAGTTGGTCACCATTTGCACGTGCGGGCCGTTGTAGACGTACACCAGGGCGGGGTATTTTTGGTTGGGGTCAAAATTGGTCGGCAAAATAAGACGCGCATTCAGCGGCACGCCGCCGGGCGAATTGAGCGCGACCAGACGTGTTTCACCGAGCTGGACGTCTTTCAAAGGGTTGGGGGCGGTAAAAATGACGCGGCGTTTTTCCGGCTTTTTCACCGGGATTACCGAAATCTCGCGGGGCACCGTGGGGCTCGAGTAAATGTCCAGCACCCAGTCGCCGGCGCTGTTGGGCAAGGCGTTGTGGATGCCCGCGTCGGTTTGCAGGCGGAAAATGCCATTGGCCGGGTACACTTCGGTCGTGTAAACGAAGCGGTCGAGGCCCTTGTCGTCGGCCGTCTGGAAAAAGCAGCGTTTGCCGTTTTCGGAGAAGCCGATGAAGTTGGTTACGGGCGCATTGCCGAAACTGATCTGGCGCAGCATCTGACCCGAGAGGTTGTAGAGGTAAAGATGGTTGAAGCCGTCGCGTTCGCTTTGCCACACGAAATCGGTACTGGAGCCGGGCACGAACTCGGCAGGGTGCTCGGGCTCCACCCAGCGGTCGCTGGTTTCTTCAAAAAGGGTTTTGACAAAAGCGCCCGTAGCGGCATCGTACTGATTGAACCACAGGTGGTTTTGCCCGCGGTTGAGCACAGCGATGAGGATGTATTTGTCGTCGGGCGACCAGCTCACGTTGGTCAGGTATTGTTCGGCGGGCTCGCCGGTCTGGAGGTAAAGGGTTTTGCCGCTGGCCAGGTCGTACACACCCACCGTCACGTGGTGACTTTTAGCGCCGGCGTAGGGGTAGCGGATTTCGCGCTGCTGGGCAGGCATCGAGTCGAGCACGTAGATCGGGTACTGGGTCACCATGCTTTCGTCCATGCGGTAAAAAGCCAGTTTTTTGCCCGAAGGGCTCCAGTACGTGCCTTTGTGGATGCCAAACTCGTCGCGGTGCACGCTCTGGCCATACACGATGCCCTCGCCTTCGCTTTTGGCCACGAGCACCGTGCTGGCGCCATGGGCGATGCGCAGTTCATCGCCGGCAGTGTAGGCGGCGTCGAGGGTTTTCGGGTGAATGTCCGTGTTCTCGGCCTCGGCGGGAATCGTGGTTTTGAAGCCCATGGCGCCGTCTTTGGGCATCCAGGTAAAGAGATCGCCGCCACTCTGGAACCACAGGCTGTTGGCGTCGAACCAGTTGAGGCCCGGCAGGGCGGTCAGGGCGGTTTTGCCCTGTGCGGCGAGGCCCTCGTTGAGGCGCGGCAGCCAGTCGAGCGTATCGCTGACGGCGGGTTTGGCCGCATCCTGACGCACCAGTTTTGTGCCGGCGACGTAGGTAAACTGCGTGCCGCCGGGAATCCATTGCAGCTGGCGCAGGTTGGCCGGGGCGAAGGCGCTGCGGCCTTTCATGATGGCGTCGGCCATGGTGATCGGCTGCTGGGCGTGGAGCAACAGGGGGAGGAAGAAGAGAAGCAGGGCAAATTTTTTCATGGCAAAAACAGTTGGATCAGGGTGGCAAAAGTAGGAACATTTCGCCGGGCGCGCCGAGGCCCGGACGAGGGAGCGCGCGCCGTTAGGCAGCCGAATGCCGGGGCTGGTCGAAAATCGCGCTGGTCAGTTGTCGCGAATTGGCCGATCTTTGCAGGGTGAAACGAAAATTCAAATTTCGCGAAGTCATTCGCCTCCCGCGCCGCATGTTGTGGGCCCTCGTGATGGAAGGGGTGGAAACGACGAAGATGGTCCACACGTTTGCGCGCCACGGCAGCGGCAAACTCAGGCTGCTGCCCAAGCACCGTCACCCGACGGAAGAGGAGCTGCGCGAGGCCGTGGAGCAGTTGAAGGATATTCCGCGTTTTTTGCCGTTTTTCGTGGTGGTCGTGGTGCCCGTGCCGGGCGTCACCGAAGGCTACGCCCTGGTCGCGATGACGCTGGAAAGGTGGCTGGGCAAAAAGGTGAAGTTTTTACCGAGCCAGTTTCGGGAGGTGTTGCATGGGAAGGAGGAGGAAGGGGAGGAGAAATAGGGGGTGTCGCGCATTTATTTAGCTGCTTCGCTATCAATGATTTGTGCAATAATTGGCGTGATTTCGGGTATCTTGTTTCTGACTACATCCCACACGATTGTATAATTGACTCCAATGTAGTCATGGATGAGTTTGTCTCTCATGCCGGCAATGTTTCGCCATGGAACATCACGCCATTGTTCTTTGATATCTCCGGGTATCTTTTTAGTTGCTTCACCAATAATTTCTAAACTACGTACTATCGCCCGCTTTAACACCTCGTTGTCGATCAAGTCGTCTTTCGTCGTATTAGGTGATATACTGTTGGTGATAAACACACACTCGTCATAAATGTGACGGAGGTACTCAATTGGCAATTTGGACATACTCAACGCCATTTAATATATGAGGGCCTATGTATGGACTTAGACCGCTTGTTGTTACCACCTCTACTTTATACCCTTTGAAAATATTATCCAGCAGATCACAAATAGCCATAAAATTATCAAATGTTTCTTTATCCTTTTGAAATTCAATGAGGATGTCAATATCACTTCCCTTCTTTTGCTCCTGTCTTGCAAAAGAGCCGAACAACCCAATCTTGCTAATGCCGTGTTGGCGGATCAGTGATCTATTGGATAAAATTTCGTCTTTTATGTGCTTTTTTGACAACATATTGCCAAGTTTTAATCAAAAATACGATTTTTTTCTCAGCCTGAGCAATTTTGGTATTTCCACTCCTGGTGGCAAATTTCAGGAAGTAGCGGTATTGTGTTTACTTTTATTTTGTAGGTAACGTGAATAGCCGCGCTTATTCTGCTGTAAAAAGCAGTGCATTATAGCCGTTTTATTCATTTGTATCCGGCAGTCTCATCTCAACTATTTTCAAAGTGCCGATTCCGGTCGTCCTTTTCCTTAATTTGCCATTTCAAACCATCCCCAAATGAAGAGGCTTCACCTGATTTGAATTTACGGAGTCGCTCAATTGCTTTTTTGCGTTCATTTTTCCCACAGCAATCTGAGTCGTTTCCTTGAAAGGAATATTCAGACGCTTTACCATACTCAAGATAAGTTCAGCATCCTTGGGATTTGATATTTCCAACTGAATAATCATTCGTATTTTTTTTACAAAAAAGCCTGATTTTTCACCTTTACATATTCCTCCGGTACTGCCCGCCCACCTCGTAAAGCGCCCGCGTGATCTGCCCCAGCGAACACACTTTCACGGCTTCCATCAGTTCGGCGAAGAGGTTGCCATTGGCCAGCGCGACCTGTTGCAGGCGTTGCAGCGCTTGCTTCGCGCGGTCGCCGCTGGCGGCGTGCAGGTTTTGCAAGGTCTTGATCTGGGCTTCTTTTTCTTCCTCGGTGGCGCGGATCACCTCCTTGGGCAGGATGGTGGGCGAGCCTTCTTTCGAGAGGAAGGTATTGACCCCGATCAGCGGCAGTTCGCCGGTGTGTTTGAGGGTTTCGTAGTACAGGCTTTCCTCCTGGATTTTGCCGCGCTGGTACATGGTTTCCATAGCGCCCAGCACGCCGCCGCGCTCCGTGATGCGGTCGAATTCCGACAGCACGGCCTCTTCCACCAGATCGGTCAGTTCCTCGATGATGAAGGAGCCCTGCATGGGGTTTTCGTTTTTGGCCAGCCCGAGTTCGTGGTTGATGATGAGCTGGATGGCCATGGCGCGGCGCACCGATTCCTCCGTGGGCGTGGTGATGGCCTCGTCGTAGGCGTTGGTATGCAGGGAGTTGCAGTTGTCGTAGATGGCGTACAGGGCCTGCAGCGTGGTGCGGATGTCGTTGAAGGCGATCTCCTGGGCGTGCAGCGAGCGGCCGGAGGTCTGGATGTGGTATTTGAGCATCTGGCTGCGCGGGTTGGCGTTGTATTTCCAGCGCATGGCCTTGGCCCAGATGCGGCGTGCGACGCGGCCGATGACGGCATACTCGGCATCCACCCCGTTGGAGAAAAAGAAGGAGAGGTTGGGGGCGAAATCATCGACCCTCATGCCGCGTGAGGCGTAGTATTCTACAAAGGTGAATCCATTGGCCAGCGTGAAGGCCAGCTGGGTGATCGGGTTGGCGCCCGCCTCGGCGATGTGGTAGCCGGAAATGGAGACCGAGTAAAAGTTGCGGACCCTGTTTTTGATAAAATAGTCCTGCACGTCGCCCATGACGCGCAGGCTGAATTCCGTGGAAAAAATACAGGTGTTTTGCGCCTGATCTTCTTTCAGAATATCGGCCTGGACGGTGCCGCGAACCGATTGCAGGGCCTTGGTTTTCAGCGTCTGGTACACGTCGGCGGGCAGCACTTCGTCGCCCGTGAGGCCGAGGAGGAGAATGCCCAGGCCGTCGTTGCCTTCGGGCAGTCCTCCCCTCTCCGTTGGAGAGGGGTCGGGGGTGAGGTTGTAGCGGGGACGGAGCAGGCCGCGGTCGTCGTATTTTTCTTTCAATTTGGCCTCCACGAGGTATTCCAGGCCATTTTCACGAATGTATCGCTCGCACTGCTGGTCGATGGCGGCATTCATGAAAAAAGCGGCGACCGTGGCGGCCGGACCGTTGATCGTCATCGACACCGAGGTTTTCGGGTCGCAGAGATCGAAGCCGGAATAGAGTTTTTTGGCGTCGTCGAGGCAACAGACCGACACGCCCGAGTTCCCGATTTTGCCGTAGATGTCGGGGCGGTAGTCGGGGTCTTCGCCGTAGAGCGTCACGGAGTCGAAAGCCGTGCTGAGGCGCGCGGCGGGCAGTCCGTGGGAGACGTAGTGGAACCGTTTGTTGGTGCGCTCGGGGCCGCCTTCACCGGCAAACATGCGGGTGGGGTCTTCGCCTTCGCGTTTGAACGGAAACACGCCGGCCGTGTAGGGGAATTCGCCCGGTATGTTTTCCTGCAGACGCCAGCGCAGGATGTCGCCCCAGTCTTCGTAGCGCGGGAAGGCAACGCGGGGCACGCGGGTGTGCGAGAGCGTTTCGGAGAAGGTTTTGACGCGGATTTCCTTGTCGCGAACCTTGTACACGTACTCATCGGCGGCGTAGCGGGCTTTTTTCTCCGCATGGCCTTCGAGGATGCGTTTGCAACGCCAGTCGAGCTGGGCTTCCAGTTCGGCGTAGCGTTTTTTCAGGACTTCGGCCACCTCGCCGTCGACGGTTTCGAGGGTATTTTTGATGCTCCAGAGTTTGCGGGCAATGGCCATTTGCACCCGCACGTCGGCGTCGTATTTGCGGTTGGCCTCGGCAATTTCGGAGAGGTAGCGGGTGCGCTGGGGCGGTATGATGTAGATTTTTTCAGAAAGCTCGTCGGAGGGCGTGAAGCCCGAATGCAGGTTGGCCCCCGTTTTTTCGCGCAGCAATTCGATGATGCGGCTATAAAGTTGATTGACGCCGGGGTCGTTGAATTGCGAGGCGATGCAGCCGAACACGGGCATGTCGTCGACGGCCACATTCCAGGCCTGGCGGTTGCGCTGCACCTGCTTGCGCACGTCGCGCAGGGCGTCAAGGGCGCCGCGTTTGTCGAACTTGTTGATGGCGATCACGTCGGCAAAATCGAGCATGTCGATTTTTTCCAGCTGGGTGGCGGCGCCGTACTCGGGCGTCATCACGTAGAGGGAAAGGTTGCTGTGATCGATGATCTCGGTGTCGCTCTGGCCGATGCCCGAGGTTTCGAGCACGATCAGGTCGAACTGCGCGGCTTTGAGGATTTCTACGGCCGATTGCACGTATTTGGACAACGCCAGGTTGCTCTGGCGGGTCGCCAGGGAGCGCATGAACACACGAGGGTTGTTGATCGCGTTCATGCGGATACGGTCGCCGAGCAGGGCGCCGCCGGTTTTGCGTTTGGAAGGGTCGACGGAGACGATGGCGATGGTTTTATCCGGCTGGTCGAGCAGGAAACGGCGCACCAGTTCGTCGACGAGGGAGGATTTGCCGCCGCCGCCCGTGCCGGTGATGCCGAGGACGGGCCTCACCCCCGGCCCCTCTCCAAAGGAGAGGGGGGCGGATAGTCCAGCAGGAGCCACTCCCCTCTCCATTGGAGAGGGGCCGGGGGTGAGGCCTGAGAGGCGGGGCCTTACCTCTTTTTCATATAAATCCGGGTTGTTCTCCGCCACGGTGATCAGGCGGGCGATAGCGCCGGGGTCGTGTGCTGCGAAGTGTTTCATTTCGCCGTTGAGCGTGTCGCCCAGGGGGTAGTCGCACTGCTGGAGCACGTCGTTGATCATGCCTTGCAGGCCCATGCGGCGGCCGTCGTCGGGGTGGTAGATGCGGGCGATGCCGTAAGCCTGCAGTTCTTCGATCTCGCTGGGCAGAATGGTGCCGCCGCCGCCGCCGAAGATTTTGATATGGCCGGCGTTGCGTTCTTTCAGGAGGTCGTACATGTATTTAAAAAACTCCATGTGGCCGCCCTGATACGAGGTGATGGCGATGCCCTGCACATCTTCCTGAATGGCACAATTGACGATCTCCTGCACCGAGCGGTTGTGGCCCAGGTGGATGATCTCCGCGCCGGACGACTGCATGATACGGCGCATGATATTGATGGCTGCGTCGTGACCGTCGAACAGGGAGGCGGCGGTGACGAGGCGGATCTTGTGTTGAGGCTGATAAACGGGTGGATTCTGCATGGTACGCGGAAATGGTTAGGGCAGCTTGGGCCTTGGGCGGCGCAAAATTAGGGGAAATCGGGGGCTTGAAAGGGATAAATAGCACGATAACTTGAGTAGAACGCGCTTTCGTTTTTAAGGTGGTTGGCAGCTTTTGTTGTGGCGCCTCACGGCGCATACGGGTATTATTGGCGCCTTTTTAAGGCAGAAATGGTTAATTTTGTTCACGAGCACATCACCCATTTTGTTCACCTAACCAATATTAATGATGAAAACACCGTGCGTTTGGCTGCCAGCCATCTTTTCCCTCGCCCTTTTGCTCACTGCCTGCGGCCCCAAATACGGCCCCGCCTACCTGGGCAGCAACAATGCCTACCTCGTAAAACCTGCCTACAAAGGCGTAAGGACCAACAGTGTCTCCGTCGCCGGGCGCTACAACCGCGGCGCGGTGTACTACGATGGAGAGCGCAACAACAGCGGAGAAATCTCGGCCCACGTCTCGCTCATGCGTCGGGGTTTTTATTACAGCGGCGGATTGTTCGGCTATTTCGGTCGTTATCAGGTAGATACGCTGGCTGGCGACGGGGTGAGTCTGACGCCCTATCAGGTCAAAGGTTTTGGCGTACGGCACGAAATCGGCGCCCGAATCAAGCTCGACCAGGACTGGGATTGTCTGCTGGGTATCGGGCTGCAAACCTTTTCCGAACGCGGCAAATTCACCGCACTGACCCGCGACGAAGCCGCGGGGCTGATCAACAAGATTTTTCTTTTCCCGTTTCTCGGCCCGGACGTACTCGACGATGACTTCAAGGGCAACGGCGGCTCAGGGTACAGCGCCAACTTCGATCTTCGCTATGCCCCGCTCGAATCCCGTTACATGGCAGGCTTCCGTTACAGCTACGGGTTGTCGGTCGGCAACGACATCACCAGTTACATGAGCACCCACCAGTTAACCCTGCACGGTTCGTACCGCAGGCTCTCCGGGTATTGCCAGTTTGCCTTCGCCGGGTATCAGGAGAATGTGTACGATCTGCAGGGCGGGCTGTTTCACGCCGGACTTGCGTACAGCATTCCTTTCGGTCGAAAAAGAGCGCCTGTGCCGCCCGCACAATAACCGTTTGTGCAAGGATTGAACGCTTCCGACAGCAAAGGTTTTTCACAAGGAGCGGCGCCGGCCCGATGCCGGCGCCGCTCCTTGCATTTCAGGGCGGGCCAATACAGGGGATCAGGCGCCCGAACGGGGGGGAAGCATGCCCCAAAAGTGTTATTAGACGGTGGCGAGCGGCAGGCCCACTTTTGTGTCGTTGCCAGTCGAAAGGCACACGTTTTCACCTTCACCTTTTCACACTAAAAATTTTATTCCAATGAAGTTCAAAATTCTCTTCCTGCTCCCCGCCGCCGCTCTCGCGCTTGCCATTGGCCTGACCAACTGCAGTAAAGAACCGGTGACGACCGTGTCGGAAACGCCTGAAAACATCGCTACCGAACGCGGCAACTGCCAGGTGACCTTCACGGTAAGCGGCAACGCACAATTGTGCGGTACGCAGACCAACCCCGACTACTGCAGCTTCCCGCCGCCCGTGAACGCCAACTCCTACGGGGTGGAAACGGTAACCGCCGGCGTGTATACCTACACCATCATGTCGCCCTCGGTGATCGGCGTATTCAACCCGGGCCCCGGCACCTTGAAAGTATCGATCAACACCGGCGCCGGCAACGTGGCCTTTACCCTCGCTTCGGGCGCCAGCCGTCGTTACTACCTGGGCGACACCTGCAATTTGGCTCAGATCTGATCCTTGCCTGAAAACCTGTTCAAGTTTTACCTACCTATTCAACACAACTAGCGGCCCCCGGATTCGTCCGGCGGGCCGTTTTTTTACACTTTTTATCACACAAGACATTCTAAATCAATTCATTGGCTTTTTCAATCAGCCAGTCGCGTTCGTGAAGCCAGGTCTTGGACTGGATGCGTGATATCAGCTTTTGTACTCGCCCCTGGTCTCCTTTGATCGTGTTGCTCAGCTGGTGTAAAAGGTTGATAAAATTCCCGTAACGCTCCTTTTGAATAGCCGGCAGGGGTTTCTGAAAAGACCGGCTCAGGTACATTTTGAACGCGTCGATTTTGTAGGGAAGCAGGTCGGAACCAATGCTGTAAAATATTTTTAGTTCGAGGCCACGGGCCATCAGGTGATATTCGAAATCAGCCAGGGAATGGGGCAGAATATCAAGGGCTTCTTCGTACTTGCCGATTCGGTAGTAGTAAATAGCAAGATTGAAACGGTAATAATCGCGGGTTTCGTTGTCTCCCAATATACGATCGGTATGGCTTTGAAGGCATTCATACGCCCAGTCAAACTGGCCCACACGCAGGGCGACGTTAACTATATTAAGCAACGCAGAAGGGGTGATCCGGTTTTCAAAATACATAAATCCTTTGGCCAAATGTTCTTTCTGGATATCAAAAAGGGTAGCCAAAAATTGAGACTGTCCGGAATTTACCAGAAGCGTGCAGCACCCCCGAAGCAATGCAAAATACGTTTTGAGCAAATCGGGATGAATGTCTTCCTCCAGTTCACGGATCAAGTCAGACAAAAAAGCAAAATGCTCGGGCTCGGGTTTTTCGAGCCGAAAAACGCTGACAAACTCCGTCTGTAACTTCAAAACCGGAGATTCATTCAACAGTCGTTCAGGCAGTATCGACTCCTGAAGCATAAACTGAATCAGATCCGTTGATTCGAGGTAAGCGACGCGTTGTTGCAACATGAAGCGATTCAGCAGGTTTGTCTTCCTGGCTTGAAAAAAGATATAAAAGGCCTCCAGCAAGGCAGGAATGTTCAGGTCGCCCCTTTTTTGGTTGTATAAATTTTCAAACTCGTACAACTCCCACTCGATTTCATACCGCTTTTCCAACAACTCCAAATCCTCCTTCAGATCATTCCTCCGCGCAGCTTCCCGCAACTTTTGCATGGTGTTCTGAAAACGATTGACCAGGCCGCGCTGGCGGCTGAATCGCGCCAGACTGAGTAATTGCTCAAACTGTTGGGACTCATCCAGTTGCGGATGGACAAAAATGAACTGTCGGGCGAGCCGGTGCAGCACCGTCATGATCTTTTCCAGTTTGCCCTCTCCGAAATCTTTTCCGGGGAAAATTGCCTCAAATGCATGCCTGCGAGCATTTTCATCCCAGGTCCAGTGCGGCGCCTGGTGAAGCAAGACCCCGATCAAATGGATTGCTTTTTCGCTGTATTTTCCCCTGTTGAAGTAAGGAGATCTTACAAACAATTGAAATTCAGAGAGTTCTTCTGCCGTAAAAGTCTCCAGCAACTCAATCAACGGGCTTTTTTGCATGGTCTCGCGGTTTGGCGGGGGGAAATTTCGCGGAATAATGTTATAATTTTCAAAGGCAGTCTTCCGAACATTTGTTGTTCGAAGAAACGATCATCTAAAAAAAATGTCATTATGGCACAAAAACGATTTTTCAGGCTCATCCTGTGTCTCCTGCTCTTGGTCCCGATGGTGGCCGGCAGCAGTGCGCCAGTCCTCCCGACAGCCGATCCCGTTGACGACGGAGGGTGTAATCTCCCTGCTCCGACCAACCTTCACGCCGTTTCGGTAGGTTCCAACACGGCGACCGTCGCCTGGGATCCCGTGGCAGGGGCCTGGGGCTATTACGTAGAGCTTTCGCAAGGCGGCAACCCGCCATCTGCCTCGGGTATCACCACATCTACTACAATGACGTTTACGGACCTGCAGGAGGGAACATACACCGTCAAAGTTTATCCAAAATGTTCGCTGTATTCCACCGGCCCGCAGGCTGCACAAATGCAATTTTCGACGATCATCATCGATCTGATTTGTAGTGCGACCGGTAACACTGGGAACACGGTAATCCAGGGCTCGAACAACATCTACACGTGGCCATTTGGGACCACTGAACATTATTTTGTCCATGTGACCTACAACAATTCGACCGGCATTTTCCAGTTTGATCGCAGCTCGGGTGCAATAGTAAGGTTTGAATTCAAGCCAGTGAGCGGCAATCCTTCCAGCTTCAAACTGGGACGAACCTACGGAGAAGGCGATATTACGTATTGCGGAGACGAAGGCGCCGAGGGCACTACCGGAACGATCAGGATCAAATATGATCAGACTTTGGTAGCCACTTGCTACTTCCTCCGGGGTAATCAACTGAAAGTTGATCCCGGGTCAGATGCCACTATCACAGTCAAATACCAAAGCGGCGAACCCGCCCCCCTCGCCCCCGGCTCACCGCCTGCCTCTTTCGACGGCGCTGCCGACGGCCTGGCAACCGCCTTGCCGACGCCACAACCCAATCCGTTCTCCGATATGCTGTATCTCAGCGGCGGGGCATCCGATGCTCCCGTGCAGGGCGCCTTGTACGATGCCTGCGGTCGCTGTGTACGGCAGTTCGACTACGACCGTTCGGGCCTCATGGCCATACCTACCGACGACCTGCTGCCCGGCATGTACTTCCTGCAATTGCGTTCGGCGTCGGGCAACAGCACGCACAAACTGCTAAAATTATAACCAACACAAAACGCGCTTCTCAACAGCAGCAAGGCCTTGCCCGGCTTCCGGGCAAGGCTTCGCTGTTTTTTGAAGAATCTTTTTTGCTCCCACCGGAAATTATCGCAATATGTGTTATTGCCCGCGGGCCGAACCCGGGCCCATATTTGCCTCAGGTAATGACAATACGATGTTTGTCAAACTGGTCGAGCCGGTTGCCATTACCCAGACAAGTCTGAGTTTAAGCGGGCGGCACATCCTGTTTCAGCGTTGCAAATAACTTTGCCTTACAGACTAAAGGCCTATTCAACATTTTGACATGACGGCCCACCGGCAATCGGGGGGCCGTCGCTTTTTTTACTTCAGCGCATTGGCTTGTTCAATCAGCCAGTCGCGGTCGAACAGCCAGGTTTTGCTGCCGACCCGGCTCAGCAGCCGCTCGATGCGGGCGGTGTCGCCATTGGGTATGTTGCACAATTGCCCAAGCAGGTTGACGAAATTGCCGTTTCCTTCCTTGAGCAAAGGCGACAGGGGTTTCAAAAACGAGCGACTGATAAACATCTTGAAGGAGTCGATCTTGTAGGCGAGCAGATCAGATCCCATGCAGTAATATATTTTGAGTTCGAGGCGCTTGGCCATCATCTGGTACTCCACTTCTGCAAGCGATTGGGGCAAGACATTTAGCGCGGCATCGTATTGTCCCGTGAAAAAGAAATAGTTGGCCAGGTTGAAGTGAAAATAGTCGCCGGACTCGTTGTCGCCCACGATGCGTCCGGCATGCGCCTGGATGCAATCGTAGGCCCAGTCAAATTCCTTGAGGCGCAAAGCCACGATAATGATGTTCTGAAAAGTGGAAGGCGTGATCTTTTGATTGTAGTAAAAAAAGCCGCGTTCCAGGTGATCTTTTTGAAGGTGAAACAGGACCGGCAGGTAGTCATGCTGGCCTGAATTGACCAAAATACTGCAACAGGAGCGCAGAAAAGA
This sequence comes from Saprospiraceae bacterium, assembly GCA_044226205.1. Taxonomy (GTDB): domain Bacteria; phylum Bacteroidota; class Bacteroidia; order Chitinophagales; family Saprospiraceae; genus M3007. The sequence continues at coordinate 322,614 of JBGAHL010000002.1, forward strand.
ATAATAATCCTTGAGCAGTTCCACGTCAATTTCGCCTTCCTGCCGTCGCATCAGGTCGGACAGCAAATGAAAATCGCCTTTTTCTGGCCGGGGCATTTTCAGGACTTTCAGAAACGCCTCGGCGAGACGCAAAAAGGCGGCATCTTCGAGCAGGCGGGGCGGCACATGGCTTTCCTCCAGCGTCCACTGCATATACTCGCCGGTTTCCAGGTGGGTCACCTTTTCCTGCATCATATAGCGGTTGAGCAGGTTGAGTTTCAGGGCGTGGTAATACACATCGAGCGCTTCGATGGTGCGGGGAATATTTACGTCGCCGCGTTTGCGGTTGAGCATGTTTTCGTACTCGTGTTGTTCGAGTTCGACGGCCAGCCGGCGGTAAAAAAACTGAAGATCTTCGCCGGAATAATTGCGTTTTTGCTCTTCGCGCATGGCCTGGACGGTGTTTTCAAAACGACTGTCGAGCCCCCGGTGGCGGCTGAAAACAGCCAGATCGAGCAGGCGGTCGAATTCGCCGTGTTTCCCCTGGCGAGCCTGCACCGAGACGAAGGACCGGGCCAGGCGGTGCAGGACCGACATCACTTTTTCCAGTTTGCCCTCTACAAAATCGGCCTGCGAAAACACGGCTGCAAAAGCCGACCTTTGTCCTTCTTCCTGCCAGTAGGAATCCAGCGGCGTATCGTACAAATACCGCAGCAAGCGCGGTGATTCGGCCCTGAATTCACCCCGATTGAAAAATGGAGACTCCACAAAAAGCAGAAACTCCGAGCGTTCTTCGGGCGTAAAAACGTTGAGCAATTCGGCAAAAGGACTCTTGCGCATGGGTGTTTTGCTAAGGGGCCGGAAATTATGCGTAATAGTGTTATAGTTTTTGGCCGGCGCCGGCCGAAAATTTGCAACATAATTACGATCACTCAAAAAAGCATGTCATTATGTTGAAGAAGAAGTCTGTTTTTTACATTTTTTTCCTGTTTTTCCTGGCGCTGGCCCAGGTAACGAACGGCGCTCCCGTTCCCGTCGAGCAACAACCTCCGACCTGCAATCTGCCGGCTCCCAATAACTTTCATACGACCAGTATTGGTTCGACAAGCGTTTCGCTAGCCTGGGATGCCGTTACGGGAGCATCGGGCTATTCTCTTTACCTATACCAAAACGGCAACCTGGTTGCTCCGGTAGCCCTTGTAAATTCAACCAGCTATACTTTCACAGGGCTCAACCCCGGCACCGACTACACCGCCGAAATACACGCACGGTGCAGTCCTTTACCTACTGACGAGAGCCCCAACAAAGCGACCAAGGACTTTACGACTATTGTTATTGAAATAATCTGTCAGGTTAACGGTTGCCAACAATCCGATTACATCGGTTCGGGTAGTCGCGTAGATTACACCTGGAAGTTGTCAAATCAGGAGACGTATGTCCTTGTTGTAAATGGAGATGGTTACACACTCAAATACACGTTCGAAAAAACGAACAGCTTGGGGCATTTCCACCTTATGCCGCAACCGGGCAATGCTGAAATTTACAAACTGGGTGCAAGTCCGACACGTTTTTGCCCCGATTATTCAGGGACCACGACTACCTTTTATATCGCAGTTCCGGATGGCAACGGATATTCGGTGAAAGTGTCCGGCAAATTCTTTGACAACTATGCCGAGTTCGCCGCTACACAAAACTACACCGTAACGGTGTACAAAGGTTCTTGTAGTAGTAAACCCAACCCGAACGCCCCCGATTCAAACGACCACTTCTCCGAAGAAGGAACGGAACTGGCCCTCACGCCGCTGCCCAACCCCTTCTCCGACCGCATCACGATCAAAGGCTCGGCCGGCACTGCCGAAGAACCCGTCCGGATCGCCTTGTTCAATTCGGAAGGCGTACTGGTCAAACAGGAAGAAGCCGTCATCGAAGGCGATCACACGCTGGCGACCGACGAGCTGCCACCCGGCCTCTACTTCCTGCAACTGAAAACTGCCCAGGGCAGCAGCGCGCACAAATTGATAAAACTCTGATCGTCAGTTGATTGACGCATCGATTTTGATGTAACAATTTCCCGAGACAACATACAGGAACAAGCCCTCCGCGTTCATTTGAGCAACACCCGACTGCTCAAAAACGCGGAGGGCTCCTGAAACACAACCGTGTTTGCACCCGCAAACACCCTGGATTCTTTTACCAGATTTTTCCCCTGAACAGCAAGAGGTATCGAGGTGATTTTTGACTGTCGAGGTGAGTGATTCAACCCGGGCGCGCCGGAAAAAGATTCGGCGCGACCAACAAAACGGGTGGCAGGGGGGGACTACGATTCGCGGCAACTTTTCATTTTTTAAACATAATTTCATCATGAAAAACTTATTCCTGATTTGCACGCTCCTCCTGTGGGGAGCAACCTTCTCCTTTTCCCAGAATCTTGTGGGCAACCCGGGGTTCGAAACCGTAACCAACAGCGGCGACCCTGTCAGCAAGTTTAACCTGGAACAGGTGTCGCGGTGGAAATGCTTTAACGAAGCGAATGAAGTACGGACTTTTTTCTCATGCGGTGGGGGCAGCCCCTGGCTTCCGCATTCCGGAAATCGGTTAGCTTTCATCACTGTAAGTACCTCTGCTTACAACTTCCCCGGCGGCCCGACAACCGTAGTTTCTTACCCTTTGGTAAACATTTTGAATCGGCCAATTTTCCCCGGCGAAAAACTTTTGATCAATTATTCTGCCTTGATACCCGAATGTTCTACTGCCCATAATTACACAATTGACTTCTACGTTTCAAACCTGTTGCCATCGAGTCCCCAGCTGTATAACGGCTTTACCAAAATCGGCACCAGTTTTTTCCAGCAATCGAGTCCCGCATGGGTGCAAGTGCCGGTAAGCGGGGTGAATGGTTCAGGCCTGGTGCAAGTACCGGACAACCCGACTGTTTGCTCCTACAAGTACCTTATTATTCAGGTCAAGAATTATTCATTGGCTGCCTCTCCGGGCTCGGAAAGCCAGGAGCGTTTTTCGCCAACCAATTTCCTCCTGCTCGACGATATTTCCGCACAACCCGCCTGCAGTTCCAATCTCGATGTCAGTATCACGCCCATGGACGACTTCGGCGGTCAATGCAACGACGTTCGTTTCGCGGCCAGCATCTCCAACGGTACGGGGCTGCGCTTTTTCTGGGATTTCGGCGACGGCACCACCCAGTGCTCCACCACCGGCCTCGTCGTACACTCCTACCCCAACATGGGCGATTACACCGCCACGCTCACGGTGCTGGATGCCAACGGCTGCACGAGGGTGATTACCATTCCCGTTGTCGTCGATTGCGAACGCTGCGAGGGTATCGGCGCTTCGTTCACGACAGCCTGCCAGGGTTGCCAGCAGTCTTTTATTAATGACCCCGTCACCGGTCTGCCGACCAGTTTCAATATCGACTGCACCTACAACCTTTTCGGCGCCGGCACCCCCCCGGTTCCCGGCTCGCCGCTCAGCTACCAATGGGTATTCAACGGCGGTACGGTATCCACGGCGCAAAACCCGACCAATGCCCACCTCATCCTCGTGGGCAATACCCCGCCCCTGAACGCTAAACTTTGCCTCTCCGTCATGGACAACCAGGGCTGCAAAGCCACCACCTGCGAAACCATGACCCTGCCCTGCCTGGGCGACTCGGGCAACAAAATTGCCACCGATCCGGACGGCACCTTCCTCGTTGTGCCCAACCCGAGCACTTCCAGTTCCGTGAACCTGGTACTGCCGGTATCCTGGATCGGGCAGTCGCTGGGCCTCGCCATCTACGACGTTTCCGGCCGCCTGATGGAAAAACGCCAACTGGACGGCAGCGACTCCGACCTGCATCTTGACCTCTCCAAACTGGAAAACGGGGTCTACTACTTTTCCATTCAACACGCCGAAGGGTTGACCACGAAGAAGGTGGTGATCCAGAACTAACATGTAGCCGGGCTCCCGGCATCCTGCTTTTTTAACAGATTAATTACGTTGCATGCTACGGCAGGCCGGCCGGCGCCGAGACAGATCGGTGCCGGCCCCCTGCCCTGCTGCGCCCCTTCGCCAATGCTTTTAATCCTGAACACGTTGATAAAAAATATAAGTTACTCCTTCACTATAAAAAACTTATTCCAATGAAACGATACATCAACCTACTGATCCCGGTAATATTATTCTTCTGTGCGGTCCGGCCGGTATTGGCCCAGCAAGTCTGCGGAACGTCCGAGGCGATGAAACGCTACCTGCAAGAGCATCCCGAATACATCCAGCAACAACTGACCCGCGAAGCCAATGACCCGAATACGCAAAGGACCGAGGAGGGCGACGACCTGCCGATCATTACCATCCCGGTCGTGGTGCACGTCGTTTATTATTCCGGCGCCCTTTCTCAAAACATCAGCGATGACCAGATCAACTCCCAGATCGCTGTGCTGAATGCCGATTATCGGAAACAAAACATGAATTTGAATATCATACCGCCCTATTTTATCAATCTGGCTGCCGACGTTCGGGTTGAGTTTTGCCTCGCACAACGTACCCCCGATTGCCAGGCGACAAACGGCATTACCCGCACAGCGAGTGCTAAGGCAGAATGGACGATCGATGATAATGTCAAATTAAAATCCACCGCTGAGGGCGGCGCTGATGCCTGGGACCGCGACAAATACCTGAACATCTGGGTTTGCAACCTGGTAGGCTATACCGGCTACGCCCAGGAGCCGGGAGGCGCTGCCGCCACCGACGGGGTGGTAATTCGTTACACCTGTTTTGGCACGACGGGTACGGCGATCTATCCGCACGACGAGGGCCGCGTCGCTACCCACGAGATCGGTCACTGGCTTAACCTGCTTCACATTTTCGGGCTGGATAATTCCAACGACGGTTGTAGCGGCAGCGATGAAGTGCTGGATACGCCCAACCAGTCGATAGCAAGCAGCGGCTGCCCGGAAGGCATAGTAATCAGTTGCGGCAACAGCCCCAACGGCAATATGTACATGAACTACATGGATTACACGGACGACGCTTGCATGGCAATGTTTACCAAAGGACAAAGAACGCGCATGCGCGCCGCGCTGAGCGGTCCTCGCAGCAGTCTGGCCAACTCCGACGGCTGTGTTCCGCTCAACAGTTGCGATTTTCTGCCGCCTTTCACCATCTCCAACATCACTGGCCCGAACCAGTTGTGCACCTCCGGCATCCAGCAGTACGGCGGCTACAACGCCAGCATCAGCCCTTATCAGCCGGGCTGTATGATCGGTACCTGGAGCGTTTCGTGGCCGGGCGGTTTGCAAATCCTGAATCAGGTCGTCGCCGACGATGGCACGGCCAGCGCCCTGATCAAAGCGCTGCAACCGGGCACCTACACGCTTACTTTCACCGTCACCACAAAAGCCTGCAACCCGATCACCGTGAGTAAAAGTTATCAAATCCAGGTCTGCGCGCCGCCCAACCCGCCCATTTCCATACCGCCGCCCGGCATGAATTCGATCTGTTCTTTCAACGACCCGGAATGTTATACGTTCAGCAACAGCTGCGGGCTGAGTTTTATCCTTTCCACCACCGACCCCAACCTGATTGCCACGGTCAACGGCTCCACGCTTTGCCTGTACAGCAATTTCTACAAACGTCGTACGTCCAAACTGAACGTGACGCCGGTCAATTCCTGCGGCCAGGGCGCCACTGTTTACTGGTATATCTCCATCGACAACCCCAACGAATGCCTGTACGCGGCCCCTCCGATCGGCTCCAACATGGAAAACGAAACAAGCCACCACGCCACCGACGGGTCCCCGTATATCGTGACGAACAGGGCCAACGAGATCATGATTGAAGACCTCGACGTCACAACGCCCGCGGCCAGTAAAAACATTCAGCTGCTGGCCATCGACGGCCGTCTGCTGATCGATTATAAAACCGAAGATCCCCTGATCCGGATCGAACTGGGTTCGGATCACCCCGCGGGGGTCTATGTGTTGCGGATTGAAAAGAATGGTCAGGTGTACAGCAAGAAAATTGCGGTGCAGTATTAACGGTTTTTCGACCTCACGGGCCATTCCATACGTTCGGGATGGCCCTTTTTTGTACGGCAAAGCGCACGTTTTGTCCATTTTGTACAAAAGACCAGCCCCTTGCCGGCCAGCGTTCTGCTACCCCTCCCGCGTTTCCCTATCAAACGCCGGCGTTTCATTTTTTCATAATTTAAAATATTCATCAAATGAAACGATTACTACTTTCCTGCATCGGTCTGCTGGCAAGCGGATGGTTCTTTGCCCAAAACTATCAACTGTCGGTGGCCGACGTACGCCAATCCGCTGTGCGCCGTCAGGGAACGATCGAAGAAGCCACGCTTTCGGTGCGTACCAAAGGGCTTTACATGGAGTACGGCCTTTACCTCACCTTCTCGGCACGGGGCGCCACGTTTAACACCACCGGCGACTCGCTCGAAGTGGTGCTCAACTTTACGCTCCCGAGCGAGGCCATCGTTCACGATTCGTGGCTATGGATCGACGAAAACATCGTGAAAGCGCGCATGTACGACCGCTGGACGGCCGGCGCGATTTATGAAAGCATCGTAAACCGACGGAAGGACCCCTCGATCCTCGTCAAAAACAACGCCACGAGCTACCAGCTGCGCGTTTTCCCCATGGCCAAAAACAGCACGCGGAAGGTGAAAATCACCTGGCTCCAGCCCGTTAATTTGTACAACAGCCGCGCCGTGGCCGAACTTCCCTTTTCCATTCTGAAAGCTTCGGCCAATCCCGTGCAGGATTTCAACCTGCTGGTCTGGAGCGACGACCGTTTCCAGGCGCCGCAATTCGCCGATCAGCAAGGCCTGCAGTTTGAACTGGTCGACGACCCGCAAACCGGTACTTTTTACAGAACCAGCCTCACGCCCGACTGGTACAATGAAGGCCTTCAACTCCAGTTCGCTTCGCCCCTGCAAGACGGGATGTTTGCCAGCACCTTTACCAACGGGGATGAAAAATACTACCAGCTGGCGATAAGCCCCTCCTACTTCCTGCCCACCCCCGATTATCGCAAGGTGACGGTGCTGCTCGACTATCAAACGGCGGCTAATGCGCCCACGGCGACCAAACTCCTGGTCGACACCCGAAGCGCGATGCTCAATTCGCTGAGCCCGAATGACTCCTTCAACCTGTTCTTTTCCGGCCTCATCGTCCAGCCCTATGCCAACCGCTGGCTGCCCGCTCATCCGGACACCATTATCCAGGTGTTTGCCAACCTGCCCGGCCCGTTTTCAGGGTATAGCGCCCTCCAGCCCCTGTTGGTCGAAGGGATCCAGTGGACGCAGGCAAATGGCGGCAGCGATATCGTGCTCGCAAGCAACAACAACAGCATTTCGAGTTTCCAGAACGCCAACCCGCTGCTCAACGACGTGCTGGCCTTGCTCGACGAGGCAGCGCCCATTCACGTCGTCGATTTCAATGAAGCGAACTTCCCCTACGTCTTACTTAACGGCCAGTACTACTACGGCAGCAGCTATTTTTTGAGCAACCTGGCTGCGCTGAGCGGGGGCGGCTATTTCAAAACCTACAACAACACCCAAACGCTCAAAAGCGCGCTGCTCAATTGTATGACCAACCTCGACCTGGCCGCGGGGGTGATCGAAATCTACCCGCAAACACAGAACGGATTTTGCTACGGCCGCTTCAATGTGGGCAACCAGCAGGACAACCCAAACCGCCCCATAGGACAGGTGGGCAAGTTTACGGGCGAGCTGCCTCTGGTGATCGACGTGAACGTTTTGATCGGCAACCAGCCTTATTCCGCGGAATTCGTGGCAGGGCCCGACAATTTTGCCGCAAGCGACAGCCTGATGGAAGAAATGTGGTACGGCAATTTCGTGGAAACACTCGAACTCGAGACACAAACCAATCCGGTCATCGGCAACATTATTTTTCAAAGCCTGAACGGCTGGGTCCTTTCCCGCTACACCGCCCTGCTTTGCCTCGAAAACCTGAGCTGGGCCTGCGAAGAATGCGAGGACGAAACGCAGTACGTCAGTACCGACAACCTCTCGACCACCGATTCGCTGGCCAGCGCCGCGCCCAATCCTTTCGTTTCGCGTACCGTCATCACGGTCAGGAACAACAGCAGCGGCGAGCCGCGCAAACTGGACATTTTCTCCGCCGACGGCAAACTCGTCAGGCAACTCGACCCCGTGGCACAGGACGGTTCCATCCGTTACGAATGGGATGGCATCGGCCGCTCGGGCAGCGAAGCGCCGGCAGGGGTGTACCTCGCTTTCTGGTATTCCGGCGAACGGAGAGGCATTCTGAAACTGTTGAAAGCCACGCCGTAAGCCCCTGCGCCCTGCCCTTCTTGCCCGTTCGTCGCCCGTTTTTGCGGTTTCAGTTTTTTTAGTGTTTAAAATTTAAGTGTCTTAACATCAAATTTAAATTACTGCCTTATCTTTGCCGTACAATTTCAAACAGACAAAATTTAAAAACGATATGGCACAGACCACCTGGCAACTCGACCCCACGCACTCCGAAGTCACGTTTCGCGTACGGCACCTGATGGTGTCCAACGTCAGCGGCAAATTCAAAAGCTTTTCCTCCACCGTGAGCACGGAAGGCGACGACTTTGCATCGGCCGATATTGAATTCACGATCGAAACGGCTTCCATCGACACGGGCGTCGAATACCGCGACAACCACCTTCGCAACGACGATTTTTTCAACAGCGAGCGCTTCCCCACGCTGACTTTCAAAGGCAAAGGCCTGAAAGCCACGGGCGACGGCGAATACCAACTCGACGGCGATCTGACGATCCGCGACATCACCAAACCTGTCAGCCTGCAGGTTGAAATGGGCGGCATCGCGAAAGATCCCTACGGCAACATCAAGGCCGGTTTTGAAGTAACGGGCAAAATCAACCGCAAGGAATTCGGCCTCCTCTGGAGCGCCCTGACCGAAGCGGGCGGCGCAGTAGCCGGCGACGAAGTAAAGTTCCAGGCCAACATCCAGTACGCCAAGGTTGTAGCCTGATACGCCCGCCACAGCACGACAAACACTACGCATAACTTCTTGCGCCATTGCGAGCAACCGCTTGCAATGGCGCATTTTGTTTAACTAAATTTACAACAACCACCTTTTTTGTTAAACAAAAATATCCTGACACCGTTACATGCTCGCTGATTGTCACTGACTTCCGTCTCATCCTTCAATTATTATCTATGTCTGATCTTCTGTTGCACACCATGTCCGATCATCATTCCGACACCGACCCGTTCGGCGATATGCACCTTTCCAATGCTGTTGATACGCCCCTGCACGACCGGGCTTTTAACCTGAGCGACGAAGAAAAGGTGGAACGGATCAGTGCCCATTTCGCCAGAATCATGGATTTGCTGGGTCTCGACCTCGGCGACGACAGCCTGCGCGGCACCCCGCGCCGGGTGGCCAAAATGTATGTGAACGAGATTTTTCGGGGGCTCAACCCGGACAACAAACCCGCCCTCACCACTTTCGACAACAAGTACCAGTACCGCCGTCTGGTGGTGGAGCGCAACATTCCGCTGCAAAGCACCTGCGAGCACCATTTCCAGCCGATTTTCGGGGTGGCGCATGTGGCTTATATTCCCAAGGACCGGGTGATCGGTCTGTCCAAACTCAACCGTATCGTCGATTATTTCGCGCGCCGCCCGCAGGTGCAGGAGCGTCTGACCATCCAGATTGCCGAAGAACTCAAACGCGCGCTGAATACCGAAGACGTAGCCGTCTACATCGATGCCCGCCACATGTGCGTTCAGGCGCGGGGCGTGGAGCATCACGGCGCAAGCACCATCACGGCCGAATACGCCGGCAAGTTTCTGAACGACGCCACCAAACGCGAATTTCTGCACGCTATCGGAATGCCCATGCCGGCCTGATATTCCGCTGGCGCACATACAGGACGCATCAAAACAGAACACATTTTGCTCAGGCGAGTCATCTCCGCAAGGGGGTGGCTCTTTTGCATTTACAGGTGTTAATTTGGCATAATAAAGCCAACCGCAACAATCGCCTTTGCGTAACAGGCATTAGAAATACATTTGTCATCCATTCTGCTCACCACTGAACAACACTTAACCATGCACAAACATCTTTACACCCTGTTTTTTGTCCTGCTGGCAGGCAGCCGGCTCTTCGGACAATGTCCGGCAGGCCAGGCGCTCATTCGCCTCGAAATCACACCCGATTACTACTGGCAGGAAGTCAGCTGGCAGCTGACGAGCATCGACGGGTCCACCGTTTACGGCTCGGGCTCTTTGCCTGCGCCCGGTCAGCACACCTTTTTCTACTGCGTTCCGGAGGATGGCTGCAAGGTTTTCCGCATTTTCGACAGCTATGGCGACGGCATGGCGCCCGACGGCGTTTACCGCGTTTATCGCAATGACGTGCTGATCCACGAAAGCATCGGGGAAAACTACGGCCACGAACAATATTTCGCTTTCGACTGCCCGCCCGGCACGTTTTGCGACAACCCGCTGCCGCTCGACCTGGGCCAATACACGGCCGCCGGCAACGGCGATACCTGGTACGGCTTCGTGCCTGCACAAAACGGCACCTACCAGATCAGCACCTGCGGACTGAACAACAATTCCTGTCACTCCAAAATTTGGGTGTACGATATGTGCGACGGCATCACCGTCACCAATAACAACCTCGGCACCCTGTTCTACGCCGACGGCGGCTGCGACACCGACCCCAACGGCGCGGTAGCGACCCTGTTCCTGGCCGGCGGTCATGAATATTTTGTCCGCATCGGCCATGCCGATGAGGCTTGCAATGGCACAGCGATCAATTTCGAGTTGAGCTACGTGGGCCCGGTCGTAGGCTGCACCGACCCCACGGCCTGCAACTATCAGCCGCTGGCAACGATCAGCGGCCCTTGCATTTACCCGGGCGACCCCGAATGCGGCGACCTGCCCGACCTGATGGTGGTGGAGAGCGAACTCCGCAACTCGCTGTACCCGGTCCTCATCCCCAATGCCGATGCCTGCGCCGTGGAAGAAGGTTGTATTCGCGGTTTTGGCAACCGGGTGGCCCTGCGTTTCACCACCCACATCAAAAACATCGGCGTGGCCGATTACTTTATCGGTGAAACGCCCGCTTCGCCGAGCACGCCTTCCGACCAGTTTGTCTGGGACCCCTGCCACAACCACTGGCATTATCGCGGCTACGCCGAATATGTGCTGTTCGATGCCAACGGCGTACGAGTGCCCGTAGGTTCGAAAAACGGATTTTGCGTGCTCGATCTCGAATGCTCCGGCGGCGGTGTCGGCAAATTTTCTTGTGGCAACATGGGCATCACGGCCGGCTGCGGCGACATTTACGATGCAAGCCTGCCCTGCCAATGGGTCGATGTGACGGGTGTTCCCGCAGGGCTTTACACCCTCGTCGTACGCGTCAATTGGGACAAATCGCCCGACAAAACGGGCCGCCCGGAAATCACCTACGACAACAACTGGGCACAGGCCTGCTTCACCATCGAATACGACAATGCAGGCACTCCACTGATCGATGTGGTCGATGATTGCCCCCAATTTACCGACTGCAACGGCGAAGTTTTCGGCAGCGCGCAGCCCGACTGCAAAGGCGTGTGCAATGGCACCGCCCTGCGCGGCGACTGGAACGACGACCTCCAGCGCGACGCCGCCGACCGCACGGCCTACCTCGACGCCGCCCTGAACGACGATGACAATACCACGGCCTGCAACGACCTCGACGCCAACGAAAACCTCGACGTGTACGACGCGGCCCTTTTGCAGGAATGCATGATCCACGGCGACGACCCGCAGTACTGGGGCACCCGCTTTGCCTGCCAGTTCCCGACCGGCACCGACGCGCCTGCCGACATCGTGTACCTGCTCCCGGGCAGCCTCGATCAGGTCAACAAAACCTTCGACATCCAGATCGTCAACCCGTATTCGAAAATCTATGCCCTGGAATTCAGCCTCAGCGGCCTGCACATCACCTCTGTTGAAAACCTCGACCCCGATTTCGACGCCGAATGGCAGTTCAACGCCGCGACGGGCAAATTGCTGGCCCTGACGACCACCGAAGCAGGTTTGCACAAAAAAATCCTGCCCACGGCCTTCGTACGCGTTCACTACGACCAGCTGACCGGCAACGGACAGGAGGTTTGCATTGGCGGAATTACCGCCGTGGTGAATGAAAAATATTTCCGTAGCAATGCCCTGTTGGCCGACCCCAACTGCGTTTCTACCGCATCTTCCGCGGCCATCGAGCCGGGCGGCGCCAATTTGCGCGCCATCGCGATCCCCAACCCGGCGACCGAAGAGTTCCATATTTTCTTCGACAACCCGGGCAATGAGCCTGCCACGGTGACGCTCAACGACGCAACCGGGCGCGCGGTGCGCAAGTTTACGGGCATCCGCGGCGAGTCCGTCGAAATCGACAGCAACGAACTCCCCGGCGGCCTGTACTGGTTCCGCGTGGAAACCCGCCAGGGCTGGGTGAGCGGCAAGGTGGTGATTGAATAAAAACCTTGTTGATACAAAATGAAAAGCCGCCGGGTCGCGTACGATCCGGCGGCTTTTTATTTGGTGACTTTTTTACCGCAAAGGCGCGGAGGCGCGGAGAAATTCGCGAACCCTTTGCGTCTTGGCGTTTTTACCGCAAAGGCCCGGAGACGCGGAGAAATTCGCGAACCCTTTGCGTCTTGGCGTTTTTACCGCAAAGGCGCGGAGACGCGGAGAAATTCGCGAACCCTTTGCGTCTTGGCGTTTTTACCGCAAAGGCGCGGAGACGCGGAGAAATTCGCGAACCCTTTGCGTCTTGGCGTTTTTACCGCAAAGGCGCGCGGAGGCGCGGAGAAATTCGCGAACCCTTTGCGTCTTGGCGTCTTTGCGGTGAAAAAATCTGCTGTTTGTTTTCAGTGTTTAGCGGCAGCAAAGCGGCGGCTCACCTCGTCCCAGTTGACCACGTTCCACCATGCGGTTACATAGTCGGGACGGCGGTTTTGGTAGTGGAGGTAGTAGGCGTGCTCCCACACGTCGAGCCCGAGAACGGGCTGGCCTTTTTGTTCGGCGAGGTCCATCAGCGGGTTGTCCTGGTTGGGGGTGGAAGAAATGAACAGTTTGCCGTCGGCGCCCACGTTGAGCCAGGCCCAGCCGGAGCCGAAGCGTTTGGCGGCCGCATCGGCGAATTGTTTTTTGAATTCATCGAAGGAGCCGAAAGCCGCGTCGATGGCCTGGGCCAGTTCGCCTTCGGGGGCGCCGCCGCCCGAGGGGGCCATAATTTGCCAGAACATGGAGTGGTTCCAGTGGCCACCGCCATTGTTGCGCACGGCGGGCGGGAGTTTGGACATTTGGGCAAAAAGTTCTTCGAGCGATTTGCCCTCCATGTCGGTGCCTTGTACGGCAGCATTGAGGTTATTGACGTATGCCGCGTGGTGTTTGCCGTGGTGAATTTCCATGGTGCGGGCATCAATATGAGGTTCCAGCGCGGTCGGGGCGTAGGAGAGTTCGGGAAGGGAAAATGACATTGCGAACTTTGGTTAGTGATTGAGAAATACGATTTGGGACTCTTTTCAGGGTGAGCGGCACTTTGGTGCCGGCAAGATTGGAACAAGCAACCCGAAAAGAAGTTCGGAGCAAAGGTCGCAATGTCGGGAAAAAAAATCGCCCGACGTTCAAGGGAGAGAACGGCGGGCGCTGGTAATCAGTTCCAGGCTGAATAAGCGGCCGAAGCCAGCTCAATGCTCGGAAATTGGGAGGATACGATTGCCTGTCGGGCCTTCGCAAGAGTCCTGTGCTCAGAGATTAGTGTGTTTCATAGTGTTACGAAAGCACAGGAAAGCGCGTTGTGATGGGCCTGTGACAGGCTATTAAAATGGGGGGAGGAATCAAAAAAGGGGGGTAAAAGGGGGTCGCAAATCGGCTTTTGAAACCCTTTGCAAAGGTAGTCCGGCGGTTTCGCCCGGGGAATCGGGATAAATCCCTGTTTTTTTATCCGGGAAAACCCTGAGAAGTTTCGACGGGAATGGTGACGTGGATGCTGACGCCCTCACCGGGGGCTGTTTGTACGCTCAGTTCGCCTTGCAGAAACTGCACCCGCTGGGCAAGGTTGTGGGTGCCCATGCCTTTGACGGCCAGTGCGGGGTCGAAACCCTTGCCGTCGTCTTCCACCAGCAGGGCGATTTCGGCATCGCTTCGGGTCAGCTGGACGAGTATTTCCGTAGCGCCTGCGTGTTTGAGGCTGTTTTGCAGCAATTCCTGCACGATGCGGAAGCAATGCAGCGCCGCCATGTTTTTGATGTCGGAATAATCGCCGAAATAAAGGAACGTAATTTTCGGCACGCCTTCGCCCCGCACGCGACTGACGAGGTCCTGAATAGCTGCCACCAGGCCAAAGCGCAAAAGCGCGACGGGCAGGAGGTTGCGGGCGATATGGCGCGCCTCGGCGACGGTGTCGTCGAGCAGATCTTTGAGTTTTTTCCACTCTGGGCTTTGCGCCAGCTCGGGGCGCTGGGCCGGGAGGTTTTCGAGCTGGATTTTTGCTGCCGCCAGCAAGCCGCCCAGGCTGTCGTGCAGGTCGTGCGCGATGCGCTGCCGTTCGCTTTCCTGGCCTTCGAGCATGGCCTGCATGCTCTCGATCTTGGCATTTTTTTCCAGGGCCATGTAGTTCTGGCGACTGATCTCTTTCTCCTGCGCGGCGATGATGCGGTTGGCGCGGAGTCGCTGGCGGTAGGCATACCACATGCCTGTAGCGCCCACAACAACCAGCACGAGCAGGGCGATGGTCGCGATATTGGTCTTGCGGCGTTGTTCGGCCAGTTCTTCGGCGGCTTTTTTGCCCTTTTCCAGTTCGTTGATTTCCAGGCGTTTCTTTTCCGAATCGAAGTGAAAAGCCGTTCGATAACGCGCCGACGCGCGATCGCGCACCAGCAGGGTGTCGCCCAGCTGGCCGTAACGGATGGCGTAATCGATGGCCACGTGAAGCGAATCGAGGTCGTGGTAGGTTTCCGAAAGCTCGCGGTAAATTTTGCGGCGCAACAGGTAGTTGCCGGGCAACACCGACTTTTCCGCCTTGTGCAGGTATTCCACGGCGGTAAAAAACCGGCCCGCCCGATGGCTTTGCGCCCCAATGTTGTATTCCACCTCCGCAATGAGCGGGCGCTGGCGGGTTTGTTCGGCCATTCGCAGCGCCAGAAACGAAAGTTGCGCGGCATCCTGGTAATCGCCCCTGCTCTGCCGGGAAAACACATCCTCCATCATAAACATGACGATAAGCGAGGTGTCTTTGACCGTCTTGTTGATCTCCTTGAGCGAATTCCGCCAGTTTTGCGCCTCCGTCGTATCGCCTTTGAGCAGCCAGATTCGGTAAATACCGGCCATCATCTGGGCTTCGAGCAGGCGGTCGTTTTTGGCGCGGGCATAGTTAAGGCCATCCATGCGGGTGCGCAGCGCTTCGTCGGGCAGTGCACCGCGGTTGGCAATGCGTTCGGCCTGTTCGGCCAGCACTTTGTAGTAATGCAAAGTGTCGCCGATCGACTGGTAAATCCTGGCGCTTTTATCGAGGTAGGCGTACACCGAGTCGCGGTTGCCGGCTTTTTGCTCGTCGTAAAGCGCCCATTGGTACCAGGCCAGGGCCTGTTGGGCCGTATCGCGGGACTGGATGGCAGTTCTGAGGTTGTGCTGAATTTGTTCGAAAGACTGTTCCAGATACAGATCGCTCTGCGCGCTCAGGCGGCTGATGCCGACCGGCAGCAAAAAAACGCCGACGGCAAGCCAGCGAAAGAGCGATGCCAATACCCGCTTATTCCTCATCTTTCAGCAGGTTCCATTTCAGGGCCATTTTGACCAGTCCGGCCGTATTGCGGGCGCGCAGTTTGGTGAGCAGGGCCGCGCGGTGACTTTCGACGGTTTTTTCCGACAGAAACAACTTGCCGGCTATTTCCTGGGTGGTGCATTCGTCCACGATCAGTTTCAGCACTTCCAGTTCGCGGCGGCTGATCTTCGGGGGCGCTTCGGCAGATTTATCGTCCTGTTTGCGCCCGAGGTTGTGCATGACGATGTCGGTCACGTCGCGGCTGAAGTAGGTTTTGCCGGCCGCAACGGCCTTGATGGCGGCAATCACCTCGGTTTTGCCGGTATTTTTCAACAAATAACCCGACGCTCCGGCGCCGATCATGGCGGAGATATAACTCTCTTCGTTGAGCATGGAAAAGGTCAGCACCCGGATTTCGGGGGCTTCGGCGCGCACTTTACGGCACACTTCGATACCCGACATGTCTGGCAGGTTGATGTCGAGCAAAAGGACGTCCGGGCGGGTTTCCAGCACTTTTTCAATAGCGTCACCTCCAGTATTGGCCTGACCGAGCAATTCGAACTCGGATTCGCCGGCCAGCAGCGTGGCAATGCCTTCGGCCATCATGGGGTGATCATCGGTGATAAATATTCGGGTCATGGATCAATCTGCGGTCTCGGTTTCCGGGGCTTTTCGGACAAATATAAGGTCTAAAAAGAGGCTTTTCGAGGTTTTCAAATGCAGAGGAGCATTGCAAAATTCGAAAGCTTGCGCTCAAACGTTAAGAAGCGGCCCGGGATTTTCCCGCGTGCCTGAAAATCGGTGTTTTTCCCGCGGCTTTCGCCTCAGACATGCCTCCCATGCAGGTTTGGTGTGCGCAAAACAGCCTGTTTGCTTTTTCAAAATAAAATACTGGACCCGCTCTAAATTATCTTTTTCTTTTCACGCGGGCCTTCTGCCGCGCTACTTTTGCGCCGCAAACAGACACCTCGTGTCTGCATCGATAAAATCATACCAATTTTCCCAGACATGGAATATCGCATTGAAAAAGACACCATGGGCAAGGTACAAGTGCCGGCCCACGTTTACTGGGGCGCCCAAACCCAGCGCTCGATCGACAATTTCAAAATCGCCCGCGACACCAACCGGATGCCGATCGAAATTATCCGCGCATTCGCCTACCTGAAAAAAGCCGCCGCGCTCACCAACCTCGAAGCAGGCGTGTTGTCCCCGGAAAAATGCGAACTGATCGGCCGCGTGTGCGACGAAATCCTCGCTGGCGGGCTCGACGACCAGTTCCCGCTCGTCGTGTGGCAAACGGGCTCCGGCACGCAGTCGAACATGAACGTCAACGAAGTGGTTGCCTACCGCGCCCACGTCCTCAACGGCGGCCAGCTCACCGACGAACAAAAAGCCCTGCACCCCAACGACGACGTCAACAAATCGCAGTCGTCCAACGATACCTTCCCCACGGCCATGCACATCGCGGCGTATAAAATGCTGATCGAAGTGACCATCCCGGGCATCGAGAAACTCCGCGACACGCTGCACGCCAAATCCCAGGCATTCATGAACGTGGTCAAAATCGGCCGCACGCACTTCATGGACGCCACGCCGCTGACGCTGGGACAGGAATTTTCAGGCTACGCAGCCCAGCTCGACCACGGCCTGCGCGCTATCCGCAACACGCTCGCTCACCTCAGCGAACTGGCCCTGGGCGGCACGGCCGTCGGCACGGGCATCAACACCCCGCCCGGCTACGCCGAAAACGTCGCCCGCCACATCGCCACGCTCACCGGCCTGCCTTTCGTCACCGCGCCCAACAAATTTGAAGCCCTGGCCGCCCACGACGCCATTGTGGAAAGCCACGGCGCCCTCAAAACGGTGGCCGTCAGCCTGATGAAAATCGCCAACGACATCCGCATGTTGTCCTCGGGCCCGCGCTCGGGCATCGGCGAAATCTTCATCCCCGACAACGAACCCGGCTCCTCGATCATGCCCGGCAAAGTCAACCCGACCCAGTGCGAAGCCCTCACGATGGTGGCCGCCCAGGTGATGGGCAACGACGTCGCCATCAACATCGGCGGCGCCACGGGCCACTTCGAACTCAACGTGTTCAAGCCGGTCATGATTTACAATTTCCTGCACTCGGCCCGCCTGATCGGCGAAGCCTGCGTGTCGTTCAACGACAAATGCGCCGTGGGCATCGAACCGCTGCACGACAACATTCGCAAACACGTCAACAACTCGCTGATGCTGGTGACGGCGCTCAATACCAAAATCGGGTATTACAAAGCAGCCGAGATCGCCCAGACGGCGCACCGCGAAGGCAGCACGCTGAAAGAAACGGCGATCAAACTGGGCTACCTCACGGCCGAGGAGTTCGACGAATGGGTGCGGCCGGAAGATATGGTGGGCAAGATTTGACCTGCTTTTTGCGCGTGTCGGGGTGACTTTGAGTCACCCCGACACTCACACCCATAAAAAGCCCTGGTTTTCAGTCCGAAAGCCAGGGCTTTTCTCTGTAAAAATCGAGCAAGACCGACTTGAACCCGAAGGCAAATTCTTCTTCCGGCATTTTTCGGATGTCGGCTTCCGAAAACCATTTGAGGCGCCGGCCTTCGTGCAGGGGCGTGGTGGCGAGGTCGAAATTTTCGCGCTGCCAGAAGGTGTGTTCGATACGATCTTCTTCCTCGTAAATTTTAAACAGCCGGGGCTCGCGCAGGGTGTACTCGATCTCCTCCTCCATCTCCCGGATGATGCACATTTCGGGGGTTTCGCCCTCCTCCACCCCGCCGCCGAGAATGTCCCAGCAATTCGGGTAGCGGATGGTTTTTTTGTTGTCGCGCAGAAAAAGCAGCACCTCGTTGCGGTCGTTGAAAAAAATGAGGCTCGTGCCTTTTTTCAGGCTCACCTTGCCCGTTTGCCCGGCGAGGTCCCACATGCGCAAAAATTCTTCTTCCACCGCCCGATAACCCGAAGGGTTGATTTTTTTATTGAACTGCAGGGAAAAACCGTTGTCGCCCACGCCGCTGTCGTTGTAGTAAGAGATGATGGCGTCGTCGTCGAAAAGCGTGATGTTGGAATACATGATGCCCGGGTAGAGGCGCAGGTATTGCTCCGTGCGGGCGGGCACCTTGCTTTTCAGGATATGGTACACCTTGCGGGCCAGATCGACCTGCTCATCGACGACGATCGCGGTTTTGCCCTTGTAGTGTTCGGCAAATTTGTTGAATTGCACCAGCTGCTGGTACGAAAGGTAGCTCTGGTGCGGATCGGGCAGCACCATGCGCACATCGACGGAGCGGTCGAGGTATTCTTTCAAAAAAGTGCGCTCCGACACCCCGACCAGCGAGGTGCCGCACACCCAGAAGCGGTTTTGCACGCGGTCGTTGAAGGGTTTCCAGTGTATGTCTTCCCTTTTTTGGTAAAAATGAAAACTGGAAGCCGGCTGCTCGCTGGAGCGGGCCTGCGTCTCGGGCGCGTCCGTGTCGAACACGCGGATGTCGAGCCGTTCCACGACCTGCATGAGCGCCAGTTTGATCTTTTCAAGCGCTTCGCCGCCGCTCATATTGAGTAGCATCGCGCGGTTTGCATCTCTGAATTGTCCTTTCAACAACAGCACGTCTTCGTAAAGTCGTTTGCTGCCGGGGTATCGGGTCAGGTTTTCCAGCCAGTCCAGCGCTTCTTCCGTATGCTGGGCCACGAGGGCTTTGAGTTTTTCTTTCATAATGTTTGATATGGGGAAACCGAAGGATTGGGTAAAAGCATGTTTCGGCAATGATAGAGATTTTTTCAAACTCGCATGGCGATGGATCGCAAGGCTTTCAGAAAGAAAAACCGAGGTTGATGTAGGTCACGAACTGTTTGGACTGGTCGGAGTACTGCAGGCTGAATTCGAGCGGCCCCAGGGCCGAATTATAACCCAGCGTCAGGGCGTAGCCCGAGCGGAAAGAAGGCTGCCGGAACATGTTTTCGCTGTCGATAAAATCCTTGGCCAGCACGTTGGCGCGAAGCGTAAGGAAAAGGTTGGAAAACAGTTCGCGCCGCAAGCCCGTTTGAAAAGCGAGGAGGTTGGCCGCATGGTCGGCGCCTTCGGGCAGCCCCGCAAAGGTGACCTGGTTGCGGTGAAGGCGGTTGAGGCCGCCGATGTAAAAATTGTTGAGCAGGTTGTCGCGGTAATTGAAATTGACCCCCAGTTGGGTCTGGGTAAAAAAAGTGAAGCGGTTGCGCAGGGGCGTGCAGGTTTCGAGGTTGAGCCACACGCGGGCGTAGTCGTTGAAGCGGATGCCCAGCGAGTCGAGGTTGCCGATGGGTTCGCCGTTGTTGAAAAAAGTAACGGCCGGATTTTGCCGGAAAACATACCCCAGTTCCGCGTCGAGCCGGACGCCCCGCTGCGCAAAAACCGGCTGGTCGAACGTATTGTACTGCCAGTAAAGCAAGGCCGAATTGATGCGGTTGCGGCCGCGCAGGTCGAGCTGCGACTGAATACTCGGCCGGTATTGCAGCGATTCGTAGCGGTAGCCCAGGCCGGTGCTGAACCTGCGCCGCCGCGACACCTGAAACTTCAGTTCGCTGTTGAACCACGACTGGCGGAAAAGGCCGTCTTTGCGAAAATCGAGGTAGGTCGTAAAGTTGTAGGACTCGAAATACAGCGACCCGATCAGCGCGCGGTTGCGGTGGCGGCCCACGAACTGGAGGTGCTCGCCCTTCGCCCTGAAATTTTCACTGATGTTGATGGCGGCCTGCGAGCGCGAGTTGGGCAGTAAAAAGTTGCGCGCCGTCAGGTTGGCGATCAGGCTGGCGCCGCTGAACGTGTTGTAGTGCATCCCCAGTTTGGCATAGGCCGCGGGATTTTCCTCCACATGAAAAACAATCTTCGCGCTGCCATCGGGCAGGGGTTTGAGTTCGTAGGTGATGCGGTTGTAATACCGCGTACCGAAAACCTGGCGGATCATTTCGTTGAGTTGTTCGACGCGGTAATACCGACCGTCGCGGTAGTTCATCATCCGCGTGAAATAGTCGTAGCTGGTTTGCCGAAGACCCAGCACCTCGCAGGAGGTGATGAGCAGGGAATCTACCTTTGGCAAGCGGTTTTTGACAAAAGGCTGCGGCCCGTAAATGGCATCCAGCGAATCGGCCAGGTGTTTGAACTGCGGGTACATTTTATTGCCCTCGCAGATACCCAGGTCGATCAGTTCATTGGCCCGGTTGAAACTGGCGGCGCTGTAATCGTCGATGGGGTGTTTGACATAAATGTCGCACAAAGCCACCTCTTTCGGCTCGTCGAGCGCCTCCTGAAAAAAGACGATCTGCATCAGAATCTGCGCGGCATTGGTCAGTTTTTCCTGGGGCAGCAAGCCGCTCGACACGCTGCTGCCGATCACGTAGTCGGCGCCCATGACTTTCACGTCGGTCACGGGAAAATTGCGCACCAGGCCGCCGTCGACCAGTTTGCAGCCATCCACATCCACGGCCGTGAACACCGTCGGAATGGCCATACTGGCCCGGATGGCGGAAGTCAGGTTGCCCTGCCCAATGGCCACCGCCGCCCCGGATTCCACTTCCGTGCCCACACACATGAAGGGGATGGAGAGTTGAAAAAAATCATTGGTTTGGTAAGCCGGCACGAGCAGGCTGTTGAGCAGCAGCCAGAGCTCCTGGCCTTCGAGCACCCCGCTGGGCAGCAAAAACCGACCTTTTACCAGGGGCAATTCGACGGCAAACCGCCCGTAGTCGCCCTTTTCTTCCATGGTCATGGCCCGCAGCGAGGTGCGGTTGGTGAGCAACTGGGGCCAGTCGGTCCGTCGGGCGATCTGCTCGATACTGTCGCCCGAATACCCTACCGCATACAAGCCGCCGACCACGCTGCCCATGCTGGTGCCGGTGATCAGATCAATTTTCAATCCCGCCGAGTCGATGGCTTTCAGGATGCCGATATGAGCCAGGCCCTTGGCGCCGCCGCCGCTGAGGGCGAGGCCGATTTTGGGGCGCCGGCCGGGGGCAGGCTCTTGTGAAAAGGCGTGCGTCAGAGAGAGGCAGAACAGGAAGGCAGACAGGGCGAATCGCATGGCAACATGGGTTTGGAACAACAAAGTTAACATCGCCTGTTGCGAAACAATTCCATGTTTGAATACCTGCGCTCCATTCTGTTTGCGAAAGCCGGGCGTATTGCCACACACTCGCTCGGCCAAACGTCGCAATGGACAGCATTAATCAGGTTTCCAATCATTTTTTTTAAAGTGCAGCTACCTTTCTCATTAATTTGGGCTACCAAACAGCATCCTTGCTGTTCCATCTGAAACCTGTCACCCAGCCTGTCTGACATGATGTACCGTTTTATTGCAAGTTTGCTCGGCCTCTGCCTGATTTGCCAGCCGCTTCGCGCCCAGTTGCCCGCCGAATTCGAATGGCTCGACGCCGCCAAAAGCCCCGATCGACAATACACCATGGCGCTCTTGCGGGTGGGCCCCGAAGGGTACCACCTGTTGCGCTGGCAAGACGAAGTGCGCGATTATCAGGGCAAAACAACGCCCGCGTACCCGGTGCTGGTCTTGATCGACCTCGGCGGAAAAGTGAAAAGCAGTCAGCCCGTGCCCGGCATGGAGCCGGGGTCGGGGACGGTGTTTCACTGGGCCGTCTCGAACGACAGCCTCGTGCTGTTCGGGTACCACCGTTTCGACCAGTATTACCAGTTCGCAACACGGGCCTACGACCTGCGGCGCGGCCAGTGGGCCGGCGAAGAGACCGTTCGCTGGCTCAGTCCGCCGGAAGACCCCGAGCCTTTTGCCCGAACCTGGTTTGCCCGTTCGCCCGACGGGAGCCGCCTGGCGATCTATTGGTCGGACCGCAAATTGTTCAAATTCGACCTGCTCGACCGCGGTTTTCAAACCCTGCGCAAGGAGGAAGTCATCTGGCCCAGGGAACTCAACACCTCGGCCGATGTGCCCAATGTTTTTTGCGACAACCTGGGCAATCTGGCCCTCTACGTCCGCATCAGCCCCGCACCGGGCGCCATGAACATCTTATTTCCCTTGCCCCCGACCAATTATCGGGACGACGGCAGCAGTCTCGACCTGCCGCCCGGCGTGCTCATGACCGCCGCCAACACACCCCTGGTCAATGCCATTTTGTTGTTCAAGCCGGGCGAAAGCAGGCCTCATATTTTTTATCCGGGTTTGGGCAAAAAGTTCGTTTCCTCGCTGCTTTTCAGCCAGCAAGGGCAAGGGCCGATCCTCTGCGCAGGGCTGTCCTCGGACCAGGACTACGACCGTTCCGAGGCTTATTTTGTATATCAAATCGAGCCTGAACCCGTTCGCGGCACCCTGCTGCAAAACGCGGCTTTACCCCCGGCGCTGCGCCGCGCCTGCCCCTGGTGTCAGGAAAACAACGACCCCAAGGCGCCGCTTGCCAACCTGTGGCTGCGCCAGTGGCTCTGGTCGGCCGACGGCAAGCCCTGGCTGCTGGCCGAAGGAGCATCCGGACAGGGCGGCATCGAACTGGGCGACGCCGCGCTGATGCGCCTCGACAGCACGTGGAAGATCAACAGCGTGCGCAGGATTGAAAAAATGCAGGAGGTAAAAACCGCGCGCGGCTATCGCTATTCGGGCTCCGTGGCGCTGTGCCCTGCCGGCAAAAGCTGGTGGGCGCTGTGGCAAAAAGGCAGTTTTCCCAACGCCCGACTGATGCTGACCGACTGCAAATCGGGCGGCGACCCCGAGGCCGGAGAGTTGATTGCCGGCCCACGGCTCACTCTGGCCTTGCTGCCACACACCCGTTTGGGGTATCAGGGCAAATGGTATTTTGCCGGCGACAGCGCCGACGGCAGCCGTTTTGGTATTGGTGTGCTTCAAAAGGTCGGGAAAAAATAAAATTTGGCGGCGGCTGCCTACCTTTGCGGCGCTTTTTTGCACCACCCACCAACTAAACAGCCATGCAAGTCAAGGATTTTTTAAAAAAACTCGGCCTCAAAACCAAAAATCCGGGGACCTGGACCGGCCAGGAATCGCTGACGGGCAGCGTCCGCAGCATTCAAAGCCACTCCCCGGTCGACGGCGAGCTGATCGGCTCGGTCACCGTCACCACCCGCGAACAATACGAACAAGTGATTGCACGCGCCCAGGAAGCCTTTATGGTCTGGCGCAGCCTGCCGGCGCCCAAACGCGGCGAAATCGTGCGTCAGTACGGCGAAGTGCTCCGTCAGTATAAAGATCCGCTCGGCCGCCTCGTGAGCTACGAGATGGGTAAAAGCCTCCAGGAGGGCTGGGGCGAAGTACAGGAAATGATCGACATCTGCGATTTCGCAGTGGGCCTTTCCCGTCAACTCTACGGCCTCAGCATGCACTCCGAACGCCCCGGCCACCGCATGTACGAACAATGGCACCCGCTGGGCATCGTCGGCATTATTTCCGCCTTCAACTTCCCCGTGGCCGTGTGGTCGTGGAACGCCTGCATCGCCTGGGTCTGCGGCGACGTTTGCGTGTGGAAGGCTTCCGAAAAAACGCCGCTGTGCAGCATTGCTTGCCAAAACCTGTTCCAGAAAGTACTGAAAGCCAACGACTTGCCCGAAGGCATCAGCGCCATCATCAACGGCGACTACCGCGTGGGCGAATACATGACCAAAGATACCCGCGTGGCGCTCGTGTCGGCAACCGGCAGCACCCGCATGGGCAAAATCGTGGGTAAAACCGTGGCCGAACGCCTCGGCCGCTCCCTGCTCGAACTCGGCGGCAACAACGCCATCATCATCACTCCTTCGGCCGACCTCAAAATCGTGCTCACAGGAGCAATCTTCGGCGCCGTGGGTACGGCCGGCCAGCGCTGCACCACCACCCGCCGCCTCATCATCCATGAGAGCCTGTACAACGACGTGAAAAAAGCCCTGGCCCAGGCATACAGCCAGCTGCGCATCGGCGACCCGCTCGACCCGAACAACCACGTCGGGCCGCTGATCGATAAAGGCGCCGTGGAAAATTACCTGCACGCCATCAGCGAGGTCAAAAAAGCCGGCGGCAAATTCGTGGTCGAAGGCGGCGTACTCGAAGGCCCCGGCTACGAAAGCGGCTGCTACGTAAAACCCTGCATCGCCGAGGCGCAAAACGACTGGGCGATCGTGCAGCACGAGACCTTTGCTCCCATTCTTTACCTGCTGAAATACAGCACCATCGAAGAAGCTATCGCCATTCAAAACGGTGTTCCGCAAGGCTTGTCGTCGGCAATCATGACCAACAACCTGCGCGAAGCCGAACTATTCCTGTCGGCAGCAGGCTCCGACTGCGGCATTGCCAACGTCAACATCGGCACCTCGGGCGCCGAGATCGGCGGGGCATTCGGCGGGGAAAAAGAAACGGGCGGCGGCCGCGAATCGGGCTCCGATGCCTGGAAAGCGTACATGCGCCGGCAGACCAATACGATCAACTATTCGGAAACCGTACCGCTGGCCCAGGGCATCAAATTCGACCTGTAAACCCGGTTTGTTTTTCCGGGAAGAAAAAGCGCACGCTTGCTTTCAAAAAGGTAACTATACCCACTTGTTTTCACCGCAAACGCAAAGAGGGCGCAAAGAAATTTGCGCCCTCTTTGCGTCTTTGCGCCTTTGCGGTGAAAAGGTTTAGTCGCTTTCCCCCGCACTCCTCACTGCTTGACCAGCGGCCGAACCACCGGCTTCCAGTCGAGGCCTTTCACATCGACGCCCGAGCGTTCGGCCTGATCGATGGTTTTTTGTGCGCTCAGGGTGTCGCCCTTCATCATGTGCGCTTCCACCACCTGCTGGATGGCGGTCACGTTTTTGGGGTCCTGGCGGATCACCTTGCTGGCGTTGCGCAGCGCGCGGTCGGCATCGCCGAGGCCCAGGCTGGCTTCTGCGGCTTCAAGGCTGGCTTTTTTATTGGTGGGCGTCTGGCGGGCAAGGCGCTCCATTTTGTCGACCCGTTCGGCAAGTGCGGTGCTGCTGTCGCGCACTTCCAGTTTTTTGCGGTCGATCCAGGTGTTGTCTTTCAGTTTTTCCTGCTCCACGTTTTTGAGTTCGTGCTCGGCCTTGTCGGGCTGACCGCTTTTGAGGTAGGCTTCGGTACGCAATTCGCGCAGCGCGGGCGTTTGCTCCCTGCTTTGCGCGGCCACGGCTTCGAGGTCGTTGGCAGCGCCGGTGAAGTCGCCCATGTCGTAGCGCAAGGCGCCGCGTTTGAGCAAGGCGCCCTGGTGGTCGGGGTAGGCATTCAGTATTTTATCGAGTTCGGCGATGGCTTTGTCCGGCTGCTTCATTCTCAAATAATAATCTGCCAGGGTAAGGCCGGTCGTGGTATCCACCATGTACATGGCGCTGGCGGTCAGCAGCGTATCATTGGCCGATTTGTTGGCCGCCGGGAAATCCAGTTTGAAATTGGAGGCAATGGGCGCCCGCAGTTGATTGGCCAGCACGAGGTAAAGCAACTGGGTGACCGATTTGACATCCTGCATCCAGCGCCCTTCGTCGGTCACCGTCAGCAGGCGGCTGATGGTGGTGTCGCCCGAGTAGCGCACGCCGCCGGCGTCGAGCAGTTTGTAGCGCACATCGAGCGAGTAGGACTTGCCGTTCGACTGGTTGATGCGCCCCCAAACGATCATTTGGGCATTGCAGCCGCGAGCGAGGTCGGCGGCCTCGGCCGGGTTGGGGTAATTGGTGTCGATGTCGTAGCGTTCGTGCACGTCGGCGATGGCCTTCATGCCCGGCGTGGCAGAAATGAGGTCGTTGAGGCCGTCGCTGATCTCGAATTCCGGTTTGGCCGATTTGTCGGCGCCCGTGTGTTTGAACGGCAGGATCATGACGCACATACCCGGGTTATTCCCGAATTTCGGACAGCCATCCTTGTCTTTGTCCTGGTCCGTTTTTTTCAAAAAAACCTGCCATATCAGCAAAAAAAGAGCCAGCGCGACAATGCCGCCGGCCAGGTAATACCGCCAGGCCTGAGAGCGCGTCGGCGCGTCGGCGCCGGGCGCGATGCGGCCGGTTTCCAGGTCTTCGATGATCCGAAGCGCGTTATTGGTCAGCTGATTGGTGATCAGCCGGGCATCGTCGGGCGCTACTGTGCCGCGCAGCATTTCCGATTTGAGCCGGTAAAATTCGGCCTGGTTGACCCTGACCGTTTGGGCAAATTCGGCGACAGAAACGCCTTTTTGTTCCAGTAAAACAATGAGTTGCGTCAGGGCCGACTCGAGTTCGCCCTGGCTGAGGAGTTGTTTGATCGCTGACAGATCCATACGTGATATGCTGCTCGGGGCGCCTTCCGAAAGGCGGGACGGCCACCCCCTTATTACCTACCCTCGCGGGTAAAACCTAAAAACGCGGGCAAGTTCAAAATAATTTCTGAACGGACTGTTAGGAGCAATTTAAATGCTGAATACCGCGCGGCTTACAACAATGGTTGCAAGATTTGCCAGACGTTGTTGGCCACGATCTTTTGCCCCTCCACGTTGGGGTGAATGCCATCGGACAAATTCAGGTGCGGTTCGCCGCCGACGCCCTGGAGCAGGAAAGGGATGAGCGCGGCCTTGTTGTTGCGCGCCAGGTCGGGGTACATGTCGTGGAAATCACGGGTGTATTTGGCGCCCAGGTTGGGGGGCGCTTCCATGCCTGCCACCACGATCTTGCAATCGGGGTATTTGGTTTTCACCTGATCGACGATGGCCTGCAGGTTTTTTTTCGACGCATCAAGGGGCAATCCGCGCAGGGCATCGTTGCCGCCGAGTTCGAGTACGAACACATGGACCGGCTGCTGCAGCACCCAGTTGATGCGGTTGGCGCCGTCGGCGGTCGTCTCGCCGCTCAGGCCGGCATTGACGCATCGATACGGCAGTTGCAGACTGTCTATTTTTTGTTGAATGAGCGCGGGAAAGCCTTGTTCGGGCGAGAGGTTGTAGGCCGCCGTGAGGCTGTTGCCGAAAAAGACGATGGTTTTGCGCTCCGCGGCTGCGCTGGCAGTGGTTTGCGCTGCAGTGTTCGTATTGCTGGCGGCCGATTTGGGGGCCTCAGACTGGCAGGAAGAAACCCACAGGGCAAGGGCAAAAAGAAGGATGCTGTTTTTCATATCCGTAAAAATGGCGCCGCTCGCAAAATGCGGCAATACCGAACAGGGAATTTTTGATCAATATCCCCCTAAACACCGCTACCCGGCCGAGAGTTGACGGTAAAGTTGCCGTATCGATGCGCAACCTGAAAAT
Source organism: Saprospiraceae bacterium (assembly GCA_044226205.1). Classification (GTDB taxonomy): domain Bacteria; phylum Bacteroidota; class Bacteroidia; order Chitinophagales; family Saprospiraceae; genus M3007. Next base: position 350,573 of record JBGAHL010000002.1, read on the forward strand.
ACCATGCACGGGAAATTCAATGTCCTGCCTGAAAAAACGCGGCTGCGCCGACCCACCACGCACCGGACGCTCGCGAGGTTTTAACCGGGCCGGACGCCGCCGACAGGTGCAAGATGGGCCGCGCCGTTTCATTCTTGCAAGGGGCCGCAGGGGCCTCGGCGGCGGCTTAACCAACTTTAACCCGAAGCCTGCTTTGATATTTTGATCTTAACAAATAAAACACTGATTGTCAATTGTTTCCATTTTGGTTAAAGCCCGACCGCCCGTTTCCTTAAAAAACTTTAACCGCCACGGCGCAAGCCCCTACCGCCCATTTTCGCACATTTGTCCGATACTTGTCGACCGCTCCGCCGGCGCTTTGCATGCCCGGCCCTTGTTGGAGCGCACAGAAACCGGCACCTTAGCACATCAGACCCATGCCCCGTCCGCTGTTTACCACCGATCAATACGTAGCCGGTATTCTTGCCGGCGACCGTGTCATGCTGGGCCGCGCGATCACGCTTGTTGAAAGCAGCCGGCCCGAGCATCAGGCACTGGCGCAGGAAGTGATCGGCCGCCTGCTCGACCGGCCGGAACGGGGCGCGGATTCGTTTCGGATCGCCATTACCGGCTCGCCGGGCGTCGGGAAAAGTACCTTCATCGAAGCGCTCGGCACGCACCTGACCGAACGCGGCGAGCGTGTGGCCGTGCTGGCCATCGATCCGAGCAGCGCGGTCAGTCGGGGCAGTATTTTGGGCGACAAAACCCGCATGGAGCGGCTTTCCGCTTCCGAACTGGCTTTTATCCGCCCTTCCCCTTCCGGCGATTCGCTGGGCGGCGTGGCCCGCAAAACCCGCGAAACCATTCTCCTCGTGGAAGCCGCAGGGTACACCACGGTGCTGCTCGAAACCGTGGGCGTGGGGCAATCGGAGATCGCGGCGCACAGCATGACCGACTTGTTCATGCTCCTGCTGCTGCCCGGCGCCGGCGACGAACTGCAAGGGATCAAACGCGGCATCGTCGAAATGGCCGACCTGCTGGTGGTCAACAAGGCCGACAACGACCGCGTCGCGCTGGCCAAACAGGCCCAGGCCTGGTATCGCAATGCCATCCATCTTTTCCCTGCCAAACCCGGCGGCTGGGCGCCCAGAGTGCTCACCTGCAGCGCGCAGGAACAAAAAGGCGTCGCCGAAGTGTGGGAGGCAGCATTGGCCTTCCGGCAACAAATGACCGACAACGGCCTCTGGACCGACAACCGCCGCCAACAATCGCAATACTGGCTGCGCGAAGCCATTCACGACGGCCTGCTGCGGGCTTTTCACGCCCATCCGCGCGTCAGGGAGCGCCTCGCAACGCTCGAACCAGCTGTGCTGGCCGGCCGCATGTCGCCCTTCGCCGCCGCCGAAGCCGTGCTGAAAGCGTTTTGGGAGGCGGGGGAATGACTGGTAGAGGGTAGCGGGGGCACCCTGCACAAGTGCGTCTTCAGATGTCTCCCTTCGGTCGACATGACATGGAACGGTTAAATCAGCCAATAATCCTCAGATTTCTCGCTGCGCTCGAAATTGTTTCAGCGGGTAAAATTTCGAGCGCAGCGAGAAATCTGATAAAGTACAGGTATAAAATACGCCCCCATGTCATGTCGACTGAAGGGAGACATCTGATAAACTAGCATTTCAATAGTTATAAATTGACCATTTTATATTCGTTCAATATGAAAAACATCCTTTTCCTTTTCGCTTTCCTCGCCATTACGCTGACCAACACCGGCTGCGCTTCGTGGCAGCAAAACAAATGGTTGTCGGCGCACCGGGCCAATCTGACGCGGATCGCCAACAGCAACATGTCGCCCGAACAAAAAATGGACGGCCTGATTGAAGATTACCTACAGTTTATCCGCGAGGACCTCAAATTTGTCGACCCTCGCAAGGGCATCAAGTACGTGCGCAAGTACCACGATCAGAACGAGGCGGCCATGGACAAAATCCTGGGTGAAGCCGATCGCTGGCAGAACAATCTCGATCTGGTCGGCAAAGCTTCGCTGGCCGTTCGGATCGCCAAAAAGCCCTATCTCGACGATCTGCTCGACCTGGGTCCCAAGTTCAAACGCAAATACAACCAGTATGCTTTCGTAGCCAAAATGACCTCTAAAATCGGAGGCGGACTGGGCAAACTGGCCGGCAAAGCCCTCGGACTGTGAACCCCGAAACCCGCAAGGTATGGCAGCGGTTTCGGCGCAACCGACCGGCTTTTTTCGCGCTTTGGCTCATCGCTGCCGAAGTGTTGGTCGCGATTTTCGGGTACGCCCTGGCGCCCGATCATACGCCCGACGCCAACCGGCAGATCGCTGAAATCGCCCTGCGCGAACCGGGATTCGGTTGCCGTTTTTTGGCATTCCGGCTCAATCGAACGGCCGAGCCGGTCGGGTGGTGGCAAAATTTATGGTCGGGCACGCCGCCTGCCGACCGCTGGGTGGCCGTGGAAGAAGCTCACCTGAGTGCCGATTCCGTGCGGTTTGTCCGGCTCGGGGCCGGCGGTCGGGCTGAAAATGCGGCCTTGCAGGACCTGGTCCGGCAAGCCGACGGCGGGTACCTGTTTGCCCGAAATTTCCCGCTCGGCGCCGACAAATACGGCCGCGACATCCTGAGCCGGCTCCTGCTCGGGTTCCGCGTCTCGCTGACGGTCGGCCTCATCGCGGTGTTTATTTCGCTGACCATCGGCGTGGTCATGGGCGCGCTGGGTGGCTACTTCGGCGGTCGCATCGACGACTTTGTTTCATTGATTATCAATGCTGTTTGGTCCATCCCCACCCTGCTGCTGGTATTCGCCATCGTACTGGCGCTGGGGCGCGGGGCAGGGATCATCTTTTTTGCCGTGGGGCTCACCATGTGGGTCGACGTGGCACGACTCGTGCGCGGGCAGGTATTGATGCTCCGCGAAATGCCCTTTGTGGAAGCCGCGCAAAGCATGGGCTTCGGGCCGGGCCGCATCCTCTGGCGACACGTTTTGCCCAACCTGATCGGCCCCGTGCTGGTGCTGGCTGCCGGCAATTTTGCCACCGCGATCCTGCTCGAATCGGGTCTGAGTTATCTCGGTTTCGGGGTGCAGCCGCCCGCCCCTTCCTGGGGGACTTTGTTAAATGAAAATTATGGCTACGCCATCGGCGGCAAACCCTGGATGGCCCTTGCGCCCGCACTGGCCATCGTATTGACCGTGCTGGCATTTAATCTGGCAGGTAACGGGCTGCGCGATGCCGCCGATGTTCGGGGAAAATAGCCGTCAGGCTCTTACCTTCGCGGCGCGATCAACGAGTTATCCTCCGTGAAAAAACCACTCTTCAAAATCAGGGAAAAAGGCTACTACGGCTATATCGATGCCGGGGGCGAAGTGATTATCGAACCGCAATACCTCGAAGCGGGCGATTTTCACAAGGGCTTCGCCTGTGTGCGGCTCAATGATCGGTGGGTCTTGCTCGACACGCTCGGCCGCCTGTATTTGCGCCGCGCGTACCGTTTTATCGGCACTTTTGAAGAAGACCTGGCCCGTGCGCAGGTCGTACAAGCCTGGGGCTATCTCGATCGCCGGGGCCGCGAGGTCATCGCGCCGCGTTTTGAAGATGCTCGCGATTTCCGGGAAGGCCTGGCGGCCGTGCGGTTCAACGAGCGGACGGGCTTTTTGAAACCCGACGGGGAATTTGCCATTCCGCCCGTACTCGAAGCTGCCGGCGATTTCAGCGGCGACATCGCTCCTGCCGCCCGCGACGGCCGCTGGGGGTTCATCGATCGCGGCGGAAAATTTGTGCTTGCCCCCAACTGGGACATTGCCCAGAGTTTTCAGGGCGAAGTAGCCGTTGTGGTCAACGACGGCCGCTGGGGACTGATCGACCGCGGCGGGAAAACCTTGCTGTCGCCTCAGTTCGAGTTCGTCAAGGGCCATTCGCACGGCGAGTTTTTCGATGGCATGGCCCTGGCATTCCGCGACGGCAAATACGGTTTTGTCAATCAACAGGGTGCGCTGGCCGTAGAGCCCATGTTCGACCTGGCGGGCGACTACGGCGAAGGCCTGGCGCTCGTGGAAATCAACGGCGCGTACGGCTACATCGACCGTGCCGGCAAACTGGTCATCCTGCCCAAATTTGAAGATGCCGGGGTGTTTTCAGAAAGTTTGGCCCAGGTGCGCAGCAACGGCCGCTGGGGATACATCAATACCGACGGCCAGATCGTCATCCCCGCCACTTTCGAGGCCGCTACGCCGTACAGAGACGGGCTGGCACTGGTGGTCAGCAGCGGCAAATGGCAGTATATCGATCGTTCAGGTCGTGTCGTGTGGTGCGAACTGTAGCGCCGACTGTAGCGCCGACCTCCAGGTCGGCGATGCTGCGAGCAGCAACAACCCGCGATTAAAAGTAAAATCAGCGGAACAGTAGTGGCTGCTCAGGCTTTGTAATGCTACTTCATAATAGTTCGGTAATTTCTGCTCCCTGCTTTGGCGCATAATCGCGGGACATTGCTGCTCTCAACTGCGCCGACCTGGAGGTCGGCGCTACAGTCGGCGCTACAGGACCACGATCTCGTCGGCAAAAATCCAGCACGGATTGCCGTTGCAGCCGTGCCAGGGCGGACAACGCTTCGCATTCACGGCTGTCACCCGAACAAAACGCGCGGGGCGCACAGCGCCCAGATCGACCGACACCGTGCGCACGGCTTTTTTGCCGTCGGGTTGCAAAGAATTTTGTTCCTGATGCACCGTTTGATATTCCACCCCGTCGTTTGAAACTTCAATGCTGACCTGTTCGGGGAAAAAGACCCACGACTGCTGATCCTGCAAAAAAGACACCTGAATGCGGCTTGCCGAATCGCCTGCCACGGTCACGGTAGCCACCATGTCCTGCCCCTGAAAACCGAGCCAGTTGTAGCGATAGTCGGTCTCGCCGATGCGGCGGTTGGTCAGTTCGTCGGCCCTGCCGCCGGCATACGAGGGCGAGGCCGGGTGAAGGAGGGCGATGGCGCCCGTACGGCTTTCCGATGCCACAAGCATTTTTTGGATAAAAGCCATGTAATCGAGGGCGTATTGTTGTGGAGAATAGCGGTTCTCATGCAGGTTGCGAAACCCCACCCTGTCACAGGCCTCGACAAAAAGCGTCATTGTACGGGCCAGGCTCGACGTGTCTTGCATCATTTGAGTCAAACGGAGGCTGTCGTTTTTGAGGTTTTCGGACATTGCGAATATGACATTGACCCATATTTCTCCGAGGTGATTTTCCAGCACCGAATCGGGTTTGATCAAATCTCTTCCGTCCGATAAAGTTGTAAAGTATTCCTTCAAATATTGGGGGGCGAGAAAAGGCTCGTTTTGAGGGATATTGTAGATCGTCAGTTGTTTGTCGCCGGCCAGCATATTTTCCGTCAATCGATGCACGTAGGTCTGCACGTTTGGCCAGGCGGCGCCGTAGTAATATTGCCCAAAATCGCCGAGGATGGAATCGACATTGGCCGAGGGGTTCCACATCAATTTGGCGAGCAGGTAGGCGCGCATGTCGCAAAGTTCGCTGCGGTCGCTGCCCGAGCCCTGTTCGAACATCATCCGCACGCGGTGGCGTTGGAACAGTTGCAAATTGGGTTGCAGCGTATGCCAGTTGGGGAAAGGACTGAGGTAGCTCCTGAATTGAACCACATAATCCCAGATCATCAGGTTGTCGGTGAGGGCCGACCATTCGTCCACGTCGCGGGCAAAGTCGGTGCAGCCCTCTTCGATCGGCAGTCCGCGGTTGCATTCGATGCTGCAAAGGCAAATACTGACATTCCGCGCCGGCCGGATGCCGCGCGGCGCCTGTCGGGTGTATTGATAGGCCAGGGTGGAAATGGTTTTGTCGGGGAAGGCCGCGGCCACGTCGTTGACAAAAGCCAGCAAGGTGCCGGCCGGCGAGCCGTAGCGCCGGTCGGATGCCGCGCAGCGGGCGCAGCGGCAGTAATCGAAATTGTCGTTCTGGCTCACCGACCAGTACTTCGCGCCCGGGTTGGCAGCCATTTTTTCCCTTAAAGACTGGATGACGATTTGTTTGACCGTGTCGTTGGACAGGCAGAGCTGGCCGGGCGAATACTGGGCGCCATTCCAGGCGAAATACTCCGGATGTTCGCTGAAATAGGTTTCCGGCGGGCAAAGCAGGTGAAACGTATGGACAAAAAGCCCCCACTCCGCCTGCTTCTCGGGGCGGGTTTTGAGGCGATGCCAGCGCGCCCAGACGCTGTCGGTGGCGGGTTGGTACCAGAGTTCCCGATAAGCGAAAGCCGGGGTATCGAGCCGGGCGGCGCAGTCGGGCAATTGCAGTTGCGGGAGATGAGGAAAAACGGAATCGCGCGGGCTGTAACGTCGGCAACCCAGCAGTTCGAGCAGGGCATAAGCGGCGTATTCGGGGCCGCGTTCGCCGCCGCCGGCGATCACGAACACGTTGTTTTTGCCTTGCAAATAAACGGCCTCGTCGGGCAGGCCGGCGGGCGCCGACAGCCCGTATTGTTTCAGGGCCGGGTTGGGGCCGACGTAGATCAGGGGGCGGGAGCGCAGTTTTTTGTCGCTGCTGATCTGCTGTACGGGCTGGCCGGTGATTCGTTCGAGGTAATGGCCGAGCAAGGCCGCGGCGGCGCGATGCCCCTTGCCGGGCTCGATGGATTTGGACAGGACCAGTTGCGGGCGCTGCGCGCAAAGTGCAAGGGGAAAAAGCAGCAGAAGCAGGATGTTTTTCATGTCGATTCAATATTTGCAAGGGGCCGCTCGGCAGGTACTTGTCACACTTTTATCGAAAAAACTGTTTTGGACAACTACCGGCACGGCCGCGGCGTTAAAATGCGGTAATTTTGCAGGCTGAAAAGCCTGAATCACACGACGAACATAATGATGAGTATGCGTTTCTTCCGTTTGGCCGCCTTTTTTCTGCTCCAGTGCGCGTTTGCCGCCAACCTGTTTGGGCAAGACCCCAACCTGGCCAACCAGTATTTTACCGACGGCGAATATGAAAAAGCCGCTTCCCTCTACGAACAACTGTCGGAGAGCGACCCCCGCAGCGAGTACTACTTCAACCGCTACGTCGATTGCCTGCTCAACCTCGAGCGCTACGACGAAAGCGAAAAAGTGGTCAAAAAACAACTGAAACGCACGCCCGACAACGCCAACATCTACGTGGTGTATGGCAACATTTTCGACCGGCAGGGCAAAACCGAGGAGGCCAAGCAACAGTACGCCAAGGCCGTGAACGCCGTGGCGCCCGACTATGCCGCCGTCAATCGACTGGCGACCACCTTCATCAATGCCGCCAAGTACGATTTTGCCATTCAGACCTACGAACGCGGCTCCACCCTGCTCAACGACCCCAACCGCTTCGCTTTCAACCTCGGCGAGTTGTACCGACGCAAGGGCGACATGCCCAAAATGATCGAATATTACCTCAACGCCATCAGCGTCGATCCGGGCCGCCTGGGCTACGTACAAACCCTTTTGGCCAAAAACCTCGGCGACGGCGACTACACCGAGCTGCAAAGTCAACTCTACGCCCGCCTTCAGCAAAAGGAAACCCCGGAGTTTGTCGAACTGCTAGCTTGGTCTTTCGTACAACGCAAGGATTTTAAAAGCGCCCTGCGCCAGTACAAAGCGCTCGACAAACGGCTCGGCGAAGTGGGTCAGCGCGTGTACAAACTGGCCGGCGACGCGGCTGCCGCACACGACTACGAAACGGCGATTGCCGCCTATGATTACATTATCACGGAAAAAGGCCCCACCAACCCCTATTTCTTCGATGCCAAACGCGAGGCCATGAACTGCCGCCGCGACAAGATCACCGAGGGTTACACTTACACTACCGAAGACCTGAAATTGCTGGAAACCGACTATGAACAGTTTCTGGCGCAGTTCGGCGGTGGCCGCAACACGGCTTCCATCACCCTCCAGTTGGCCGAACTGGAAGCCCTGTACATGAGCAACCTGCCCAAAGCCATCGCGCTGCTAGACCACCTGCGCGAAGAGCCCGGCCTCGACCCTGTCATGCTCGCGAGGGTCAAGATCAACCTCGCCGACTACTACCTGATGAGCGGCGAACGCTGGGAAAGTACACTGCTGTACAGCCAGGTGGACAAGGACTTCAAAGAAGGACAGATCGGTCAGGAGGCGCGTTTCAAAAACGCCCGCCTGGCTTACTTCATGGGCGATTTCCAGTGGGCGCAGGCGCAGTTCGACGTGTTGAAAGCCTCCACCTCCAAACTGATCGCCAACGATGCGCTCGACCTCTCGGTGTTCATCATGGACAACCTCAACCTCGACACCACGGCCGACGCGATCAACCTGTACGCCGGCGCCGAACTGATGGTGTTCCAGAACCGTTTCGAGGATGCTTTTGCGCGCCTCGACACCCTGCGGAGCCAGTTTCCCGAGCACTCGCTGCAGGACGACGTGTTGTACCTCGAAGCCCAGATCTACGAGAAGAAACGCGACTACGCCCGCGCCATCGAGCTTTACGGGCAAGTTGTGGAAAAAGACACGGCAGGCATCCGCGCCGACAATTCCCTGTACGCCATGGCACAATTGTATGAAACGCGCCTGAACGAGCCGGAAAAAGCCAAGGACCTCTATGAAAAGATCTTTATCGACTACTCGGGCAGCGTGTTTGCCGTGGAAGCCCGGAAGCGGTATCGTATTTTGAGGGGGGATAAGGTGCAGTGAGGTGTGTTTTGTCGTTTGTCGCCCGACGTTAGCAGAAAAAGCACCTGCATAATCTGCTGATGCACCCAATTATGCACCTTACAATCAGGCAACACACGACATGATTCCAACGCTACGCACCCTGCGCCACCTTTTCGTTTTCCTGTTTTTTCTGCTGTCAATTTTGTCCAACGCCCAGGTCACCACCATCAAAGGCCGCGTGACCACACAGGATAAAGCGCCCGCCGTCGGAGCCAATATTTACCTCCGCGATACCTACGATGGCGCAACCAGCGACCCGGACGGCAATTTTTCCTTCGAAACCGAAGAAACCGGCGAACAAACCCTGATGGCCATCTACCTGGGCTACGACACCATCGTACAAAAAGTGACCCTGCGCGGCGGGGTCGTCGAGTTCAACCCCGTGTTGAAAGAAGGCTTCAACGAACTGAAAGTCGTGGTGATCTCCGCCGGCGCTTTCGAAGCCAGCGACGAAAAAAAGGTCACCGTCCTCAAACCGCTCGACATCGTCACGACCGCCTCGGCCAACGGCGATACCTACGGCGCCCTGAAAACCCTGCCCGGCACCCAGGTGTCGTCGGGCGATCAGGAAGGGCTTTTCGTGAGGGGCGGCTCGGGCTCCGAAGCCCCAACCTTTATCGACGGCCTGCTGGTGCGCAACCCCTTCTCCGCGAGTACGCCCGACTATGCCGCGCGGGGGCGGTTCAATCCTTTTCTGTTCAAAGGAACCGTGTTCAGCACGGGCGGCTATTCGGCGCAATACGGGCAGGGCATGTCGTCGGCGCTCATCCTCGATTCGCAGGACCTGCCCGACCGCTCGGCGGGCACCCTCGCTTTGTCCAGCGTGGGCCTGGGCTTCGGCCATTTGAAATTGTGGAAAGAAAAAGGCCGCGCGGCCGGCATCAACATCAATTACACCAACCTGGCGCCCTATTTCTGGATCGCCAACCCGAAGCCGAATTTTACCCATAAACCCGAAGCCATCGGAGCCGAGACTTTTTTCCGCCAAAAAACGCGCGGGAAAGGCATGCTCAAATTTTACGGCTACTACAACCGCGGCCGCGTGGCTTTTGAAACGGACGCCCCCGGCGGCGGCGGCGAAAAATTCGGCTTCGACGTGCGCAACAACAACGTGTACACCAACCTCAGCTGGTCGGGACTGGTCGGCAGCCGCTGGAAACTCAACGGCGGCCTGTCGTATTCCTACGACTGGAACGACATCGCCAGTTCGTACAACACGGGCTTTATCGCCCCCGACACCTTCGGTTTTCAAAATTCGCTGGCCCAGGGACGCCTGGTGGCCACACGCTTCTTCGGCCGCCTGACCTCGCTGCGTTTTGGCGGCGAATACCAGTATTCGACCGATATTTTTAAAAGCCGCGCCTTCGGCGACAGCCGTATCGAAGACAATTATTCCGCCGTTTTTGCCGAAACGGACTGGTACCTGACCACTCGCCTGGTCGCCCGCGTGGGCTTGCGCGGCGAAAATTCTGCCCTGCTCGACGAAGCCCGGCTTTCGCCGCGTGTTTCCCTTGCCTACAAAATCGGCAGAGGCGACCAGTTTTCGTTTGCCTGGGGATATTTTTACCAAAAAGGCGACAGCCTCCTCCGCTGGCGCAACGAGTTCGGCGCCCTGCCCGGCTTTCAGCGCGCCGAGCATTTTATCCTCAACTACCAATACATCCTCAACGACCGCACCTTCCGCATCGAATCCTATTACAAAAACTACGACCGCCTGGTCACCACCGAAGGCGCCCTGCGCAACGACGGCGACGGCTATGCCCGGGGCATCGAGCTGTTTTATCGCGACAAAAAGACCATCCCGGCTGTCGATTTCTGGGTTTCCTACTCCTGGCTCGACACCCGCCGCAAATTTCAGTGGTACCCGGTCGAAGCGCAACCCGTCTTTGCCGCCAGCCACGTTTTCACCCTGGTGGGTAAAAAGTTTTTCCCAAAAATCCGGACAGGAGCAGGCTTTACGTACAGCTACGCCACGGGAAGGCCCTACTACAATCCCAACCGGCCCGTCTCCGAATTCCTGACCGACCGCACGCCCGACTACCACAACCTCAGCATCAACCTCAACTACCTGACCACCATCAAGGGCGCTTTCACGGTTTTTGTGGTGGGCCTGCAAAACGTGCTGGGCAACCAACAGATCTTCGGCTACCGCTACTCGCCCGACGGCAGCAGCCGCGAAGCGCTTACGCCCGCCGTCAAGCAGTTTTTCTTTATCGGGGCGTTTGCCAGCTGGGGCGTGGATCGCCGACAGGAGGTGATCGACAACCAGAACTGAGCCCCGTGACCCGATTTTAAGAGACATTTATCGGGGCGAAAAGAAATTTAGTCTATAATATAAACCAATTTTCAAAATAAACCCAACCTTTGAAGCGATCAACAGATTTCTTCAATGTCAACCCACTTTTGCATCATGAAAAAAGCGCTTTTTATCGCCGTAATGTTGTTTGCCTTCGTCTGGAATGCCACGGGGCAGAACGCCAAGTACACGCAAGCCATGGAAAAGGCCCTGGCCGGCATGGACACGCTGAAAACGGCGGACGAATGGCTGGCGCGCTCCAACAGTTTCGAGCGGATTGCGCAAAAGGAGCCGGGCGAATGGCTGCCGGCTTACTACACCGCGTTTTGCCAGGTGATGGTGTTCAATCTTGAAAAAGACCAGACGCGCATGGACCCCGTTTGCACAAAAGCCGAACTGTTTGTCCACCGCGCCGACTCGCTGCAGCCCAACAATTCGGAAATCTACGTGCTGCTCAACATGGTCACCACGCTGCGCATTCGCCTCAATCCGATGGTCAACGGCCAGAAATACGGCCCCATCGCGGCGCTTTACCTCGAAAAAGCCCAGCAACTCGACCCCAACAACCCGCGCGCCGACATGCAGGAAGGCCTCGCGCTGTTTTTCACCCCTCCGCAATGGGGCGGCGACAAAGCCAAAGCCGTGGTCAAACTGGAAAGCGCACAACAAAAATTCGACAGCTTCCAGCCCGCTTCTTCTATCCATCCCAACTGGGGCAAGGAGGCCAATCAGAAATTCCTGGAAATGGCCAAAAAAGGATAAGCGTTTTTCCCTCTGCAAACCTGACTGCGACAACCGAACGGGCACTTTCAGCCCGCGCTGCGTTGTCGCAGTTTTTTTATGCCGCCCAAAACCTGCGCCTGTTGGTGGCCTGCCAATTAGCCCATAGATTTGAGCAATCGTTTTCACCCGATCAAACTTCATTTGTATGAAAAGCCAACTTTTAATCATTGCAGCGGGCTTTATCGCCCTCTGGACCACCTCCTGCGCCCCCGCGCGCCAACTGAGCATTCAGGGCGCCTACAAACCCGGCCAGCAAATTAGTTACAGGCTGACGGAACACACCGTAACCCAAACCGAAGCCCTGGAAGGCGAAATGGAAATCCCCGCCACTACCTCGACCCAGGAAAAAATCACGGATTTCAACTACACGGTCAAAGCGATCCGCCCCGACAACAGCATCGACCTGGAATTGAAATTTACCCGTGTTCAAGACAGGGAAGCCGACGACAAAGGAGAAACCGAGTACGATACCGATCAGCCGATCCCCGATTCCCTGATCAATCTTTCGGAAGGCGGCCTGGCCGGAAAAGCCCTGGCGTACAATACCCTGATCGGCCGCAGTTTTCAAATGCGCCTGTCGCAGGACGGCAAGGTCCTGTCGGTAAAAGGCATGAACGACGCCTGGGACGAGATCGAACAACGGTTCATGGAACAATCGCCGCTGGCAGGCTCCATGCTGAAAAACATGAAAAAACAGTTTGGCGACGAGGCCATGCGCTCCGGCCAAAACGACTATTGGGGCTACCTGCCCGGCAAAAAAGTCAGAGTCGGCCAAACCTGGAAAAAACCCTACGAGTTTGCCGCCTTCGGCCTTACGGGCTCCACCGCCTACACCCTCAAATCGTACGACGAAAAACAGGCGCGCATCAACTTTGCCACCAATGTCGGTACGGATAAAGACAAACCGGCCATCCTCGACATGGGCATGATCAAAATACGGTACAACCTTCAGGGCAAGGGAAGCGGCCACATCGATGTAGATCAGCCCTATGCCACGATCCGCGTTTATGAACAAGTCCTGACCATGAGCGGCCCGATGGAAGTCAAAACCTCCTTCACCAACTGGATCACGGTTCCGATCACGATTACCGTACAATCAAGGCTGGAAAGGCAGTAACAATCGTCGTCAGGAAATCTTCGACGGCGCTTCCGGTCGCCTGGTAAAAACGAGCGGGGGGCGATTCACATCGCCCCCCGCTCGTTTTATTGGCGCTTGTATTTCTCGTTAAACTTCCGTGTCAGGGCTTTCTGTTTGTTGTCCAGGTCGATGGTGCGCCCCTGGATAAAAGCCGCCGTCACGACGCAGGTTCGCATATCAAGCACGTCGCCTTCGCTGATAAAAAGCGTGGCGTCCTTGCCCGTCTCCAGCGAGCCGGCAAAGGCGTCGATGCCAAGTATTTTGGCGGTGTTGAGGGTCATGGCGCTGATGGCAGCCTCTTTCGGCAAGCCGAAACCGACCGCCTGGCCGGCCATAAACGGCAGGTTGCGCTGCCGCCAGAATCCGTCGGCGCTGAAAGCAAACAGGACGCCCGCATCGTGCAGCGCCGCGGCTGTTTTGAAAGGCTGGTCGATGGCCTCGTCTTCACGACTGGGGATACGCTGGGTAGGGTTCAGGATGACCGGCGTCTGGTGCGCATGCAAAAAATCGGCGACCAGCCAGGCATCGTCGGCGCCGACCAGCACGGGGTGCAGCCCGTAACTTTCTGCAAAAAGCACCGCTTCCTGAATTGGTTTGGCCTGGTTGACATGAATATACAGGTTTTGTTTTTGTGAAAAAATGCCGCGCAAAGCCTCGTATTTCAGGTTGACAGGGTCGGGCGTCGTTTTTTGGCAATAGGCTTTCGCCTCGTCGAAGAACTGACGCAGCGTCTGCACATCGCGTTCGTAAGCCTCGTTTTTCTTTTGAGAAGGGTCGTTGGTCTGGCTGCGCCAGTACGGCCAGTTGAGGTGCAGACCGTCGTCGGCGCGCAGGGCGGCATCTTCCCAGTTCCAGGCATCCATTTGCACGACCGACGAAAACCCGGACATCAGTCCGCCTTCGGGCGTCACCTGGGCCATCAGCACGCCGTTGGTGCGCAGGGTCGGCGGGATGTCGGAGTCGGCGTTGTAGGCGATCAGGGCCCGGTTTTGCGGGTTCAGCGGGCCGACGTCGCCAGCATCCTGGGTGGCGCGTACGGCCCCTACCTCGACCAGGCCCACGGTCGCGTCGGGGGCGATCAGGCCGGGGTACACGTGTTTGCCGGCGGCATCGTAAATGCGGGCGTATTTGGAGCGGTCGAGCCGGATCGTGGTCGCATCGGCGACGAGGGTGATCTTGCCCTGATCGAAAGCGATGGCGCTGTTGGCAATGACCGAGCCATTGCCCAAATGTGCCGTGGCGCCGAGAATGAGGATGGCGCCCGATTGCTTCGGAGCAGGCACGGGCGACTGGGCGTGCAGGGCAGCCGCGAGAACGACAAAAAACAGGGTACGCAACATGGGTGTCATGATTTTGGATGTTATTTCACCGCACAGCGGATCATGGGCTGGCCTTCGATAAAACCTTCCAGCACATCGCCGATCTGCACCGGCCCGACGCCGGCGGGGGTGCCGGTAAAGATGATGTCGCCTTTTTGCAGGGTAAAATAGCGGGAGATATGCACGATGAGGGTGTCGAACGAAAAGATCAGGTCGCGCGTGTTGCCGTCCTGTACCGTTTCACCGTTTTTTTTCAATTGAAAATGAATGTTCGCCGGGTCGGGAAGTTCCGCCATCGACACCCATTTGCCCAGCGGTGCAGCGCCGTCGAAACCCTTGGCGATTTCCCAGGGCTGGCCTTTTTGTTTGAGACGTTCCTGCACGTCGCGTGCCGTAAAATCGATACCGAAGGCCACGGCATCGTAGTAGCGGCTGGCAAATTCGGGCTGCACCGAACGGCCGTTTTTGCACACCCGCAGCACGATTTCCCCCTCATGATGAAGATCACTGGTAAAATCCGGGTAAAAAAACGGTTTGTTGTTCACCAGCAGCGCCGTGGGCGGCTTCATAAAGATCAAGGGTTCCGAAGGAACGGGGTTGTTCAGTTCCCTGGCGTGATCCACGTAGTTTCGACCGATACAAAAAATCTTCATGGGCGAAAGGTACGTCATATCCCGGAGGCACAGTGGTTTGCCCCGGGCATAAAACAAGTCCGGGATTTCCTGCTTCACGCAGAAAATCCCGGATCATTTTTTACTCCACTTTCACCGCCTTCCACACCCGGGCGCCCTGCGGATCGGACAATCGGATGAAGTAGGCGCCGGCCGGCCAATCGGCCGTATCGAGGCGCACCTCGGCATCGGAGCAGGTTTGTTTCAGCAAAATGCGCCCCTGCGCATCGCTTACTTGCAGGGTGGCCGCACGAGGCGGCGCCTGCCCGAAGCGCAGGAACAGCGCATCCGTAAACGGATTGGGCGAAAGCGTCGCCGATGCAAACGAAGGCTCCTTCGCATCGAGACAAATCTCGGCCCACAAACTCAGGCTCGACGTGTCGGGGCAACCCTCCACCAGTTCAAAAGCGACTTTCAGCTGGTGCAAACCCGGATCGGTCCAGGTGATCACGATTTCATTCGTGCCCTGGCCGCTGTTGACAAAACCGTCGGGGCCGAGAATCCAGTGGTAATTCAGAAAATCGGGTGGCAAGGAATACGTTTCCGGAAAACTGGCGCAGGCCGTATCGCTGCCGACAATCGGCACATCCACGGGCGTCGGGGCCAGCACGTAGGCGATGGTTTCGATCGTACAGCCGTTGGCGTCCGTGATGGTCAGCAGGTAGTCGCCAAAAGGCAGGCCGGTGATGCCGGCGGTCGTCTCGCCTGTCTCCCACAGGTAAGTGTAGGGCGATGTGCCCCCGGTCGCACCGGCTTCAAGGGCGCCGTCGCTGGCGGCTATGCAGGAGGCGTTCGTCGTTTCGATAGCCGACAAAATCGCGGAGGGCTGCTCGACAAAGAAATTCATGTCGTTGTGACACCCCGTCGCATCGTACAGCGTAATGAGGTGATATCCGGCAACAATCGCCGACCCGAAGTCGGTCGACAAGGGCACGCCATTGTCGAGGCTGTACGCGTAGGGCCCGCCGTTGCCGCCGCTGACGTCGGTCAATTGTAGAATCGTTTCATCCCCGAAACATAAAATCGGGGGAATATCCATTTGGAAGGTAACAAGCAAGGGCTCGTCCAGCACGGCGCTCATGACCACCGTACAGCCGTTGGCGTCCGTGACCGTGCAGGTGTAAAACCCCGACGGCAGGTTGCCGATGGCCGGCGTGCCGAAATTGTTGGACCACTGATACACGTAGCCCGGCGTACCGCCCTCGGGCTGGGCCAAAATGACCCCGTTGTTGCCGTTGGCGCAGGTTGGCGACGCCGCATCCAGCGACAGGGTGAGCGCCGGCGGCTCCTGAATGTTCACACTGATCACCGCTGTACAGCCGTTGGCATCCGTCACGGTGCCGTCGAAAATGTCCGCCCACAGATTGTTGACGTCCTGGGTGGTCACATTGTTTTCCCAGAGATAGGTGTAGGGGGCCGTTCCGCCGGCCACCGTGAGGTCGATCGCGCCGTTTTGTCCCCCGTGACAACTGACAGGGTAGGACGAAAATGTGAGATTCAGGGCAGGCGGCTGTGTGACGTTGGCGGAGCCTGTCACCACGCAATTGCTCGCATCCGTCACGGAAAGTGTGTAGGCGCCGGCCGGCACATTGTTCAGGGTGAGCGTCGTAGCGCCATTGCTCCAGTGATACGTGTACGGCGGCATGCCGCCGGTGATTGTTGCGCTGGCCATGCCGTCGGAAGCGCCGTTACAACTGGCCGCCACGGTGGCAAACTGGATGTTGATGGAGGTATTCTGGCCGACCGTCGCCGTGGACGTTTTGGTGCAGCCGTAAGAATCGGCCACGGTCACGGTGTAGGCCCCGGCGGCAAGATTGGTCAGGGAGGAGGCTGTGGACCCGTTCGACCAGAAGAAGGTGTAAAGCCCCGAGCCGCCCGTCACCGTCATGTCGATGCTGCCCAGCAAAGCCGGCGCGCAGGCTACGTTGGTGACTGCAAACTGAATGTTGATCGCGCTCGGCTGGGTGATCTGCGCCGAAGTAGCCGTGGTACAGCCATTGGCGTCCGTGACGGTCACCTGATAAGTGCCGGCCGGCAAATTGCTGCGGCTTACGGGGTTATTGGCCCCGGGCAAATCCGCCCAGTCCACGACGTACGACCCCGCACCGCCAAAAATATTGAGCAGGATGCCGCCCGTACCGCCGAAGCAACTGGCATTCATCACCGACGCCTGCGCGTTCAGCGGCGCGGTCTGGGTGATCGTGCGCGAACCGACCTTGGTGCAGCCGTTCGCATCCGTCACGGTATAGGAATAGACCCCTGCGCTCAACCCGTTGATAATCACCCCCGAGTCGTCGTTCGACCATTCGGCCGTGTAGGGCGGGGTGCCGCCCGTCACCGTCAGTTGGATGCTGCCGTCGGCGGCGCCGTTGCACGACACGTTGGTGGACGCAGCCTGCACCTGCAAGGCCGAAGGCTGCGATACTGTGGCGGTGGCGGTCACGGAGCAGCCCAGTTGGTCGGTGACCGTCACGAGGTAGTTGCCGGCCGCGGCGTTGGTGATGGCAGACGTGGTGTAGCCCAGCGACCAGAGGAAGGAATACCCCGGCGTGCCGCCGCTGACGCTGATGCTGAGGGTGCCGTCGAAACCGCCGTTGCAGGACGTCGGGGTGGTCGTGACCGACACCGTGGGCAGACCGTTGAACGAAGCCTGCGCTGGCGCGCCGATGCTTTGGTTAAAATAGGAGCCGGTGGGAACCACCTCTTTTTTCAAACTTTTTACCTGGTAAAAATTCATCCCGTCCAAAGGATCGGTATCGTTAAAACTCGTGCCGCTGACCGGGTTGGTCGTCAGCAACTGAAACACGCTGTCGAGCGAGTTGGCGCGATACACGTAGTACCCCAGGCTGGCATCGACCGAGGTCGTCCAGTTGAGCTGGATATTGCTGCAACCCGGGCTGGCCACGACCGAAGTCGGCGGCACAACGGCATGCGCCCGCAGGGTCGGATCGCCCAGCATCCCGACGTGCACGAGTTCGTCAAAAGCCACATTGATGCCCGAGGGCGGATAGACCCGGTAAGTCAGGAAACTGTTGAGCCACTCCCAGTAGGCGCTCACCCAGATCGGTTCGCCGAGTGCCATGTGGTGAAAATGCCAGTTGGGGCGCCCGGCCCAGGTGCAGGTCAGGATTCCGCCTTTGGAGGCCAGGGCGCTGGGCATCAGGGGATTGGACTCATAATCCCAGTCGCCGTGGTAGCTGCCGAACAGCATGGAAAAAACGATATTGACGCTGTCGGTTTTAAAATTGTCCGAAGTGCCGACGCCCGCGGCGGAGGTGTACGAACCCGCGCCGCAGCCGTAGCCGAACAGAAAACTCTGGTTGTCGGTGTCGTTGAAAAAATCGCCCTCCTGCACATTGGCCGGCCCCGAAATAGCCGCGCCGTTGCGCCAGCCGTTCTGGGCGAAAGCCTCGCCGCCGAAATAGCCGAAATTATCGTCCACCAGCGTTTTGTTCGCGGGTTTGTACGCCCCCGTCCGGAAAGCGTGGTTTTTATTCAAATAGCGCCGATACAGTTCGGTTTGCGACTCGTTCCAGCCGTTCAGGTTGGAAAAATCCACCCGGCTGACGACCACTTCCGGCAAACTCGGCGTGAGGCTCTGGTCAAATTTGCCATCGCCCGGCACGTTTCGGTTGGCCGGCCGGCTGGCCGCGGCATCATTGACGTCCGTATCCGTCCAGAGTTCTTCATCGAAGTCGCCGTAGTAATAATCGGTCGGCCAGGCCCCGATATGGTCGGTGTGCCCGTCCGGCGCGATATCGCCCGAGTACGGCACGGGGATATTGCCGAACAGCAAGACGCACAGCGTGTTCGGATCGGCTTCCCAGTCCGTACGGATCAGGGTTTTGACCGAGGCGACGCTGCTCGATGCCACCGGAATATCGTGGCGCAGCACCTGCCAGCCGTCGCCGCGCAGGTCCTGTTCGAGGCGCGCCAGCTCGCCCGACAGCGGCGCCGAAAGCGCGTCGTCGATCACGAGTACGATCTTGCCCCGCGAACCCGTGTAGGCGGGCAGGTCGATGCCTGCGTAGGCCAGGCCGATGCGTTGCGCGGGGGTGCCGCCGCGCTGGAGCAGCATGTACTCGCTCGCCTGTCCCGTGCCGATACCGACGTCGGTGAAGCTCGTCGCGTTGGCGGGCAGGCTGTCGAGCAGGGTCCACGCCGTTTCAAAAATTTGTTTGCGAAGGACGTACACTTCGGTCACCCCGGCCGCTGGCGCGGGCCAGCTGAGCGTGATCGAAGGCGCGGTCGAGGTGGTGACGGTGATGGGTACGACCTCGTCGGCCGAGGTTTGGGCGTAGCCCGCGCCGAGGAAACAGAGGAAAAGCGCGGTAAAAAAGGTCTTCATAAAAGGAAACAGGCTGGTGAGTGAATAATGGTGTTTTAAAGGTAGTAAAATCCCCATACGTCTCTTCGGCCTAATAAAAAAACCGGCCGCGGCTATCTGGATAGCGCCGCGGCCGGTCTGAAAAACCTGCACGGATCGGTGGCATTTAAGCCTTCGTATCGGGCTTTTTGTTGAGTTTGTACATCACGTATCCAAAGCCCACGAGCAGGTGGAGCATTACGATAGAAAAGAGGATGGTTGCCATGTTGTCAGTTGTAGTGACGGGGTGACTTTGAGTCACCCCGTCACTACACGTGAACGACGCAAAGGTGAGACAACAGGTACGGGGCGGGGATGATTGCAGTTAGCGTCGGACGTAATTTGGGTCAGTAGTAGAGAGGGGGTGACTCATAGTGAGGGGGTGACTCAATAGTGAGGGGGTGACTTTGAGTCACCCCCTCACTATCCCCCCTCTCTACCTCAAAAACAACAATTCTTTGGCCAATACCTGATTGCAGAGCGTTCCATTCCGCAAACCCGCAAAGTCGGAAGCCGAAGAATAAGGCCAATCCTGTGGCTGTTCCACCAGTTTGGCCTTCACAGGATTATTGTGAATGTATTGAAATGCGGTCGGTCCATACCATTCCCAATTTTGCCAAACCTTGCCATAATGCTGATGGACAGGTGTGAGGTATGGGTCTTCCCATCCGTCTTTGGCCTTGGTTTCTTCCCTGAACAGGCTGCCCGACCGGTCTTCTTGTTTGTTGATAGCGCGGGTGTACGAGCGCAGTAAAATGCCGATAGATTCGTTGAGCGAGCGCGGATTGGCGGACGTAGTGACGGGGTGACTCAAAGTCATCCCGTCACTACGTCCAAGCACCGGCTCCCGAACATACACGAGCCAATGAAAATGGTTGGGCATGAGGCAATAGCATAGAAAATCGCCATACGGCAGGATATGCTTCCTCATTTTTTCCAGAAAAAACAAGTAGTTATCGGGCTTGAAAAAGATCGGTTGCCGATTGTTGCCCTGATTGTAGATATGGTAAATGACGTTTGCTTCGAAATGCATGGTTGTCGGTTTTGGTGATGTCTTGTATGTCTTGCGGGGGTATTGAGGGGCTGGGGAAGGGTAGTGACGGGGTGACTTTGAGTCACCCCGTCACTACCCTTCCGCCTCACTCGCCCAGGGCCGCCTTCGCCCACTCGTAATTTCCCCGAAAAGCAACATGTGGGCGTAGTGACAGGGTGACTTTGAGTCACCCCGTCACTACCCTTCCGCCTCACTCGCCCAGGGCCGCCTTCGCCCACTCGTAGTTTCCCCGAAAAGCAACATGGTTGGGGAAATCCCGCACCAATTCCACGTACAGGGCATAGCCTTTTCGGATGTAGTCTTTGGCGCTTTCGGGGTCATTTTGTTGATCCCTGTAAAACTGCCCGAGGAGTAAATACGAGATGGCCAGACCGTTTTTGAACTCCACATTTTGCGGATACGCTTCGTACAACTCTTTTCTAACTGATTGTACTGCTCAAAAAAAAGTCAAGGCATGGTCCAAATTCCCAAGCGCCCTGTGTGTATCGCCCAGTCTGGAGTACGAGATCGCCAGTCCGTTTTTGAACTCCACATTTTGCGGATACGCTTCGTACAACTCTTCAAATAATTCGTACGAGACGGCAAAACGTTTTGAAGGGGTTTCAAAAAAAGTCATCCTGAAAAAAAGTCAAGGCATTGTCCAAATTCCCCAGCACCCTGTGCGTATCGCCCAGTTTGGAGTACGAGATCGCCAGACCGTTTTTGAACTCCACATTTTGCGGATACGCTTCGTACAACTCTTTTTCTAACTGATTGTACTGCTCAAAAAAAGTCAAGGCATGGTCCAAATTCCCAAGCGCCCTGTGTGTATCGCCCAGTCTGGAGTACGAGATCGCCAGTCCGTTTTTGAACTCCACATTTTGCGGATACGCTTCGTACAACTCTTCAAATAATTGGGTTTCATCCTGAAAAAAAGTCAAGGCATTGTCCAAATTCCCCAGCACCCTGTGCGTATCGCCCAGTTTGGAGTACGAGATCGCCAGACCGTTTTTGAAGGACACATTTTGCGGATACGCTTCGTACAACTCTTTTTTTAACTGATTGTATTGTTCAAAAAAAGTCAAGGCATTGTCCAAATTCCCCAGCGACATGTGCGTATCGCCCAGTCTTTCGTACGAGATCGCCAGATTGTTTTTGAACTCCACATTTTGCGGATACGCTTCGTACAACTCTTTTTCTAACTGATTGTATTGTTCAAAAAAAGTCAAGGCATTGTCCAAATTCCCCAGCGACATGTGCGTATCGCCCAGTTTGGAGTACGAGATCGCCAGATTGTTTTTGAACTCCACATTTTGCGGATACGCTTCGTACAACTCTTTTTCTAATTGATTGTACTGCTCAAAAAAAGTCAAGGCATTGTCCAAATTCCCCAGCGACGTGTGCGTCTCGCCCAGTCTTTCGTACGAGATCGCCAGTCCGTTTTTGAAATCGGCATTGTCGGGTTCGGCTTCACAAAGGGCAGTCTGGATGTCCAGCATCTTTTGGTAAGCCTGCATCATACCGTCCAAATTGCCGGTGTCCTGGTGGTAATTGCCGATATTCTGGCATAAAGTAGCCACATCATCATCCGTAGGCAGGGCCTGCACGACGGATGCCCCCAGGCGGGCAAATACGGCTGCCTGTTGGTAGTTGTCGGTGTGGCGGTTGTCTTCGTTCAGCCCTCTCAATAATACTTTAACCAAGGTTCGGCAGTCGTCCAGCAGGCGGCCGGCGTTTTTGCTTTTGGTTACTTCCTGTACGACTGGACTGACCTTGAAGCTGTTGTCGCTTTTGCGGTATTCGATCCAGCCTTTGTTTTCGAGGCTGCCGAGCGGGGCTTCGAGCGCCTCTTCCGCTTCGCCGAGCAGGACAGCCAGCCGGGCGTAGGGGATATTTTCGGCGGGCAGCGCGGACAGGTTGCTCAGCAGCCGGCATTCGGCCTCGTCCAATTGGGCCAGGTCGTACATGGCGGCGATGATGTCGGTCGGTTCGGCCTCGCGCAGGGTGTCGCTGCCATACACCACGGCCACGGCCTTGTTTTTGAGGGCCAGCAGTCCCTTGGCCTGCAAGTCGCGGAGCAAATCGGCCAGCGTGTAGCGCCGCGCAAAGCGGTTGAGCACCGCGAGGTTTTTGGCCAGCACTTCGGTCACCAGCGTATTGCGGCCCACGGCGCTCAGGACATCTTGCAAGAGGGGCAATTCGTCGTCCGCGAGTTCGGGGTAGTGGGTCTTGAACAATCGCACGGCATCTTCCGCACCGAGCGCTTGTACCTCGTGCACTTTCATATCAGCCACCTTGCGTACCCGCGAGGTCAGCAGGATGTGGCAATTGGCCAGCCGGTGCAGGGTGGCGTAGTGTTTTTTCAGATCGGCGTCGTCGTTGGCATTGTCGAAGATCAGCAGGCAGGGCGCATCCAGGTTGTTGAGGGCTTCTGCCATGCGCCGCACCTGGGTGTCCAGGTTGTCGTCGGGCGCGAAGGCGACTTCCAGTTTTTCTTTCAAGGTCACCAGGGCCGTCCCGATGCCTGCATCCGAATAGAGCCAGGCCAGGTGTTTGTAGCGGGCCTCGTGGGCGTACCAGTATTTGGAAGCGAGGGTGGTTTTGCCGATGCCGCCCTCGCCATTGACCAAAACCAGCA
This sequence comes from Saprospiraceae bacterium, assembly GCA_044226205.1. Lineage (GTDB taxonomy): Bacteria > Bacteroidota > Bacteroidia > Chitinophagales > Saprospiraceae > M3007. The sequence continues at coordinate 373,520 of JBGAHL010000002.1, forward strand.
GGCGGTTGTGTTGCTGGTAATCCGTCTCGATGGCGGCCAGGTCATTTTCCCTGCCGAGGAAGATCTCGGAGTTGAAAGGCGGGGTGGTGAGAAGGCGGGGGATTGTTTTGTCCCCGTAGTGATGGTGGGTGTGCTCATTCCTGTCCCCGATATGCACATCCCCTCCCTCCGTGGAAATATCCGATCCCGCCACCACATTTTTCGAATCAATAATTGAAATCGCGCGGTTGATTTCGTCGCGCAGCGTGCCGGCGCGAGTGACGGGGTGACTCAAAGTCACCCCGTCACTATCCCCCGCACTATCCCCCGCACTAAACCCGCCCAGATCTTCGATCTCCCGCACCAGATCGAGCAGGGCGGCCCGAATCTGGTTTTGGGTCAGGTTCGCATCGGAGGCGCTCACCGTGCCCAGGCGGATTTGTTGCCGGATGTTTTCAAACCGCCCCGACTGGTGCAGGGCCTCGTCGAGCAGGGGGCTGTTGGCGAGCAGTTTGCGCAGCAGATCGAGCGCGGCGGGCAGCTCGTCGCTGGCGATGAACGCTCGGATGCGGTTGAAACAGGCGGTGGGTGTCATATCGAGGTCATGGTTTGTTTTTTGCAAAACGACCCTTCAAGGTTGTTTTCATTGGTTGAACGCCCGGACATCCTCAGTCCGCCTGAAACTTCGTCCAGGCTGCTTCCGCGAGTTGCAGCGTCAGTTTTTCCACGTAGTAGCTGCCGGCTGCGGGGTCGTGCAGTTCGGTGAAAAAGCTCTCCATTTTGAGCAAATGTTGCACGTTGCGGGCCATGCGGCGGCCGAATCCTGCCGGCCGCGACGGGGCATCCGTGCCGGCGTCGAAAGGCCGCACCGCCAGTCGGTCGGCGCCGCCCAACACGGCCGACATGGCCATCGTCGTCGCGCGGATCAGGTTGGAATATTCCTCGGCGGCGTAGGCGTCGGGCGCGAAACGCACGTCGAGCGGCGGGTAGGCGGTTGGCAAGCCCCAGGCTTTCAAGAGGTTGAGCCACAACAATTTCAGGGCGCGCAGCTTCGCTATTTCAACAAAATAACTCGCCCCCACGGCTACCGTCAATTGCAGGGCGCGGGCGGCGTCGGCCGGGTTCATGCCGCGGTCGGCGAACTGTTTGAAGTAGTGGTTGGCGCGTTTCAGCAGGGCCGCGAGTTCGTCGGCAACGCCCGCGGCGCCCTGCCATTCGCCGGCGCCTTCCACCGACAGCAGGGTAAAGCCGGGAAAATGCTCGCGGCCGTAGGCCAGCAGATCGGCCACGTAACGCCAGTCCTGCAGTCCTTCGGCGGCGGCGGGATCGTAGCGCAGGGCGCCGCGCAGGGCGCGCGGGTCGAGGCCGCGCTCGGCGGCCAGGGCTTCGAGGGTGGCCAGCACGGCGCCGGGGTTTTTCGCCAGGCCGGGGCCCGCGAATTGCAGGCTGATAAAATCGGGATGCACCCCTTCGAGCAGGGTGCGCAGGAACGCGGAACTGGCCGGCTCGGTCAGCTGAAAACAGAGGCTTTCCGCCCCGAAATTCAGGGCTTCGAGGGCCTGGGCGTTGGCAGCGGCCGGGTCGGCGGCGTCGATGTCTTCGCAAATCTCCCATTGCAGGGGGCCGGCATTCAGCGGCGCGGGCAGTTCGGGGAAATCGTCGGCGTGTCCGAAGGGATCGACGCGCAGCGCGCCGGAGAGCTGCCAATACAGCTCGTCGAGGGCCTTGCCTTTGAGGTCTTTGGAAATGCGGGCGAGCCAGTCGGCTTTGGAGACGGGCTGAAATTCGGAGAAAAATTCGGTGGAGTGTGCCATGATGTACAAGTGGGCAAAAGTAGCGAATCGCGGGGCTGCCCGTATATTTAAATGGCCGCCGGATACATTTTTCCCCAATTCACAGCTGGGCGCGCCGGATTCACATTTCGCGCCGCGGACCACCGCCGTTTGCCGCAACATTGCCCTCGCATTCAACCTTGTTTTATCATGAAAAAGTACGCACAAACGGCACATCTTCTGATCCTGTTTTTTACCCTGGCCACGCTGCGCTCGCAAGCGCAAAACGCCGGCAACTTCGAAACCTTCGCCCGGCAGCACGACAGTATTTTTTTCTCCCTTTATCTAAAAAAGGACACCCAAAACTACCGGCTGCTGCTCCAAGACTGGGAGCGCCGCTACGCGCAACTCGACGCCGCGACGCGCAAAAAATACGCCGCCGAACGAGCCGACGCCCACTACAACCTCGCCTGCACCTACGCGCTTTGCGGGCAAAAAACGCCGGCCCTCGACCACCTGGGCCGGGCCATCGAAGCGGGGTACACCAATTATTCCCACCTGATCGCCGACCCCGACCTCGAAATCATCCGGAGCGAACCGCGTTTCGCTGCCCTCGCGGAGCCGATCAGGGCGGTGGGCGATTACCTGTTCATCCTGCGCCACGCGGCGGCTTACAACGTCGCGGATGCCCGCCCCTGGCCTGCCTTTCACTACGATCCGGCGGAAAAGCCGGAACTGAAAGCCCTGCGCGAAACGTACCGCCTCGATTCCGTCGCCGGCTCGGGTAACGACCTCTCGCAGGCGCTCAACGTGCTGCACTGGGTCCACGAAATGGTCCCGCACGACGGCGATCACGGCAACCCCGCGCAACACAACGCGCAGGCCATGATCGAGGCTTGCCGGGGCGGCAAACGGGGCCTCAATTGCCGGGGGCTCGCCACCGTGCTCAACGAGTGTTACCTTTCCCTCGGATTCGCCTCGCGACTGGTGACCTGCCTGCCCAAAGACAGCCTGGGCATCGATCCCGACTGCCACGTCATCAATGTCGTGTTCGTGCCCTCGCTCGACAAATGGATCTGGGTCGATCCGACCTACGATACCTGGGTGATGAACGAAAAAGGCGAGTTGCTCGGCATCGCGGAAGTGCGGGAGCGCATCATCCTCGACCAGCCCCTGCTCATCAATCCCGCCGCCAACTGGAACCACCGCTATACGCCCGACAAAGCCGAGTATTTGTATCGCTACATGGCCAAAAACCTGTACATCCTGCAATGCCCGGTGGACAGCGCCTGGGACCTCGAAACACCGGCAGCGGGCAAAACCATGCGGTACGTGCAACTGCTGCCGCTCGATTATTTCAAACAGGAGCCGGCTGTGCGCGAGTTCAGCGATTCGGCAAGCGGCGCCACCTACATTTTTTACAACACCAACGATCCTGTCAACTTCTGGAAACGCCCCTGATATGCGCCATCTGTTATTTTTCGCCTTTTTAATGGCCGCGAGCGGCCTGGGCGCCCAGATCAGCTGGCGCGACACCAGCCAGCATTTTTCCGAAATAGAATGGAACAACTACTCCACTTCCTACCTCGGCGAAGGCCGCGACAGTACGCCCCTGCTGGTGACCGCCATCCCCAACAACGGCATTTATTCGATAGACGACCTCGATCCCGAACGCTCGCCGCTCGACATGACTTTTTCCGGCTCGGCATTTCGGTTCAGGTCGAACCTGGAAGCCGGGCAGCTCTTTCTGAACACCTACGATTCCGCGGCGGTGTATTTTCTCGCGCCGGGTATTTTTCGCCACAACGCGGCGCGCTACGAATTCCGCGTGTCGGAAGCCGGCGGCGGCGTGCTGAGGGACTGGAGCGGGATCGATGCGTTTACCGACGAGGATTTCGAGCTGAACCAGTTTCGCGAAGGGTTTGCCTTCCTGGGCGGCTACTCGACGAGCTGGGGGCATTGCCTTGTCGTGGAGTTGCGGGAAAAAGGCAAAAGCGCGCCGTTTACGTCCAGCGTGGTTTGCTGGAAGGAGACGCACCCTGCGCTGTTGTCGGTGCTCACCCGCGACGAATTGCACGAGGTGATCACGCATTTGAAAAATCCTTTTGATTTCAGCCTCAACCCCCGCGAAGCCAAAAAACTGGCCGAACGCTACCCGGCAGCGCGCGGCGACAGTATTTCAGGCGAGAAGCAGCTGCTCGTGCTGCCGGCCGGCGAAGACGAATTGCTGGTGTTTCTGCGGGCGGCGGTTTACAAAAAAGAAGCCCTGGAATACCAGTTGCAGCACGACGGCAGGGTCGAGACGCCCTGGCGGGCCAACGACATGGACAACAATTTCATCTGGCTGCGGCATTTGAAACCCGGCGATTACACGCTCGAAATGCGCTTCGCCAAGCAGCGCCACAACCCCACCCTTTACCGTTTCAGCATCGAAGCGCCCTGGTACGAGCGCTGGCCTTTCCGCCTTGCCCTCGGCCTGATGGCCCTTGCGACGCTCGGGGGGCTGGTTTTGCTCGTGCTGTTGCGCCGGCAAAGGCGCAGGATGGCCGCGGAGCAAGCGCGGCAGGAACGCCTGTCGCTGGGGCTGCGCTCGGTGTACGCCCAGCTCAATCCGCATTTTATTTTCAACGCCCTTTCCTCCATTCAGGGTCTGATCAATCGCAACGACATCGACGGCGCCAACCGCTATTTGTCGGCTTTCGGGAGCCTGGTGCGCAATTCGCTGGCCGACGTGGCGCGCAATTTCGTCCCGCTGTCGCGGGAAATCGCCACCCTCGACACCTATCTTTCGCTCGAAAAACTGCGCTTCGGATTCCGTTATTCCATCGAGATCGACCCGCAACTGGCGCCCGACACCATCGAAGTACCTTCGCTCCTGCTCCAGCCCCTGGTCGAAAATGCCGTGAAACACGGCGTGTCGGGGCTGCGGGAAAACGGGCTCGTACGACTGGTCGCCGAGGCTTCCGGCGGCGATCTTTTTATCCGCGTGATCGACAACGGCGCAGGTTTTGCCGCCGAGCCGGGCGCCGAAGGCTACGGCCTGAAACTCACGGCCGACCGAATCAAATTGCTCAATGAAATGTCCGGCGAACGCCAGATCGTCATGCGGCTCGACAGCCGGCCCGGCGAAGGCGCGCAGGTAGAACTTTGGTTTCAACACTGGCTTTTATGAACCCGCTCCGCGCCCTCCTGATCGACGACGAACCCAACAACCTGGACAACCTCGCCAGCCTCCTGCGCGAGTATTGCCCGGAACTGAGCGTCGTCGGCACGGCTGCCAGCGCGGAGGCGGGCAAAACCTTGCTCCGGCAACTCGAACCCGAACTGGTTTTTCTCGACATTCAAATGCCCGGGCAATCGGGTTTCGATCTGCTGCGCGAGCTGCCTTCGATCGATTTCGAACTCATTTTCGTCACCGCCTACGACCAGTACGCCATTCAGGCCATTCGGTTTGCGGCGGTCGATTATTTGCTCAAACCCGTGTCGCCCGACGAACTCCGACAGGCCGTGGACCGCGCCGCCCGCAAAGCCCGCGACAAACGGCAAAACCTGCAACTCGACAACCTGCTCCACCTTTTGCAGCAGCCCAGAGACAACCACCGCATCGCGCTGACCTCGCTCGAAGAAACCCGTTTCGTGCGGCCGGCCGACATCGTGCGCTGCGAGTCCGACAACAACTACTGCCTCTTTTACCTGGCCGGCGGGGAGAAACTCACCGTTTCAAGACCGATTTTCGAGTTCGAGGAGTTGCTGCGGCCTTACGGCTTCGTGCGTTGCCACCAGTCGCACCTGATCAACCCCGTTTTTGTCAAAAGCTGGGTGAAAAAAGACGGCGGCTACCTCTTGTTCCACAACGGGGAGCATGCGCCCGTTTCGAGGGCGAAAAAGGAGGAGGTTTTGCGGGCTTTGCAGCGGGGGCCGGGTTAGAAAAAGAGCGGGGTGAAAGTCCTTTCGGGATAATTTTTTTCTAAAAACCTTTTTAGCCGGACGCTGTTTATCTTTGCACGCCGAATCACTACCTTGATTCAATCTAAATAAAAGACAACATCGCCCGCTGCATGGAAAAGCGCCGCCTGATTTATCTCGACAATAACGCCACTACGCCCTGCGACCCCCGTGTCGTAGAGGCGATGATCCCCTATTTTTACGAAAAACACGGCAACGCAGCCAGCCGCAGCCACCAGTTTGGCTGGGAAGCCGAAGACGCAGTGGACTACGCCCGCGAACAGATCGCGCAACTGCTGCAAGTGGAAGACAAGGAGATCATTTTCACCTCCGGCGCCACCGAAAGCAACAACCTGGCGCTCAAAGGCGTGTTCGAAATGTATGCCCGCAAAGGCAACCATTTCATCACGGTCGAGACCGAGCACAAGGCCATCCTCGACACCTGCAAGCACCTGGAAAAACAGGGCGCCGAAATCACTTACCTGAAAGTAAAGGAAGACGGCCTGGTCGATCTCGGAGAACTGGAAGCCGCCATCAAACCGACCACCGTACTGGTGTCGATCATGTGGGCCAACAACGAAACCGGCGTCATCCAGCCCATGCGCGACATCGCGCAGATCTGCGAAAAGCACGGCGTATTGTTTCACAGCGACGCCACCCAGGCCGTGGGCAAAATCCCCACGCACCCGCGCGAAACCGGCGTTCACCTCATGTCGTTCACGGCCCACAAAATGTACGGCCCCAAAGGCGTGGGAGGTCTTTACGTCAGCCGCAAAAACCCGCGCGTGAAAGTCACCGCCCAGATGGACGGCGGCGGCCACGAGCGCGGCATGCGTTCGGGCACCCTCAACGTGCCGGGCATCGTCGGTTTTGGCAAAGCCGCCGAAATCGCCCGCCTCGAAATGGCACAGGACGCCGAGCGGCTCTCCCGCCTGCGCGACAAACTGGAAAGCGCCCTCACCCAACTGGAAGAAACCAAGGTCAACGGCAACGTGCAAAGCCGCATGCCCCACGTGGCCAACATTTCTTTCAAACACGTGGAAGGCGAAGGGCTGATGATGACCTTCAACCAGAACATCGCCGTGTCGTCCGGCTCGGCCTGCACCTCCGCCTCGCTCGAACCTTCCTACGTGCTTGTCGGCATGGGTCTCGGCGACGACCTGGCGCACTCCTCCATCCGCTTTTCCCTGGGCCGCTTCACCACCGAGGAAGAAGTGGACGAAGCCATCCGCCTGGTCAGCAACGGCGTCAACCACATGCGCGAACTCTCGCCCATCTGGGAGATGTACAAAGACGGCGTCGATCTGAGCAAGATCGAATGGAGCGCGCACTGATGAGGTTTTTTCACCTTTTTACGATCAAAATCAACTACCAACATGGCATATTCCGATAAAGTACTGGACCATTTCAAAAACCCGCGCAACGTGGGCTCCCTCAACAAGGAAGCCAAAAACGTCGGCACGGGCCTCGTGGGCGCGCCCGAATGCGGCGACGTCATGCGCCTGCAAATCGAAGTGGATGAAGCCACCGGCATCATCCGCGACGCCAAGTTCAAAACCTTCGGCTGCGGCTCGGCCATCGCCTCCTCCTCGCTGGCTACCGAATGGCTCAAAGGCAAAACCCTCGACGAAGCCGGCAAAATCGACAACATGGACATCGTGGAAGAACTGGCCCTCCCGCCCGTCAAAATCCACTGCTCCGTGCTGGCCGAAGACGCCATCAAAGCCGCGATCAAGGACTATCAGGAGAAAAACGGCATCCATTCCGACGCCGCCCCGACCGAGGCCACGGCCTGATCCATTGTTCAACAGCACAACGCCATGATTTACGTAGCAGAAAGCGCCAAACAGAAAATCACCGAAATCCGCGACAGTCAGCACATCGCCGACGACTTTTTCCTCCGCGTGTCGGTCGTGTCGGGTGGCTGCTCGGGGCTGTCGTACAAAATGGATTTCGACAACGAGTCGCGGCCCAACGATCAGGTTTTTGAAGACAACGGGGTCAAGGTGGTCACCGACCTCAAAAGCTTCCTCTACCTGTTCAATACCACACTCGAATTCTCCGGCGGACTGAACGGCAAAGGGTTCTCGTTCAACAACCCCAATGCCGCGCGAACCTGCAGTTGCGGCGAAAGTTTCGCGGTGTAAAAACCGCCCCGTTTCCGTTTTCAGAGGCTGCCACCAGGCAGCCTTTTTTGTTTTGGTCGAAAAGTTTGAAGATGTTTTTTATTTTAAAACTTTTTATGTCAAATTTGCATCAAATTTTTACTTTTCCCGAAACACAACTTGATCTTTATTTATAAAACCAGTCTGCTGTATCATGAAAGCACTCAAAATCCTCCTTTATATCGTTCTTGGCCTCGCCGCCCTCGTGATTGCAATGGGGATATTCGCCAAGAGCACCTACCATGTCGAGCGCAGCATCGAGATCGATGCGCCGCGCGAAGTGGTGTTCGAACAGGCCCGTTATTTCAAAAACTTCTCCAAATGGTCGCCCTGGCAATCGCTTGACCCCAACATGAAAACCGTGATTGAGGGCACCGACGGCGAAGCCGGGGCCGTGTACGTCTGGTCGGGCAACGACAAAGTCGGCGAAGGCAAACAAACCCTCAAATCCGTCACCCCCGGCCGTATCGACATTGAGGTGAACTTTACCAAACCCTGGGAAAGCACCTCGCCGTCATTTATAAAAATTGATACGAAAGACGACAAAACCCACGTGAGTTGGGGTTTCGACATGCACATCGGCTTCCCCTGGAACGGCTTCGCGATGTTGACGGACATGGACGCCGCGGTGGGCAAGGACTACGAGCGCGGGCTGGCCAACCTCAAACGCATTTGTGAAGAAATCGCCCACCCCAAATACCTGGGCTATGAAGTGGCCGAGGCCGAAATCCCGGTCAAATACTACGTCGGCGTGCGCAAAACCCTGTCGTTCGACAGTTTGGAGGCCTTCTACACCGATGTTTTTCCCAAAGCGATGAGCGCCATTCAGGAACAGGGCCTTAGCCCGATTTCCGCACCCTCCAGCCTGACCTGGATATGGGACGACTCCACGCACACTACCGACCATGCCGCCGGCGTACCCATCGCGGAGGCCAAAAAATTCGGCAACGGCCTGGGCGTGTTCACCGTCGGCGGTGGTCGCGCCCTCGTCATCGACTACTACGGGGTGTACGACAGCATCGGCAATGCACACCTTGCCATGGACGATTACATGACCAAAAAGGGCCTGCGCAGTATTCCGCCGGTTGTTGAAGAATACATCACCGACCCCGGCGCGGAGCCCGATACCAGCAAATGGCTGACCAAGGTGATTTATTTCGTAGCCCCCTTGCAGAAAGATTCGCTCGCGCCGGTGAAGAAGTAACGCCCGTTTTGTTGCGACAGGAGGGTCAGGTATTGGGGCGTATTTGTAATAGACAGGATTTACAGGATTAAGGGGTTGTGGCAACACCCGTGCATCTTGTAAATCCTGTCTCATTTGCTCGCTGTTCATCGCGGCACCCAACGAGGACGTTGTGACAACACCTGTGCATCTTGTAAATCCTGTCTCATTTGCTCGCTGTTCATCGCGGCGCCCAACGAGGACGTTGTGACAACACCCGTGAATCTTGTAAATCCTGTCTCTTTTCAGGGAAATGTGTCCGTTTTTTCAATCGGGGTTTAGCGGCAGGCTTCCTCGATGAGGGCGCCAAAAAATTCGCCCAGCTCCCAGCCCGCGGCCCTGGCCTGTTGCGGCACGATACTGGCGGGTGAAATACCCGGAATCGTATTGGCTTCCAGCAAATGAAAGGTATCGCCGACCAGAATATAATCGAAGCGCACCACGCCCCGGCAACCCAGCAATTGATACACCTGCCGGGTGCGCTCCTGACACTGGCGGGTCTGTTCGGGCGTGAGGTCGGCAGGGGTGATTTCCTTTGATTTGCCCTCGTATTTGGCCGCAAAATCAAAAAATTCCGTTTCGGGGATGATTTCCGTGACCGGCAGCACGACGATTTCGCCCTTGTGGCGAAATGCCCCGTTGGCAAATTCACGACCCGGCATAAAACGCTCCACCACTACTTCATCGCCGAAACGCCAGGCCTCGTCCAGCGCGGCTTGAAGTTCGCCAGCCGTTTTCACCTTGCTGACCCCGAAACTGGAGCCGTGGGTATTGGGTTTGACAAACAAAGGCAGGCCCAGGGTGAGCAAGTCATTGTGGTCGACTGCCTGGCCGCGGTGCAGGAGCCTGGATTTGGCCAGAGGAACGCCATGCGGCGCCAATTGCGTCTTGGTGTTGTGTTTGTTCATGGTCAGCGCGCTCACATAACCGTCGCAGCAGGTGTAGGGGATGCCCAGCATTTCGAAATAACCCTGCATTTTGCCGTCTTCAAGCGGGCTTCCGTGCAAGGCCGCGAAGGCGCAATCGAAGCGGATCTTTTCGCCGTCGAGGGTGAGGGAAAAATCATTTTTATCCACCTGAACACCCGATTCAAGGTCGCGCCAATCGGCTTTTTGAATATCGATCAGAAAACTGCGGTAACGGTCGGCCGGAAGGTGATCGGCTACGACGCGACCGCTTTTAAGAGAAATGACGCGCTCCTCGGAGTCGCCGCCGGTAAGAATGGCAATATTTTTCATGGATAAAAATCTGCTAAGGTGGGCAAAGGTAGGCGGTGAAGTTTGCATAAAACGCACACTTGCCCGTCCTACTATCCTGCCTCGCCTTTTTTTTCACAGCCCTGCAAAATACCGCACCAGTTCGTGCGCCACAGGCAGCGGTTTTTCCTGCCGCTGCGCTTTTAGGGGCGTTGCGCCGTGCAGGACAAAGTGCAACACGGCTTCCGTCACATCGGGGTGCCCCAGGTGGTGGGCCGCACCTTTGGCAGACAACAGCGCGCTGCCGGGCCAAAAACTGTGAAAGCGTTGTGCATGGGCAAAGGGGGTAACCTGATCGGCCGGGTCGTGCACCAGCAGGGCGTCGATTTCGTCCAGATCGCCGCTCAGACGCGCCAGATCGAATTGGTCCAGGCGGTCGCCCAGCATTTTTTCTGCCAGCCGCACCATGGGCCAATAGAGCGTCGGCCAAATGCCAAGCGCTTGTTTATAATCCTGAAACACCTGGGGAACGTAGCTGAACGATGCCATCACGACCATACGTTTGGGGCGCAACCCGGCGGGCACGCGATGCACGGCATATACGCTGCTGCTTCCGCCGAAGGAGTGTCCGACAATAGCCTCCGCAGGCCCGTAAGTATGCAGCATATCCATGATTATGGCGGCGTTCAGCGGCATGTGCATAAAGCCTTTCGGCGCAAGGCCGTGGCCCGAGGGGTCGTAGGCGATCACTCGCCAACCCGCCTCGACCAGCGCAGGAACGAAATGGCGCCAACGGCCGGCGTTGTAGCCCCAGCCGTAACTGAGCAAGGCCAGCGGGCCCTCCGCAGGGCCCCAGTGGTACTCCACGATTTCACGGCCGGCTGCCGCACGGCGCAGCTGGCGGGCACTGTTCAGAAATGCCAGTTCTTTGGGGCGAAGCCGCGGGCGGGGCGGCGTTCCGAAAATACGCAGTGCGAGCTGCGCCGTCTTGTCGGGAGCAATGAGGGACATCAGGTTCAGACCGAGACCCATCAATTTGAAAAGGATCACTTGCAAACGGTTCATGACGCAGGGAGAGGGAAAAGAGCCACGGCGCGGGCCACCATGTTTTCAAGGTGCTGCTCGTCGCCGCTGAGTTTGTAAAATGTGACGGCGCCTTCGTATTCCAGCAAAAGGCGATAAGCGGTTTCCCGGGCTTTTTCGGGCGACATGACGGCTCCGAGAATGCCCGCAACCGCTGTTTGCCATTCGTCAAAAATATCCTCAATGTAATGATTGAAAATGCCTTCGCGACCGGTTTCCAGCGCGGTATTGGCAAAAAAACAGCCGCGGCGCTCGTATTTGGCCAGGCGGTTCTGACGGCGAAGCAATTTTTCGAGGCGCTGTTCGGGCGGCAAATCCTCGTCCGCCACGGCCAGCACGTAGCCGCGCATGTATTGCTGCGCGTACTCCATGACGGCGTGCATGAGCCCTTCTTTCGACAGGTGGTGATGCATCAGGCCGGATTTGCCCAGCCCGGTCGCTTCCGCCAGCATGCTGATGGACGTGCCGTAGTAGCCATGGCGGTTGAAAACCTCCCAGCAACGGCGGAGCAAATCTGTTTTGTCAATTTTTTGTACAGGCATTATACCGAACGTTCGTTCGGCAAAAGTAGAACCTTTTGTTAAAACCAGTTCGGTGTTTTTGAAAAAAATACCCGGACGGGTCAAAAATCTGCTTCATCGAGCAGTCTGCGATGGTAATTGATCTGCCCGAGGTGATAGTTGAGGTGGGTCTGGAGGTGCAGCAGCATGTAGCCGGTTGTGACGACCTCGCCGTGTTTTTCCAGCGGAAAACGCTCGTAGAGGTCGGCGTCTTTCAAAGTCGCGAGACTGGTGCGCACAACGGCAATGGTTTTGTCCAGGGCATCGAGCAATTCCTGCCGGGGCACGTTTTTGAGGGAAAATTCGAGGTCGCGTTCCCGTACATAGCCGGTATGTCCGAGGGTAGCGCCGACAAAATGGTTGAGGTTGCCGACCAGGTGCAGGCACAGGTTGCCGGCCGAGTTGGCTATTTCGCCGCCGGTGACCCAGAGGGCGTTTTCGTCGCGGTATTGCTGGATCTCGGTTTTGAGTTTTTCAAGGTCGCGGACAAACAATTCGGTCAGGGTGGATAGCAACATGATGTGGCGGTTGTGGAACGATGAGTTTTATGGCAAAAATAAGCACTGTAGCGCCGACCTCAAGGTCGGCGAGGCTGAGAGAAAAAACAACCCGCGATTACAAGCCACGGTTACGATCAATTATCGCACAAAAACGCTTCACCGCCCCTCGCCAAAAAGCAAAACCCGCGATCTCCGGGCAAAACTGGAACGACGTGATGGGTTCAATCATCGCTTCCAACTTTGGCGGATAATCGCGGGTTGCTGCTGCTCGTTGCTGCGCCGACCTGGAGGTCGGCGCTACAGGGCGCGCGGTTAGTCGCGTTCTGTTTTCAGGACGTAGCGTTCGCCGTCGAGGGTACCGGAAAGTTCCAGTTCATCGCCATCGAGATCAAAGTCGAATTTCAGCGTTTCGCCGTTGTCGTTTTCGAGTTTCACTTCGCGGTCGGCCTCGTCAACTTCGTAGTCGCCGGAAGCCACTTCGCTGCTGCCGTCCGTGTAGATGATGGTCCATTCAAAGTCGCCGTTCGTGCCGGTGTATGCCTCAAATTCGATCTTGGACGACAGCACGACCGTGCCTTTGATTTCGACGCCGTCGATGGTGAAGGATTTGACCTCCCAGTCGCCGACGATCTGTTGGGTCGGGGTGGGATCGGGATCGTCTTTATCTTTTTTGCAGCTGCTGAGGCCGAAGACGGCGACAAAAAGAAGAGCCATTGCGGCCAGGCTGATTTTCGACAGATTGTGTTTCATGTTGGGCAGAATTTACAATGTTTAATAAATTGGTTTTTAAATCTTAATGCGCACAATTATCCGTTCAACGGGTTCTGTCAACTCAGACAGGGGGTATCGAAAAAACGTTACAGCCGCACCTGAATCGACTTGTTAAAAAATTTTTAAACCGCTGAAAACAGCAACCGGCGGCGGCTTGGGTCCTGTCTGTACGACCAGAAAACAAACCAGTGATTTTTATGAAACCGATCTTCTTTTTACTTGCCTTGCAAGCCTTTTCAAGCACCTTGTCTGCCCAGTGCCCCTTTACCCCGACCGTGAGCGGCAACACCTTGTTGTGCCCGCTCAGCACCGAAGTGCTGACAACCGAATCCTACGACAGTTATCAATGGTACAGCCGGCCCTTTTCGGGTGGCAGCAGCCAGCCCATCCCGGGCGCTACCGGCCAGACGCTGACGGTGAGTTCCGACGACGTCCCGTTCTACGTGTCCGTAGCCGCCACCCTCGGCGGCTGCACCGAACAAAGCGCCGAGGTGCTGGTAGACGGACTGGCCTTCCTGCCCGTCACGGTACTGTCCGACGGCAATTTTAACATTGGCCCCAACGGAGAAATGGTCATCTGCCAAAACCAGCCGGCTTACCTCATTGCCCTGCCGCCTTATACCACCAATTTTACCTGGTACAACGGTATGGACCCCATCGCCGGCGCGAACGACGACACGCTGAAACTCACGGCGCCGGGCGAATACTGGCTCACCGCCTCGCCCGGCAAATGCCCGCACTACGTCGAGGCGCTGGGCGTACAAATCACCGTGGTGTGGAGCGACGTCCCGGGCTGCGCACCGCTGGCTGCACCCGAGCCCAGGCCGCAATTGCCCGTCCAAATCTCGCCGAACCCCGCCAAAACACACGTGGACATCAAACTATTCGACCCGTCCCCTACCCTGCTGACCCTGGTCGACGCCAGCGGAAAGCCACTTCGACGCGAAAAAATCAGCGAACGGGGACGCCTTTACGTCGGCGATTTGCCGCGCGGCACCTACTTTTTGCACTTTTATTCTGAAAAGGGCGAAACGACGCGCAAACTGATTTTAAAAGAATAAAAATCCCCCTTGGCGCGCCATTTTCACCGCAAAGGCGCGGAGACGCAAAGGGTTCGCGAACTTCTCCTCGTCTTTGCGGCGAAAATAGTCGCCTAAAAACAAACGCGACACTGCGGGGCGGTCGATAAGGGCCGCCGCTATTTCCCCATCCATTCTTTAAAATCGCTCACTTTTTCCCGGCTCACCAGCACCTCCTGCGGCTCCTCAGGGCTGAGGTTCAGTTTGAGCCGGTTGCCGAAATACGCATGAATCTGATGAACAGCCTGCACACTGACGATAAACTGGCGACTGGTGCGAAACCAGTCGCGCGGGTCGAGCATGGTCTCGATCTCCTCGAGGGTGTACTCGACGAGGTACTTCTGCCCGGCGTGGGTTTTGAAGAAATTGATACGGCCCTCCGACCAGAAATAAGCGATATCGGCGACATCGACGGCGACGTATTTCTGGGCATGTTTGACTAAAAACCGCGAACGATAAGCCTTCGGCGGCTCCAGCCGCTGGCTAAGGGCGCTGAGCAGCTCGGTAAGCCCCGACGAAGCCGAATAGCCATCGGCGGCATACTGCGTTTTGATGGTGCGGTACTTGTCGATGGCTTGCGCAAGTTCTTCCCGCTGGATGGGTTTCAGCAGATAATCGACACTGTTGACCTTGAATGCCCGAAGGGCGAATTCGTCGTAGGAGGTGGTGAAAATGACCGGGCTTTTGACCGTCGTGCGGTGAAATATCTCGAAACTCTGTCCATCCGACAGTTCGATGTCGAGAAAAATGAGGTCCGGCGCAGGGTTGTTTTCGAGCCAGTCCACCGCCGCGCGGATGCTGCCGGCCGTGCCGGCTACCCGCAGGTCGATGGCGACTTCTTCAAGCAGGCGGACCAGTTTTTTCACCGCCAGGGGTTCGTCTTCAACGATAAAAGCATTCATGACAGGATAGTTGCAGATGATTCGAGGAGGGGTAATTCGACTGTAAAAAACCGGCCGTCGTTGTGCACGATAAAGCCGGTTTCGCCGAGCAGTTCGTAGCGCAGCCGAAGGTTTTCAAGACCGACGCGGCTGGAATGAACAGGCGTCGATTTGGGTTGAACGTTGTTGCGCATCACCAGGCTGGCCTGCCCTTCGTTTTCCTGTACGAAGAGCTCGATGTGCAAGGGCTTTTCCGGGGCTATTTCATTGTGTTTCACGGCATTTTCCAACAAAATTTGCAAGGCAAGGGCTGGAACCAGGCGCTCCAGCCACGCTGGCGGAACCTTTATATCGAGCGAAATACCCGTCTCGTAACGCGTTGCCAGCAGGTGAAAAAAGGAGCGGATAAAACCCGTTTCCTCCCCTACCCTGACCAGTTCGCGGTCGTTGGAACGCAGGAGGTAGCGATACACTTTCGACAATTGATCCACAAAATCTTCGGCGCGGCGCGGGTTTTCGGTGATAAGCGAAGACAAAACATTGAGGCTGTTGAACAAAAAATGCGGGTTCAACTGGTCCTGCAAGGACTGAAACTGGGTTTCGAGGTGCAATTTTTCGAGCTGCTCGGCTTCGATGAGCGCGGCGCGCCATTTCCGCCAGTAAATCAGGGCCTCGTGGGCAGCGGCGCCCGCCAGCATCATCACCGTGGAAAGCAGGAAAAGCCCGAACCATTGCCCGCTGCTGACGACCAGACGGCCGCCCGACATAAATTCGAATACCACGACGGCCAATGACGCGCCGGACATATTCACAACCCAGTAGCCCGGAAGGCTGTACAGGAGGCGCCAATACCACTCGTCGAGCCGCTGGAAGCGGCGCAGGTTCCAGTCGCGCACCTGGTGGTTGGCCCAGACCGCCATCATGGCAATCACAACGCACACCAGGGTGCTGCGAATCAACACGCTCCAGTCGTCGAAATACGCCTTGCCGAACAGGATGTAGCCGACTGCCACAATGGCAAACGGGACCGTGATCCATTCGGCATAGTAGGGTGCAAAAAAGCGCGAAAACCCTAACTGCATCAATTGGCGAATCGTCGTCATAGGGCGGCGGAGTGATCGGGTAAAAAAGGAATCTGGAGGTGCATTTTTCCGTCGTCGACCGATTGAAGCAGGGGCAATCCGCGCGCTTCGAAATCGCTGCGGAAATGCGCCCATTCCTGCTCGCCGGCGTCGAGCCACACGGTTTTGGGCTGGTAAGGGCCTTCAATTTGCAGGCCCGAGGCATCGGCTTGTATCCGCAGGTTCAGGGGATGCTCGGCGCCGATTTCCTGCGTACTGACCCAGTAATCGAGCGCGGCGCGCAGGGTTGCGGGAAATATTTTTTGGTCAAAAAAACGCGACTCAACCGCAATCGTTACGGAGAAATCAGGGGCGAAACGGGTTTCGAGCAAAAAGGCATAAGCCCCTAAAAACGCCAGCTCTTCGCCCACCGCCACCACGGTCGTCTGGTTGGCCCGCAAGAGGTAGCGATACACTTTGGACATCTCGTCGACGAAGCGTTCCGCCTGTCGCGGGTTGTCGCCGATCAGGGCGGAAAGGGTGGTCAGGCTGTTGAATAAAAAGTGCGGATTGACGCGGTTTTTCAGGCCTTCCAGCTGGCGGCGAGCCCGGTCGCGGCGCAGTTGTTCGGTGCGTTGCAGGGTCAGCCGGTAATTTTGAAAAAAATACATGGCCTCGTAAATACTGCCTAGCACTGCCCAAAAGGCAAAAGCCGTGATGATGTTGTTGCGCAGGCCGATGAGGGTAAAAACCTTGAACGGCGTCACCACCATTTTATCCACCGTCCACAACAAGGCGCCGTGCCCCGCCGCGCAAATGGCCAGCCAGCCGGCCAGGGTCCACAACACCCGGGGAAAGGTATTGTGCAGCCCTGGCCAGCGCTGCCTGACACTGAGGATCATCCAGCGGCCCGCTTCCCACATCAGGATGGTGAACACCAGGCCATACAGCGAAAACTGCCACCAGAGGTCCCAACGTCCCGGGTAAAAAATCGGCATTTGCGCCAGTGTGGCGATCGGAACCGAAAGCGGATTGCCAATCAGGCGCAGCCATTTGTCGTTGAGCGAATTTTCCACGGCAGAGATTGTCCATCAAAATTAGCCCATCGACGGCAGCTGTTTTATTTGTTTGGGTTGAATTGCGTGTTTTGCGACATCAGTTGCCGGTCGTGCGACATGAATTGTGCCCCGTTTCAGGGCGTCTGACGGCGCTGGTTTTCCCAGGCCGCGCAGGTTTCCATCTGTTCGATTTCATTGGTCAAAAGGCTATACAGGTCTTGCAACATAAACTGGCGAGCGCTCAGCACCAGGGTGTAGTGGATGCCGAAATCGTAGTTTTTACCATAATTTACTTTTTTCAGGGCCTCGTTCAGCGGGCTCATTCGGGCCATCGCCTCGCGGCGATATTGCGCCAGCAGGGTTTGCGCTTCCTTCCATTCGGCCTCCCCGAGTTCGGCGTGTTTGCGGGCGGCTTCCTGACGGATGGCCTTCACTTTCTCGGGGTCGTGGTCGTGGCCGTATTCCCCGAAGGAAACCATCGGCAGCTTGTCCACTTCGGCGTTTGCCCGGGCATCCACCTCGGTGTGGCGTTCGGCAAAGCGTTGTCGCAGTTCGGTCAGCGCGGTCCAGCGATTCGGGTCGGCGCTGGTCTGCATAAAAGTCGTACACATGCCCGCCCAGTCGGTATCGAGTCCGGCCGGCATGGCCGAGGAGGTATTGGCCACGCCCTGTGCGGGCTGAATTCCTTTTTGGGCAAGCAGTTTGGTGATGTAGGCTTGTTGTTCGGCCTCGGTCATGCGCGCAAACTCCCGGGCAAAAGCGGGGTCGTTTTGCATTTTTTGCGCCAGTTCGGCCGTTGCGGCATTCATGGCAGCCTGCTGGTCGGGCGACACGCGGTTGCCCGGCGGCGCCGCGGAGGGTTTCATCCCCGTGGGATATTGCCGGTAAAAATCGACCGACAAAGTCTGCATTTGTTGTTGCGCGGCTTCCAGTTGCGACAACCAGGTTTGGTAAAATTGCCCGGTCTGCGGGGTGGTTGCGCCGTTGGGATAAACGCGCTGCACCATTTCGGAAAAAGAAGCCGGCGCCGGCGGAAGAGCGTTCAGCAAGGCGGCTGCGTCGGCATCGCCCACCGATTGGGCGTTCAGGCGAATCAGGCCGGGCCCCAACAGGGCAGCCAGCAGGAGGGGGCGGACAAAACGGATCAAAGACATCATCGTTGGGTATGGGTTGGGTAGTAGAAAGCCCCTTTGACCACCGATGCGGCGATCAGGTTACGGCCGGCGCCAGGGCTCGGACGAACGGCGAATAAAACAGGATAAAAAGCCGGATTCAGGCGTTTTTCAGCCAGTCTTCGAAGGCCTCGGGGCCAATTTTCGGGGCCAGTGTTTCGTGCTGCGTCACTTCGAGAAAAAAGGCCAGCTTGTCGTACAGGTTGCGGTTGAGCACCCGCCAGAAGGGCAAGGCAGCGCGCACCATGCCGACCGGCACATGGCGCACTTTTTTACCGGGACGAACGGCCTGCATCACCAGTTCGTTGATGCGATGCCGGGAGTACACCTGCTGGCCGCCGACGGGAATCACCGCGTTCGGCTGGTCGAGGGCGTCCACACAAACCCTGGCCAGATCGGCCTCGCTGATCGGGTTGGTCAGGCATTCGCCTTCGCCGATGGTGACCAGCATACCCCGCCTGGCCATTTTAAGCAGGTCGTAAAAAGCGCTCATGATCGCCGTGGGCTGCACGATGGCGTAGTCGAGACCGGAATGGATCAGGCGTTCGGAAAACTCGTGGTGCACCCTGAAATAAGTCAGGTGCGTCATTGCCTCGGCGCCGAAAGCCGAGAGGTAAACGAATTTTTTGACCCCGGCCGATACGGCCTCGGCAAGGACGCGGGCATTGCCGTCCAGATCGACGGCTTCAAAACCCGGTCGGCTGAAATCGAAGGCCGAGACGCTTTTCCCCAGGGCTGACACCACGGCGTCCTGTCCCTCGCAAATACCTTTCAGGGTCTCGGGCTTCAACACATCGGCCTCGATCAGGCGGCTCGCAAACGGCACGATGTGCGCCGCGCGCCCGCGGTCACGCACCACCGCGCTGACGGTATGACCCCGCCGGTCGAGTTCGGCGGCAATGGCGCGGCCGGCGTGCCCGGTGGCGCCGAAAAGAATAATGTTTGACATGACTGAATGCTGCCTTTTGTGTAAAAAGACAAGGCAAAGGTGCGGCGCAGGGGCATTCCCCGGCAAGGCATTTCGTCATGAATTGAAAGAAAAAAGGGGTGAATTGAGCCGCTTACCAGCTTTTCACCTGGTGCGGGTAGCGCACCACGTAGGCCTCTTTGATCAGCCGCGTCATGCGCTCGCGCAATTCTTCGATCCCCTCCTTGCTGCGGGCTGAGATGAAGACATTTTCGCCAAACGAATTGCGCAGCCGGTCGCGGAGTTCAAGTTCCAACTCGCGGCGCGTGCCGGCGTCGAGCAAATCGTCGAAGTAGCGCTCGCGGTAGAGATCGATTTTATTGAACACCATCAAAGCTGGCTTGTCGCCTGCCCCGATGTCTTTCAGGGTCGATTGCACGGTGCGGATATGGTCTTCGAATTGCGGGTGCGCCACATCGACGACATGCAGCAGCAGGTCGCTCTCGCGCACTTCATCGAGGGTGCTTTTGAAGCTTTCGACCAGGTGGTGCGGCAGTTTTCGGATAAATCCGACGGTATCGGACAGCAAAAAAGGCATGGTCCCGAACACCACCTTGCGCACCGTGGTATCGAGGGTGGCGAACAGTTTGTTTTCTTCCAGTACGGTCGATTTGCTCAGCAGGTTCATCAACGTGCTTTTGCCCACGTTGGTGTAGCCTACGAGTGCCACGCGGATCAGTTCGCCGCGTGTTTTGCGCTGGGTCTGCGATTGCCGGTCGATGTCTTTCAGGCGGTCTTCCAGGCTTTTGATCCGCTGTTGCACGATACGGCGGTCGGTTTCGATCTGCGTTTCACCCGGGCCGCGCATCCCGATACCGCCGCGCTGGCGTTCGAGGTGGGTCCAGAGGCCGCGAAGGCGGGGCAGGAGGTATTTCATCTGCGCCAGTTCGACCTGCGCCTTGGCCTGGGCCGTCTGGGCGCGGTTGGCAAAAATGTCGAGGATCAGCGAGGAGCGGTCCACGATCTTCACTTTCAGGGCTTCTTCGAGGTGGTTGGTTTGTTTGCCGCTGAGGTCGTCGTCGAAGATCACCATGTTGATCTCCTCGTGGCGCTCGAGGTAGCGGCGGATTTCTTCCACCTTTCCTTTGCCGATAAAACTCGTGTGCTCGGGATGCTGCAGGCGTTGGGTAAAACGCCGCAGGCTGACGGCGCCGGCCGTCAGGGCCAGGAATTCGAGTTCGTCGAGGTATTCCTGCGCTTGCGTCTCGGTCACTTCGGGCGTGATGAGCCCGACGAGCACGGCGTGTTCGGTTTCTTTTTTAAGGGTGGCGGATTTTTCGCCGAGGGTCCAATCTTTGGCCATAAGGAAAAACAAATTCGGGATGGAGCAAGCGGCAGCGGCAAAAGCCGGCGGGCACTTTACCTGCTCGGGACTGCAAAGTTCCGTCATTAAAAGCCCGATTCGGTCGTAAAGTTTCCTTTCTGCAAAAAAAATCCGCCGACAGGTGTTAAACCTTTGCACTGAAAAGCGGTTTTTCCCTAACCTTGCCGAAATTTTTTTGAAAAAAAACCACCACGCCTGCCGTCTGGATTTTTATCTAAAAATTTGATTTCTAATTTTTTAGATAATATCTCTTTTTCAAAAAATACGCCCTGTCCTGCCTGTTTTCGCTTTCCCGGCCGAAATTGGCCCCCGTTTTGATGGGGCCGCCGGACCAGCGCTGACAGATAACGCAAATCGCTAAACCGAATCATCGTAAAAACTCCCCCAGCCTCGCCCGATGTCGTTGTACGGACCGAAACAGACGCTCAGCCAGAAAATGCAGCAAAAGCTGTCGCCCCAGCAGATTCAGCTCATGAAACTGCTGCAAATCCCGACGGCCATGCTCGAGCAACGCATCCAGGAAGAACTTGAAGCCAACCCGGCCCTCGAGGAAGGCGATGAGCACGACGGGCTGCTCGACGAAATGTCGAGTATGGACCTCGACGACGCCGATGCGGACTACTACGCCCGCGAGCAAAAAGCCGAATCGGGCGAATCCGACGAATCGGCCCCCGAGTCGGACGGCGCAGATGCCGGCGCGGTTGACGAGATCGACCGGGATACGGCCGACGACTACGCCGACGACGATACCTCCAGCCTCTCCGATTCCGATGGCGACGACGATTTCGGGATGGACGAGTACCTCCGCGATTTTATCGAAGACGACCCCAGCACCTACAAAACCCGCGGCGAAGATCGCGGCGGCGAAGAAGAGGAGCGCACCATTCCGATCATTTCCGAAAACACCTTCCACGAATACCTGGAACAGCAACTCGGCCTCCTGCCGCTCAAGGACGAACGCGAACGCGCCATCGCCCTGCAGGTGATCGGCTCCATCGACGACGACGGCTACCTTCGCCGCGACCCTTCCGCGATGGTCGACGACCTGCTGTTCAGCCAGAATATTACCACCGACGAGCGCGAAATCGAACACGTACTGACCAAAATCCAGCAGTTCGATCCGGCGGGCACCGGCGCCCGCGACCTGCAGGAGTGCCTCCTGCTGCAGCTGCGCGCCAAACTCCGCACCGACGCCGATGTGCCCTACGAAGAACGGCTCGCCATCGGGATCGCCCAGCGCATCATCAACGACTACTTCGACGAGTTCACCAAAAAACACTACACGCGCCTCTGCCGCGCCCTCAACCTCGACGAGGAAGACCTCAAGGTCGCTATCGACGAAATTCTCAAACTCAATCCCAAACCCGCCAGCGGTTTCGCCACCCGCGGCGACCGCGCCCTCAACTACATCGTGCCCGATTTCCTCGTCCACAACCGCGACGGCGAACTCGAACTCACCCTCAATGCCCGCAACGCCCCCGACCTGCGC
This sequence comes from Saprospiraceae bacterium, assembly GCA_044226205.1. GTDB lineage: Bacteria > Bacteroidota > Bacteroidia > Chitinophagales > Saprospiraceae > M3007. Next base: position 395,744 of record JBGAHL010000002.1, read on the forward strand.
ATCAACGACCACTACCGCGAAATGCTGCGCGCCTTCAACTCGGGCCGCAACGGCCGGCGCCCCAACAAAAAGGAAAAAGAAGCCATCCTCTTCATCAAACAGAAGATCGACAGCGCCAAGTGGTTCATCGACGCCATCAAACAACGCCAGCAAACCATGATGCTGACCATGGGCGCCATCCTCGACCACCAGCAGGAATATTTCTTCACCGGCGATCAGAAGAAACTCCGGCCGATGATCCTGAAAGACATCGCCGACACCACCAGCCTCGACATCTCCACCGTGTCGCGCGTGGCCAATTCCAAATACGTCCAGACCGAGTTCGGCACCAAACGCCTCAAGGAGTTCTTCTCCGAAAGCCTCCAGACCCAGGACGGTGAGGAGGTCTCCACCATCGAGGTCAAAAAAATCCTCACCGACCTCATCGGCGAGGAAAACAAACGCCGCCCGCTGTCCGACGAAAAGCTCAAATCGCTGCTCCTCAAAAAAGGCTACAACATCGCGCGGCGCACCGTGGCCAAGTACCGCGAACAGTTGAATATTCCAGTCGCCCGGCTTCGGAAAGAGTTGTAAATCAATTATTTGGATTCGATTTTTACACGGATTTTTTGAAATAAATTTTCGATCAGCAGGGTTGTAAGTAAAAACAAAGGCCCTGCCGGCTTTTACCTTTGGGGAAAGGCGCTGGCATGGCGAAGGATTTTTTTCACGGAACGGTCCAAACGGTTCTTCTCAATGAAGGGTTTTCCATCACGCATGATCCATACGTGATGCGCAGATACGATCCGCAGTGGGAGCTCGATTTCGGGGCCGAAAAAGTCATTGCAGCCGAAAGCGGCCGCCTCAAAATAGCGGTGGAGGTAAAAAGTTACTTTGAAGATTCATTTGCCCATGCTTTTCATGGAATACTCGGGCAGTACTTGAATTACAGGTTAGCGTTGAGCATGGTTGAACCCGAGCGCAAAATGCTCCTGGCTGTTCCTGAAGACATATATTTGTCTGAATTTAGCCGACAAGGAATCCGTAATTCGATACATTTTTATGAGGTTCGACTGGTTGTGTACAATCCATTTGACAAAACGGTTCTGCGATGGGAACTTTAAATAGCAAAATCAACAAATATCAACGGCTGTTGGCTCAGCTGGTTGAAGAAAAAGCGCGGCTGGTCAACCAAACGCCCGGCGCAGAGATTAACTATCAGGCTGTCGTCGACGTTAAAAACAACCATTTCTTGCTGGTGTCCCTTGGGTGGTCAGGCTCCAGGTTTTATTACCAGGTGCTGGTCCATATCGACATTGCGCCGGATGGAAAAATCTGGATACAGCAAAACCAGACAGAAATGGTGTTGGCCGAAATGCTGGCGAATAGCGGGGTTGAAAAAAAAGACATCGTCGTCGCCTTTCATCCCGAATACCTCCGCGAACACTCCGGGTACGCCATTAAATAAACCCTTGTTTTAAAATTATTTCTTGAAAATTTTTGAAAAAACATTTTTAAAACAACTTTTTGTTTTAATTTTGAGCTTTCAAATTCCACTACTTATCAACAGCCTCAAACATGGCAGACGAAAGAGAAAATAAACTTAAATCCCTGCAAGCCACCATCGACCGGCTTGATAAAACCTACGGAAAAGGCACTATCATGCGCCTCGGCGACCGCCAGGCCATCGAAGTGGAAGTCATTCCTTCCGGCTCGCTGGGCCTCGATCTTGCCCTCGGTTGCGGCGGTTATCCCAAAGGCCGTATCATTGAAATTTACGGTCCCGAATCGTCCGGTAAAACCACGCTGGCCATTCACGCCGTCGCCGAATGCCAGAAAAAAGGCGGTATCGCCGCCATCATCGACGCCGAGCACGCCTTCGACCGCTTTTATGCCGAAGGACTGGGCGTGGATGTGAACAACCTGCTGATTTCCCAGCCCGACAACGGCGAACAAGCCCTCGAAATCGCTGAAAACCTGATCCGTTCCGGCGCGGTCGACATCGTCGTGGTCGACTCCGTAGCGGCGCTGGTGCCCCGCTCCGAGATCGAAGGCGAAATGGGCGACTCCAAAGTCGGCCTCCAGGCCCGCCTCATGAGCCAGGCCATGCGTAAACTGACCGCGGCCATCGGCCGTACGGGCTGCTGCTGCATTTTTATCAACCAGTTGCGCGAAAAAATCGGCGTCATGTTCGGCAACCCCGAAACGACAACCGGTGGCAACGCACTCAAGTTCTACGCCTCCGTCCGCCTCGACATCCGGCGCTCCGGCGGCGGTATCAAAGACAAGGACGGCAATGTGGTCGGCAACCAGGTCAAAGTGAAAATTGTAAAAAACAAACTGGCGCCACCCTTCCGCATAGCAGAATTTGAAATCGTATTCGGCGAAGGGATTTCCAAAGTTGGCGAGATCGTCGACATCGGCAGCCAATACGACGTGATACAAAAAAGCGGCGCCTGGTACAGCTACGAAGGCGCTAAAATCGCCCAGGGCCGCGACGCCGCCAAACAATTCCTGCTCGATAACCCGGAAACCGCCGCGGAGATCGAAAAGAAAATCAAGGAAAAAATCGCTTCCGGCGGCTCTGCCGCCAAAGCCAGCGCCGCCAAAGCCGCACTCAACGGCGCAGGTGACGACGGTATGGAAGACGAAGATTGATAAAGGGGAGTTGCCCTCCTTGTTTTATGAAACACTTCCGACTGCCCCGGCTTCCACCCGCCGGGGCAGTTTGTTTTTAAACCCGTGTACATCCAGGGGGAATCACAAAAAATCAGAAGGTCGGTTAAACCACGGCCCATTTCTACCGTCAAACCTACCCGAAAACCTGCTACATCATTTTTGATCATTAATGTTTTGACCATGAAAACTAACCTGATTTCGGCGATAGCGGCCCTTTTGAGCATACCGCTGCTATCCCTTTCGCTCTCCGCACAAAATGCGGGCCCCCAGGCCGACAGCACCGGCTATCCCGGCGACGGATTTAGCCTCGAAGCCGCCGTCGAGTTGTTCAAAAAAGCACAATCGCCCGAAGATTTTGAAAAACTCCTCAACAGTGAAGACAATGCCGTCAACAACCTCGACCTCAACGAAGATGGCGAGATCGATTACATCCGTGTGATCGACAACATGGACGGCGACGTACACGCCGTTGTTCTGCAAGTGCCTGTCAGCGAGACAGAATCGCAGGACATCGCCGTGATCGAGATTGAAAAAACGGGCCAGGAAGAAGCCACGCTGCAAATCATCGGCGACGAAGACGTGTATGGCAAACAGGTTATTGTCGAACCTTTCGAGGAAGAAAAAACCAGCGAAGGCCGCAATGGGCCCGCGGTCGGCAGCCAGCCCGTGCGCATCGTCGTCAACGTATGGCTGTGGCCCTCGGTGCGTTTTGTCTATCGCCCGGGTTACGTGGTTTGGGTATCTCCCTGGCGCTGGCGCCTTTACCCGACCTGGTGGCGCCCCTGGCGTCCGCATCCCTGGGGCTGGTACCACGTCCGCGTAAGGCCTTATTATACCCGTTGCCACGTTGTTACGGTGCATCGCGTTACGCGCGCACACGCCGTGTATGCTCCCCGCCGTACGCACTCGACCGTGGTACACACCCGAACCGTAACGCACGGACCGCGCGGCGGCACCAAAACGAAAACCACAACAACCGTACGCGGCAAAAACGGCAACGTGAAAGCCCAACGCAGCACAACTACCCGCAGCGGGCCGCATGGTCATGTAAAACAGCAAAAAACAACCACCAAAGTGCGGAGGGGAAGAAATTGATTCCTCTTCCTGCCTCTGCGTAACGAACGCCCCCTTGCCTCGCGGCAAGGGGGCGTTCGTCGTTATGCCCGGGTTTAAAAATTTTACCCCTTCCAGCGCTCGTATTCTGCCATCATCAAATGCACGCCCTGTTCGCTCATCGGAACCAGGGGCAGGCGAACATCGCGGCTGCAAAGGCCCTGCAATTCCATGGCCGCTTTTACGCCCACGGGGTTGCCTTCAAGGAAAAGCAGTTTGTACAGTTCGAGCAGTTTGAAATTCAGGTTTTGCGCGGTAGGCATATCGTAGCGCAGGGCGGCGCGCACCATATCGGTGAAAGGGCGCGGCAGCGAGTTGGCGATGACGGAAATGACCCCGTCGCCGCCGGCTGCAATAAGGGGCAGGGTGATAAAATCGTCGCCGCTGAGGACCAGAAAATCGGAAGGCCGGCCTTTCAGGATTTTCATCACCTGGTAAATATCGTCGCTGGCCTCTTTGACCCCGATAAACTTGTCGCTCGCATGGGCGAGCCGCAGGGTCGTTTCGGCGGTCATATTGGACGAAGTCCGGCTGGGCACATTGTAAATAATGATGGGCAGCGGAGACGCTTCGGCCAGGTCCATGTAGTGGTGAAAAATACCCTCCTGGCCGGGTTTGTTGTAGGCGGGGTTGCTCGACAGCAGGGCATCGATCCCTTCAAAGTTGAATTGACCGATTTTTTCCACCATGGCTGCCGTGTTGTTGCCGCCAAACACACCGGCCACGAGCGGGAGCCGGCCGCGGTTGACTTTGATGGTAAAATCAAGAATTTCCCGATGCTCCTTGTCGGACGTTGTGACCGACTCCCCGGTGGTGCCGAGGCTGACCAGGAACTCAACGCCCCCGGCGATCACATGTTCGATAATGCGTTCGAGGCTTTCCCAGTCGATCGAACCGTTGCGGAAAGGCGTAACCAGGGCTACGCCGGTGCCTTTAAGGCGTTGTTGCAGGCTCATGTGTGGAGGTTAGGACAATTTTGTCAAGATAGAGGTCGAGTTGTTCGACGAAGAAGCGCAGGCCCTTGTCGGCAGGCACTTCGAGCAGCATGTCGAAATCGTTGGGCAGTTCGGTGACGAACCCGATTTTCATGCCTGCGGGCGACTGCACCGCAGTCCAGGCCAGGGGCAGCAGTTCGGCCGGGTTAAAACTCAGCAGCAGATCGAAGGATTGGCGGCTGAATTCAAGCGCTTTTTCGCTTTTCGGCGTGCCATCCCACTGCATATCCTTTGCGGTGAAAAAAGGGAAGGCTGGTTCGCCCGCGATTTTGGCATCGCTGATGAACCCGAGCAGGCTTACTTTTTTACCTTTTTTTTCAAGATTTTTGGCAAAATCAAGGAGTTCCCGGCAGTTTCGTTCCTGATTTGCGTCGAACAGCAAACCAATGGATCGGGCGCTGTCGAGGGTGTGAATACGGCGGCGGCGACTTTTTTCCGCTACCGAGCGGCGTAGTTTTTTTCGGGCAATTGCATTGCGAAGAGCTGCAAACATGGCAATTGGTTAGCTGACTGCATGAAAGGAAAGGATTAAAACCGGGGGGGTATGATGCGGGGCGATCAGGATTTGGCCGCTGCCGCGGGCCGCCGGGTATAGTGACCCATACGGCTGTATTTGTTGATCCGGGCGGTGATGCGCTGGTCGGGTTCCTGGCCGGTTACCTGGCTTAATTGGCTCATAATGTGTTTTTTGAGCTCTTGCGCCATGGTTTCGGGCGCATTGTGGGCGCCGCCCAGCGGTTCGCGTACGATGCCGTCGATCAGGCCGAATTCGAGCATGTGTTCGGAATCCAGTTTGAGGGCTTCGGCGGCTTGCTCTTTGTAGTCCCAGGAGTGCCAGAGGATAGACGAGCAGGACTCCGGCGAAATGACCGAATACCAGGTGTATTCGAGCATAAACACGCGGTCGCCCAGGCCGATGCCCAGGGCGCCGCCCGAGGCGCCTTCGCCGATGATATAGCACAGGATGGGCACGCGGAGTTGGGCCATTTCGAACAGGTTGCGGGCGATAGCCTCGGCCTGGCCGCGCTGTTCGGCTTCGAGGCCGGGGAATGCACCCGGCGTATCGATGAGCGTAACCACAGGGAAGTTGAAGCGTTCGGCCATTTTCATGAGGCGGAGCGCTTTTCGATACCCTTCCGGGTTGGCCATCCCGAAGTTGCGATACTGGCGCATTTTGGTATTCACCCCTTTTTGGTGGCCGATCACCATGACGGTTTGGCCGTCGAAATTGGCCAGGCCGCCCACGATGGCGTGGTCGTCGCCTCCGCAGCGGTCGCCGTGGAGTTCGATAAACTTGTCGCACATGGTGGTGAGGTAGAACAGCGTGTAGGGGCGTTCGGGGTGGCGGGAGAGCTGGACTTTTTGCCAGCCGCTGAGGCTGGCATAGATTTCCTTGCGTTTGGTCTCGATCTTGGTTTCGAGTTCACGCACCATATCGGTGACGTCTACTTCGCCTTTTTCCCCTACTTCTTTCAGTTTTTCCAACTGCTCGTAAAGGGCTTCCAGCGGTTTTTCGAAATCCATGAAGGTCATAGCCATGACGAAACGTTGTGAGAGTGGTGGTGGTTTTTTCGGCGCAAGCGGTACTGCCGGAAAGCAATGGCAGCAGCCGGGCGAAGGTACGGCGCTGCGCAGGATTTTTCACTGCATGCGGGGCATCGCAAACTTTTTGCAAACTTTTTTACGAGGAGGGTTGCACGGGAGAAATGTTTGCCGTTATCTTTGCCCCGCTTTTGAAAGAAAGTAACGGATTGGTAGTTCAGTCGGTTAGAATGCCGCCCTGTCACGGCGGAGGTCGCGGGTTCGAGTCCCGTCCAGTCCGCAACTACGAAGGCTAATGAGTTGATTATCAACTTGTTAGCCTTTTTTATTTTTGATTTGGGTATGGATTTGGGTACGGTAGTGCATTAATCACTGCTTTGATTTGGTTGCATGGTGTTCGATGAATTGAAGAAAGCCGTGGCGACTTATGCCGTTCGAGTAGCGGAAAAGAAGTGAGGCTTCAACCTAAAAGCCGGGGTGCTGCAAAACGTACTGTTCGACAACGCGGTGGGGAGCGTCGCCGCGAAGTGCTTGTGGCTGCGGTGGACAAATTAAACGGGAAATTCGGCAGAAATTCAGTTGGCTTCGGGAGGGCCTTGCCGGGCAAGGGTAGCGGTTGGCGGGTGAAATCTGAACATCGTTCGCCATGTTTTACGACCCAGTTGGCCGATTTGCTTAAAGTGCATTAACGGATGGGTACATGTCTTCTGCGTAGCATGTGAAACTTCAAGTGCTCCATTCCTTTGGGTTCTTCAAATAATTGTGGGTGCGATTTTAGAAGAATGGCTTTGATGGAATCATTGATTCCATTACATTCATAAAGCGATAAAGACTCAGATGCTTGTCTAACACTAAAATTTACAGATTTCAAATCCGCACCGCTCAAATCCGCACCGCTTAAATTTGCGTCTCCCAAAAACGTCCCAATCAAAGACGCTAGTTTTGAATGAAACCTGTCCCAATCCGCCATTCTCAAATTATGCTCCCTTAAATCTAGATTCCTCAAATCAAACTTTCTCAAATCATGCTCGCTCAAATCCAACTTCCTCAAATCCAACTCCTTTAAATAAGCCTCGCTCAAATCCGCCTCGCTCAAATCCGCCTCGCTCAAATCTGCTCCGCTTAAATACACCCTGCTCAAATTTGCACTGTTCAAATCTGCCTTATGCAAATTTGCCAAAATAAAAAGCGCTCCACTCAAATTTGCCCTGCGCAAATCCGCTCCACGCAAATCCGTTCCGCTCAAATCTGCTCCACGCAAATCCGTTCCGCTCAAATCTGCTCCACGCAAATCCGTTCCGCTCAAATCTGCCCCATGCAAATCCGCCCCATTCAAATCCGCTCCGCTCAAATACACCTCCCTCAAAACTGCATTATTAAGGTCAGCCTGTTGAAAAGTCGAAGATTTATAAATTTTGTTAAAGCAGGAAGTGTCCAACGGCAATAGCGTTAGAGTAATTAACAATTGTCCCCGTTCTGGACTTAATTGTTCATTAATAAGACTGTCTTCCTCTAAATATCGGTATGGTTTAAAAGAATGGCTTAAAGCGACAATTTGACCAATAAGGGAGGGGCTAAGGTTAAATCGGGTTTTATCACGGGCTTGTTTGGAAAGCCCCGCCTGCTGTAACTCAATCTCCTTATCCACTTTGTCCATAATGTTACTCATTAGCATCACCAAAGCACCACGGCGGTCAGCCTCTTCGAGTGACATTTGGTGTTGAATAAGAGTGTTTTGATTTGTCATGAGGGCATTTTGGCTTCCCAATAGTACATTTTGGGTATCTAATAAGTCATTCTGATTCACAAGCAACCACGTCCCAACGCAGGCTACAATGAAAGTTAATGTGAATTGCCAATGTGCGCGAATACCAGAATAAACGGCTCCTAATCGAGTGTTTGCACGGAATGTAGAAGGAGCAGGTTGCTCTTTTAGTGGTATTTCCTCATGGTCCTCCGCTTGAAGGGGGGCTTGCGGAAGATTGGCTGACTTGGTTTTGCCAGCTTTAGCCTTTCTGGATTTTGGTTTAGCAGATTCAGACATGGTCAATGCTACTTTTAGGGTGTAAATTATTTCCGCTTCTTTCCTTCCCTTCTAAACATCGGCGCACTCAGCTGCTCATACAACCCAAACAAAAACTCAATCCGCGCCAACTCACTCCCAAACGGCTGCGGCCGATAGCACAAATCCACAGCCTTGTCGAGCGCCGCGTGTGCGCGCACCAGGTCGGGCGGCATGGTCACAGGGTCGTAAAGATCGGCCAGGCTGCTGCCGGGATATTTGGCGCGGGTGTCGAGCACAGTTTGGGCGGCTTCCTCTACTTTATTTTTTTGGGCGGCGGTAGGGTAAGGGGGGAAAGGGAAGTTGTTGTAAACAATGTCTTTTGAGTAACGGTAATCGCTTTTAAGTCGCCCGCAAGTGTATTTTACCCATGCCATGTGCATTGAGGAAGTTAAAATACCAAACAAGTAAAATGAGGCGTTCGGGATACCATATGCTTGATCTCCTAAGATTACTTCTTTACTTACAAAACCAAATGGGATGTAATTTCTTCGCTCGGATGAAACACGGGGAATTACAACGTAGTCAGTTTCAGGCTGCCTAATGTCCCCAAAAAGTGTGGGTGTTTTTGCTTTGCTTCTAACTGAATATCCGGCGTTTTCGTTGGAACGAAACTCAAAAACCCTTTTTACAACCTCACTAAGTATTTTACTCTTTCTTATTACTGCGGGTTCAATGTTTTTGAGCCAGAAGCATTTCCTCCAATTGTTATTGATAAACTCAGTGGAGCCAATGTAACTTCTTACATATTCTAAGATTTCAGGTTCTTGCTTTTCAATTATTTTCAATAGTTCTGGCTCAATGAAAAAATGGCCCCCATCATAAGCAATTGAGCCTCTTATTACTTTTGGTACATTAGATATTGGGTCTTGCCGACGTGAAATCAATACGTCATTACCATCAACCAAGTACGGATTTATATTTGTTACTGGAATTTCTTGTGGCTCTTTGCTAACTCCCTCGTAGTCAAAGAGTCTTTTTTGGCCAATGTCAAAACTGGCAAAGCCCACAATAACACAATGTACAGCGGCAACCCCCTTTGCCTCATTACTCCATTTGAAAGTACGATGGGCAAAGTGAATTTTTATCCCTATTGTCATTAGATTATTCCAAAGAAGCCCCACTTGCTCGCCTTGCGTTATGGAATTTGTGGAGACAAACGCGACCTTGATTTGGGTTTCTCTGATGAACTCGGCAGATTTCAAATACCAGGCGGCAACGTAGTCGAGCAGCCCAATCCCGTCTAGCCCCGGACTTACTGCAATCATATCGGCGCGTTGGCTTTCATCCATGAATTTTGCCCCTATAAACGGCGGATTCCCCAAAATATAACTCAACTGCTCCTTTGGCACAACCTCTGCCCAATCCAACCGCAACGCATTCCCGTGAACGATTTTCGCAGCTTTGGTGAGCGGCAAACGAACGAAATACTGCCCAAATTCCTCCGAAACTTTCATGTTCATTTGGTGGTCGATCAGCCACATAGCGACCTCTGCAATTCGGGCAGGAAATTCATCGTATTCGATACCCGCAAACTGGTCTACATCTACCCGGATAATCTCCCGCACATCAAGAAAGCCTTGCCCGCTTTTGTTCAGTTCGCGCAAGATCAAAATTTCCAGTTCGCGCAATTCCCGGTAGGAAATGATGAGGAAGTTGCCGCAACCGCAGGCAGGGTCGAGAAAATGCAACTTTGAAATTTTGACGTGCAACTCGTTCAGGCGGTTTCGGTTGCCCTTTGCTTTTTCAAACTCGCTGTACAGCTCATCGAGGAACAAGGGCCGGATAACCTTTTGGATATTCTTTTCCGACGTGTAGTGCGCCCCCAAATTGCGGCGCTCTTTGGGGTTCATTACAGCCTGAAACATCGAGCCGAAAATAGCGGGCGAAATCTTGCCCCAATCCAGGCCGCAAGCCTCGATGAGCATTTCCCGCATTTTGCTGTCGAAAGCGGCCGGGGGCAAGTTTTCTTCGAATAAACGGCCGTTGACATACGGGAAGGCTGCCAGGTGTTCATCCAGATTTTTCAGCCGCGTTTCCTTTGGCGTGTTCAGCGTGTGGAAGATCAGCGAAAGGTGGGCGGCAAGGTCGCTGCCGTCGGGTTTGGTTTTCAGGTCGAGGTATTCCCAAAAAGTACCTTTTTCAAAAATTCCGGTGTCGTCGGCAAACAGGCAGAACAGCAGGCGAACCAGGTACACTTCCAGGGCGTGGCCGGTGTAGCCGACTTCCTCCAGCCGGTCGTGCAACTTGCCCATCAACTCGGCCGCTTTGATGTTAACCGGGTCTTCCTCTTTGTAGGTTCGCTTTTCATACCCGGCAATGAAGCCGAACAAATGCACCTGATTGGGCAGATCGGAAAGGGCAAATTCGGCCGACGTGCCGGCGTCGAGGTCGTGCAACCGGAAGCGGTCAAAGTCCGAAACGAGTATGTATTTGGGTAGTTCGTGTTCTTTCAGGCCGGGGAAGTAGTCTTTGGCCTGTTGAAAAGCCCGGTCGAGGTCTTTGCCCCTCGATTTGTGTTCTACGAGAACAACCCCCTTCCAAAGCAGATCAATAAAGCCCTGCTTTTGGTCGGCCTTACGGACGGCCGTCTCAAACGTGGCCACCCGGCGGCGGGAGATGCCGAACACATTAAAAAAGTCATCCCAAAAGGATTTGGCCTCGGCATCTTCGCTGCTTTCGTTTTCCCATTCTTTTGCGAAGGCAAGGGCGCGTGATTTGATTTCATTCCAACTCAGGGGCATAAATGCGGCGTGTTAGGTTATATGAAAGCTAATGTATTTGCTTTCATCTTTTTGTCAAACCCTAACCATATTTGGCTCGGCGCTCCCAATACTCTCTTTCCACCTTTATACTCGAAGCATAGAAGTTCCCCATTTTTCGCCGGGTGATCCCAGGTGACCGATCTTTTTAAGCGCTGGGGCGTTCTACCCGCCCGCCCCCCTTCGCCTTCCATTTGGCCATTCCTCAATAATCCGCCATCTTGCCGCATCAAAATTACCCTCCCATGCGTGCAATCTTCTTTCTGACCATGCTGCTGCTGGCCCTCGACGGCCCGGCCGGCGCACAAGTCGCGCTCCCCTCCCCTGCCTTTTCCCTCCTGCAATGGCGCTGCATCGGCCCGCACCGCGGCGGCCGCACCGTGGGCGCAACCGGCGTCCGGCAACAGCCCGGCACCTTCTACATCGGCGTGAACAACGGCGGCGTCTGGAAAACCACGGACTACGGCAGGGTCTGGACGCCCGTTTTCGACGACCAGCCAACAGGCTCCATCGGCGACGTCGCCGTGGCGCCCGGCGACCCCAACGTGGTCTACGTGGCCAGCGGAGAAGGCCTGCAACGCCCCGATCTCTCGGTCGGCAACGGCGTGTACCGCTCTTCCGACGGCGGAAAAACCTGGACCAACACCGGCCTGCGCGAGGGCCTGCAAATCGGCGGACTGGCCGTAGATCCCACCGATCCCAACCGCGTATTTGCCGCCGTGCTCGGCCATCCGTACGGCCCCAACCCCGAACGCGGCGTATATCGAACCAAAAACGGGGGCAAAACCTGGGAAAAAGTCAAGTACATCGACGAAAACACGGGCGCCATCCAGGTCACCATCGACCCCGCCGACCCGAGGGTCGTGTACGCCGACTTCTGGGCCGCGCGCCTGGCGCCCTGGGAAAACGGCGTCTTTCAAGGGCCCGGCTCGGGCCTCTGGAAAAGCACCGACGGCGGCGACACCTGGACCCAACTCAAAAACGGATTGCCCACACCTGCCCAGGACCTGGGCCGCATCGGTTTTTGCATTTGCCCCTCCTTGCCCTCCCGCCTGTATGCCACCGTCGATTGCGGCGAAGGCACTGAAAATGCCCGGCTGTACAGCGGAATTTACCGCTCCGACGACGCGGGCGCCAACTGGTACCGCGTCAATCCCGACCCGCGACTCTGGGGCCGCGGCAGCGATTTCGCCGAGGTAAAAGCCGACCCGAAAAACCCCGACATCGTCTATTCCGCCAATGTAGTGACCTGGAAAAGCACCGACGGCGGCAAAAGCTGGCAGGCCTGGCGGGGCGCCCCGGGTGGCGACGACTACCACCGCCTCTGGATCAACCCCGACAACCCGGACGTGATCCTCCTGACCGGCGATCAGGGCGCAATCATCACGGTCAACGGCGGCCAGACGTTCAGCAGCTGGTACAACCAGCCCACCGCGCAATTTTACCACGTAAGCACCGACAACGCCTTCCCTTACAACGTGTACGGCGGCCAACAGGAAAGCGGCTCGGTGGGCATCAGCAGCCGGGGCGCCGACGGACAAATCGGGCTTCGCGAATGGCACCCCGTCGGAGCGGAAGAATACGGCTACGTGGCCGCCGACCCGCTCGACCCCAATATTATTTACGGCGGCAAAATCACCAAATACGACAAACGCACCGGCCAAACCCAGAACATCAGCCCGGAAATCGTGCGGAGCGGCCAGTACCGTTTCATCCGGACCGCCCCGATACTGTTTTCCCCGGTCGATCCGCATACCCTTTATTTTGCCGGAAATGTCTTGTTTAAAACCAAAAACGGCGGCCAATCCTGGGAAGTGATCAGCCCCGACCTCAGTCGCGAAACCTGGAACGTGCCCGCCTGTGTGGGTGTTTTTAGCCCGGAAGCCGAAAAAACCAAACGCCGCCGGGGGGTAATTTATGCCCTGGCGCCCTCCAATCAGGACACCGCCACCATCTGGGCCGGAACCGACGACGGATTGATCCACCTGACCCGCGACGGCGGCCGGCACTGGACCAATATTACCCCGCCCCAACTGACCGACTGGAGCAAGGTCTCCCAACTCGACGCGGGACATTTTGACAACAACACCTGCTACGCAGCAATCAATTGTATCCGCCTCGACGACCTTCGCCCGCACATCCTGCGCACCCGCGACGGGGGCAAAACCTGGAAAGAAATTACCGGCGGACTGCCGGCCAACGAGCCGGTCAACACGGTCAGGGAAGACCCCCTGCGGCGCGGCTTGCTGTACGCCGGCACCGAAAACGCCGTGTACGTATCCTTCGACGACGGCGAGCACTGGCACTCCCTGCGCCGCAACATGCCCGCGACCAGCATCCGCGATCTGGTGGTCAAAGACGACGACCTCGTCGTCGGCACGCACGGGCGTTCGTTCTGGATTCTGGACAACATCAGCCCGCTGCGCCAATTGGAAGCGCCCCTGTCCGACGCGGCCAAAACCACTCTTTTCAAACCGCAAACAGCCTATCGTATCCGCTGGAACCTGAACACGGACACCCCCATTCCGCAGGAAGAACCCGCCGGCCAAAATCCGCCGGAAGGCGCGGCGATCGATTTTATACTCGCCCAGGACGCCAGGCACGTGAGCCTGCGCGTTTTTAAAAAAAGAGGCGGCATCGTGCGCGATTACAGCCCGCAGGACCCCGCACCCGATGTCAGCGGGGTCAATATTCCACTTTACTGGATCAGGCCGCCGCAGGTATTGCCCACCACCAAGGGCGCGCACCGCTTCTACTGGGACCTTCGTTACGACGACTATCGGAGGGAGTTTCAGCGCAGTTTTGGCGCTTCGTTCCCCATGTCGGCCATTTACGGGCAAACGCCGCCCGAGCCCAGGGCGCCCCTGGTTTTGCCCGGCATGTACCGCGTGGAACTGACTGTGGACGGCCAGACTTTTGAACAGGACCTGGAGGTCCGCATGGACCCGCGCGCCGGCGCCAGTGCCGAAACCCTGCAACAACAGTTCGATCTTGCTACCCGGGCTTACGGCTATGCTTACGCGGCCATGCGGTACCAGATCGGGTTGGAAGGGGCCCAAATGTTGCTCGACAAAGCGCGCCTGCAAGCCTCGGCCCCTCCGAGCGATAGCCTGCAACAGATGCAAAAAGCGCTCGATGCCCTCGATCTCCGGGTACAGCGCCTGCACAACAATGCCCTGGCCTTGTTCGGCGTGGTGCAGGAAACGGATATGCCGCCGACCAGCCAGACCGTCCGGGACATGGATGTGCTGCAGCAATCTTTCACAGCGTTCATAGCCGATTTCGAGCAATTTGAAGCGACCTATGCAGCCGCTTTTTCGGCTTTGAGCCAAAGTACGAATGGCGACCTCCGGGACAACGACCCTTTGCCTTACCGACACCCCGGCCCGCAAGTGCCGGGGTTTGAGCCCCTGTTTTCACCCGCGCTTTCCAATGCTGTTTTCCCGAAAGGGGTATGGGAAATAAATGCCGCCGGCGAACTGACAGCCAGTGAGGATCAATGCATTTTTACGCAAAAAACCTACAAGAACTTTGCACTGGACCTTGAATTCAAAACCGCCGACGGAACCAACTCTGGCGTCATCGTGCATTGCTCCGACCCGGACAACTGGATACCCAATTCGGTTGAAATCCAGATCGCCGACGACTATTCTGAAACGTGGAGCAAAGCCGATCCGAGTTGGCAATGCGGCGCCATTTTCGGGCACCTGCCTGCCAGTCAAAAGGCCGTCAAACGCCCGGGCGAATGGAATCGGCTCACCATTTTCTGCGTCGACCGGCACATCACGGTCGTGATGAACGACGTGCTGGTCAACCACATGGACATGAGCCGCTGGCTGTCGGGCAGCCGGAATCCCGATGGTTCGGCCATCCCTTCCTGGCTGCCCAAACCCTTCGCTACGCTGCCGCTCGAAGGACATATCGGGTTGCAAGGCAAGCACGCGGGGGCGCCGATCTGGTTCAGAAATGTGCGGATAAAGGCACTCCCCTGAGCCGGGGGAAGTTATTATTTCAATTCCCACACCGCCCCTTTCACCAGCCGCACGGCGCCACCCCGGGTTTCGATGCTGAGCCGGTCGAAATCCTGCGTCGGGAAGAAAATATCCGTCAGCGCCACCGCGCCGTCGTCGGTAAAAAGTTCGCAGGAGGCGCGGTCAAAAAAGAGGTGCAATTGAAGCGTGCGAACCTGCGGATCGTGGGGTGCGGTATGCACTTGCGCAGCAAATGCCTGGGAAAAAGCGTGATCGCCCGCCTGCCGGCGGTCGCTGTACCATTCTTTTTTCAAACAATCGTACCCGACGCGGTAGCGCTCCCCTTTGGCATTGGACAAGACCACGGCAAGGTCGGCGACACCGTCCATCGGTTGCTCAAACTCGAGCAGCAGCTCGCAGCTCGAAGGGGAAAAGTTGAGTCGGGGCGTCAAATCCAGTGTCCCGTTCAGGATCTGCGCCGGCAGCTCGACGTGGCGTTTGCGCAGGCGTTCCGTTTCGCGGACGGGGCGGGTAAAAAGCCGCAACCCCGTGGGGGTATTTTTCAGCGACAGTTCGCGGGGCAGGGTCATGGCGCTGCGCCAACGTTCGGTGGGCACGTTTTGGGCGTAGTCCCAGTTGCTCATCCAGCCGAGGAAAATCCGCCGCCCGTCGGAAGCCGGGATGTCCGACCAGGTGACGCCTGCGTAGTTGTCGCGGCCGTAATCGATCCAGAAAGCCTGGCCCGTTTTTTTCAGGCTTGCAGCGAATACGGGATCGAGCGTAAAACGCCGCCCGTCAAAATTGCCGATAAAATACTGCGTGCCGCTGCCCCCGTTGGGTGCGCCGGGGTTGAGGCTTTGCAGCAAAACCCATTTTTTTTCACCCGTACCTTCTACCTGCATGGGAAACAGATCGGGGCATTCCCACACGCCGCCATGCGCGCCCCATTCGCGACCGAAATCGCTGAGATACTGCCACTTGCGCAAATCTTTTGACCCGTAAAGTTTTACGTGATCGCCAGCGGCCAGCACGAGCACCCATTGGTCGGAGGCTTCGTCGCGCACGACCTTGGGGTCGCGAAAATCGCGGATGCCCGGGTTCGGGATGACCGGATTGCCGGCGTATTTGGTCCAGTTGCGGCCGCGGTCGGTGCTGTAAGCGAGGCCCTGCGTTTGAAAATCCTGCCGGCCCGCCTTTTCCCCGGCTATATCGTGCTGGGTAAAAACAGCGACCATGGGCGGATGATTTTTGTCGCCCAACCCGCTCGTATTGTTCCAGTCGATCACCGCGCTCCCGGAAAAGATCATGCCCAGCGAGTCGGGATACAGGGCCACGGGCAGGTGTTGCCATTGCACCAGATCGCGGCTCACGGCGTGCCCCCAGTGCATGGGGCCCCACACGGTGGAGTACGGGTGGTATTGGTAAAAAAGGTGGTATTCGCCTTTGTACCAGACCATCCCGTTGGGATCGTTCATCCACATTTTTTCAGGGGTAAAATGGTAGGCCGGGCGGTGCGGTTCGTTCGAAGCGACCGAGGGACGGCGTTGGGCCACACAGCCCGACACAAGTGCGAATGCGAGCAGGGTTAATACGCGAAAATTCATTTTCCAACCAGTCGTTTTTCAAGTTCTTCAAGCGATGCGCCTTTTGTTTCGGGCATCATTTTCCACACAAAAAGCAACTGAAAGACCATCATTACGGCAAAAAAAGCGAAGATGGGACCGCCGCCGAACCGCCCCGCCAACCAGGGAAAAACATTGGCGATGAGGGCCGCGAATACCCAGTGGGTGGTGCTGCCCAGGGAGTTGCCGTAGGAGCGCACCGCGTTGGGAAAAATCTCGGAAATAAAGACCCAGATCACGGCGCCCTGCCCGATGGCGTGCGAAGCGATGAAGACGAAAAGCAGAATGGGCACCAGCAGGCTGTTGGATGCCGCGCCCGAGTAAAAAGCGATAGACACCAGCGAGAGCGACAAAATATAGCCCCAGGAGCCGATATACATCAAAAAACGCCGCCCCATGCGGTCGATGAGCGACACGCCGAGCAGCGTAAAAACAAGGTTGACCAGGCCGATACCTGCCGACGACAACAAGGCCGCGCTTTTGCCCATGCCGGTTTCGGCGAGGATGCGCGGCGCGTAGTAGATCACGGCATTGATACCCGAAAGCTGGTTGAAAAAGGCAAAAAGGAAAGCGAGCAAAATGGGGAAGCGGTATTTAGCCGAAAAGAAGGACTCTTTTTTCCCGGCAGCGTCCGGCGTGTGCCGGCTCGCCCGGATGTCGGCCAGTTGCTGATCGGCGGTGGACGGGTCGATCTGCTGCAAAACGGCGAGGGCCGCGCTTTCGTCGCCCTTGTTCAGCACCAGCCAGCGCGGACTTTCGGGCACCACCAGGACCGACAGCGAAAACAGCAGCGAAGGCAAGGCCACCCAACCCAGCATCCAGCGCCAGGCTTCGGGGCCGCCAGCGTCGCGCAGGAGGTAATTGGCGACGTAGGCCATGAGAATGCCGAACACGATATTGAACTGAAACAGCGCCACCAGTCGGCCGCGCAGCTGGGGCGGCGCGATTTCACTGATGTACAACGGCGCCGTGACGGAAGAGGAGCCGATGGCCAGGCCGCCTAAAAACCTGAAAATCATGAACGAATGGACATCGGGCGCCATGGCCGAACCGATGGCCGAGAACAGGAACAGAATGCCGATGATAAAGAGCGTTTTTTTGCGCCCGAACCGGTCGGAAGGCCAGCCGCCCAGGATCGCGCCCAGCACGGTACCCCAAAGCGCCATGGCCACGGCGAGGCCGTGCGTGACGTCGTCGAGTTGCCACTGGGCCTGAATGGCCTGTTCGGCGCCGGAAATCACGGCCGTGTCGAGACCGAATAAAAAGCCGGCGAGGGCGATGCAAATCGACCAGAAGAAAAGTCGGGTATGGTTCATGCGAAATTTTTTCCGGCAAACATAAACAATTGCCATTAGCAGCCTCAACATTGCTCCCCGTCGAACATCACAATCATTTTGTCGTGAAAAAAGCCAAGGGTTAAATGAATATTTAGACATTTGCCTAAATACTTAATTACAGGTCATGAATCTACTGTTTAAAGCGCTGAACGATCCGACGCGGCGTGCCATTCTGGAAATGCTGCGCGGGGGCGACCTGACGGCCGGCGAGATTGCCGATCGTTTCGACATGACCAAGCCGAGTATTTCGCACCACCTCGATCTGCTTCGGCAGGCCGATCTGGTGAGCAATTACCGGCGTGGGCAATTCATCTATTATGCGCTGAATATGAGTGTTTTGGATGAAATCATGGCCTGGCTTTCACAATTCAAAAAATCCTGACTTATGAAAAAGAATCCTGCACTTGAAATCCTGATCTGGGCCATTGCGGCCGCTCCGTTTGTGTATCTGGCAGTGCTCTGGGGGCAGCTGCCGCCCGAGGTGCCGACGCATTTCAACGCGGCGGGCGAGCCCGATGATTATTCTTCCAAAAGCAGCCTTTTCCTCATCATGGGTTTCGTCACCCTGCCGACCAATTTGCTGATCCGTTTTTTGCCCGCGCTCGATCCGAAGCAGAATTTCGATCAGTTTCCCGATGCTTTTCAGCGTTTGCGGCTGGTCATCGCGATCGGTCTGGCGGCGATATGCTGCGTGATCGTGTATTCGGCCACGCATACCGGCTCCAACCCCGTTCGTATTCTGACCATCGTGCTGGGCGGGTTGTTTGCCGGGCTGGGCAACTACATGGGCGCGCTCAAACCCAATTATTTTATCGGTATCCGCACGCCCTGGACCCTGGAAAGCCCGACCGTGTGGCGCAAAACCCACCAGATGGGCGGCCGCTTGTTTTTTATTGCCGGGATCGTCACGATCCTGATGGCGCTGGTTTTTCCTGTGAAATCGCTGGTATTTGCCATAGCATTGCCTGTTCTGGTCGTCAGTGTGGCCACGGTGTTCTACTCCTGGCGGGTATATCAGCAGGAAAAAAACGCCTCCTGAGGCATAGAACGACTTTTCCGGATAACGGTTTGAGGAAACCTTCGCAACTTTGTCAGCCGCAGCGGCATGTGTCCCGCGGCTGACAATTTTTTTCCGATCAGAACCTTACTCGTCATATTGCCCCTCTGGTTGCTGTGTAGCGTACTCCATGCACAGCCTTCCGACGATTTCGAGCATACGACCGGACAGGTGGACCACCTGCTCACGCAGGCACGCGCGGCCAAAAAAGATGCCGACGCCGAAACCCTCGCGCGGCAGAGCTACGACCTGGCCCGGCAGGTCAATTACGAAGGCGGCATGATCCGCTCCCTGCTCCTGCTGGGCGACATTTGCGCGCGCAACAACCGCACCGAGGAAGCCCTGCGCTTTTACCTCGACGTGGAGGAAAAAGCGACCCTGACCAACAACAGCAGCCTCTTGTTTACGGCCTGCACCGTGCTGGGCGACCTTTATTTCAAGGAAAAAATATACGGCAACGCCCGACAATACTACCTGAAAGCGCTCGGCTTGCAGCCCGACAACTATTCCATTACGGAAAAAGCCGCCGACACCTACCTGTACGACATGCGCTTCGACAGCGCGGAAATCATGTACCGCGACCTGATCGTCAACTACCGAACCGACGGCAACAACACCAAACTGGTGCAGATCTACCAGAAGCTGGCAGATGTGTACAACCAGAACAACCTGCCCTCCAAGGCCCTGTATTATTACATCGGTATCGATGAAATACTCGATCGCTTCGGCTCGCCGGCAGCCAAAGCCACCTCCTACAACAACCTGGGCAAACAATACGTCCTGCTCAACGATTACGACAAGGCGCTGTATTATTTCCGGAAAGCGGAACTGCAGTGCGACTACGTCAATTGCGATCAGCCCGAAGTGCTCTACGCCAACCTGGGCATCGCCCTGCACAATACCGGCAAGACCCGCGAAGGCCTGGAGTACCTGCTGCGCGCCCGCGACATCGTGCTGCGCAACAAAGACCGCCGCGCCCAGGCCAGTCTGGAGCACCTTATCACGGGGGTGTATTTCAGCAACAACGACCTTTACAACGCCCTTCAACACAACGAATTAGCCATTCAAGCCGCTCGCGAAACCAAACAGATCGACGTGCTCGCCGAGGCCTACCATACGGCCGCCGACATCTATTACGGACTGTATGATTTTGAAAAAGCATTCAACTACTACAAGGAATACCTTGCCCTGCTCAACCAGATCAGTTTTGAGGAAAAAGCCAAACTCAACAACCTCGTACAGCTGACGCGCTCGCTCAAAGATGCCGAAAGCAAGTACAAACTGATGATCAGCCAGCAAAAGATCAAGGAGACCGAACTCCAGAGCCGTCTGGCCGAACAAAACCAGCAACTGGCCCTCGAAACCCAGCGCCGGGAAGACGAAATGCGCCAGGCGATGAAAGACAAAGAACTCAACGACGCCAAACTGCGCGAGCAAACCCTGCTGGTGCTCCGCGCTCGTCAGGAACTTCGCCTTCGCCAGCTCGACGCCGAACGGAAGGAACAACTGGCCCGCTACCTGCAGGCGCAAGACCAGGAACGAGCCAACAACCTGGCCGACAGCCTGATCAAGGCCAAACAGGCCCAGGAACTGGAAGTCGCGCTCCGCGACAAAAGTATCGCCACCCTGACCGCCAGTAAAAACCTCGAACGCCTGCGTTTCGCCTACGGCGTCGGAGGTTTTGCACTGGTCATCCTCGCCTTGCTGGGCATCAGCTGGCTGTATGCGCGGCGGGCCGGCCAACGCCTTGCCCTGCAGAACCGTAAAATTGAAGCGCAACGCGACCAGATCGAACAGGAACGCCGCAAAAGCGATCAGCTGCTGCTCAACATCCTGCCCGAAGAAATCGCCGCCGACCTTAAAGCCCACGGCGAAGCCACCCCGCAGTTTTACCAGTCCGCCACGGTTTTATTCACCGATTTTATCAATTTTACCAGCCTTTCCGCCCAGCTCTCGCCCGAGGTGCTCATTGCCGAGCTCAACGAATGCTTCCTTGCTTTCGACGAAATTTGTGACAAAAACCGACTGGAAAAGATCAAAACCATCGGCGACGCCTACATGTGCGCCGGGGGCATTCCCGTCCCCAACGATACCCACCCCGAAGACGCCGTGCAAGCCGCCCTCGAAATGCTCGACTGGCTCGATCAACGCAACCGCACCAATCCCAAGGCTATTTTCCAACAGATGCGCATCGGGATTCACACGGGGCCTGTGATCGCAGGTGTGGTGGGTAAAAACAAGTTTGCCTACGATATCTGGGGCGATGCCGTCAACCTGGCCTCCCGCCTCGAAGAACTCGGCGAACCCAGTCGCATCAATATCTCCACCGCTACCCGCGACGCCATCAAACACCGATACAGCACCTCTTATCGCGGCAAAAAGGAAGTGCACAACAAGGGACTGGTGGATATGTATTTTATTGAAGGGGTTGATGAGGGTTGATATTGTTGATGAGGGTTTATGGGGTTGATGAGGTTGATGAGGTTTATAAAAAGGGGAATTATGGCGCTCTACGTTCTTAAACTGGTCGCCTGTTTGTTTTTCCATGGCCCGGTCCCGAGAGCGTCCATTACACTTTTATCAACCTAATAAACCTCATAAACCATATAAACCTCATCAACCCTCATCAACCTTTTCAACCCTCACATCTTCGGCGACCCATTAAACACCGTCAGAAAGATCAGCGCCATTTTCATGGCCGGAGAGACGGATTCGTCGAGATTGTCTTCGATAGCCCAGTCTCTGGGGTCGCGTTCGCGCAGGGTGTAGAGGTAAAAGCGCCCCCGATTGGGGTCGTCGACCAGCCATTCGTCGAGCTGGTTGGTCCAGCGGCTGCGGAGGCTGAGCGCCATGTTATTGTCGGTGATGCGCCACTCTTTAAAATCATTGGCCCAGGCGGTTCGCATGGTGATCACGTCGCCAGTGTAGGTGCGGAGTTCCCACTGATTCAGGTCGTCTTTCCACTTCTGGCGGATGGTGCCGCGCAGATCGCCGTACTGGAAATCCCAGTCGGTCCAGTCGTCGCGCAAATTGAGCCAGCGCAGTTTGAGTTCGCCGACCATTTCTTCGTCCGGATAGTCCGATTCGTCTTCTTCCGAGGCGCTGGTGTCGGCACTGACGGCATAAATTTCCCACTCCACAAAGGAATCGCTCCACCGACTGCTCACGCCCGACAAATGCTGTTCCTGCGCGCCGAGGAACGTCGAAATCGCAATCGCCAGAAGAGAGAACAGGAAGCGAAGCATGGCTGTACAATGGGTAAAAAACAGCAGGCAGTGGCAGCGCGCGGCACTACACACTGCCTGCTTTCAGATCAAAACGGCAAATCGTCGTGCGAGGTGCTGGTCTGCTGCGGTGCGTCGTTGTAGTTGGGGAACGGGTCGGTGGGGAAAGACTCGTCGCCGCCACCGCCCTGTGCGGGCGCATCGGCGCTGCCGGCCCGATCGATGCGCCAGGCGTTGAGGCTGGTGAAAAACTTGCCCTGCCATTCGCGGCCGCGCAGGTCGAACGAAACTTTCAGGCGCTCGCCCTCCCTGTATTGATCGAGTGTGGAGCATTTGTCCTGCACCACCTGAAATTTTACGTATTGCGGATAGTTGCCGTCGGGTATTTCCAGTACGAATTCGCGGGCCTGGAAACTTGCTGTTTTTTGTTCCGTCGGGAAAATGCGGTACAGTTTCCCCTCTACTTCAAATGCCATTGTTAAAATGATATGGTTGGTCGTAAAAATGATCGGGTTTACTTTTTAGCGGGCGGCGCAACGGGATTGACCAGTTGGAACAGGGGTTCGTAATAGCCCGGCCGGTTGGAGGAAAACACGCATTTGAAGCGCTTGGAGCCAATGTAGCGCTGTTGCGGCGCGTAAAGGAACACCTCCGGCACCTGTTCGTGCAGCATTTGCTGCGCCTGGAGGTACAATTCGTTGCGTTTGGCCTCGTCGGACGTGCCGCGGATTTCTTCGGTGAGCCGGTCGAATTCCGGGCTGGCAAACCCGCCGCGGTTGTCGCCGGCGGGGCTCAGGCTTTTGGAGTGGTAGTTTTGGTAAAAATCATTGAGGCCCGGGAACTGCCCAAGCCCGTACAGGGCTGCCTCAAAGCGCCCGGCGCGGGTTTCCTCGCCGAGTTCCTGCAAACCGAGCGGCACGATATTGACCTTGATCCCGGCAGCGCGGGAAGTCTGCTCGATGCTCGACGCGATCTGCGCGGTCACCGGGCTCGACGTGGTCGCGAGCACATCGATGCTGAGCGGGGTATTGACGCCATTCAGGACCTTGTCGACGATGCCGTCGTTGTTGCTGTCCGTCCAGCCGGCCTGAGCAAGCAAGTCCTTGGCTTTCTGAATGTTGTAATCGTACGGCACGATGTTTTTGGCGTAATACGGCTTGGTCGGGTTGATCGGGCTGACGAGGCGATTGCCCATGCCCTGTTGAACGGTGTTGAGCAGGTAGTCATAATCGACGATGTGGGCCAGTGCCTGGCGCACCTTCACGTCGGCGAGTTTGGGGTTGCGCACATTGAACAGCCAGCGGTTGTACTGGAAGCTCAGGCGGGTCTCGAAATTGTAGTTGGCGGCGAGGAAAGAGTCCTTTTTGAGTTCGAGGAACTTGGACGGGCTCATGGTCAGCACCACATCGAGATCGCCGGTGCGCAGCATGTTTTCGATCAGGCCTTCGTCTTTCTGGAATTTGTACACCAGACAGCTCGGGTAGGCGGCGAGCAGGGGGTTGTTTTTCACCTTGTCGCCCCACCAGTCGCTTTTTCTGACCAGCACGGTTTGTTCGTTGCCGATGGCTACGGGGCGGTAAGGGCCGCTGCCGATAATCCCCGTCGGGTCGGTGGTATAACGGGGCAACTGAAATTCTTCCGTGAATTTTTTCAGGTTGGCGTTGTTCGTCGCCAGTTCTTTCGACTTCGTTTGGTCGAGCAAATCCGTGAGCGGGATATTGGCCAGCAGGTTTTGCGGATCGTAGTTGTAGGCGGGCAAAATGGGCGTCTGGCAAAGGGTTTCGACTGCCAGGATGTAGTATTTGCGGAAATAAACCGTGAATTTTTTCGGATTGGCGGGGTCCACCTCGATGTTTTGCAAATCCTCGATGTAGCCGCTGAAATTGTGCAGGGGCAGTAAGGGATCGAGTTGCACCTTGAAGGTAAAGACGAGGTCGTTGCCGGTCACGGGCGTGCCATTGTCCCACATGGCTTCGGGCAAAATTTCGAAATCGTACGCCAGCGCGCCCTTGTAGGGGCCGTCGGTCACGTTGCGGGCGGTTGGAATGGCTTTACAGATCAGCGGTTTGAGTTCCATCGACTCGGGATCGACGATACCCAGGTTTTGAAACACCTGCGCCGACACGAAACGCGGGTAGCCCGACTGTACGAGGTAGGGGTTGAGTACGTTGGCCGGGGCTTCGATGCGGATGTTGAGGGTGTCGCCCCAGCGGTCGCCGACGTAGCCCACGGGTTTGCCGGCATGGCCTACGCAATTTTTGCAATAATAAATAAGCAATGCGGCGGCCAAAACAGCCAGGCCGGCGCGGAGATAGAGCCGTCTTGTTTTCATGTAAAAACCATTTTAAGGGTAAAAGTAAGAGATTGTTGGATGGGCTGCCTGTTTTTCACACAAACCGGCCTTTCCATTCCGGTCTGGGGATCATGCATTGTTCCTGACGCCCAAACCAGCGGTAGCGGTTGCTTGCCACCCAGTTGTAAACCGCGTCGCGGATCGGCCGCGGTACTATTTTGAAAACGTACAACACCGGCCACAAGCCGCCGGAACGGCGCACTACTTCAAGCGCCGCATCGGAACGCGTGAAGACGCGTTCGCCATCGACCAGCACCACCGTGTCAAAGTCCTCGGCAGAGAACCCCAGGCGACGAAGCATGGCCTGACCGGTCTCCGATTGCAGGGCGGCAAAGCGAAATATGCCGCGACGGTCGTGCAGCAATACCCATTGTACGGCGCCGTTGCAGAGGTTGCAGACCCCATCGAAAAGGAGAACCGGAGAATTAACTTGTGTATCCAATCTTTTTGACCTTTTTTGCGTGAAAATTAGGGTTTATCTGAATCCTTGCACCCATTTCCCGATTGTTAAAACCCTCCCTGCCATGCCCACTGCACTCACTATTGTATTTGTCGGCATCACGATTTTTTTGTCGCACTACTTCGCCTCGCTGTTTATCCGGACGAAGATACCGGATGTCCTTTGGTTGTTCACCATCGGGTTGTTGCTGGGGCCGGTCGGTGGTGTGGTGAGGCCCGAAAACTTCGGAGCAGTTGGGCCGGTATTCACGACGATCACGCTGGTGTTTATCCTGTTTGAAAGCGGGATCGATCAGCGCATCGAGCCCCTGATCCACTCCCTCAGCGGTACGGCAAAGATCACGACGTATAACTTCATCGGCACCTGTCTGGTTGCCGGCAGCATCGCATATTTCTACACCGACCTGGGTTTGTTGCGCGCCCTGATGCTCGGCAGCATTGTCGGCGGCACCTCTTCGGCGGTCGTGACCACGCTGGCCAAACGGTTCCCCATGACCGAACGTACGCGAACGATCCTGGTGCTTGAATCGGCTTTTTCCGACGTTTTCACGCTGGCCGTGCCGCTTACGCTGCTGACCGCCTACAAAATCGGCAAGGTGGACGTGGCGTTCGTCACCGGGCAAATGATCGCCGCTTTTATTCTGGCGGCCATGCTGGGCATCTCGGGTGCTTTTTTGTGGAGCATCTTGCTGCGCCGCATGCGGTTGTTGCAAAACACGGTGTTCACCACCCCCGCGTTTGTCTTCATTATTTACGGGGTTGTGGAACTGCTCAACTACTCGGGGCCGATCGCCGCCCTGGCTTTCGGCATTACGCTGGGCAATATGGACGTGCTGGGGCCGCCCATCATGCGCAATGTTTTGTCGCGCAAACCCATCACCCTCAACGACAACGAGCGGGCTTTTTTTTCGGAAGCCGTCTTTCTGCTGCGTACTTTTTTCTTCGTGTACATCGGTATTTCCGTGCGCCTCAACGACTGGTGGCCGATGGCGCTGGGGGCCATCATCACCGGCGCCCTGTTCCTGATCCGAATCCCGATCGTGCGCATTTCCATGCCGCGCAGCACACCGCGCAAGGACGCCGCTTTTGCCGCTGCCATGATTCCCAAAGGGCTCGGCGCCGCGGTGCTGGCCTCTTTGCCGGCCCAGCAAGGCGTACCCGGCGGCGATATGATTCAGTCAGTTGTGTTCTCCATCATCCTGTGCACCACGCTTTTTACCACAATTTTAACCTTTTTGGTGGACAAAACCTGGCTTGCCAACGTTTATATGTGGATTTTCGGCGTCTTGCGCATGGGCCGGAAATATGCCGAATCCTCGGAACAACCCACTCCCGAAGAGACTGAACTTGGCGAAGAGATCACGGAAAGCGAGATACCTGCCCGGGATCTGGACGAGCTCGACGAAGTGACGCCGGAAGAAGAAAAGCCGGGGTAATTTTGGCATAACTTTGCGCTTTTTATCAACCACCCCCTAACCCTATAAGGGTTCTAAACCCTTATAGGGTTAGGGGGTGGTTGATAGCGGAGTTGCCGGAAGTCATTATGCAAAAACTACTATCCATCCTGTCTTTGTTGTTGTTGCCGCTGCTGCTCGCAGCACAGCGGCCGACTGCCGCCTCGCCTGCCGACACGGCCGGGAAACTGAAAATCGAAACCTCCCTCTACGGCGAATACTACCAGCTGCGCGGCGGCGCTTACGGACAAAAACTGAGCGGCAATGTGCGGCTCCGGCAGGAAAACACTCTGGTGTACTGCGATACGGCCCTCCTGTTTGGCGACGACGCCGTGCTGCGTGGCAATGTGGTCATGGAACAAGGCGACTCGATCAAAGTGTTTGCCGATTCGGTGCTCTATTTCGGGCTCACCCGGCAAAGCGACCTTTTTGGCAATGTCGTGCTGGAAAATGCCCGCCAGCGCCTTTTCACCGAAAAACTCCACTACGACCTGGCCAACAAAATCGCCACGTACCACAACAACGCCATGATGGACAACGGCAAAAGCCAGTTGAGCAGCCGTCACGGTTATTACTACGTCGATCAGCACGAGGCTTTTTTCAAAGGCAACGTGCTCATCACCGACCCCGACGCCACCGTGCGCACCGACACCATGGCCTTCAATACCGAGACCCAGGTGGCGCGGTTTCTGGCCCCTACGCGTATCACCCAGCTCGACAGCAAGGTGTACACCGAGGGCGGTTTTTATGACCTGGAAAATGACTTTGCCGAGTTCGACGTCAACCCGCAGTACGAACGGGAAGGCCAGCGCGGCCGGGCCAAAAAGATGCGCTACGACGGCCTCACCAAGGAATACATCCTCGACGGCGACGCTTACATCGAGGAAAAAAACAAGGAAGTCACCGCCGACGTGATCCGCTACAACCTCGATACGGAGCAGGCCGTGTTGCGCGGTAACGCCCACTACCGCGACAGCACCCAGGACATCACAGGCGCCGAAATCCGCTACGACGACCGCAACAAAAGCTACCAGCTGCGCGGCCGCGGGCGCATCGTCGATCCGCCCAACATCATCGAGGCCGACTCGCTCGATTTCAACGATCAGTTGGGCGAAGGCCTTGCCCTCGGCAATGTGATCTGGCAGGACACGGCCGCCGATTTCACCGTGCTCTCCTGGCGCATGGACTACAACAAACAGTCGGACTACCTCTACGCCTTCGGATCTTCCGGGCCGGAAGGCCCCGACGGACGGCCCCTGATGAAAACCCTCATCGACCGCGACACGCTCTTCATGTCGGCCGACACCCTCACCTCGTACAAGCCCGATTCGGCCAGCGAGGTCAGGCTCCTGTTGGCCTATCACGACGTGCGCATATTCAAGGACAATCTGCAGGGCGTGTGCGATTCCATGTCGTTCAGCACCGCCGATTCTATCTTCTGGTTTTTTAAAATCCGGCAAATCCCGCTGCTCTGGTCCGACACCTCGCAGTTTTCGGGCGATACGATCAAGATGTTGCTGCGCAACAAAAGGCTCGACCGCATCTGGCTGAGACTCAACGCCCTGGTTATCAATTCGGAGGACGAGTTGTATTTCAACCAGATCAAGGGCAGGTACACGACCGCCTATTTCCGCGACAATCAGGTGAACAACATGTTTGTGGAGGGCAATGCCGAGGCGGTGTATTACGCCCTCGACGACAAAAGGGCCTACATCGGCGTCAACGAAACGCAGTGCTCCGAAATGCGGCTCCTGTTTGGCGACAACAAGGTGGAAAGCGTCAAGTTTTACACCGAACC
Source organism: Saprospiraceae bacterium (assembly GCA_044226205.1). GTDB lineage: Bacteria > Bacteroidota > Bacteroidia > Chitinophagales > Saprospiraceae > M3007. The sequence goes on from JBGAHL010000002.1 coordinate 424,151, forward strand.
CAAGGGCAAGTTTTCACCCATGAGCCAGGCCGGCGGCGACACGAAAAAACTCGACGGGTTCTTTTGGGAAAAGCTGCGGCGACCCCGGTCGATAGCGGATTTGTTGCGGAGACGGGAGGAGTGAGGTTTGGGTGAAAAAGATTATTTTTTGTGCAAATTCAAGTTTAGGGCATGTACATATACAAGAACATTATCACGATCGAGCCGGGTAAAAGAAGCGGCAAACCGTGTATTCGGAGCATGCGTATAACGGTCGAAGATGTGCTGCGATGGCTGGCGTCCGGCATGTCTTTTCAGGATATTCTGGCCGACTTTCCCGAACTGACCCAGGAAGATCTTGTTGCAGCACTGGAATTTGCGGCTATGAGACAACAGCGTACAGTTATTGCTGCGTGATATGCGAGATTTTCTCCCACTTCCACGCCTGCCAGACAATGATCAGGGTAATTCCACTTTCCAGAAAGGATAAAAAGACATAAAACAGCCTCCATTCCGACATGGACGAAATGCCGACCAGCAAGGTGAATAAGGTGAAAAATAATCCGACGCCTATGTTCAGCCATTTTGTCAATTTAGGCGAAAGCATCAGGGACAGGAATATCAATAAAGCAGGAAGGGTCAGGATAAAAGTTGCCATGAACAGTTTCATGGGCGAGTCCAGCATATTTTGCCCGTTCAAAAGCCCTTCCACTTTTCGGGGAACGTACAACTCAAAGTAGTCTCCGTAAATGTAACAAAACATGACGCCTGTCCACAATGCAGAGAGTTTAAGTCTAATGTTTACTTTGAAGTCTTCCAATTGATTTGCCATTTTTTCCTGTTTTTATTTTTCTCTTGCTCCGACGATTAAAAGCCACAGGCAGGCGCCTATTTCTCCAAGGCTTGCCGGCAAGCTGATGTACGAGGAAATGCCGAGTTGTGCATAATCGGGAATTAATGTGCGGCCAAGGAAATTGATTAAATAGCCGAAGCAGCCCAGCATTAAAAGCAGCCCCAAGGCTTTGGGAAGAAAGTTGGACTTAAACACCAGATAACCGAACGGGAACAGCCAAAGCCCTGAAAATACATGGATAAGCCGCATGCCATCGTCGTACTGATCGATTTGGAACAATACCTGCGACTGTATTTGTTCGGGAGAAAACACGTTGAGGTAAGCGGGGCTTTTGATCAGGGAAAGCGCCGTAAATTCATGTTGAGCATTTATGAAATACATCGGGACGCTGATGACTGCCAGCAAAACCATCAGCCTGGCCATGTTTTCATTGACGGGAGCGAGCAAACGATACAAAACAATTGGCAAAAACAGGAAGAACCCGTAGCAAAACAGGCCGCCGACAATTCCCAACCTGAACAGCCATTCATGGTTTGTTATATGTTGAAAAGTCAGGGCGGCATCGTCGTAATCGATCAGCCTGGAAGGAACATACATCAAACTGAATATTCCCGTAAGCACGACTCCCAGGTACAGGAGTCCTGCGATTCTTGATGTTTTGTTTTTGTCTTTCATAAACTTGATGGGTCAAAAAAACCACGCCCAGCCGCTTTTATCTGCGAGACACTACCCTTCCGATGGCGCATTTCCGCCATTTCTCCCGATCTGGAAGGGCAAGTTTAAGCGGTTTTACACTTGTGCCAGTACGCTCCCGTGACATTTAACCTTTCCATTACTTTTTGTTTTTTGGGCTGGGCTGTGGCAGGCGTTCTTTTCCCTGGCCTTCGTTTGGAGGCGTTGTTGGAGTCGCAAATCTTCGGGATTGGCGGCGGATTTGTGACGGGGAAAGGAGGGGTGAGGCGGGTGTGACTTACCCTTTGATCGTTTTTTCCGCGTTGAACAGGCTGATGACGATCGGTTTGAGCAAGGCGCCTATTTTCTCTCTGTTTCTGGCGATCCATTCATCGATCTCCGGTTTTTGAGTCGACAAATCGATCATCAGCGCCTGGTCCTTTTTACCTTCTTTTCCAAATTGCCTGGCCCTTCTGGCCTTCTCTTCCCAGGAAAGATTGACGACTCCGCTGGTTACCACTAACTCATCAATATCCTCGTCATATTCGATCTCCTCATCGTTGTAGTAGATGTTTTGCTCTGGTATGACGATGCCCCCTCTGGCCAAAACCAAAGCATCCCGCACGTTCACCTGCCTGGTGGTGTTTTCATCAAGCACAACGCCTTCTAAATTGTGGCCACCGTTCACCAGGTCAACAGCTTCCTTAACCGTTAGAATTTTCATCGTCATGGTTTTTGAATTTGTGCTCAGGATAAGTGCTGGTGATATTGCTCATACCATTGATTTATGCTTTTTTATCCTTGATTTGTTGTTCCAGTGCGCGCAAGTCTTCCATGTCCTGGGCATCTGCGGCCTGGGCTTCGGCAGTTTTTCGGCGCTGGTCAAATTGTGCGTACACTTCCCTGACTTTTTGTTCCATCGTCTCATGGGTGACGGAGCCGGCGTTTTGTAGTATTTCTTTGTCTTGAAATGCCAGCAGGCGGTCTACATTGTCGCGCCAGAAATCCATAGTGAGGCTTTGCTGGTTTTTGGCTCGAAGCTCGGCAGTCTCCAGGAAAATTACGACTAAACGGTTGAGGGTATCTATTTCATCATGGCTCAGATAATTTTTAGCGATGATGATATCCTGTTTGCGTACCACATTACCTTTCCAGGCTGTCAGGCCCATATTGGGTTGATTAGCATCGGCGCGGGCCAGGATCAGTTCTGCGGCAGTCTTGTTGGTAACGGCATAAAGCAGTTTGTTCTGGATTTCGGCAAAGAACATTTGGGTAGCCTTATCGGAGGCATCGTAGTCGGTACTCAACGCCAACAAATCCTTGATCTTTTGGTAAAAACGCTTTTCGGATGCCCGTATATCCCGGATCCGTTCGAGCAGTTCATCAAAGTAATCGGGGCGGCCATCGGGGTTTTTGAGCCTTTCGTCATCTATGGCAAAGCCCTTGACCATATAGGATTTCAGGTGTTGGTTGGCCCAAATCCTGAATTGGGTGCCCCGCTTGCTGCGCACCCGAAAACCGATGGCCAAAATCATCTCCAAGGCATAGAAGGCTACCTCGTATTGTTTGCCGTCGGCGGCAGTTGTAAAGAAATTCTTTACAACTGAATTTCCATCTAATTCCCTCTCTTCCAGTATATTAGATATGTGTTGGCCTATATTTTGCTTGGAGGTGTCAAAAAGTTCGGCGAGTTGGTTTTGGTTCACCCACACGCTACCGTCGCGGGCGAAAAGCGTCACATTGGCCTTGCCGTCGGCTGTGTTGTAAATGATGATGGGGAGGTTTTCCATGGATGTATTATAAAACTTATCCAAGATGAAAGTTGAATATTATTCTATCACATGCTGCGCGCCGTTGAAAGTCTGGAAGTTGCTGGCGGCCTTTTGGTGATTCGTGATATCTTCGTTTTCGATGTATGGGCCGCGGCAGGCGTTCTTTTCTTTAGCCACTGATTAGTGGCGTTGTTGGAGTTGCAGACCTTCGAAGGGGCGGCGGTACAGGATTAGGCGGAGTGAGGTATTTAGAATATTCTATTAAACCTTACTTAGATTTGAGGTCGAAAATAACTTAGGGTTGTTGTGCTATGATAATCAATTTGTTAGGCAAAAATTCCACAACCCAGCACAAACACCAGCAACGACATTGTAAAGTGCAATATCCCTACATCTCAATCTGTCAGATAAAAAGCGATACCTTTTAAATCCACCAATCGAATGTTCTTAAGCGGATTGTTCTTTGATTTTTTGAAGGGTATTCCAAGGTTTTGAGGGGCATAGTCTTTTTCGATCCCCAAAAAGCCTAAATCCACCCAAATTGGCTGCTCGTCAAACCAGCATTTGTCTTCTGGCGGGAGTTCTACTTTCAACATCGCGTAATCGTGAGTGGAACCCGGGTAGGTTTTACTGAGGTATTTGATTTGCTTTTTACCATTGGCCAAAACAAGAAATTTTAGGGTGTGCGATTTTTTTTGCCACTGTAATCTTCTTTTTGTTCTTCCTGATTACCAGGCCTTTGTCTACGTTGCTCCGTTACATCCATGATGATTTCGCTCTCCCCTGACCAATGTTCTTTGAATTCTTCAACACTTTGATACGTGCGTTTGGGCAGGTAACCTCCTTTGTCCAATGCCGATTGAAGCACTCGCAATCCCAAGGCCTGATTTTGGTAGGCATTGGCGCCATCCAATCCGAAAGTCAAGCCCAGCAAATCATACGTCAGGCCACTTTTTACGCTGTACAGTGTGAAGAATAGCAGATCGGCGTACGTCCGGAATGTACTGCTGGCCGTTGAATTATTTTGACGTTCGGCCATCGATACCCCGAAGAGCATTTCATAGGCTTGACCAAACAGGTCCACCAATTTGAAAAACTGTTCCTCGGATAGCCCGGTACTCGCTTTCCATTGCCGGTCGTTTCGAACTTCTTGGTAACTAATCGCCATAAAACCTGATTTTCATCCAAAAGTACAAATATTGATATTCAATCTTTTACGTCACAACAACTCTCTTGAAAATTTGCTAGTGCGAGTGATTTAGCATCGCATGTTCAATATGGATACTTCGCAGAAGGAGAAGCATAGTGTTTTCTATATGCCATAATAAGTCCTTAATTTATTAAGGATATTATTAAATCTCTCTTGAACGCCTTCCTCCATTTCAAGAGTGAGCATTATTTCGAGGTTGAAGTCTTTTTCTCCAAGTTTTATTTGCTGGATTGCAGTATTTATTCGCCGTTGAAAGTCAAAAGGGAAATCCCAAATAATTCTTGCTGGCTTGGCAGCGAATTCTGCAAGAGCATATTTAGCATCTTCAAAATCTTCGCCAATATTAGCACTCCTCGTAGTAAGAATCCAATTTAATACCCGTTCATATAATTCAGAATATCTAATAGAGATATAATATAATCCTTTTAAGTCAGGAGACACCCCCGATCCACCTATAAATCTATTCAATGCTAAATTTATAATATTTTCTATGCTAGTAAGAATATTCAAAAACGATGAAATTCTTTCATTTGCCCAATTTGGGATTTCTTTATATTCTAGTAAAGTATGTTGAGGTTCGGTTAAAAGTGAATACTCTATGTCATTTTTTAAGAATTCTTTTTTTTGAATTTCATCAACTAAAGTTTGTGACAAAAATAGATATTCGTAATAATCTTTTTTTTCAAACAAAATTTTTAAAGATTTATCAGATAATTTAAATCTAAAGAATTCCGGAATCTCTTCATTAAAAGATTTTCTAATTTTTAAACTATCTTTGAACAAATAAGATAATTGAATTTTTAATGTGCTGATAATATCTTGAGCTTTTTCAAAGGGGAAGGTCCAAGTTTTTGATCTGGTTCTTATATCATCTAAAAATTCAAATATTTTAACATCGTCTACTATGCTAGTGAAGTCACCATTTTTATTACTAATCCAAAATTCAAACGCATTTAAGGTTCTTTTCTCAATAAAGCAAAATATTGGTATCCCCTTCTGTTTAGCTACCAGAAACTCATTATTAGTAATAGATTTACCATTTTCAATAATGCTTCCATAACGACTGCCCACAATAAGAACTAGAATATCAGCATTTTCTTTAACTATTTTCATACAATTTTCAATTGTATTAATATCTGGAGAAATAGGAAAGTTCTCAAATTCCGAAAGTATTGGATTATGCCCAGACATTTTTATAAACTCTGAAATATCTGTCCTAATTTGAGACAGATCAAAGCAAGTCGAACTGACAAATATATTTATATTATCCATATTAGTAGTATAAAGAGGGGTGCATTTTATCACGCTAGTTCTTGCATTAATGCCAAAATTTGGCTATTGTCTCATTAAGAACTTTCAACTTGGAGACACAAATTAAATATAAATTTACATGCATGTCATTTTCCTAGAAGACATTTATCTTTCTTCACCCCTCTCACGATATCCTGCTCCACACCCTCCCGTCCTTCATTTCCGTTTCCAGGTGTCGTTTGAGCCGTGCGTGTTCGGGCAGTTGAAGGGCGGGGTCTTTGTCCAGAATTTTCAAGGCGATCTCGCGGGCTGCCGCCAGGATCTGGCCGTCGCGGGCCAGGTCGGCGATGCGGAAATGCAGCATGCCGCTTTGCTGGGTGCCTTCGATGTTGCCGGGGCCGCGCAGGCGCAGGTCGGCCTCGGCGATGATGAAGCCGTCATTGGTTTGCACCATGGTTTGCAGGCGTTCGCGGGCGTCGGCGCTGAGTTTGAAGCCGGTCATGAGGATGCAGAACGACTGGTCGGCGCCCCGACCCACCCGGCCGCGCAGCTGGTGGAGTTGCGAGAGCCCGAAGCGGTCGGCGTTTTCGATCACCATCACCGAGGCGTTGGGCACGTTGACGCCCACCTCGATCACCGTGGTGGCGATCATGATCTGGGTTTCGCGGCGCAGGAAACGCTGCATCTCGAAGTCCTTGTCGGCCGCTTTCATTTTGCCGTGTACGATGCTGATCTGGTAGTCGGGCTGCGGAAAATCGCGGCTGAGCGCTTCGTAACCCGACATCAGGTTTTGCAGGTCGACGGTTTCGGTTTCCTCGATCATGGGGTACACCACGTACACCTGGCGGCCTTTGGCGATCTCTTCTTTCATAAATCCCTGCACGCGCAGCCGGTGGTGCTCGGTGCGGTGCGTGGTGACTATGGGTTTGCGGCCCGGCGGCAGCTCGTCGATCACCGACACGTCGAGGTCGCCGTAGAGGGTCATGGCCAGGGTGCGGGGGATGGGCGTGGCGGTCATCACCAGCACGTGGGGCGGGAGGCTGCCCCGGTTTTTGGCCCATAGTTTGGCGCGTTGCTCCACGCCGAAGCGGTGCTGCTCGTCGATCACGGCGATGCCCAGGCTTCGGAACTGCACCCAGTCTTCGATGAGGGCGTGGGTGCCGACCACGGCGTGCATCTCGCCGGAGGCCAGTTGCGCGAGGATGGCCTCGCGTTTTTTGCCTTTTACGTTGCCGGTCAGGAAGCCGATGTTGACGCCCAGGTCGCCCAGCAGCTCGGTGAGGTTGGTGAAATGTTGCTGCGCGAGTATTTCGGTGGGCGCCATGAGGCAGGCCTGGTGGCCGTTGTCGAGCGCCATGAGCATGCTCATGAGGGCCACGACGGTTTTGCCGGAGCCCACATCGCCCTGCACGAGGCGGTTCATCTGCCGGCCCGAAGCCAGGTCGGCGCGGATTTCGCGGACCACTCGTTTTTGCGCGCCGGTGAGTTCGAAGGGCAGTTTTTCCTGGTAAAAACGGTTGAAAAAGTCGCCGATTTTATCAAAAACAAAACCGCGCGAAGCGTCTTTCCGGCGGGTGCGGATTTGCAGGAGCCGCAATTGCAGAAAAAACAACTCTTCAAATTTCAGTCGGCGCGTGGCGGCGTCCAGTTCGGCCTGGGTTTCGGGGAAATGTATTTTTTGCATCGCTTCCCAGCGCGCATGCAGCCGGTAAGCTTGCAACAAATGGTCGGGCAGGGTCTCGGGCAGCTCGGCGGCCGAAAGCGTATCGAGCAGGGTTCGGGTCAGTTTGCGCAGGCCCCTGGCGTCGAGGCCTTTTTGCACCAGTTTGTCGGTGCTGGGGTAAACGGGGTCGAAGTGTTTGGCGGGGCGTGATCTGGCCTCACCCCCCGGTCCCCTCTCCAAGGGAGAGGCGGGGGCGCCCTCACTTGCTATCGCCCCCCCCTCTCCCTTGGAGAGGGGGCTGGGGGGTGAGGTCTCCTCCATCTCCGGGTGCGCAATATTCACCCGCCCGTTGAACTCGCTCAGGCGACCGAAAACGATGTATTCCTTACCGACCTGCAGGTTTTTTTCCAGCCAGTGGATGCCCTGAAACCAGATCAGTTCGATGGCGCCGGTCTCGTCGCGCAGGGTGCCGACGAGGCGGCGGGCCCGGCCTTCGCCGAGGGTTTCGAGCCGACGCAGGATGCCGCGGAACTGTACCTGCTCGCCGTCGGTTTGCGCGTCGCGGATGCGGTGGAAACGGGTGCGGTCGATGTAGCGAAAAGGGAAATGGTACAGCAGGTCGCCAAAGGTGAAAATACCCAATTCTTTTTTGAGCGTTTCGGCGCGCGAGGGGCCGACGCCTTTGAGGTATTCTATGGCGGAATCGAGTGGCACGCGGCAAAAATAACAGAATTTGTTTTAAGATGGTTTTTTCACCGCGGAGACGCGGAGACGCAAAGAAGGCGCAGTAATCGTTTGTAATTCAATGATTTGCGAAGGACTGTACAGTTGTTTTTTTGAAATAAATTTTTGCGCCTCCGCGTCTTTGCGGTGAAAAACTTAAATCCTCCCCTCAATTTGCTATGAAAAATGAATAGGGAAGGGATCAACCAGCTTGCCCACAGTATCATCGACGCGGCTTATACCGTCCACAGGAAGATGGGGCCGGGTTTGCTGGAAAGCGTTTACGAACATTGCCTGGCCTATGAATTACAATTGCGCCAAATCCCGGTGAAACGACAGGTCTCGATTCCATTGATTTACAGAGGGGTAAACATCAGCAAGGAGTATGTGATCGACTTGTTGGTCGCAGATGCAGTCATCCTTGAATTGAAAGCTGTGGAGGCTTTGCTTCCGATACATCAGGCGCAGCTCATTAGCTATTTAAAACTGGCAGATAAACGACTCGGTTTTTTATTGAATTTCAATGTTCCGGTAATGAAGGATGGAATTCGGAGGGTGGTGAATAATTTTTAAGGTTTTCACCGCAAAGACGCGGAGACGCTAAGAAGGCGCGGTACCCTTTGAATTTTCACCGCAAAGACGCGGAGGCGCAAAAATTTATTTAAAAAAAACCATATGGTCATTCGCAAATCATTGAATTACAAACGATTATTACACTTTCCTTGCGTCTCCGCGTCTTTGCGGTGAAAACGCGTCTTTGCGGTGAAAACGCGTCTCCGCGGTAAAAAACTCACCCGCCTCAAATCTTGCCCAGCAACCATTCGCGTTCCGCCACTTCCGGGCAAGCCCTGATCTGCATAGCCAGTGCTTTGCCAGGCCCTTTTTTCGCCAGTTTTCGCGTAAAACGAATCAGGTTACGGTAGCTCTCGCGGTGGTAGCCCAGGTTTTTTTGTCGCCGGATAAAAATCGCGAAGCTGTCGAGCAGGGAAGCCAGCGACAGCCATTCGCCCCGTTCGAAATAACTTTTGAGCAACATACGGCGCACGTCGAGCGCCATAAAAACCTCGGGAAAATCGAGCGTGCGAAGCAGTTCGAGCGCCCGCCCGTAGTCGGCCGCGCGGTAGTAAAAAATGGCGAGGTTGTAGCGGTAGATGTTGTCGCGTTCGGCGGACGGCAGGGTGTCGCGGTAGCGGTCGAGGAAGTCCTGCGCCCAGGCGGTATCGCCCGTCACCTGCGCCAAAAAGTGGATGTTGTTGTAGGTGTAAGCGGGCAAAACGCCGTTTTCGAGCAGGATGCCGCGTTCGAGTGCCGAGCGGTACAGGTCCAGCGCCTTGCGGGCGTATTCCCGTTCGCCGCGGTTTTGCCGCCGTATGCAAAAATTGATCGCGGCCATGTGGATGTCGCGGCTCTCAGAAGGCGGAAAAAGCGCCGGGTGCTGCGCCAGCAGTTCGTTGAGCAGGTGAAAAGCCTGTTCGTCGTCGGGGTTTTGCAAGACGCGCCAGCTGTTGTACAGCAGGGCCAGTGCGGGGGTGTCGGGCGATGCCTCGGCGTGTCGGGCGACGGTGTCCGACAAAGGCAGGCGGTATTCGGCGCCGCCTACCGAGCGCAGGGATTCGGCCGTGCAGGCCCAGCGGAGGTTGTCGAGCAGAAAAAAATTGCCCAACGCCTCGCCCACGTCGGCAAGATTGTTCGCCCCTTCGCGGCGCTGCACGATGCGGTGGCTGAATCGCTCATTGTGCAACAAATAATGGAACAAGTGCCAGCCAGCATGCCGAAAAGGCGACGCAAGGTGCTCTTTTTCAATCTGCTGCGCATCGCGTTCGAACAATTGCGACAAGCCCCGACGGCGAAAGGCCCGCGCGCGGTACAGCCGCTCCATGAGGCCGTCGCGCTGCATTTCCACGATCGCGAGGTATTGTTCGAGCCGTTCGGTGAGGTAGGAAAACGTGTAGTTGAGCGTCAGGTTGTGGTAAGGGCGGCCGGGGTACATTTGTTCAAAAATCGCTTCGCGGCCAGGCGGCTCCTGGTTTTTTATCAGCAAATCGAACAGGGCGAGCACGTCGTCCCGCCGGTTGAAAAAAGGAGATTGCAAAAAACGGCGCACCGCACCGTATTCGGAGGGGTCGAGCGCGCGGAGGATTTGGTATAAAAAGGTGTTGCTCATTTTCGATAATTGAAAAGCAATGTCTGTTTTTTCTATCGATTAAATGCATTTTTTAGAGACTATATCTGCTTACGTATTTTCACCGCAAAGACGCGGAGACGCAAAGAAACTCGCGGGGACTTGGCGCCTTTGCGTCTTTGCGGTGAAAATGCCCACGCGGGCGCAGCCCGTTTTTTTATCAAAAATAAACAAAACAAAATTCGATAATCCTGAAATTCTGTTCAAAAATTGAAGACCCGACCCCGGCTATGTTTGTGGTCAAATCACATGAACATGAAAAAAGAACGCTTTTTGCCACGCATAATCTGGACGATCGTCGTCCTCTGCTTTTCCCTTTCGGCAGGCCGCGGCCAGATTTTTTTTATCAAAAACCACGCGGCCGACCCCGACGAAACGCGTTTTCGGTTTTCGCCGGCGGGTTACACCGTTTTGTCGCTCGACGGGTTCCCGAACTTTTGCCTTTCGCAACAAGAGCTCGACCTCGACGGCCAGGAGCTCAGCTGGGAGACCCATTGCGCTGTGTTGCCCGAAGAAGACTTCGTGTACTGGCTGCGCGACGATACCGTGCTGGTGTCGAACAACACCTTTATTGAGGATCAATTGCTCCTCGTCAAACGAACCGTGGACGGCGACACGCTTTGGTCATCGAGCATCCCCAAATCGACGCAATGGCTGTACACCCCAATGGAAGCCCGCGAGAATGCCGCGGGTGAAATTTTTATCCTCGGGCTGGGTAAAAAACTGGTGCCGCCGGTCGAATACCGGCTGTTTGCCGCCAAATTTTCCCCGGAGGGTCAGTTGCAATGGAACACCTTCGAACCCACGCCCCTCGGCCAGGAGATCACCAAGTTGTTTGTGGAGCCCACGCCCGACGGCGGTTTTGCCTTCGCGATGTATCTCACCGATGGCAGCGGAAACACAAGCGTTTTGCTGCATAAAAGAGACGGCAGCGGCAACCTGCTCTGGTCGCAAACCCTGCCCTTCAACTTTTCTTTCCAATTCGGGATGGACGCCGCCAACGGCATCACCGTCAGCTGGGGGCTGACCGACCAGCAGACCGGTTATCCACAGATGTACGTGCAGCATTTTTCAGACGCCGGGGAGCAACAATGGCTGCTGCACCTGAACACCTTGTTTGGCCTGCAAAAAGTGACGCCGAGCATCAAAATACTGGTCTCCGATCCGACGCGGGGCATCCTCGTCATGGGCAGGGAAGGCACGGATTCGGGCAACTACATTCCCTTTCTCGCGCTGTTGGATTTTTCAGGCAATCTGATCTGGAAACGGAATTATTCCGTGCTGAATGCGAGCCTCTACACGTTTATCGTAGGGGCGGCCCCCACGCCCGACCACGGGTTTATTCTGGGCGGCAACTCGGATCAGGGCATCGACGACTATCTTTTTGTCATGAAAATCGACGGCGAAGGCAACCTGTTGCCCGGCAATCTGGAAGGCTACGTCCGGCTCGACGACAACGACAACTGTGTGGCCGATACCAGTGAAGCCGGCCTGGCCAACTGGGTCGTTTTTGCCAGCAACGGCCCTGATTTTTACACAACGACCAATGCCCAGGGCTACTTCTCGCTCGGCTTGCCGGCAGGCACGCAGCAGGTGTTCGTCGTGCCGCCGTCCGACCTGTGGAGCGTCTGCCCGAATGGCGTGACTGTGACGGTGCCGGATTCGGGGCTGACCACGCTGTCGCAGCATTTTGCAGCCGCGCCTGTCGTCGATTGCCCGGTGATGCGGGTCTCGGTCTCGGCGCCCATTCTGCGCCGCTGTTTCCCGAACAATTATTTCGTCAACTATTGCAACGACGGCACCACAACGGCTGACAGCGTGGTGGTGGTCGTCACCTTGCCCGACGAAATGAATTTCAACAGCGCGAGCATACCTTTTACCCTCGATAGCAACACGCTGGTCTTTCAAATAGGCGCCGTGGAAGCCCTTGAATGCGGCTCGTTTGTCTTCAACGTGACGCCCGACTGCGCTGAAACGGAGATCGGCCAGACCCTCTGCGTCAACGCAAGTATTTATCCCGACACCCTGTGCAATCCGCCGGCCAACTGGTCGGGCGCCACGCTCGCCGGCGCCGCCAATTGTCTGGGCGACAGTGTCCAGTTTGTGCTCACCAACACGGGTTTCGGCCCCAGCGCTGCCGGTCTGGACTTCGTGGTGGTGGACGACCATGTGATCATGATGCAGGAGCCCTTGCCCTCGCTTTCACCTCAGGATCAGTACACAACCACGGTTCCGGCCAGCGGCACCACCCTTCGTTTTTTGGCAGAACAGGAGCCCAATCACCCGCTCTCCGAACCTGTCTCGGTCGGCGTGGAAGGCTGTAACGGGCCCGTGGAGCCGGGCATTATTCTCGAATTCCCCAATACCGACGGGCGGCCCGCCACTGCCCGCGATTGCCACGAGCTGGTGGGCTCCTGGGACCCCAACGACAAGTCGGCCGCACCGCGCGGCATTGCCGACGCGCACTACATTCTGCCCGGCACGCCGCTGGATTACCTCATCCGCTTCCAGAATACGGGCACCGACACGGCCTTCACGGTCGTGGTGCGCGACACCCTCGACACCTGGCTGGACCCGCGCAGCGTGCAGGTCGGCGCGGCGAGCCATCCCTTCGATTACAACATCACCGGAAACGGTATTCTGACCTTTGTTTTTGACCAGATCGCACTGCCCGACTCGAACGTGAACGAAGCGGCGTCGCATGGTTTTGTACAATTCAGGGTCGAACAAAAAGCCGGTGTTCCGCTCGGCAGCGTGTTGCAAAACCGCGCGGGCATCTACTTCGATTTCAATCCCCCGGTGATTACCAACACGGTATGGCACACGGTCGACACGGGATTCCTGGACATCGTGAGCCGCGTAGCAACGCCCGGGGCTGCGGAAAACAAGCTGCGTATTTTCCCCAATCCGGCGCCCGGCGCTTTCCGGATCGATGCGCCCTGCATGCCCGGCGACCGCGTGCGGCTTTACAATGCCCTGGGCAAAATGGTGTACGAGCAGGCGGCCACCGGCCCGTTGACCGAGGTAAAAACAGGTTTACCTGCCGGCGTTTACATGGTGGAATGGTGGTCGGGCCAGGAGGTCATGGGAAGAGCCAAACTGGTTCGGCAATAGCAACGGCGGCACAACGGAAGCCTGTTTGGCCCGTTTGGCGGCCTTTTAAATAATGACATACCCGTCGGCAGCGAGCAAGCTTATTGGCTCGCTGCCGCTTTTTATTTAAAAATAATTGTTTTAAAAAATCAAAAGTGATTGGCAACTAATTCCGAATTTTGGGGGTTTTGAAGGGTCCTAAATTTGCTCTATGCAATTCAAACTTTCCTCCCATTACCGCCCTACCGGCGACCAGCCACAGGCAATTCAGCAGCTCGTTTCGGGTATTCAACACGGCGACCGGGCCCAGGTGTTGCTGGGAGTTACCGGCTCCGGAAAAACCTTTACGATGGCCAACGTCATCGCCGAGGTGAACCGCCCTACCCTCGTGCTGACCCACAACAAAACGCTGACCGCCCAGCTGTACGGCGAGTTTCAGTCTTTCTTTCCGGACAATGCGGTGGAGTATTTTGTCTCCTACTACGACTATTACCAGCCGGAGGCCTACATCTCCGTAACGGATACCTACATTGAAAAAGACCTGCAAATCAATGAGTTGGTTGACAAACTTCGTTTGAAAGCCACCTCTACCCTGCTCTCGGGTCGGCGCGACATCATCATCGTCGCCTCGGTGTCGTGCATTTATGGTATGGGCAATCCCGAAGATTACAAAACCGGGATCGTCCGGCTGTTCAAGGGCCAGACTCTCTCGCGCACGCAGTTTTTGTACGATCTGGTGAACGGCCTGTATTCGCGCACGGAAACCGACTTTGCGCGCGGCACCTTCCGCGTCAAAGGCGACACGGTCGATATTAACCTCCCCTACGCCGACTGGGGCTATCGGGTAACCTTTTGGGGCGACGAGATCGAAAGCCTCGAAACCATCGAAATTACCACGGGAAAACGCATCGATTCGATCGAAAACGCCGCCATTTTCCCGGCCAATCTCTATGTGGCGCCCAAGGACCGGCTGACCCAGATCATGGCGGAAATACAAGACGAACTGGCCGAACAGGAGCGATATTTTATTCGCGAAGGGCGGCTCGCCGAAGCGCGCCGCATCAAGGAGCGGACCACTTTCGACCTGGAAATGATCAAGGAACTCGGCTATTGCAACGGCATCGAAAACTACTCGCGTTTTTTCGACCGCCGGACGCCGGGTTCGCGGCCGTTCTGCCTGCTCGACTATTTCCCCGACGACTACCTGATGATCGTGGATGAAAGCCACGTCACCCTGCCGCAGGTGCGCGGCATGTGGGGCGGCGACCGCGCCCGCAAACAATCGCTGGTCAACTGGGGCTTCCGGCTTCCTTCGGCCATCGACAACCGGCCGCAGAGTTTCGAGGAATTTGAAACCCTCATCAACCAGGTTGTTTTTGTCAGCGCAACGCCCGGCGACTACGAACTGGAGCAAACCGAGGGCGTGGTGGTGGAACAACTGGTGCGCCCCACCGGCCTGCTCGATCCGCCGATCGAGGTACGCCCTTCGCTCAACCAGATCGACGACCTGATGGAGGAAATCCAGCGCCGCGTCGATGTGAGCGAACGCGCCCTGGTGACCACCCTCACCAAACGAATGGCCGAAGAACTGGCGGAATACCTGGCCAAAGTCGGGATCCGCTGCCGCTACATCCACTCCGAGGTAGAGACGCTGGAACGGGTCGAAATCCTGCGCGATCTGCGCCTGGGTGAGTACGACGTGCTCATCGGCGTCAACCTGCTCCGCGAGGGCCTCGACCTGCCCGAAGTGTCGCTGGTGGCCATTCTGGATGCCGACAAGGAAGGTTTTTTGCGCAATGCCCGTTCGCTCACCCAGACGGCCGGTCGTGCAGCCCGCAATGCCCACGGGCTGGTGATCTTTTACGCCGACAAGATTACCGACGCCATGCGCAACACCATCGACGAGACCAACCGCCGGCGCTCGATCCAGATGGCTTACAACGAAGAACATGGCATCACCCCTACTACTGTGACCAAGACGAAGGAGCAGATTATGGCGCAGCGGAGCATCCTCGATATCCGAGGCGGTACGGAACCGACGCAATTCTACGTGGAGCCCGAACAGGCCAGTCTGGCCGCGGAGCCGATCGTTGCCTATGCTTCGCGCAGTCAGTTGGAAAAGATGATCGCAGAGACCGAAACGCGCATGAAAAAGGCCGCCAAGGACCTCGATTTTATCACCGCCGCCCAATTGCGCGACGAGATGATCGCCCTGAAAAAACGCATGGGCGAGCGGTTTGGGGTGTAGGCTTTACCCGCCATCTGTTCTGGAAAACGCCCAAAAAGCGTATGATTTTTTTGCCCGAAAGGCCTGTACTTTCGCCTGTAAATCCTTTTCAACATGAAGAATATCTTTACACTACTCGCCTTTTTCGGCCTTGCTGCCGCCCCCCTGAACGCCCAAAACCTCCTCGTTCCCCTACTCGCCGACTCTTCTCACTGGCGGTATTTCGACAGTTCGACCGGCGAACTACAGAGCCTGTCGATCGAACGCAACTATTTTAATTCGGATAATCTGGAAACCCACTCTTTAACCACAACCGCCTGGCTGGGCTTTTCCACGGTTTATTATCGCGACACATCCGAATACGATGCCAACAACAACCAGATCCTCTGGACCAGTTATCAAAGTATGGTTTCCGCCGAGGGACCCTGGGAAAAATGGGTCAAGGACAGCCTGTCGTACGACAACCTCGGGCGGCTCATACACCTGTATGCCGAGTATGGCAGCGCAGGCAACTGGGTGCCTTACTACGATATCACCTACGGTTTCGACGACGCCAACCATAGCGATTCCCTGGTGTATCTGCTCTGGAGCGACAGTGATCAGACCTGGGAGTATTACAACCGAGAGTCCACCCGGCGCACCGCCGATGATAAAATTCTGGAATACCACCGTCAAAACTGGGATTCCGCCACAGACTCCTGGAAAGACGCCCGCAATGAGTATTATACCTACCAGCCCGATGGCCGGCTGCTTGTGGTGCATACCAACGAATTCAGTTCGAATGACATCGAAACGATCACCGTCGATTCATCTATTTACCGGCCCGACGGCTTGCTCGACAGCACCTTTTTCTTCAATACAATCGAGGACTACAATATTCACAACCTGTTTGTTACCAAATACAAATACGACGCCCAGGGCCAGCTCGAATCATCCGTCACCGTTCGTTCGTCCGATGGCGGGCTGAGCTTTGTGCCCAACGCCCGCAAATTCTACGAGCAGGCAAACGGCGCCTATTCGAACGATTATTCCTACGAACTGGTTGAAATCGCACAGGATGGCTCTTACTACCCCAACTGGGAAGAAAGCCGCATTTTCACCCCCCTCGGAAACGATAGGGTGCTGTATTCCGATACGTATCGCCTGGCTACTCCTCTCGGCACCCCTCTGACATTCAATACCATCGACTCCATCTGGTACCACGCCCCGGGAGCGGTTGGTATTGCCTCGCCCACACAAACACCGGCCTGCAATTGTACCATGGCCAACCCGCTTCGCCCGGGCAATTCCATCAACTGCCTGACGGGAAACACCGAAGCCAGCCTTCAATACCGCATTACCGACCTCAACGGTCGGCCGGTCGCAGTCGGTCAGGCCCTGCCCGGCACGCCCTGGCATCCTTTGATGTACGCGCCGAGCGGCCTGTACATCCTGAATGTCTGGCAAAACGGGGTGTTTTTGGGGAGCAGGAAACTTGAGTGGATGAATTGAAATGCCGCGATTTGCAACAAAAGAAAAAGAGGCTGTCTTATAAGTCCTTTTGCTCAAAATCCTGCAAAATTTAAGTTTAAATCGCGGCCAACTGACGGGGTGACTCCAAAGCCACCCCGTCAGTATTAACCTGAGTGCGATATAATATTTGCCATCCAATCCAAGGATGCTACTTATGAGACGGCCCCTTTTTTATACAATTACGCCCCCGGTTCACTTGCCTTCCGCTGCACATATCGCTTCATCAGCCATTTTCGTACGGGGATGTCGTACCATTTCAAACTGGCGTAGGCAATCGCAACCGATGCCAGCAAAACCAGCAGTCCTTCCGCCCAGGCATCCTTCATGGGCACTTTGTTATCGAGCGCCCAGGCCGTGAAGACATAGATCAGGGGATAATGGATGATATAAAGCGGATAGGAAATGTCGCCCAAAAACCGGCAGGCCAGCCCGGCTGTCTTCCCTTTTATCGACCCGCTCGCGCCCACATAAACGATCAGCGGGAACAGGATAATGATGGAAAGCGAGTCGTACAATCCGTTCGCCCAGAGTTGTTCGCTGCCGCCAACCCTCGGGAAAGCCAGCACGGCGACCACCATCAGGCTGCTCCACAAAAAAGCATTCCCGATCCGGCCGGGTTTGCTGATTCTCGACAACAACAGGCCGGCAAAAAACGGATAAAGCAAGCGGGTCAGGCCGATCCGAAACTGCGGCAAATCCAGCGACCAGCCGCCGATCACATCGCCATTGGGGCTTGTAACGGCAAGGTGAATCAGCGCGCATCCGGCCAGAAATACCACCACGGCAAGCATGCGATTCGACAAGCGCCGAATAAACAACGCGTACAGGATATTGGCCACGTATTCATAAAAAAGCGACCACGCGGGACCGTTGAGCGGATACATTTCGCCCCAGCCCCTGATATCGAGCGAGCTGGGCAAGGGCAGCAGTGTAAAACCGACCAGCATCGTCAGGATCAATTTCCAGACAGGCGTACTACTGATCTGCGGGAACAACTCCGGCGAAGCGCTGAAATAAAACGCAACCGCGCCGATCAACATGCCCATGACGATCATGGGGTGCAGGCGGATCAGGCGGCGTTTGAAAAAGTCGCCCGGGCGCATGGTTCCCCAGCGGTCGTCGTAGGCGTAACCAATAACGAAGCCCGACAATACAAAGAAAAAGTCCACGGCGAGGTAACCGTGGTTGACGATCTGTTTCAGGTGATTGGCTTCTGAAAACGTCTCGAAAAGGTGAAAAATAACCACCGTAATGGCGGCTATGCCGCGCAGGCCGTCGAGGATTTCGAAGTGGTTTTTGGTGTCCGGGAAGCGGGGAGCAAAGTTGGTATTCACAGTAGTTGGCGATCGATTTGCCGGTAAGATATACACGCTATCGATGCCCTCTGGCGATTTTTATCGGGCGGCAGGCGCTCAATACTGTTCAAACCAGGAGAAGGTCTCGTCGATGATGTTGTCCTTTTCTTTTTGGATAAAAGACAGGTACGCTTCCGCTATGGGCGACAATTTTTTGGCGGCCAGCCAAACCAGGTTCCAGTGTGTGACGATGGGAAGCCCTTTGTACGGGATAATTTCAAGGTCATTGCTTTTCAACTCGTTTTTAATCCCGATCAGCGGCATGATAGAATACCCCAGGCCCGCAATCAGCGCCTGCTTCAACGCTTCGTTGGACGTGAGTTCGATTTGTTTGTACGCGGGCCATTGTGCACTTTCGATAAACTGCTCCATGGCGTTGCGGGTGGCGGAGCCAAATTCCCGGTAAAGCAGCGGATGCTGTTCGAGCAACTTTCGCACAGGCGTTTTCGGGTTTCGCTGAATGCGGGTGCCCCCCACGAGGTAAAGTTTGTTTTGAAGCAACTGGACCCGATTCAGTTTCAGGTGTTCGGGCACGACCGAAACCAGCGAAAAATCCACTTCATTCTGTTCCAGGTTCCGCACGACCTGCGTCTTGTTGGTCACATCCATCAGCAGATCGACGCCCGGGTTTTGGCGGAGAAACTCCGACAAAAAATACGGCATGACATACTTGCCCGTCGAGGCAGTCGAAATTTTGAGCCGGCCGGCCAGCTGCCCCTTGAACGACTTGGTTTTGTAGTTGATGGCCTCGATTTCTTCCAGAATTTTCCGGGCCGACGAAGCGATTTCGAGCCCGAAATCCGTGACGTATAGTTTTTTCCCCACCACCTCCGTCAGGGGTATGGCGAACTGTTCCTGAAATTTTTTTAGCTGCAACGACACCGCCGGCTGCGTCAGATACAACTCTTCCGAAGCCCTCGTAATACTCTGACATTCAGTTACTTTGATAAATATTTTCAACTGGTGCAAAGTGTAAACCATAAGTAACAGTTTATAATTTTCATTGCAAATATAAATTATTACTTATTGCACAGTGCCTCACCTTTGCCACAAAAAAAGCGATGTCAGAACTGATTCATACCAATAAAGAGGCTTTCGGAAAAACAACGGAACACCTGACCGGCGACCGCCGGTTCGCCTCGATCCGCCTGAAAAAAAAGGAGACAAGCGGCCAGATCATCTGGGCTGCAGCCATTGCCGCGGGACTGGTTTGCTCCGCACTCAACGACTATCTGTTCCTCCGGGAACTGTCTTTGTCCGGTGCTGTGATCGGCATGACCATCTGGCTGCGGCGCCCGGGCGAATGCAGCCCCCTGGTTGACAAGCAGGACATGTCTGCCAATTGATCTGCCGCGCCTTTTTGTACTGAAATATTAGACTTGTTGCGATGCGGCTGATCGAGCGAAAGCGTAGCAAATATTATTTTAGACAAGGCAAATTTTGCAGGCATAGCCAATGCTACGGCGAAAAATTTAACGCTGTATAAAATAATATTTGCCGCTTGCAGCCGGTCAAGTCGCGTCGCAACAAGTCTATTAATGGTTTAAAAATCCAGCAACATGCTCACCAAACAAAACATGCAAACGATAGAGCTGGTCAACGGGTACCTCCAGCCCGAAATGGCCGCCGAGATCATAGAAGCCCTCGTCAACGAACGGATACAGGTGCATCATATTCAGATGTTGCGAGCATGGGAAAGCAACCATCGGTTCGATTCTGCCCCGTTTGACCAGGCCATCAAGGCTGTAAAGGCGCAAAAAGACAAGGCGCGGGCCCTGATGGCCGAGGCGCGCGAACGAGGGCTCAAAATTTCCATAAGGGCCCGCATCGACATTCACCTCGCGACGCAGCCGTTCGAGCACAACGTCAGTTTTGACATTTCCAGCAATTGATCAACAAGAACAAACTTTGAATAACAAGCCATTATGCAAAAAGTAACTATTGCCAGGGGCGACGGTATCGGCCCCGAAATCATGGACGCCACCCTGAAAATTCTGAAAGCCGCCGATGCCCGCGTGGAATTCGAGGAGATCGAGATCGGGGAGAAAGTTTATCTCGCCGGAAACACGAGCGGTATTGGCAAGGAAGCCTGGGACAGCATCCGACGCAACAAGGTTTTTCTGAAAGCGCCCATCACCACACCGCAAGGCGGCGGCTACAAAAGCCTCAACGTCACCATGCGCAAAGCGCTCGGGTTGTACGCCAATATCAGGCCCTGCAAAAGTTATCACCCGTTCATCGCCACCAAACACCCGCTGATGGACGTCGTGATCATTCGCGAAAACGAAGAAGACCTTTACGCAGGCATCGAGCACCAGCAAACCGACGAGGTGGTGCAGTGCCTCAAACTGATCTCCCGCCCGGGTTGCGAAAAGATCATTCGTTATGCGTTCGAATATGCCCGTCTTTACAAGCGCAAAAAGGTCAGCTGTTTTGTCAAGGACAATATCATGAAGCACACGGACGGCTTGTTTCACAAGGTGTTCAAGGAAATCGCCGCCGAATACCCTGATATCGAGGCCGATAGCTGGATCATCGATATCGCCGCGGCAAGACTGGCCGACACGCCCGAAATCTTCGAGGTGGTCGTCACGCCCAACCTGTACGGCGACGTCGTGTCGGACATTGCCGCCCAGATTTCAGGCTCGGTCGGTCTGGCAGGTTCCGCCAACATCGGCGAACTGTGCGCCATGTTCGAAGCCATTCACGGATCGGCGCCGACCATAGCCGGCCAAAATGTGGCCAACCCTTCGGGCCTGTTGAAGGCCGCCATCATGATGCTCAACCACATTGGCCAGCAGGATGTGGCAGAACGTATCAAAAATGCCTGGTCCTGCACCATTGAAGACGGCATACATACCGCCGATATTTATAAAGAAGGCGTGAGCAAACAACTGGTCGGCACGAAGGAGTTTGCCGAAGCGCTTGTCGCTCGTCTGGGTCAAAAGCCCCGGCAACTTAAAGCCGCCGATTACGAAAAAGGCGTTCAACTCAACCTGCCGAAGTATCAGCGCAAACAGCCCGCCAGCAAGGTGCTGAAAGGAGTGGACATTTTTGTCGACTGGAAAGGCCAGGATGCCGCGCAACTCGCCGAGCGCTTGTCCAAACTAAACGGGGATGTTCACCTGACCATGATTACCAACCGCGGGGTCAAGGTTTGGCCCAACGGTTTCGAGGAAACCTTTTGCACCGACCACTGGCGCTGCCGCTTCGAGGTAAGCAACGGAAAACCTGCGGACAAGGGCAGTATCCCCCATTTGTTAAGCCTTGCACTAAATGAAAACATAGACGTGATCAAGACGGAAAACCTCTACGAGTTCGACGGGGTAAAAGGCTATTCCCTCGGCCAGGGGCAATAGCGGCCGCTTGATGATGTGGCTAGATTTGAGTCAAAACGACAACACCCACGCCTCGAAAGAGGACGTGGGTGCTGTCATTTTATCGATTGAGCGATGCGGTAGGAATTACAAAGCCTTCACCTCGCTCACGAGTTTCAACAAGGTATCTTTTGCATCCCCGAACAACATTTTGGTCTTCGGGTGATAGAACAGATCGTTTTCAATGCCGGCGTAGCCGGATTTCATCGAACGTTTCATTACGATGACGTTTTTGGCTTCCCAGACTTCCAGCACGGGCATGCCGTAAATCGGGCTGCTCGGGTCGTCTTTTGCAGCGGGGTTCACCACGTCGTTGGCGCCCACCACCACAACCACGTCGGTTTTGGTCAGGAATTCGTTGGCTTCTTCGAGGTCGAAGAGTTTGTTGTAAGGCACGTCGGCCTCGGCGAGCAGCACGTTCATGTGGCCCGGCATACGGCCGGCTACGGGGTGAATGGCATAGCGCACGTCCACGCCGTTGGATTCAAGCAGATCGTCGAGTTCCTTGCAGATTTTCTGTGCCTGGGCCACAGCGAGGCCGTAGCCCGGTACGATGGCCACCGACTGCGAGTAGTTGAGCAACACGGCTGCATCGGTGAGGCTGATTTCCTTCACCGTTTGGTCGCCGGCTGTTTTTCCGGCTGCCGCGACGCCTCCGCCTCCGAAATTGCCGACGAGTACGTTGGCCAGGGAGCGGTTCATGGCCTTGCACATGAGTACCGTCAGGATACTGCCCGAAGCGCCCACAAGGATACCGCCGACGAGCATGATCAGGTTGTCGTAAATGATGCCCGCGGCCGCGGCCGTCAGGCCTGTGCAGGAGTTGAGCACGGAAATCACCACGGGCATATCGGCGCCGCCAATCGGGGCGACGAAGGAAAATCCGTAGATCAGCGCCACTGCAAACAGCACAAGTCCCCAGGTCATACCCGAAGCGCCGGCGCCCCACACGGTGTAGCCGATCAGACCGAGGATAAGGAGTACGATGATCATGTTGACGAGGCCGTGCCGCGGAAGCGTGATGGCCGAGTCTTTAACCAGGTCTTCCAGTTTGGCAAAGGCCAGCAAACTGCCTGTGAGCGATACGGCGCCGAAAAACATGGTGAACAGCACCAGGATCAGGCCGGAAGCGGCAGGCTGATGGTAGCCGTATTGCAGTTTCATTTCGGCGATGGCCAGTAGGGCTGCGCAACCGCCGCCAAGGCCGTTAAACAGCGAAACCATTTGCGGCATGGCCGTCATTTTCACCTGGTAGGCAGCACGCCAGCCCAGAAAGCCGCCGATTGCCAGCGCGCCGTACAGCAGTCCGAGTTTGAGGGTGCGCACATTGCTGCCCGCATCGGGGGCAGAGGGGTGCAGCAGCAAGGTGCCCAGCACCGCCAGGGTCATGCCGATCGCCGCCAGCTGATTGCCCCGCCGGGCTGTGTCCGGGTGACTGAGTTGCTTCAGACCCACCACAAAGGTGATGGCGGCAACGAGATAGATCAGATCGAGTATATAGGAGATCAGCATACTTATTTTTTCTTCTTTTTAAACATTTCCAGCATCCGGTCCGTCACGGCGAAGCCGCCGACGACGTTGAGGGTGCCAAATACCACGGCGACGAAGCCGACTGCCAGCGACCAGTAGTCGTCGGCGCGAGCCTGGAACAAGACGATGATCGCGCCCACCAGCACCACCCCGTGGATGGCATTGGCGCCCGACATCAGCGGCGTGTGCAAGACGGCCGGCACTTTGGAAATCACTTCGATGCCGAGCAGGATGCTGAAAATCAGCAGGTAAACCAGTAAAAGGTTGTCGTGCAGGAATTGTAAAATCGCTTCCATAGAAATATAGCGGAGCCGGGCTCCGGCTGTTTAGGATGATTTTTCGTAAATATCAGGCAGCCGGCTTGTCATGGCGACCGGCGATGCAGCTTTCGCGCACGATCTCGTTGCCAAAATCGAGGTGCAAAGCGCCTTCCTTGTTGATGAGCAGTTTGAGGAAATTGGTCACGTTATTACCAAACATGGTGCTGGCGTCTTGCGGCATCCGGGCGGCCAGGTTGGAATCTCCGACGATGGAGACGCCGTTGTGGCGAATGGTTTTCCCGTCCTGCGTAAGGTTGCAGTTGCCGCCGGTGCTGGCGGCCAAATCGACCACCACGCTGCCCGGGCGCATTTTTTCCACCGTCTCTGCCGGCAGCAGCAGGGGCGCCTTGCGGCCGCGTACCTGTGCCGTGGTAATCACCAGGTCGGCTTTGGCTGCGCGGGCCTGTACTTCGGCGCGCTGACGCTGGAGGAATTCCTCGCTTTGCTGAACGGCATAGCCGCCCGCGCCGCGATCGTCCACCGCGCCTTCGACCTCCACGAACTTGGCGCCGAGGCTTTCCACCTCTTCCTTGGCGGCAGCGCGCGTATCGAAGGCCTCCACAGCGGCGCCCAGACGGCGCGCCGTAGCGATGGCCTGCAAGCCCGCCACGCCGGCGCCCAGCACCAGCACCTTGGAAGGTTTGATACTGCCGGCTGCCGTCACCATCATGGGGATGTAGCGGCTCAATTGCGTGGCGCCGATCAGCACGGCCTGGTAGCCGGCGATGGAAGCCATCGAGGAAAGCACGTCCATTGCCTGCGCCAGCGTGGTGCGCGGGATCATGTCGAGGCTGAACGCGACAAGCCCCTGCTCGTTGAGGTTGGCAGCAATTTCGGTATTGACAAAGGGCTGAAACTGGGAGACCAGCACAGCGCCGAATTTAACTTGTTTGCGTTCTTCTTCTTCGGGAGGAAACACGCTCACCAAAAGATCGGCGGAGTGCAGCACTTCCTTGCGCGATACCACCCGGGCGTGTTGGGCATATTCTGCATCGGAGAAAAACGCGGCATCGCCGGCGCCGCTTTCCACCACGATATCCAGGCCGGGAACAGCGAGTTTGGCGAGGTTGGCGGGGGTGAGGGCAACGCGGGGGTCGTTGGATTCCTTAAGTAGTCCTAGCGTCATGGCAAAAGGTCAGAGCATTTTGTTGCGGCGGCGAAAATAGGGCAAGCAAGGCGAGCTTGTTTGCTGAAATTGAAAGTTGGTGAAAAAAAATTGGGAAATGCGTGAACCAAAGTCGATTTGTTAAATCAGGTTCTCCCGGTCGGACAAATTTTACCCCTACTGAAACAAGGCCCGCTTCAACTCCTCCACCTTGCCCAGCGCCATCACCCGAATGCCGTATTTTTTCAAATCGAGCCCCTTTGCATTGTACTTTGAAATATAAATTTCCTTGAAGCCCAGGCGGTCGGCCTCGGCGATCCGCTGTTCGATGCGGTTGACGGCCCGGATTTCGCCGCTCAGCCCCACCTCGCCCGCGAAACAAACGTCGGACGGCACGCTCACATCCTGTAACGATGAAATCAGGGAGGCCACGATGGCCAGGTCGATGGCCGGGTCTTCGACGCGAATACCGCCGGCAATGTTGAGAAACACGTCATTCATGCTGAAAAAATAGCCGCAGCGCTTTTCCAAAACGGCCAGCAGCATCTGGAGGCGGCGCATATCGAAGCCCGTGGCAGAGCGCTGGGGCGTGCCGTACACCGATTTGGACACCAACGCCTGCGTCTCGATCAACATCGGGCGCATGCCTTCCATCGTAGCGGCCACGGCGCAGCCGCTGAGGTCTTCGTCGGACTGGCTGAGCAGCAGTTCCGACGGATTGGTCACTTCCCGCAGGCCGGCGCTTTGCATTTCGTAAATCCCCATCTCGTCGGTGCTGCCGAAGCGATTTTTGAGGGTGCGC
Source organism: Saprospiraceae bacterium (assembly GCA_044226205.1). Classification (GTDB taxonomy): domain Bacteria; phylum Bacteroidota; class Bacteroidia; order Chitinophagales; family Saprospiraceae; genus M3007. Next base: position 449,777 of record JBGAHL010000002.1, read on the forward strand.
AGGATGCGGTAGGTATTATGGCGGTCGCCTTCGAATTGCAGCACGCAATCGACAATGTGTTCGAGCAGTTTCGGTCCGGCGATGTCGCCCTCCTTGTTGATGTGGCCGATCAGGAAAACGGGAATATTGGTTTCCTTGGCAAAACGCAGCAACTCGGCCGCGCATTCGCGCACCTGGCTGACGCCGCCGGGCGCCGAATCGAGGTGCGGAGTGCTCATGGTCTGGATCGAATCGATCACCAGCAGGCGGGGTTGCAGGTCCTGCGCCTGTTGCAGTATTTTGGTCGTGTTGGTTTCGGTCAAAATGTAACAATCGCTTCCCGCGGCGCTCAGGCGGTCGGCGCGCATCTTGATTTGTTCTTCACTTTCTTCGCCACTGACATACAACACTTTAACCGGCGTCTGCAAGGCGATCTGGAGCATCAGGGTACTTTTCCCGATGCCGGGCTGCCCGCCGATCAGCACCAGCGAGCCGGGCACGATACCGCCGCCCAACACACGGTTGAGTTCGCCGTCGGGCGTGGGCAGGCGCAGGGTTGTACCCGACTGGATGTGTTGCAGGGGCACGGCTTTCACCATGTCCTGTTTGCCGTTGTCGCCGGCCCAGGAGCGGCGTTTCTCCTCCGCCACGGTTTCTTTCTGGATAATTTCCTCCTGATACGTATTCCATTCGCCGCAATGGGGGCATTTGCCCAGCCATTTGGGAGAGGAAGCGCCGCAGGACGAACAGAAAAAGATGGTTTTGGCTTTGGCCATATAGCAAACTTGAAATTATTCGGGATGGATATAAATGACCTGCCCCCAACGGGTGCGGACCGGCCGACCGTCCTGTTCGCCGGGCCTGAATCGCGGCATTTCCGCCAGCCGCCGCAGGATCGCCTGCGTCCAGGGATGGTCGGCGTTGCGCATGGCGCAAATATTGGACACGCTGCCGTCGGCCTCGATAATGTATTGCACCGCTACCCTGCCGATCACCTCCTGCGTAGAATCGAGCGGCGGAAAAGCCGCCTCGTGGATAAAACGAAGCATGGCCTGCTCTCCGCCGGGGTATTCCGGCATGCGGCTCAGAGAATATGCCTCCACGACACCTGCCGTATCCAACTCCGTGCATTGCGCCCTCGCTGCCAAGCCGAAGGCCAGCAGGAGCGGGAGCAAAAACGCGCGTTTCGATATGGACAGTTTGTTCATTTCGCCTCAAAAATATGACTTTTTAAAACAAAAATTTTTAAATTAAAACAAAAAGCGGCGACCCCATTGCCAGGGTCGCCGCAAGTAGCGATTCAAAATGTTGTCAACACGGGTATGTTACAATCCTCAAAGTTTTACAGTCCGAATCGGATTGGGCCGATTAGTTTTTCATCAGTTTCAGGGTTTGCACCTGATTCTCGGAACGGAGCTGCACGAGGTAAATACCGGGTTTGAGGTCCTTCAGCGGTACGCGCACGGCGTTGGGGCCCGCAGCGGCTTCCTGTTGCTGACGCAGCACGGTCTGGCCCGACACGTCGGTCACGCGCAATTCGTAAGCAGCCGATTCGCGGCTCGTGAAGGCCAGTGTAGCCTCATCGGATGCCGGGTTGGGGAACATGCGGGCGCCTTCAAAGGCCGTCACTTCCTTGGTGTCGGTTGCGCCGGTGGCCAGGCCCAGCACGCCGCCGTTGCCGCCGAAGCGGAAGAACGGATCGGTCGTATCGAGGTCGAAAGAGATCGTGCTGTTGCAGGAATCGGCGACAATGCTCAGGGTCACGGTGTACACGCCCGGTTCTGTGTAGGTATGGAACGGATTCTGTTCGGTACTCGTAGCGCCATCGCCGAAATCCCAGGACCAGGACTGGATTGCGCCGGGCGAGCTCGACAGATCGAGGAAGAAGAAACCGTTGCCCGTGCTGTCGGGTATCGGGAAGAACATGGCCTGGCAATCGTATTCCGTCCAGGGGAAGTCGCCCACGTAAATTTCCATGGAAATATCGCTCTCGCAGCCGTCAAGCGTCTCGATGTGCAGGGTCACGGTGTACAAACCGGCCTGTGCATAGGTGTGGACCGGGTTCTGCTCGCCGCTGGTGGCGCCGTCGCCGAAATCCCAGGCCCAGGATTGTACCGCACCGAAAGAAAGGTCGAAGAAGCTGATTTCGAGCGAGTTAAAGCCGCCGCTCGGGTTGCTCGGGTCGAGGCCCCAGCTAACGCCGAACATGGCCTGGCAACCGTAGTAGAACGTGTCGATGACGCCGCCGCCGAAAGTGCAAACTACGTCGCAGGCATAGGATTCGCAGCCGCTGGCCGTCGTGGTGGTCAGCGATACCGTGTACACGCCATCGGCGCCATAGGTATGCGTCGGATTGGCCTCGGCGCTCGTGGTGCCATCGCCGAAATCCCAGAAGTAACTCACGACCACATCCGTCGGGTCGGGTGTGTAGGTCTGGGAGGAAAAGGAGTAGGTCAGCGGGCTGTTGGAACTGTACCAGAAATAGGTCTGGCAGTCGGGGAAGGGCGGGAACGAGTCGAAGCAGATCGTAAAATTGGCCGTGGCGCCGCCGTTCACGATGGGGGCGTTGACTTCAAGAAGGCCCGTGCAATTGTCGTAAGTCTGAACCAGTACGGTACTCGCCGTGTCGGGCACTTCCACAACCATTTCGTAGTACCCGTTGGCATCTGTAAAAGTATCGTAGAAGGTAAAAGGGTTGGCGCCCGGCGCCGAAACCCACCAGTCGCCGGCAGGCTGGCCATTGGTATAACTCACCTGACCGCTCACCGTCACTTCCACCGTTGGGCCGGTGTAAAAGCCCGGTACGTTGATCGAAATCGTTGAAGAGGCGGAGCAATTCGGCGACACAGCCGTCAGCGTAATGGTATAGACGCCATCCTGCGCATAGGTATGTTCTACCTGCTGGCCGGTTCCGGAAGTGCCGTCGCCAAAATCCCAGGTAAATTCGAAGCCCGGACCGCCATACGCATCGGCAAAAAACTGGACCGTCAGCGGTGCGGAAGGGTCTTGCTGCCAGAAACCGATAAACGCCATGCAGGTCGTATCGGGCCAGGGGTTGTCGAAGCAAAGGGCAAAGTCGGCCGTTGCGCCGCCATTCAGGACGGGCACCAGTTGAAGTACGGGCGCCTGGTAACAGGAGTCAATGGTCGAAATTTCGAGCAGCGTCCCTTCGGGAGCATTGTCGATTTGCGCGGTGTAGTCCCCGTTGGCATCGGTGTAAACGGTCACACTCGTGGCCGGGTCGTTGCCCGTGATCCAGACCGGGTAGTTCGGCAAACCCGCGCCGGTAGGAAAACTGGTAACATGACCCGACACCGTTGCCGTTTGGGCCACCAGGCGAAGGGCGGCAGCAAACAGCAGGAAGGTCAGCGTTAGCCTTGTGTGTTTCATGGTAAAAAGTTTTTGTGTTTGTGTGAATGTGGTTGAAAATGAAAGTGTTCGGCGCGCGCGAAATCTTTATTATTCGATACTCAGCTTCTGAAAATAAAGCCCCGTATCCGTTTGAATTTGAAGAAAATACAGGCCGGCCTTCAACTCGGGCAAGCGACAGGAATAGCGCCGGTCGTCGGGCCGGGCCTGTAGTATGATTCGGCCGGCTGCGTCGGACAGGGAAATCTGACGCACAGGCTCGGATGATTCGATTGAAAAAGCGTCGCTGGCCGGGTTGGGGGTCACCAGCGGTTGCCCGACCTTGCGTTCGGGTCGCTCCACACTGGCCGTGGCGTCGGGCACCACGGTAAGCCACAAGGTGTCGCCGGCGACCGTCGTTTCGTTGCCAAAACGGTCGAGCACCCTGATCGAGTCGATGCGCAGCATAAAACTCTCCTGCACCCCGACGACATCGTCGATGACAATAAAATCCGCATCGCCGATGGGGCCGTAGCCGCTTTTTTCATTGTGGTCGGTGCGCACCCAGCCCACGTCGATGCGCTTGCTCGATACGCGATTGACGCCGAAAATGCGGTCGTTGTCGGGGTTTGCCCAGGAGTACCCGCCCAGTTCGAGGTCCACCTGATCCACGTCGATAAATTCCTCATCGACAAAAATGGAGAACGCGATCCCGTAAAAATCTTCCAGCGGCAGATCGGGCGAGCCCAGCACGAGAGGCAGGGTAAATTGCTGTCCGCCAACGAGTTGCGAAGGCGCCGCGTTGTCGTCGAAATGCAGCGAAGGGTCGAGCCCCTGCACGCCGGTCTGGTACACATCGGGCGTCACCGGGCCGTGGGTTTTGCCATAATGCACGTAAATCGGGAAGGCGTCGTAGTAATAATTGACAATCCCGTCGCCGTTGCAATCGGCATAGGCATAATTGGTCCCGTTGGCAAATTGCCCCGACCAAGGCGAAGCCTGCACGGGCAGCCAGTTGACGTTCACGGAGTCGCGCTCCGGGCCGATGTAGTTGTAAGCCAACCCGAGGTGCAGAAAATCAATGTTGTTTACCACCCCGTTGTTCGTCACGTCGCCGGGCCACACCTGCAGCGACTGGCCGTTCGCAAGCGCCGAACCGCACAAGACCAAAAGCAGATTAATCAGAAGTCGTTTCATGTTTATTTCAATCGGGCTGCCAAATTCGGTTGACATGTATTGATGGTACAAAAGTGCCGGGGAAACACCGGGCAGGCAAATACAATTTGGACAAAAAATCGGAGTTATCAGTGTTCATGACTTAGATTTTATTTTTATTAAAAAATTGACATTCAGTTTTTTATATCAAAAATTGCTGTTGTTAAAATTTTAAAAAATCATTTTTTTAATAAAAATAATATCCTTCCTGCTCCTAATTTCGCCACGCGGCGACAAAAAATCGCACCCTCGCAGCCTGTGGAAAAAAGCAAACTGATCGAACTGTTGCGCAGCTTCTCGCCGAGGGAATGGAAAACATTCGCGGCTTTTATTGCATCGCCCTATTTCAACCGCAACGAACAAGTGACCCGACTGGGCAGCTGGCTCGCGGGGCAAGCCCCTGCCCTGGACAAAGTCGGGCGCGCGGGTGCCTGGCGCGCCTTGTTTGGCGATACGCCGCCCGACGACAAGGCCCTGAACCACCTGATGTCGCAACTGCTCGATCTTGCCGAGCGCTTCATCGGGCAGGAACGCTTCGAGGCCGACCGTACGGCCGCGACGCTCTACACCCTCGACGGCCTTTCGCGGCGCGGGTTGCACAAACATTACCGTTTTATCGCCGACCAGCTCGGCGCGACGCTCGAGAAATCGCCCCTGCGCGACGCCAGTCATTTTTACCGGCTCTACCAGCTGAACGACCTCGAAAGGGCGCATTTCGACCGGCAAGGACTGCGCCGCCTGCATGAAAGCGCGCAAACAGCGGCCGACAGTCTGGACCATTTTTACCTGACGGAAAAACTGAAATACACCTGCGCCATGCTTAACAGTCAGGCGGTCGTCACGGCGCCTTTTCACCTGCACTGGCTGGAAGAAATCCGGCGGGCGTTTGACGAGCGCCCCGTGCCCGCCGAGGCGCCGGGTATCGATATTTATTTGCGCATCCTGCGCCTGCTGACCCGCGAAACGGCCGACGAGGACTTTCGGCACCTGAAATTTTTACTGCCGCATTGCGTCGGCCGCTTTGAAAAAGCCGAGATGGCTACCCTGTACGAATACGCGCTCAACTATTGTATTCGCCAGATCAGGAAAGTGCGGGAAGAATACGTGGAAGAAGCCCTTTTGCTGTACGAACAAGGCGTGGAGTCGGGCATTCTGATCAGCGCCGCCGGACGACTTTCGCCCTGGCATTTCAAAAACATCATCAAACTCGCCCTGCGCCTGCGCCGCTTCGACTGGGCCGAACAATTTATCCGCGACAAAAACGCCCTGCTCGACGAGGATTTCAAAACAGATGCCCTGCACTACAACCTGGCCGAACTGTTTTTCTACACACGGCGCTACGACAAGGCCCTGCACCACCTCAACCAGGTCGAATTTACAGACGTGTACTACAACCTGGGCGCCAAGGTGATGCTCGCCAAAATTTACCACGAAACGGATGCGTACGACGCCCTGGAAAGCCTGCTACACGCGTTTCGGCTCTATTTGCAGCGCAACAGAATCGTGTCCGAAGACACCCGCCGCGCCTATCTGAATTTCATCCAATTGCTCCACCGCCTCGTGCGCGCCACACCCGAGCGGCTGCCCGCGCTGCGGCGGGAAGTGGAAAATACCGCGACCCTGACAGAGAAAAACTGGCTGGTGGAGCAGATGGGAAAAACAGAGAGCCAATGATTGAAGAATGAAGATTGAAGAATGATTATTGAAGATTGAAGATTTTGTTCCAATCGTAAAAAATCTTCATTCTTCAATAATCAATCTTCAATCTTCAATCATCACGCTTTTACGAAACGCGCCCGAACGAATTCCTTCGATCGGGCGCGCAGCAGATTTTTATCACACGTTAAAAGTATGCCGGGGCTTTATCAACCTTATCAACCTATAAACTTTATCAACCAAAATAGCCCTCGTGTTCAAATCTTCCCGGCGTGAACATCAGGGCCTGCGTACGAGGGTTTTCAGCACCTCTTCGTTGACCTGCACGGGGTATTCCTTGCGCAGTTCTTCGATCCATTGTTTTTCCAGATAATCCTGATAATCGGCGACGGCGTAGCCGCGGGCGTCGGACAAGCCTTTGGGCGCGGGCGGCTCGATGGCTTCCACTTTGAAGAAAGTCGTGATTTTGGTCGTGGTATCCACTTTGGACTCGTTCATGGCGCCAGCCATCCACTTGCCTTCGAGGTCCTTGTTTTTGCCTTTTTCGTATTTTTTCTCCGTGACCATGACCAGTTCGGGCTGGCCTTTTTTGTTGAATTTCTTGAGCACGTCGGCCGCCGGTTTTTTGGCAGCGAAGTCGCGCACTTTTTTGACCACGGCAGGGTCGTCGGATTTGATTGTGTAGTTGCTCACCGTGGCGCGTTCGTCCCACTTGTATTTGCCGGCGAGGTTGGTGCGGAAGTATTGCTCGAGGCCGACGCTGTCGGTGTTGGCGCGGTCCCAGACGTATTGTTTGGTGGCGTCGAAGAGCAGGATGCCTTCTTCGTATTCGCGCATGAGCGACTTGAAGTCGGGGTATTTTTTCTCGAGTTGGGTTTCTTCAAACTGCATGGCCGTTTCGTCGGTCCAGCTTTTGTACAGTTTGCTGACCGTTTCGTTGACCGGGTAGCCTTTGCCGCGCATGCGGTCGCGGCTGGCGCGGACGCAGTATTCTTCGAAATCGGCGACCGTGTATTTTTTATCGGGGCCAAACTGCATCAGCACGGTTTGCGGGTGTGCAGGGTTGGGTTTCCAGCGGAAGGTATGGAACAGCGTATCGTGTTGCTGGGCAGTCCACTGGGCCAATGCTTCGGGATATTCCTTGTAGTTGCCTTCGCGTTTGATGCGGCTGATCATGCTTTGCTTCGCAATTTCGCTGCGGCTGTCGCGCTTGACACGCTCGGTAAGGCCGCGTTTCATTTGTTCGAAGGGACCAACGCCGCGGCGGCTGACCCGTTTGACGATGTGGAAGCCGATGGTGGTTTCGACGGGTTGGGTATAGTCGCCGTCCTTGGCCAGGGCGAAGGCGGCGTCTTCGAAGTTTTTCTGGTAGCGATTGATGCCGAAGAAGCCGATGTAGCCGCCTTTGGCGGCGGTGTTTTTGTCTTCGGAGTAACGGGCGCAGACTTCGTCCCATTTTGCCCCGGTTTGCAGGGCGGCATACACGCTGTCGGCGCGCATACGGGCCTGGGCCTGTTTTTCGGGGGTATCGCCTTTGCGGATCAGGATCTGGGCCACTTCCATTTCACCGCGGGCGGGGCGGAAGCCGTTGACACGCACGACGTGGTAGCCGCCGTTGGAGCGCACGGGGCCTACGATATCGCCGGGTTTGGCCGAGTAAACGGCTTTTTCCATCTCATAATAACCGTCGGGCAGCATGGCATTGACATAGCCGAGGTTGCCGCGATTTTCTTTCACCGTTTTGTCCATCGAGCTGTCGATGGCCATTTGCTCGAAGTTCTTGCCGCTGCGCACCATTTTGAGGATGTTTTGGGCGCGGTTGTAGGCGATGAGGGTGTCCTTGGCCGAAGCGTTGCGGTCGCAGGCGATGAAGATGTGACTGATATCCGCGTCCTGCTGCATACGATCGTATGCTTCCCGAACGAGTTTGTCGGTCACTTCCTTGTCCACCAGATAGGAGTTGGCGAGTTGGCGGCGGTAGCCGTCGAGCTCGGTTTTGGTGGCCGATACGGTATCGAGGTGCATGTCGCGGGCTTTTTGCACCTTGAGTTTGAACTTGATGTAAAGGTCGAGGTATTCGCGAAGCGAGGCTTCGGAAAAGTCGGCCTTGTCCTGGTTGGTTTTGGCGTAGATGTACTTGAACTCATCGACGCGAACGGGATTGCCTTTAACCGTGAACAGCACGGGGTTGGTATCCTGGGCCAGTGCGGAGCCTGCCAGGAAGAGGAACAGGCCGATAAAGGCGATCAGTTTGTTTCGCATAATTTGTAAGGAAGTTGTGGCGTGACTTTATGAAAATGGGTAAAAAAGGCGGGCAAAATTAGAAAAGCAGGCGGGAAAGGTGGGCAGAAGGCCGGGTTTTGTAAAATGTTAACAGGGGATGGATGATGGTAGCGGAAAGGCGCATTCGCAGCGGCCCGCGTCATTCGACGATCCGCATTGCTTTCACGTAAATGCTCAGGCGCTGTTCGCCGCGCCAGGTGTCCTCGTGCAGGCTGTATGCCACGTCGAATTTGCGGTCTTTCAGGTCGCGGAATACCTCTCCCAGGCCAAAACCCACGCCTTTGGCCTCCGTCTCGCGGCCCTCCTGGCAGAGGGAAAGTTTGACGTGGTTGTTGGCCAGAAAACGGCTTTTGCCCGAATCGACGACGTTACGGGTGATGAACACAGGGCTCATGTTGTGCGGGCCAAACGGCGCGAATTGCCGCAGGGTGCGCCAGAATCGGGGGGTGATGTCGGAAAAATCGAGCTCGGCGCTCAGGGGCAGGACGGGGTGTTCGTCTTCGGGCCGCAGGGTGGTCTGCACCAGTTGTTCGAAACGCCGTGCGAAGGCCGGCACATTTTCAACCGGCAGTTGCATGCCTGCGGCGTGCGCATGGCCACCGTAGGAGTAAAAAAGTTCTTCGCATTGTTGCAGGGCATCGTACAGGTCGAAGCCGGGCACCGAACGCGCCGAGCCCACGGCCCTGCCTTCGCTTTCGGTCAGGATCACGGAGGGGCGATGAAACCGTTCGGCCATCCGGCTTGCGGCGATGCCGATGATGCCTTTGTGCCACAGCGGGTTGAAGAGCACGATGCTTTTGCGGTCGGCCCAGTCGTCCAGGTCAAGGAAGTTGCGGTACGCCTCGTCGGTCATGGCAAAATCGACTTCGCGGCGCTGGCGGTTGCGTTGCACGAGGGCGGTGGCATTGTCGAGTGCACTGTTTTTGTCGGCGCTGAGCAGCAGCCGCACGGCTTCGCGGGCGTCGCCAAGGCGGCCGGCGGCATTGATGAGCGGGCCCAGGCCGAACACGAGGTCGTTGATTTCCAGCGGGTAGCTGCGCCCGCAGCGATTGACCAGCGCCCACAGCCCCAGGCGAGGGTTGTGGTTGATCCTTTCCAGTCCGAAATAGGCCAGTACGCGGTTTTCACCAGTCATGGGCACCACATCGCAGGCAATACTGACCACCACCAGATCGAGCAAGTGCCCGACTTCCTCGGCCGGCGTATCCTGTTTCAGGGCGTAAGCCTGGGCCAGTTTGAACGCAATGCCGCAGCCGCTCAGGTCCTTGTAGGGATACGGGCAATCGGGTCGTTTCGGGTCGAGATTGGCCACTGCCGCAGGCAGGGTATCGTCGGGCAAATGGTGGTCGCAAACGATAAAATCGATTCCCAGGGCGTTTGCCTTCGCCACCGCCTCATGGGCCTTGATGCCGCAATCCATGGCGATAATGAGGCTGCACCCTTGCCGGTGGGCATAGTCGACGCCAGCCAGGCTGACGCCGTAGCCCTCCTTGTCGCGGTCGGGCAGGTAGTAATCCAGATCGCGGTAGAACCCCGACAAAAAAGCGTACATGAGGGCCACGCTGGTGGTGCCGTCCACGTCGTAGTCGCCATAAAGCAGGATACGTTCTCCCCGGCGGACGGCCTGTTCGAGTCGTTCGACGGCGAGGTCCATATCGCGCATCAGGAAGGGGTCGTGGAGTTGGTCGAGCGAGGGACGAAAGAAGCGATGGGCGTCGTCGTAGGTCAAAATACCGCGTTGCACCAGGAGTCGGCAAAAAACCGGCGACACGGAAAGTTGTTTCTGCAGTTGCTGCGCTGCAGTTTCATCGGTTGGAATGGGGAGCCATCGGTGCTCTTTCATATCATCATTCGGGGAAGGTACGCCGAGCGAAGGTAGTTGCCGGTGAAAAATTTTGGGTGAAATGCAGCCTTCACCCGCTAATTTTTTTTCAAAATTGTCCGCCCTAATCTGTTGCTCCGATATGTCGCGTTCAAACAAGTTTGTCTGTATTCACGGCCATTTTTATCAACCTCCGAGGGAAAATGCATGGCTCGAAGTGGTTGAGCAACAGGAGACTGCGAGGCCTTATCACGATTGGAACCAGCGCATTACGTTCGAATGTTACGAACCGAATGCAGCCGCCCGCATCAAGGACGGCACAGGCTGGATCACCAAAATCCGCAATAATTACAACCGCATTTCCTGGAATTTCGGCCCTACCCTGCTCTCCTGGCTCGAAAAAGCCAACCCCGACGTGTACCATTTGTTGCAGCAGGCCGACCGCCGCAGCAGCGAACGTTACGGCGGGCACGGCAGCGCCATGGCGCAGGCGCACAGCCACCTGATTTTGCCGCTGGCCAATTACCGCGACAAGATCACGCAGGTCTGGTGGGGCATCCGCGATTTTGAATACCGTTTCGGGCGCTACCCCGAGGGCCTGTGGCTGCCCGAACTGGCCGTTGATACCGAAACGCTCGAAGTGCTGGCGTCTCATGGCATCGTTTTTACGGTGCTTTCGCCGCGTCAGGCCAAAGCCATCCGCAAAACCGGCGAAACCGGCTGGCGCGAGGTCAACGAATCCACCCTCGATACCCGCCGGCCTTACTGGTGCCTGCTGCCCAGCGGCCGGCGCATCGCCCTGTTTTTTTACCACGGAGGCATTGCCCACGACGTGGCTTTCGGAGGCCTGCTCGACAACGGCAAAGCCTACGCCGAACGCCTGCTCGCCTCTTTCGACAACAACGACGAGCCCCAACTCGTCCACCTCGCCACCGACGGTGAAAGCTACGGCCACCACCACCGCTACGGCGAGATGGCGCTGGCCGCCTGCCTCAACCATATCGAGGACAGCGGACGGGCTTCGCTGAGCAACTACGCGGCGTTTCTCGAACAGTTTCCGCCGCAATACGAGGTCATGGTCCACGAAAACTCCTCGTGGAGCTGCGCTCACGGCGTGGAGCGCTGGCGCTCCGACTGCGGCTGCAACAGCGGATCGAACCCCGGCTGGCACCAGCGCTGGCGGGCGCCCCTGCGCGATACGCTCAACTGGCTGCGCGACCGGCTGATCCCCTTGTTCGAGCAGGAAGGCGCGCGTTTGTTCCGCGACCCCTGGGCCGCCCGCAACGATTACATCGACGTCATGCTTCGCCGCGACGAGGCTTCCGTGGCCGCTTTTTTGGCCAAACACGCCCGCCGCCCTCTGAGTCCGCTCGAAGAAGTGACCGCCTTGCGGCTGATGCAGCTGCAACGCTATTCGGTGCTCATGTTTACCAGCTGCGGGTGGTTTTTTGATGAAATTTCGGGCATCGAGACCAACCAGATCCTGCAATACGCCTTGCGGGCCATGGACTATGCCCAGGACCTTTCGGGTATCGAACTGCACACCGAATTCGTGCGCCGCCTCTCGGCTGCGCCCAGCAACCGCTACGCCAACGGGGCGGTGAGTTATTTGAAAAACGTGGTGCCCACGAAGGTCGACCTGGCCCGGGTGGCCATGCACTTTGCCGTGGCCTCGGTCTTTGAGGAACGGCCGGAAGACCTCGACCTGTTCAATTACACCGCCAAGCCCGAATTCATCGAAGTCATCGAAGCGGGCACCCAGCGACTGGCGGCCGGGCGGCTGCTCATCCGGTCGAACCTGACCCATTTCGAACGCGCATTCAGCTTCACCGCCCTCTACCTGGGGCAGCAGCACCTGATCGGCAACATCAGCGAAACCATGAATGCCGCCACCTTCGATGAAATGTACCAGAAAACCTCGGAGGCGTTTCGCAACGCGAACCTGGGGGATGTGATGGGTATTTTGCAGCAATATTTCGGGCCCGACAAGTTTTCGCTGAGCAGTCTTTTTACCGAAGAAAGGATCAAGATCATCCGCGACATTGCGCAGCAAAGCCTCGAACTGGCCGAACTGAACTTTCGCAACGTGTACAACGACAACTACCAGCTGATGATCGGTCTGCCGGAAGCCGGCATGGCCATCCCCGATGCCTGGCGCAACGTGGCCGCTTACGTGCTCCACGCCGACCTGTTGCGTTTTCTGGCCCGCGACAACGGCAACAACCACCTGCCCGAATTGCGCCGCATCGCCGCCGATCTCAAACGCTGGGGCATCAAACTGTCCGACGACGAGGCCGTGCGACACGCTGCCAGCGAACGCATCCACGACGAATTGATGGCCATCTGGCGCTACGACGTGCCCCTTGCCCGCGTGCAACGACTGGCGGAAGTGCTGGTACAATTGTCCGACATGGGCCTGCAACCCCGCCTGAGCAGAAGTCAGAACATCTTCTTTCTCATCACCAAAGGCTACCGAAAAAACGAGTGGGATTTCGTCAGCGAAGACTGGAAAAAAGCGTTCGAAAAACTGTCCGAGCTGTTGCGGGTGCGCCTGAAATGGGCGCAGTAATACCTGCCGGCGCCCATGCTTGAAAGAAAGAAAACATGTGTCGGCAAAGACGAAAAACCGTCAAACTGCGACGGTGATCGTTTGCGACGCAGTTTTTAGCCTAAAAAATTGCCATTCCCCCAAAAATACCTTCAAATTTGCACGACAAAGCGCAAGCCTTTCCGCGACAACCGTCCGGAAAGGCTTTTTTATCCTGACCACTCGTCATTTCGATCATTATGGAAAATCTGGAAAAAAACGACCCGGAAGCATTCGACACCCCTGTACAAACGCCGGCGGGCAACCGCAAAATGAAGACCTGGAACAAGCTGCGCGGCGAAAACGCTTGGACGATGTTCAAGGTCATGGCTGAATTTGTCGATGGCTTCGAGGTACTGAATAACGTGGGGCCCTGCATCTCCATCTTCGGATCGGCCCGCACCAAACCCGGCACTTATTACTACGAACTCGCCACCCGCATCGCCGCCAAACTGACGGAAGAAGGCTACGGCATCATCACCGGCGGCGGCCCCGGCATCATGGAAGCCGGCAACAAGGGCGCCTGGATGAAAAGCGGCACCTCGGTGGGCCTCAACATCGACCTGCCCTTCGAGCAAAACCACAACCCGTTCATTGCCCCGGCCCTCAACCTCAAACACCGCTATTTCTTCGTCCGCAAGGTCATGTTCGTCAAATACGCCCAGGGCTTCGTGGTCATGCCCGGCGGCTTCGGCACGCTCGACGAATTGTTCGAAGTGCTCACCCTCGTGCAGACCAAACGCATCACGCCGGTGCCTATCGTGCTGGTTGGCAAGGAGTTCTGGGAAGGGCTGCGCGACTGGATCGTAGAGGTCATGCTCAAGCGCCACCACAACATCCACGCGGAGGACATGAACCTGCTGCACATCACCGACGAACCCGACGAGGTAACGCGGATCATCAACGAGTTCTACGCTGGCGACAAGGAAGCCCTGTCGCCCAATTTCGAGTTGTAACCAAGGCTCCCCTGTTTTCATTTTTCCGGGTTGCGCACATTGCTCAGCCCCGGCCGTTTTTTAATTTTTTTTCAAAAACATCGCCTTTTTTAGTAAAAACAAAGATTTCACTACCTTCGAGGCATATTTTAATTTTTAATTTTTAATCCGAAAAATCTCATGGAAATGGAATTCCCTCACCTGTTTTAGGAACCACTGTGTTTTCTGTCAGGAACCTTTCTTTTTCCATTGTCTGCTTTCTTGTTTTAATGGGTTCGCCCGCAGCACTTTTTCTTTTCCCTGATTTAAGGGCAGTAAAAGTGGCTGGATCTGCTCGCATTATCCTTTTATCATAAGCCATGTCTGGTTTGACACGGCGCGATGTTGCATTTTAACAGACTGAATTAATCATCATGAATTGTCGGCTACTCCTGCTCTCCCTCATCAATCTGATGTTCGCCACATTGGCCTCTGCGCAATATTCGGAGCCATTTGGCACGCCCAACAAGGGCTATCTTATGAACTGCGTGAACGACATTACCGCCGTGAACTGGACTCTTACCCCCTGGGACGCTGGCGGCACCTGCCAGGTTAGCGACCTCCGGGACCCGTCGGATTATTTTCAAACCACTGCCGCAGGAAAATTGGAGTGCATCGACCTGGACCAGGAAGTGTGTTGGCAAAGCCCGTTAATCAATATTTCGGCAGCGGGTACCGTGTCAATTTCCGTTGACCTGAGTTGGATCGGTTTCGATACCGATATTGCAGCGAATAACTGTTCCGGCGACTATATAAAAGTATTGTACAGCATCAATGGCGGCGCCTATACGATGATTCCTAACCAGTTTGGAGGTAATGCGTGCGCAACGGTGGCTTATCCTTTTGGAGCACCCGGCGCGCCGTTCAATAGTAGTGGTATGGTAACCCAGACTGGGCTTTCGGGCAATACACTTCAAATCAAAGTGTGCGTATTCACCAATGCCAATGCTGAGTCAGTAACCATTGACAACGTGAGCGTGCCGGAAGCAGGTGTAACCGTGGGTTGCGCTGCTCCGATTCTCAGCACCGTCGTTACGCCTGTCGGATGCAGCAACCCCAGCTCCGGCGCCATCGACCTCAGTGTCTCGGGCGGTAATCCGGGATACACCTACGACTGGAGCAATGACGGCCCGGATACACCGGACAACGATCCTCAGGATTTGACTGGCTTGACCACCGGCGTTTATACGGTAACGGTTACCGATGCTGCGATGTGTTCCTCTACTATCAGTGCAACAGTGGGCAACGCGCCAGCCCTTGTGCTCAGCACCCAGGTATTAAATGCGGGTTGCAGCGGTTCCATGGACGGTGAAATCGACCTCATCGTCAGTGGCGGCGTTCCCGGTTATACCTATGACTGGTCGAACGACGGCCCAGAGACACCGGACAATGATGCACAGGACTTAATCGGGGTTGGCGCAGGTACCTATACGGTCACGGTCACCGACGCCAGTGGATGTACTGCCACTACGAACGTGACGGTTGGAGCACAGTCCGCAGGTCCTTATTCCGAAACATTCAGCATCCCCAACAAAGGATATCTGCTCAATCAGGAAAACGATTTTTCAGCGGTTAACTGGAGCATGACGCCCTGGACCCTCGACGAACCGCCCGCAGGAATCGGCCGCGACAACGGCGACTATTTTCAAACCACCGCCGCCGGCAAGCTCGAAGCCGTGGACGCCGACCAGGAAATCTGCTGGGTCAGCCCGGAACTAAATATATCCACCTCTGGCACGGTGCAGTTTTCCGTCGATCTGAGCTGGGTCGACTTTGATAACGAAGATTATATTCTCGTCGAATACAGTATTGACGGAGGCACCTTTATCACCCTGCCCAATTCCGCCGGCTTCGGCGGAGGTGTAGGAACGGTTCAATATCCCTTCCCCTCCGTTGATCAAAACGGTTCGGTGACGGTGACCAAAACAGGCCTTTCCGGAAGCAAACTCCAGATCAAAATTTGTCTGCTTACCAACTCACAAGCGGAGGTAGTTGATATCGATAATGTCAACGTCCCTCAAACCGTGACGCTTTGTTTTGGCCCCAGCGCCTCGACCACAGTCACCAACGTGTCCTGCAACGGCGGCAATAACGGCAGCATCAAGGTAACTGCCACGGACGGTACGCCGCCGTACAATGTGTCCTGGAGCGGCCCCTCCAGCGGCAACCCCGCAGGTAATGAAATCGCCTCCTCGGGCGGCATGTACACTATTCCGACGCTGACCGCCGGAACGTACACCATCTCCGTCACGGACGCGGGCGGGGTAACCACAACTGCCACTGCAACGGTGGCACAGCCTTCGGCTCTCGCTGCTTCGGGTACCGCCACAAATGCGCTGTGCAACAGTGGCAACGGCAAAATCACCATGACCATTTCAGGCGGTACCGGATTGTATGACATTGTCTGGGACGGACCGGGCGCCAATGACGGCACTGTCCTAAACCAAACCACCGGCTACATGATCACCAGTCTTCCGGCTGGCGCCTACTCCATCACAGTCACGGACGACAACGGATGTACAAAAACGGCAACGGCGACCGTCAGTGAGCCGTCGGCAATTGGGTTAAGTACAACGGTCTCCAATGCCTGCGGCGGCGGCACCAACGGCGCCATCGATCTGAGTGTGAGCGGAGGAACGCCAGGCTATACTTATGACTGGTCGAACGATGGCCCTGACCCGGTCGACAATGACCCCGAGGATTTGACAGGTTTGTCGGCCGGCAGCTATACCGTCACAGTGACTGACCTCAACGGCTGCACCAAAACGACGAGCGCAACGGTGGGTAGTTTCTCCACGCCCGACGCAACCGCAACTCCGTCTTCCCAAACCATTTGCTCGGGCAGCGCCATTACGACCATCGCAATAACCGGCTCCGTACCAGGTACAACTTTCAACTGGACGCGCGACAACTCGGGCACGGTCACCGGCATCGCAGCTTCGGGTTCCGGCAACATCAGCGGCTCCCTGACCAATACGACCAACGCCCCGATCACGGTGACCTTTACGATCACGCCCACGGCCAACGGCTGTCCGGGCACACCCATTACGGCTACGGTTTTGGTCAATCCCACGCCCAACGCGGTCGCCACCCCGGCCTCGCAAACGATCTGCTCGGGCAGCGCCATCACGACGATTGTTCTTTCCGGCAACGTGTCGGGCACGACCTTCAACTGGACCCGCGACAACACGGGCACGGTAACCGGCATCGCGGCTTCGGGCTCCGGCAACATCAG
>JBGAHL010000028.1:0-72761 GCA_044226205.1 Saprospiraceae bacterium
CTGGGCCAATTACCATGTGGCTGGGACTGCAAAAACTCCAGACCTATGTGAATGCACAGGCCCTCTTTGCTAAAAATAACGATACCTAATTGTCAATGAACTCATTTTGTGTGCATACCGTAGGTGTTTTCACCAAGCACGGCTTTTAGCCGTAACCGGAGAATCACCCCCCCACCCGCCACGGAAAAGTCAAAATAAAGCTGCTCCCCTTCCCCGGCTCGCTTTTCACATCGATGAGGCCTTTGTGCGCCGTCATGATCGCCTTCACGTAGCTCAGGCCGAGGCCGAAGCCTTTTACATCGTGCAGGTTGCCGGTGTGTACCCGGTAAAATTTGTCGAAAATATGCTTTCGAGCGGTGGGGCTGATGCCGATGCCGTGGTCCTGCACGGTGATTTCCACACCCATCGGGGTGGTGCGGGTGCGCACGATGATGTCGGGTTTTTCCGGACTGTATTTGTTGGCGTTGTCGAGCAGGTTGTGGATGATGCTCATGATATGCGTGGCATCGCCTTCCACCACGGGCCGGTCGGCGCGCAGTTCGGTGCTGAGTTTGCCCTCCCTTTTTTCCACCTGCAGACTGAAATTATCGGCCGCCTGCTGAATGAGGTCGTGCAGATTGACTTCAGCCAGGGTGAGCTGGAAATCTTTTTTATCGATCAGGGCCATTTGCAGCACCCGTTCCACCTGGCTGTTCATGCGCCGGTTTTCCTGCCGGATGATATCGACGAAACGTTTGATCTTGTCGGGATTGCTCATGACCGTCGGGCTGCCGATGCTGTCGGCCGCGAGCGAGATGGTCGCGATCGGCGTTTTGAACTCGTGGGTCATGTTGTTGATGAAATCATTTTTCATCTCCGACAATTTTTTCTGCTGGAAAATGACCTTGATCGTGTACCAGAAACAAAAAAGAATGATGCTGGTGAATACGATGGAAAGCACGAGGGTTTTGAGAATGGGCCCGAGCACCAGGGTGGTGCGGTTGGGGAAATAGATGGACAGGTAGCCCGGCGATTCGATGTCCTGTTGAAAAAGCGCGACGCGGTAGGGCGAATTGTACAAAGTGGCGGCGCCGCCATGCGTGATTTGCGGACTGTTGTCGACCACCACGTAGTGGTCGTTCATCACCACGAAACTGCTGCGCGCCTTGGAATACACCCCCGATTGATAAGGCGAATTGATGCCCCGACTGGTTAGTTCCTCGCGAAGCGACTGGGCCAGCAGATCGAGTTGAACCCGCTCGGCCAGGGGCTTGGAATCGACGAGCTGGCTTACTTTCAGGTACTCCCAGCGCGTCACAATGTCTTCAAATCCTGATTTGGCGCCGGGCTCCGACGGATTGGGCAGGCTGTCGGCGGCAATGCGGCGGGTGGCGTACCCGTTTTCGAGGTAACGCGCGGCGCGGCGGATGTTGCGATTGGCTTCGTTGGACTCGTTGTGCGTGCTGTTGAGCGCTTCCAGCACCGCTACTTCCTCGTAATACTGAAGTTTGTCGGCCACGCGGTTGAGCGCGGCAAATACGTTTTTATCGAATTGTTCTTCGTTCAAACGAATGCTCCAGCCGATCCAGTAAATCTGGAGACTGATGACCCCGATCAGGGCCACGGCCATCAGGCCGATGATCAGACGAATACGGCGGGCGTTCATGATAAGTATGCGGGAAAGGTTTGTTTCAAAGCGTCAAAAGTATTCATTAGTGTACAGGGCATTCCCTGGTTTAACCTCGGTTTAACGCAAAAAACAATTATTTTTGTTCAAACTCATTGTCCTGAAAATGACTATCCGGCGGCTTTTGCTTTGCCTCGGCGCGGCCGTTTGCTGCTGCGCATCGACGGCTCAAACACGGCACCCCATGCTCCTCGATATGCGGGCCAGGGCCGATGCGCTCCCCTATGGCTCCTACCGCCTGACGGTGAAAGACCATTACCTGGGCCAAAACGATACCAGTCGTTACTACGCGACCTGCGCTTTTTATCGTTTCAGGAAAGCCGACGACAAACCCGCCCTGCGTTTCGACATTCTCGTGGAAGGACATGCCGGCGGCGCGGTGCACAACCAGCGGATCGTATTCGACGGCACCGAAAAAGCCGAACTGCGCGGCGATACGCTGGCCATGCTGTACGATACCCGCGAACTGGGCGAAGACATCGTGCTCAGGGGCCTGCAAAATTTTTTCTTCGTACCGCTTTTCCTGCACCAGACCCAGGTACAGCGGTTTCTGGGGCCCGACAAATTTCTGGGTACACCGCCCTACCAAACCCTGCCCGACACCCTGATCGGGCGCACACCCTGTCACGTCGTCGCGGCCCGCTGGTCGCCCGACACGGCCTCTATCGCGGTGCAATACCTGGCTTTTTATCAGGACGCGCGGACGGGCCTGGTTCGGCGTTTTGTCAATATGGAATACATCGACGATGGCATCCAACCCCTTCGGATGCAGCATTATTTTGAAATAACGGTGGATGAATTGTCCGGCGAGCTGCCCTACAACAGTTTTTACATCGACTGGCCCGGACTACCCGCAGGCATGGAAGTGCGGCGCTACCACGACTGCCAGTACAAGGAACTGATCAGGCCCAGAAACGAACAGCAGGGCTTGTGATTGGTGTCCGGCGCCCAACTTGCTTTATTTTTGCCGTATGACCTGGCCCGACGCCATACGCGATTTTCGCGCCTACCTCGCCCTCGAACGTTCGCTCAGCCCCAATACCCTGGCAGCGTACGACGACGACGTGCAGAAATTTGCCCGCTTCCTCGACCTGCAAGGGCTCGAATTGTCGCCGCTGCAGGTGCGCCGCGAGCACCTCGAACAGTTTATCCTGTGGGCCAACAGCCTGGGACTGGAGGCCTCTTCGCAAGCGCGGCTGATCTCCGGCCTGCGGGCTTTTTACAAATACCTGCTCGTGGAGGACCTGCTCGACGAAGACCCCACCGAATTGCTCGAAGGGCCCCGCCTGCGGCGAAAAATCCCCGAAGTGTTGAGCGTGTACGAAATTCAGCAAATGCTCTCGGTCATCGACCTGTCGGAGCCGCAGGGCACGCGCAACCGCGCCATGGTGGAAACCCTCTACGCCTGCGGACTGCGGGTGAGCGAGCTGGTCAATCTGAAACTGACCAACCTGTTTTTCGACATCGGTTTTGTCAAAGTCGTGGGTAAAAACAACAAGGAACGCATCGTTCCGATCGGAGAATCGGCCATAAAATACGTCAAGCAATACCTCGAGCACATTCGCTCCCGACAGGAGAACATTCGTCCCGGCCAGGAAAACTTCGTTTTTCTCAACCGCAACGGCCGCCAGCTCAGCCGGGTGATGGTTTTTCTCATCATCAAGGAACTGGCTGAAAAAGCGGGCGTGCGCAAAAACATCAGTCCGCACACGTTCCGCCATTCCTTTGCCACCCACCTCGTCGAAGGCGGCGCCGACCTCAAAGCCGTGCAGGATATGCTCGGCCACGAAAGCATCACCACCACGGAGATTTACACCCACCTCGACACGGAGTACCTCAAGGAGACCATCTACCTTTACCACCCACGACTCAAAATGAGCCAGGAATAACCCGTCTGCATTTAAAATCAACCCTCATCAACCCTTATCAACCTTCATCAACCCTCACTCATGAACTATTGGCTTGTCAAATCCGAACCCGACGTGTACAGTTACGATCAGCTGGTGGCAGAAAAACGCGGCCGTTGGGACGGCGTGCGCAACTACCAGGCCCGCAACAACCTGCGCGCCATGCGGGAGGGCGACCTTTGCCTTTTTTACCATTCCAACATCGGGCTTGAAGTAGTGGGCATTGCGCGGGTGGCGCGGGAGCACTACCCTGATCCTACCGCCGAAAAAGGCGACTGGTCGGCTGTGGACCTCGAGCCATTCAAGCCATTTGTGAAGCCCGTTTCGCTGGCCACGATCAAGGCGCACCCTGCTCTGCAAAACTTCGGTCTGGTGCGAAACGGCCGTTTGTCGGTAATGCCGGCCAGCTTCGACGAATTTTCCGTCATTCTTGCCCTCGGTCAGACGCAACTTTGACCCTGTATTATGTTTGTCTACTCCAATTTCAACAATCCCCGCGGCGGCGGTCTTGGTTGCCTCATATTCGGCATACTCGGGCTTGTCGTTGCCTACTATATCCTCAAAGGGCTTTTCGCCCTGCTCTGGTGGGCTGCACCGTTTCTGTTCGTGCTCACGCTGTTGATCAACTGGCGCGTTGTCGGCGACGCCGGCGCCAGTTTGCTCAACCTGATCCGCCGTCAGCCCCTGAACGGCCTGATCGTGGCCGTGCTGGCCTCGGTGGCATTCCCGATCACCGCGTTGTACCTGTTTCTGAGCGCTGTGGGCAGCCGTGGCCGCTCGAAGCAACAGGAGCAACAGCCTTTCCAGGAAGGACCCGCGTCGTACGAACGCCCCGTCAATTCCCGCAACGAAGCGGACGGAGAATTCATCGATTTTGAAGAAATCCGCGAACAGGAGCCGCTCACGCCGCCCGAACCGCCCAAAAAAGAGCCGCAACAGCCGCCGGCCAATCCGTACGACGACCTGTTTAAATAAGGCTTTTCACCGCGAAGACGCGGAGGCGCCAAGCGTTCGCGAACTTCATTGCGTCTTCGCGCCTTGGCGATAAAAAATGGTGTGCCAAGAGTTCACGAACTTCATTGCGTCTTCGCGCCTTGGCGGTAAAAAATGACCCGCAAAGAGTTTGCGAATTTCATTGCGTCTTCGCGCCTTGGCGGTAAAAATGGCCCGCCAAGAGTTCGCGAACTTCATTGCGTCTTCGCGCCTTGGCGGTAAAAATGGTGCGCCAAGAGTTTGCGAATTTCATTGCGTCTTTGCGCCTTGGCGGTAAAAATGACACGCAAAGGGTTTAAAATCAGGCTTTTTCCAACAACCACCACACCGGCCGGCTGCGTTTGACGACCCTGTAATTGCTGTCGAGGTACTTGCGGACATGGTCCACCGCCTCCTGCGGATCGTCGGTGAAGAGCAGCAATTTGAGGTCTTCATCCGAAATGGTGCCCTGCGTGTACATAAACTGCATGTACTCCTGCAAGGGACGGTAGTAATCCAGCCCCATCACCACGATCGGGAAGTTGGTGACCTTTTTGGTTTGAATAAGGGTCAGCGTTTCAAAAAACTCGTCCATGGTGCCAAACCCGCCCGGCATGATGATGAACGCGTAGGAATATTTGGTGAGCAACACCTTGCGGACGAAAAACAGATCGATGGACACGAACTTGTCGAGGTAGGGATTCTCTTTCTGCTCCATCGGCAAGACAATATTGCAGCCAACGGAATCGCCTCCTGCCTCCCTTGCCCCGCGATTGGCGGCTTCCATGATACCCGGGCCGCCGCCGGTCATGACCGCCAGCCCCAGGTCCGAAGCGATGAGTCCGCCGATCCGACGGGCGGCTTCGTAGTAAGGGTGCCCTTCGCGAAACCGCGCCGAACCGAACACGGTGACGCAGGGACCCACAAAATGCAGGGCGCGGAAGCCCTTGATAAACTGCCAGATAACCCTGAAAAGGAACATCAATTCGAAACTGCGGCTTTTCGGGCCGTCGAGCCAGACTTCCTCGTTTGGTTTGATAAAAGGGCGTTGTTTCTTCGGCGGTAAAGACATGTGACTGGAAAAATTGGTGTGGGCGATGATGAACAACAAACGTCAAAAAGGCGGTTATAATTTACTCGGGCAAGCTGCACAAACAAAAGCCTTCTGCTGCAATAATCCAGCGGCGAATTTCGAGCATCCTGAGCGGATTTTCCCGACTCCCCTGCGCTTTTGCCCTTTTCCCCGCCAAGCTTGCCTACCTTTGCATTTTTATTTTCCCCAAAACGGGTGTTATATGGCAGAACAGAACTTCGTCGATTACGTCAAAATACTTTTTCGCTCGGGTAAAGGCGGTGCGGGCAGCGTGCATTTTTTCCGTGGACCAGGCATGCCCAAGGGCGGCCCCGACGGCGGCGACGGCGGCCGCGGCGGTCATATTATCCTCCAGGCCGACCCGCAGGAATGGACCTTGCTGGGCCTCAAATACACCAAACACATCTACGCAAAAGACGGCAATTCGGGCCGCGGCGGCCTTAAAACAGGCAGCGACGGCGGCGATATCGTCGTGAAAGTGCCGCTGGGCACGGTGGCCAAAGACGCGGAAACAGATGAAGTGTTGCTCGAAATTACCGAACCCGGCGAGCGGAAGATCCTTCTGCCCGGCGGTCGCGGCGGCAAAGGCAACAATTTTTTCAAAACCGCCACCCACCAGGCGCCGCAATACGCCCAGCCCGGCGAGCCCGGCATCGAAAAATGGATCGTCCTCGAACTCAAGGTGCTGGCCGATGTCGGCCTCGTCGGCTTTCCCAATGCCGGAAAAAGCACCCTGCTGAGCGCGGTCAGCGCCGCCAAACCCAAAATCGGGGATTACCCGTTTACCACCCTCGTGCCCCAGCTGGGTATCGTGCAGGCGCGCAACAACCAGTCCTTCATCATGGCCGACATCCCGGGCATCATCGAGGGCGCCCACGAAGGCCGCGGCATCGGGCATCGCTTCCTCCGGCATATCGAACGCAATTCGGTCCTGCTGTTCCTCATCCCGAGCGACACCGACCGCCGCATCAGCGACGAATACGACATCCTCATCAACGAACTGCGCGAATTCAACCCAGATCTGCTCGACAAACCTCGCCTGCTGGCTATCAGCAAGTCGGACCTCATTGACGCCGACCTTGAAAAAATGCTGCGCCCGACCCTGCCCGAAGGCATCGAAACCATCTTTATTTCCGGCGTGACGGGCAAAAATCTGCAAGCCTTGAAAGACCGCCTCTGGAAATACCTCAATGAAGAGGAATGAGCCTTAAAGGCATAAAAAAACCCTCGCCAGTGGTGACGGCGAGGGTCAAGTAGGCAGGAAGCAGCCCGACTTAACGGTATGCTTCGAGAGCCGTTTTTGTGCTGTATTGCAGGATATTATCAAGAACAGCCGGTGAGGGGTTAAACTGGACTTTGGGGAGTTGCATTTTGGCCAGCATGAGGTCGGCGTACATCTGTTGCAGTTCAGGATCTTCTTCGATCCATTCTGCAGTGGCAGCCGCTTCGCCTGCGGGCGTTTCGCGGTACAGGAATTGTACCAGCATGGATTCATATGTGTAATTTTCTTCCATAGGCAGCAGCACGCTGTTGTTTTTTAAATGATGGAAAATTCGGTTGAAAAAAGTGCCCTTAAAACTTGCTGAAAGCGGGGCTTATTGCTTACAAAATGTTAATGTTCAGTTTAAAATGACAACTTTAGCAATTACGGCGTCGGGGTTGTCGAAGGTCTCGGAACTGGTGGCGAAAATCAGGTAAACACCCGAGGCTGCCCGGCGTCCGAGGTAGTCGCGACCGTTCCAGATTGCCTGCCCGCCCAATGCTTTTCCTTCATACACGAGGTTGCCGGATATGTCGGTGATTTTAACATTGGCGTCGCGCGCCAGGCCGTAAATCGCGATCGGGCCGTCGTAGTCGGGCCGCACGGGATTGGGGTAGGCGTAAGGCGCGTCGCTGTTGACGGCGCCGCCCTGCGTCGCTTCCGCCCGCACCGAGATCAGGCCTTTTTCCGTACCGATCCAGGCTTCGCCGGTGCTTTGATTGATCGCAATATCGGTGATGGCATTGTCGAACAAGGGGCTGTTGGTAGCCGTAAAACGCGCTTCCTGTACCTCTCCGCTGCTTGATTGCACGAAAATGCCGTTGGTCGTGCCGAACCATTTGCGGTTGGCGCCGTCCACCGCGATGCTTTTCACATCTTCCGTCTCGAGCAGGTAGCCGTTGAACCCGTCCACGTTGACGATGCGACGCGAGCCCTTGCACTGCGCGTCGAACACATTGCTGCCGCATTCGAAGCTGACGGTGCCCTGCTGGGTGCCCACCCATACGTCGCCGTCGAGATCGACGGCCAGGCAGTTGACGGTATTGGTCGGCAACACGGAATTGGCCGTGGTCAGCAGGCGGTAGCGGTCGTCGGAGGGACTGTCGAGGTCGGCGCCGCTGTCGTACACGAGCACGCCGCCGTTGAAGCCCACGACAAACCATTTATAGCCGTTCTGATCCACCACGACCTGGGTGAGGTTGTTGACCGGCGCCGCCGAAAAATTGCGCAGGGTGCCGTCGGTTTTCAGCACGGCAATGGGCGCCGAGGCGTCGTAATTACAGATCCACAGATTACCGGGTTTATCGAAAGCCATGCCGCTGATTGCCGTGCGGTTGGCGCCCGAAGCGCCGGCATTTTGCAAAATGGAGTTGTCTTTGGTGTAGCACTTGGTATCGGCGCCCGAATTGGTCACTTCCACGAGGCCGCCGACAAAACTTCCGACGTAAAACTTGTCTTCGGAAGCATGCGGCGCTACGCGCCAAAGGTCGCGGTGGCAATCGGTGGGCGTCAGTTCGGGGTGGGTTTCGCCGCTGAAACGCGTCCAGAGGCCGTCGTCGAGCACGTACAGTCCGTCAGTGGAGTACAGTGCGGAAAAGTTGGCGCTGGGGCCCCGTGTGGCTACGTACACATTGTTGCGGGCAATGGCTATTTCGGCGCAATAATGGTTGTAGGGGGAGTTGAAGTCAAATTTGTCGCACTGATCGATGTTGGCGTCGTAAAAACGGAAATCGTCGGTGTCGTCGGCAAACCAGAATTTGCGCGAACCGTCTTCGACGGCGTACAGGGGTTTGCCGGCCTGGCAGGTCCAGTGAATATCCGACAGGAAACCGTTAGTGTCGAGATAGCTCACCTTGCCGTCGAAATCTTTTTTCCAGCCGATCACCAGTCCTGCGCCTTCGGCGGTCAGGTAGATCACGTTGAACGTCTGGTCGCTCGCAATGGCCGATGCCTGGGCGCCTTCGTAGCGGTACAAGGTTTTTTCAATGCCGATGTAAAGGCTGCCGTTGGCCACGGACAGGGCATTGACCGACACACCTGCGGGAAGGTTTTGCAGGGCGCCCATCAGTTGCCAGCGACTGAAATCTGCCGGGTTTTCGTCGTCGACCGGAAGCCGGAACAAGCCTTCCTCGGTGCCTGCGTAGAGGTAGTTTTGGTAAATGGCGAAGGAACGCACGGGCACGTCTGTAAAAGCTGTGTACTCCACCTCGGCGCGTTCAAGGTTGAGTTTGAGGATGCCGAATCCGCAGGCCAGGTAAGCGCTTTTGCCCTCGAAGGCCATGTCGTACACCTTTTTGTCGCCGGTGATATTGGTGTTTTTGCGGATAAACGGCAGATTCACCACGGCCCCCGTGGAAGGATACCACAGATCGAGGTTGCTGTTGCTGTAAGCCAGGACGAGCGCGTCGGCCGATTTGCTGAAACGGACCACTCCCGTGCCCACATCGCTCAGGCCTTCCACCTTGGTGAGGAAGCGCGGCGTGCGTTCGGCCTTGTCGATCTCCACGACGGCCCATTCGGTGGCGAAATACACCTTCGAATCGCTTTGCGTCACGTAAAGCGCGCGCTGCCAGGGCAGGTGCTGTTGCCAGTCGCCTATTTTAAGGGACGGGAATTCGGGACTGATCTGAGCGGAAAGCGCGGCAGTAAAGCCGCAAAACAGGAGGGTAAACAGACAAAGCCGCATGGTGTATGCTTCCGGTTGGTGAATCTGCTCTTTGGCGCAGCCGGGGCGAAAAAAGTTGCCTTGCGAAATCAGGAACGGTACAAATTGCCCGACTCCAGGTATTCGAACACCGCTTCGGGCACCAGGTAGCGCACGGAGCGGCCCTTGCGCAGGCAGTCGCGAATGTAGGTGGCGGAAATATCGAGCAAGGGCGCTTCGCAGATTTTTACGCGCGGATGCGAGGCGAAAGGGCCCAGTTCGATGCCCGGACGGCGGTACACGTAAATATCGAAGCCGGCCAGCAGTTGCTCGTAGTTTTTCCACTGATCGAGGGTGGCGAGGTTGTCGCCGCCCATGATGAGCGCAAACTCGCGATCGGGATGTTTTTCCTTCAAAAACGCCAGCGTGTCGATGGTGTACGAAGGCTGGGGTAGCCCAAATTCGACGTTCGAGGCTTCGATCAGCGGGTTGTCGCCGATGCCCAGCCGGGCCAGGTGCAGGCGGTCGAAGTCGCGCGCCAGCGATTTTTTGGGTTTCAGCGGATTATGCGGGCTCACCACCAGCCAGACCTTGTCGAGGTCGGTCTGTGTGGCCATGTGGTTGGCAATGATCAGGTGCCCCACGTGGATCGGGTTGAAGGAGCCGAAAAAAAGCCCGATTTTCATTGGTGCATTTTCTCGTCTTCGTCCTGAACGCGGTTGAGCAGGTCCTGTACGCGGTACATTTCATCGACGGTGTCGTCGAGGAAAAACTCGATATCCGGCATACGGCGCATTTGTTTGCCGATTTTGGCGGCCAGTGCCTGGCGCAGGTGGAGGTGGTTGTCTTCGAGTTCGAGGATCACTTCCTGTTTGTTTTCGGTGCCGTACACGCTGATGTAGATTTTGGCCACGAGCAGGTCGGGCGTCATCTTGACGTTGGTGACGGTGACGAGTTTGTTGCGGCCGTAGATGTTGCTGCCTTCTTCGGTGAGCAGCATGCCGAAGTAGCGTCGTATGAGTTCGCCGACTTGTTTTTGGCGGATACTTTCCATGATGTAGAATTTGACAGGTCCGGGAATTGGGTTCGAGGTGTCGGGGTTGGTTGAGGCAAACGTTTTTGTCGTTTGCAAAGTGTGCTGAAAGTAGCGTCAAAACCCCGAATGGGAAAAAATAGTTTGTCGCCGAGGGCAAATTTACGGGCATTGCCGAAACAAATTTTGCCTTGGAGGGGTTAAAAGCCCGTCTTTCCAAATTTTTATTGGAAAAACTTTTTCCGCCTGTTGGAGATTCGTTGAAAATGCGCGTATCTTTGCCGCGCTTTTTTAGAAAGCAGGCGTTTGCCAGATCCCGTAGCTCAGTCGGTAGAGCACTTGACTTTTAATCAAGGAGTCATGGGTTCGAGTCCCATCGGGATCACTTTGATTTTCAACGGCTTAGCCGACATGGTTCGTTTAAGCCGTTTTTCATTTGCATACAATTTGCATATTTTGTTGATCATATGGGCAAAATCCTTTGATTTCTCGCCTTCCTTTTAGCACTGGAAAGTTAGTCTTCCCCTTCGTTTTGGATTTGCTACCGGTCATCGGGTTGAGCGTGGAGACGGCGGAAGTAGCGACGTGGTTGCCAATGTCCATTCTGTTTTGTACTACCGTGTTTTAAACCGTCCTTTGCATCGGATGAAATGGTTTTGCCACATTTTTAGCCTTTACTTACTCACCCTGTCCTGCCTCCCGTGCAGTGATGGAGGGCATGACCATGTAAGGCAAGCCGCTGGAACACCCGCCCATTTTACCTCGGCCAACAGCTTTCCTGAACATACCCAGTGCGACGATACCTGCTCTCCTTTCTGCGGCTGCCATTGTTGTTCGGTTACATTCACGATTCGACTGCTCCCCGCTTTTGAGTTTCAGAAGATCACGCTCCTTGGAAAGAAGCGTATTTTCCCCAACCTTTCCTTCCGGGTAAATGATGTGGCGCTCGCCATTGAACACCCTCCTCAACTCGTTTAGCAAATCCTTCTTTAGGATTTTTGACTGCCTGCCCCGATGTTTCGGGGCAAGGCTTCTCGCCGTCTTGTTTACTGACGCTGCGGCTATTTGCTAATCGAAATTCAAAATTCATGTTTGATAAAATCATTGCCTTTTCCATTCGGAGAAAGGCCTTCATTGGTATATTGACCCTTGCACTGGTGGCATGGGGTATTTGGTCTGCGTTGCGACTACCCATTGACGCCGTGCCGGACATCACCAACAACCAGGTGCAAATCATTACTCAAGCCCCTTCACTCGGCGCGCAAGAGGTGGAGCAATTCATCACCGCTCCGATTGAACTTGCTTTGAGTAACATTCCCGACGTGCTGGAAAAGCGTTCCATTTCCCGCTCCGGCATATCGGTTATTACGATCGTCTTTCGCGACAAAACGGATATTTATTGGGCAAGGCAACAGGTGGGCGAGCGACTGAAAGAAGCCGAAAGCCTTATTCCGCAAGGCATGGCGGAGCCAACGCTTGCCCCCATCACGACCGGTCTGGGTGAAATTTATCATTATGTCATCCATACCAAACCGGGCTTTGAAAACAAATTTTCCGCTACTGATCTGCGCACTATTCAGGACTGGATCGTGCGCACTCAACTTGCCGGTACGGAGGGCCTGGCGGAGGTCAGCGGTTGGGGCGGCTTTGTGAAGCAGTATGAAATCGCGCTCGATAACGACAAGTTGAACGCCCTCGGCATCACCATTCCCGAAATTTTCGAGGCGCTGGAAAAGAACAACGAGAACACCGGCGGCTCGTACATCGAGCAACGCAGCAATGCCTATTTCATCCGGGGTTTGGGGCAAGTCAAATCTCTGGCAGACATCGAGCGCATTGTCGTCAAAAACGTCGGCAGCATCCCTGTGCTGGTGCGGGATGTGGCCACGGTGCAGTTCGGCACGGCTACCCGGTACGGCGCTGTCACGCGCAACGGCGAAGGCGAAGTGGTTGCAGGCATCGCGCTGATGCTGAAAGGTGAAAATTTCAACCAGGTCATCAAAAACGTAAAAGAGCGAATGGTGCAAATCCAAAAATCGCTCCCGGAAGGCGTGGTCATTGAGCCGTTTATTGACCGCACGGAATTGGTCGGACGCGCCATCAGCACGGTTGAAAAAAACCTGATGGAGGGCGGCCTGATTGTCGTTTTTATCCTCGTTTTACTGCTCGGCAATCTGCGGGCCGGGCTGATCGTCGCATCGGTCATCCCGCTTTCTATGCTGTTTGCGCTGGCATTGATGCGGCTTTTCGGCGTTTCGGGAAACCTGATGTCGCTTGGTGCGATTGATTTCGGGCTGATTGTGGACGGGGCGGTGATTATCGTGGAAAGCGTGGTGCATCGAATTTTTGCCAGCAAGCACCATCACGTCGGGATTGCCCGGCTTTCTCAAGAACAAATGGACGGTGAGGTGCGAGCCAGCGCGAGCCAGCTCATGAACTCCGCAGCGTTCGGGCAAATCATTATCCTGATTGTCTATTTGCCTATCCTTTCCCTGACCGGCATCGAAGGGAAAATGTTCGGCCCGATGGCACAGACGGTGGCCTTCGCGATTTTGGGAGCGGCTTTGTTGTCGCTGACCTGGGTGCCAATGGCTTCCGCTTTGTTTTTGAGCAAAAACACGGAACACCGTCGCAACGTCTCTGACCGTATCATGGATTTTTTCCATCGGGTGTACGCACCGCTTTTGGAACTCGTGCTGCGGTTCAAAATAATTGTTGTGCTGGCTGCCGTTGCACTTTTTGCATTCAGTTTTTGGGTGTTCGGTCGAATGGGTGGAGAGTTTATCCCAACGCTTGAAGAGGGAGATTTGACCGTTGAAATCAGTATGATGCAAGGCACTTCGTTGTCGCAAGTGGTCGAAAGTTTCGGTAAAGCAGAGAAGATTTTGAAAGCGCAATTCCCGGAAATCAGGCAGGTCGTCACCCGCATCGGCAGTGCCGAAATCCCCACGGACCCCATGCCTATCGAGCGAGGCGATATGATGGTTTCGATGAAACCGAAAGAGGAATGGACAAGCGCACATAACCGCGAGGAAATGCAGGAAAAGATGGAAGAAGCCCTTGCCGTGTTGCCCGGCGTGAACGTCGAGCTCACCCAACCCATGCAAATGCGTTTCAACGAATTGATGACCGGCATAAGGCAAGACGTTGCCATTAAAATTTACGGCGACGACCTGGACATCCTGACCGAAAAAGCCAATGAAATCGCCAAACTGATCGCCGGTGTGCCGGGCGTTGGCGAGCCGCAGGTGGAAAGAGTCACCGGCCTGCCTCAAATTTTGGTGGCTTACGACCGCGATAAAATCGCTCAATACGGCCTGAACATTTCGGACGTGAACATGATTTTGAAAACGGCATTCGCCGGAAACGTGACGGGCGTGGTTTTCGAGGGTGAAAAACGGTTTGAAATGGTGGTGCGCCTCAAACGCGAACTGCGGGAAGACATCGCCAACATCGAAAACCTATACATTCCCCTACCCTCCGGCAACCGCGTCCCGCTTAACCAGGTCGCCAAAATCGAATTCAAAGAAGCCCCCGCGCAAGTCTCGAGAGAGGACGGGAAGCGGCGGATTTATGTCGGTTTCAACGTCCGCGGACGCGACGTGGAAAGCGTGGTGAAGGACATCGAACCGATTTTGAATGAGAAATTCAAACTGCCGTCCGGCTATTTCACGACTTACGGCGGGCAATTCCAGAACCTCCGGGAAGCGCAAGCGCGTCTTTCGGTGGCCGTTCCGGCGGCATTGCTGCTGATTTTGGTGCTGCTGTATTTCGCCTTTCGGTCGGTCAAACAATCACTGCTGATTTTCACGGCCGTCCCGCTTTCCGCTATCGGCGGCATTTTTGCCCTTTCGTTGCGCGGGATGCCGTTTTCGATTTCGGCCGGTGTGGGTTTTATTGCCTTGTTCGGCGTGGCAGTGCTGAACGGCATTGTCCTGATCGGTTATTTCAACCAGTTACAAAGCGAGGGCATCGCCGATATTTACGAACGGGTGCGGCGCGGTACGCGGGTGCGGCTTCGCCCCGTGATTATGACTGCTGCGGTTGCTTCGCTCGGTTTTCTGCCGATGGCGCTGTCCACGAGCGCCGGAGCGGAAGTGCAAAAGCCCCTGGCAACAGTTGTGATTGGGGGCCTGGTGTCAGCAACTTTTCTAACGCTGCTCGTTTTGCCTGCGCTTTACATTTTGTTTTCCAGTACAATTCACAAACTGGGCAAGCCCAAATCTGCCGCTGTTTTATTCCTGCTCGCCGGGCTTGTTTTTGGAAATGCCAATGTTGCTTTTGCTCAAAACACGGTCGTTTCACTCGACGACTGCCTGCAAATGGCGCAGCAAAACAACTTCGTTTTGAAAGGTGCAACGCTCGAAATTCTGCAAAACCGGGCCTCGGAAGGCACGGCAAGAGACGTAGGCAAAACCAGTCTTTCCATCACACAGGACGCCACAAGCGGCGGAAACATCGACAACAGTGTGGGTATCGTGCAAAATTTTGCCTTGCCCGCAACATACCGAAGCCGAGCGGAAACCCTGCGGCAACAAACTGCTGTCAGCGAAAAGGCTCTTGCCGTTGCACAAAATGATTTGCTCCGTGATGTGAAAGCAGCCTATTTCAACCTTGTTTTTTATCGGGAGAAAATCCGTTTGCTCGATCAGCAGGACAGCCTTTATGAGGACTTCGTGAGCCGGGCCGAACTGCGCTACCGAACCGGCGAGACCAGTTATCTGGAAGTCCTGTCCGCTCGAAACAAAGAGCAGGAAACTCATCTGTTGCTCCGGCAAGCCGAACAGGACGCCCTCGTTTGGCAATTGGAATTACAACGCCTGCTGGTCACCACCCAAACGCTGGTTCCGGCGGATGCGGCTTTGCCAAAATTGCCGCTGCCTCCCGATCCGACCACGGTGCAAAACCCGTTGCTCGCTTATTATCAGCAAAAGGTGGGCCTCGCGGCGGCGCAAGCAAATGGCGTCCGCAAGGAGCAATTGCCGGAGTTCAGCGCCGGGTATTTTCATCAATTGATTCTGCCCTGGTATTCGGAAAAACGCCCCTATTCAAACATTGGTTTTGCCGGTGTACAGGTAGGTGCGAGTGTGCCGCTTTTCAATAAAAAGCCATTCCGGGCGCGGTTGGAAGCGGCGCAAATCGCCGGAAACATTGCTCAAAACGACTTGCAAATGGCGCAAAATGACCTTCAGGCCCGCTACAATCAGGCATTTGCCGAAACCCGAAAATGGCAGGGCGCGCTTGGTTTTTACGAAGAAACGGGTTTGAAGCAAGCCGATGAAATTCTGGGAATTGCCCAAACAGCCTATACAAAAGGCGAAATCGGCTATGTCGAATTTATCCAGAGCACCAGTCAGGCTGTCGGTATCCGGCTCGGCTATATCGAGGCGCTGAACCGCTACAACCAATCCATTCTTCAACTCAACTATCTCAAAGGAGGCAACTAAAATGACCGCATCATATAAAATTTTCAATCTGCTTTTACTGGCCGCCTTCGGCGTCAGTCTCTCCCTTTTTCCTTCCTGCAAATCGGGGGCGGATAAACCCGAATCTGCCACGGCCGAAAGTGAAAAACATGAAGAACCCGCAGCGGGCGAAGCCCTCGAACTCACGCAGGCTCAAATGAAGGCTGTCGGAATTGAGATTGGCGGCATCGAGCAAAAAAACTTGCACTCGGTCGTGCGGGCAAGCGGCCAGCTCGAAGTGCCTCCGCAAAATAAAGCCGACGTGACTACGCTGGTTGGCGGCGTCATCCGCCAAATCAACGTCCTGGAAGGTGCGACCGTCAGCAAAGGGCAAACGCTTGCCCTGCTCGAAAACCCGGATTTCCTGAAACTTCAACAGGAATACGCCGCTACCAAAAACGCCTTCGCTTACACCGAACAAGAGTACCAAAGACAAAAAGACCTCGCTACCGGGAACGCCGGGACGGGCAAGGTTTTTCAGCAGGCCGAAGCCAATTACCGGGTGGAAAAATCCAAAATAGCTGGTCTCGAAAGGCAATTACAACAACTTTCTATCAATCCTGCTGCCGTGCTGAATGGCAACTTCGCCACCCAAATTCCGGTCAAAGCGCCCATTGGCGGGACTGTAAGCCACATTGCCGCCAAAATCGGGACGTTTGCCGAGCCGGGCAAACCGCTCATGGAAATTGTAGACAACTCCCAAATCCATTGTGATTTGCTGGTGTATGAAAAAGACCTATTCAAAGTGAAGGTCGGTCAAAAGGTCAATTTCGTGCTAACCAACCAAGCCAACCAGCAGATTTCCGGCCAGATTTACGGGGTAAACCAGTCTTTCGAGAATGAAAGTAAAGCGGTGGTCGTCCATGCCCGCATTTCGGAAGCACACCGGCTGCGGCTTATTCCTGGGATGTACGTTTCAGCACTGATTGACGTGGGCAACCAAACGGTGGCTGCTTTGCCCGTGGATGCCGTCGTGCAAGCGGAAGGGAAGACCTATGTTTTTATTGTAGCCGAAGAGGGGGAAAAGCACGAAGAGAAAGGTGAAAAAGAAGCGGGTGAGGCTTCCGATCAAACCCTGCATTTCCAAAAAGTAGAGGTGGCAACGGGTGTTTCCGAATTGGGTTACATCGAAATTATGCCGGTCGATGAAATACCGGACGGGGCACGGGTGGTGACGAAAGGCGCATTTTACTTGCTGTCAAAAATGAGCGGCGGCGGCGAGGAAGAGTAACATTGATTTTCTGATAAACTTAACAATCACGCCGGGGCGGTTGGGGCGGTATGCCATTCTGCCCTAACCGCTCCGGTTTGGTTCTCAATAATTTTCCATGATAAATACTGATCCTAACCACGTCCATACTTACGATGCGGACGGCAGGATGACTTGCTGTTCACTCGAAGAGAAAATTTACGTCAAGGCCCATGCCGCCGATTTAATCAAAGCCAAATCAGTGCCTCGCGACGAAGAGCATGACCACGACCACAGTCACGACAGCCATGAAGCGGCATGGAAACAATACCTGCCTGTTATGATTAGTTTCGGGCTGTTCTTGCTCGGCATGGCATTCGATCATTTCTTCAAACCGGCCTTTTTTACCGGGTATGTGAGGCTGGCCTGGTACTTGACGGCCTATTTGCCTGTCGGGTTTCCGGTAATGAAAGAAGCTCTTGAAGCTGCCCGAAAAGGCGCATTTTTCACGGAATTTACCCTAATGACACTGGCAACGCTCGGCGCATTTTACATTGGCGAATATGCCGAAGGCGTGGCCGTCATGATTTTTTACGCCGTGGGCGAGTTGTTTCAGGAAGCCGCCGTAAACCGCGCCAAACGCAGCATCAAAGCCCTGCTCGACGTGCGCCCAGACACGGTAACCGTCCTCCGCAAAAACGCTGCCGTAACCGTAAACCCCGCGGACGTGCAACCCGGCGACATTATCCAGACCAAGCCCGGCGAAAAGGTAGCCCTCGACGGCGAATTGGTATCCGAAACGGCATCCTTCAATACGGCCGCACTCACCGGAGAAAGTAAGCCGGACACGAAAACCAAAGGAGAAACCGTGTTGGCGGGGATGATAAATCTGAATACCGTTTCAGAAATCCGGGTCACAGCGCTGTTCAAAGACTCGAAGCTTTCGCGCATCCTCGAAATGGTGCAGGATGCCACGGCGCGCAAGTCGCAAACGCAGCTGTTCATCAGTCGGTTTGCCAAAATCTATACGCCGATTGTGGTGTTTTTGGCGCTTGGTGTCGCCCTTTTGCCAGCCTTATTTGTCCACAATTATGTCTTCAACGAATGGCTGTACCGGGCGCTGGTGTTCCTGGTGATTTCCTGCCCGTGTGCGTTGGTGATTTCCATTCCGCTCGGTTATTTCGGCGGCATCGGATTGGCAAGCCGCAACGGGATTTTGTTTAAAGGATCGAATTTCCTCGACGTGATAGCCAAGGTAAACACCGTGGTCATGGACAAAACCGGGACCTTGACGAAAGGCGTTTTCGACGTACAACAGGTAGATGCCGCGCACGATTTCGACCCGGCAAAATTGTTGCAAATCGCTGCCGCTCTTGAAAATAAAAGCACCCACCCGGTCGCATTGGCAGTAGTCGAACACGCTGGAAAGGAAGCACCTAATTTGAGCGTTTCGGATGTGGAAGAAATTGCCGGACACGGCATCCGCGGCAAGGTGGATGGTCAGGAAGTGTTGGCAGGCAACGTGAAGCTGATGCAAAAATTCGACATCGCCTATCCGCCCGACGTGGAAAAAATCGTGGAAACCTTTGTCCTGATTGCCGTAAACGGAAAGTACGCCGCATGTATCACTATCGCGGATGAATTGAAAGCCGATGCGAAATCTGCCGTTGCTGAACTGCACAAAATGGGCATCCGAACCGTGATGCTTTCCGGTGACAAATCGAGTGTGGTGCAAAAAGTCGCGGCAACGCTCGGTATTGACACGGCATTCGGCGACTTGCTCCCAGAAGGAAAAGTGGATAAAGTACAGGCGCTCAAAAACGAAGGTCGCCGCTTAGCTTTCGTTGGCGACGGGGTGAATGATGCGCCGGTCGTTGCGCTCGCAGATGCCGGTATTGCAATGGGAGGTTTGGGCAGTGATGCCACGATTGAGACGGCCGACATTGTCATCCAAAACGATCAGCCTTTTAAAATTGCTGTGGCGGTAAAAATTGGAAAAATCACTCAGCGGATTGTTTGGCAAAACATCACCCTGGCAATGGCCGTGAAAGTAGCCGTTTTAGTGCTTGGTGCAGGGGGTATTGCAACGCTTTGGGAAGCCGTTTTTGCCGACGTGGGCGTGGCATTGCTGGCGATTTTGAATGCCGTTAGAATTCAAAAGATAAAACTATAACAGCATGGGAATATCATTAGAACTGGCCGTCTTGCTTCTCATTCAATTGGTCGGAACATCGGCCTTTGCTAAGTTTGAGATTGAGACCCCCGCGATTAGAAAAATAACCAAGTGGTTTTTGA
The DNA here is from genome assembly GCA_044226205.1 of Saprospiraceae bacterium. Classification (GTDB taxonomy): domain Bacteria; phylum Bacteroidota; class Bacteroidia; order Chitinophagales; family Saprospiraceae; genus M3007. Next base: position 19,526 of record JBGAHL010000028.1, read on the forward strand.
TAGACGCAATAACCGTGGCACTCTATTATTGGATAAGCCATTGGGCTTTGGTGTTGCCGATTTTTATGGTGACGCTCGGCACGATTGTCCATTTTAGGATTTGCAGGAAAAACGGTATTGACCCATTTAAGGCAACGCCGAGAGAAAAGCTGTACAAGTTAAGGGGGTGGAAAATGGATTAGGGGGAAGCAGAAAGGCATAGGGTCGCTCACTGCAAATCAGTGTCGATGTAGTCGTTGAGCAAATACAATAGTTGAAAGGGTGGAATGAAACCAGACATCAATTCACCGGTTTCTTCGTTCAGCCAATCATTCTGTGATTGGCTGAAATGCCATTCTTCGCACTCCTGCACCAAAGTTGGCGGCAGTTTAGCGCGGGCCGCCGACTTTGGAAGATTGAACCCGAACCGATCAAAAAGCCTGTAATCTTTCAGGGCGTCGAATATGGTATCCAATGCGGCGGCGTAGACTATCGGCGGGATTTTCTTCGGGCCTTTTTTTACCATATCCGGCTCGGTGAAAATCTTGCTGCCGTATTTGATGGTTTCGACCATGTCCCTTTGTAAATCCTGGACTTTACGTTTGTGTTGTGCCATGAGATTGGCGTATTTCGGCGGCCATCTTGCCAGCCATTCCCTTATTAGAGTATCAGCAATTTGAGCGTTGGGTACAATCAAATGCAGGTGCGGGTTATAGGTTTTGGTAAGTGGGTTGAAGTTGCATTCCAGGGATTTGACACCCATGAACTTTTCTCCTTTCTTCCTTTGGTGTCGTTTTTTAGCTGCATCCAGAATTTTCCCAAACCTTTTCTGAATACCCCGGAGCAGGCGTTTCAGCAGGTGCGCAGGTACAGATTTTACTGTCAGGGTAACAAAATAGGGGTCATCCCATGTGCTAATAACAGGCATATACCGATTGATGATTTCGGCCTTGCGGATAGCGCAGCAAACCGTACAGAAGCGAGTTTTACAGTATGTCCCGTGCACGCGACCTCCAGCACTAAGCACCCGGTCTTGACAGTGGTAAGCATTCCAATAGGTTTTTGTGCGCTCCGGCTCGCCTTTCTTTTCCGCCGCCCCGGCGAGGCCAATCACTAAGCGTTGCGTGGTCAATTTGCGCCGGGCACGCCCTTTCAGGGTCTTTTTATCTGTCAGGTCAGCACCGGGGCCATAGACCATTCGACCCGAATATTGCCCGGAATTATCCGAACCGGCTGTCCCGGTTTGTGCTAACGTATCCAGAAACCGGCGGGAAGGGGCCGCCTCCTTTTCATTTGTCGGGTGGGAGCAGGGCGTTTTCATTTGCCTGCCCGCCTCCGCCGGTGGTCCGTCAGGTACTCGTTAGCCTTTTGTCCTATTTCGGAAGTGCCGCCAATGCGGTTTTGGAGCAACCATGCGTCAACCTGGCTTTTCTCAAAAAATACCCGTTTGCCGCGCTTCGCGTGAGGCACTAAGGCTTTGGCTGTGAGTTTGTAGGCTGTTTGTTTGGACAGCCCGGTGTACTCGCAAAATTGCTGAAGGTTGAAAATTGTCTTACCCGCTTCATGTGGCAAGGCTTGTGGCGGGTTGCTTTTGTGGAACTCCTCTAATTCCTGCCGGAGAATTTGCCTAAGCTGGTCAGGGGTTACAATCAAATATTCCATGATCTGCGTTTTTTATGGCGCAAATCTTAGGCTGGTGATTGTATAGGGAGGGGCGTAGGGATACCCTATTCTTTATTGTTTTTTGGTTTCTTTTTTCGCTCTTCCATCGATGTGGCAATCTCGTCCAATCCAATTTGTGCAAACCAGGACTGAACGATTTCCAAATCTTTCCGATTCAAAGGTTTCCGCTCGTCAACAACCTGCCGCCATCGTTTCAAAATCGTTGTATCCTTCACTTTCGTATTCTGCTCTTTGCCGGTAATCAACTGAACAAATTGGGCAAATTGCAAATCGGCGGCTTTGCTTCGATCAAAGTTTGCTGCTTTCAGCAGGTGGAATATTGCCAAAACGGATTGCGCGGTGGTGAAGGTCGGGGTTGGCTTGCCGCCGGTTTCAGCCAGGGAGTCGCCATATTCAATTTCCTCCAATCGTTTTTGCTCTGCATCCTGCATGGCAGCCAATCTTTCTTTGAATAACTTTTGGAAGGTGAGTTTTTCGCTAATGAGGCTTTCATTCGACCCGATTTGACGAACAATGTCTGTTTGCATTTGCTCCAAAAAGTAGGCTTGCAAATCAGGGCGAAGGTGTGCGGCGCGGCTGAAAATTTCGTCTATCAGTTTTGGCAATTCGTTGCGCAGCCGGTCGTAAGCCGCAAATGGGTGTTGGTGAAAGGAGTCTTTAAACAGCATAAACTCCTCCCGCGAAGGCTTGTATTTTCGCAGCCCTTCAAATATCTCCTCCGTATCACCACAACATAACACAATGTGGGTTTTGCCCTGTGGGGGGGTGGAGTCCCGAAAAGTAAAATTATCAATGTCGAAGCCGGTGAGGTTCAAAAGGTATTGCCGGTACTGATACAAAACCAACACCATCACCTGTGGAATGTAACGGGAGTAGTTGCCCTCATCTTCGGGAAGTATGAATTTGCGCGGCTCGTATTCCGGGTCGGCCCTAATGATGATTTTGTAATACCAGTAGGCAATTTCATTTTTGAAATCCCGGATTGTGTGCTGTCCTCTGTCAGGCGACATCTCAACCGAACCGTTTACATAGGCCTGGCCTTCATTGTACAATATCGGAACCAAAGTAAGCGCCTTATCGGTTAGGATTTGATCTACTTCCCGGATTTCATCTTCAATCCGTTTGTCCACCTCACCGGGCGCTTTCAGTCTTTCTTCAAATTGTTGGGTGTAAAAAGCCAGGTTCTTTTTGATATGATCGGCCAGTATTTCTTCCTGCTTAGTCACGATTTTACGATACTCGCTTTCCGGCAAGACGTGAATTTTCGTCACCATTTCCGGTGTGTGAAGACTACTATGCTCCCCATAACCTAAGCCCCATCCTGACCAAGGCAAAGTACCTTTCAACCAATTCTCGTATGAATAGTGGATGCGTTCTAAGTTGTCGTTTTCTTCCATGACTGGATTTAGTCGGAGGGTTAAGGGAGTCAATGTGCAATATCACAGAACCTTTAAGCAGGCATCGCCTCAAAATCAATGAGTAGCGCGGCGTTGGCGCGTTTAGTGTCGTCCTCAAAACTTGCGAGGTAGTTGGCGGTCGTTTTGATGTTTTTGTGCCCCAAACTTTCGCTGATAAATTCGATGGATGCGCCCGACCGTTTCAGCACCGTAGCGAATGAGTGCCGGGCAACGTATGTAGTTAATTTGGTATCAATGCCCAATTTCGCCGCGATTCGCTTTGTGTGTTTGTTCATGAATTGGACGCATAAATCCTTTGCCAACTTCCTTTTTTTGGCATCCATTTTTTCCTCTAAAATCGGGAAAACGAAAGCGTCGGGGTGCTGCTGGCTGTTTCCCCAACGTTCGATAATTTGCCTTGCTTGAGGGAGCAATACGGCTTCGACTTTTTCGAGCACCTGTACACGATTAGAAGTCTTTGCGCGGTAAAAACTAATCATCCCGCTTTTGAAGTCAATGTCTCGAAACCGAAGCCCGATCATGTCTTTCACATTCATCCCGTTACCCAAGTAGCAGAAAACCCAAAAATCGCGTGCTTTTGCTTCGTCGTCATTTTCGGGCTGATAAGTGAAAATTTGGTGGATTTCGACCTTCGGCAGCGCCTTCTTTGTGTTTTGGCCTGTGGGTATTTGGTACTTACCTTTTTCACGGCCAAACGGATAATATTGCCGGTCGATGACCCCCACCGCGATTGCATCGTTGAAAACCGCACGCAAGTAGCGCATATAGATACCGACGGTTGTGCGGCTTTTGCCGGTACCCTCCATGAAGCTATGAAAGTCTTTGAGCAGTTGCGGGGTGATGTCGGTGAATTGCAGACCCGGTTTGAAAGCGGCGAGCGACTTTTTACAGGCTTCGTAGCCTTCGGCGGTACTGATTCGCCCGGCTTCATTTAGCTGGCTTGTGGTATCCGCCAACGCTTGCTCGACATCGGCTGCGTTTTTCCCGGCAACCGTTCCAAAAAATTTGTGCTCGAAAAACTCAAAGGAAAAAACGGGCAGGGTTTCGATGGCCTCTCTCACTTTGACCTGCATCGTGTCTAAGAAATCGCGGTGCTGTTTATGATCGCCACGCGGTTTCTCTCCGTAAACTTTTTTGAAATCTTCCGGTGATAGGTCTAAGGGCGTTTTGTCCCTATTAAGGACTGGGTAGTATTTTTGCTTGCGCTGAGTGGTCACACGCAGTTTTACGGGGTAAAGCCCGTTGTTTTTCGCCCGCCGGGTGTCGAGCATCATTTTTAGCGTTACTTGGTGCTTCATCTTCCTTTGCCGTTGTATGTACAAAGTTAATCCGTCGAAATACTATTTGCATACAATTTCGACAAATAAACACCTAACAACGGAAAACAAGAAATAAGAAATATTTTCTAACTCGCTGTTTTTCAACGACATTTGTCAGCGCGAGAAACCAATCAACTAACACGAAACTAATGTGATTTTTGACTTTTAATCAAGGAGTCATGGGTTCGAGTCCCATCGGGATCACAACCTTGGGGGCTAATGAGTTGATTTTCAACTTGTTAGCCCTTTTTGTTTTTGTCTTGGGTATGGATTTGGGTACGGTAATCGGGTTTGACGCTTCTTTTTGTCTATTTTATTCAGCAAACGATCTTTGCCGATACTCCGAAATTGGAGTTTAAGTTGCACTTTTGCTCTAACAAATAGTTTTAATCTCTCCACTTTTGATACATCTGTTTTGAAATTCCCTTTTGCCATGAGTGAATATCCCTTTCATTTTCAGGAAGCAACTTTCGCCGAATTTTTTGCCGGTATTGGTTTGATGCGCATTGGCTTAGAAAATGCAGGTTGGAAGATTCGATTTGCCAACGACATTGACCCGGTAAAAGCAAAAATTTACGACGGGCATTTTCAGGATGAGCACGACCACTTTTTACTTGGCGATATTCACGAGCTAAACGCGGGCAATATCCCAACCGTGACGTTGGCAACAGCTTCTTTTCCATGTACTGACTTATCACTTGCCGGTAAAAGGGAAGGGCTGGCCGGTCGCCATTCATCCGCATTTTGGGGATTTATTGACGCGCTGGAGTCAATGGGAGAACGACGGCCGCCAATGGTTTTGCTCGAAAATGTAGAGGGCTTTTTGACTTCGCACGACGGCCAAGACTTTAAAGAGGCGCTAACCGCTTTAAATGGTTTGGGTTACGCCGTTGACGCTTTTATTATTGACGCTTCCCATTTCGTACCGCAAAGCCGGGTTAGGCTTTTTGTTGTAGGGCATCGAACGCAGCAAAAAGGAAACGGCGTAGCTCAAAGAAAAGAGCCTTATCAAAACTCATTGCGTTCTAAAAAACTGGTTGATTTCATTTTGACACACCCTGAAATCAATTGGGATATTCGGGATTTGCCCTCTTTGCCAAAAAGGTCTGCAACCCTTTCGGACATTGTTGAGGAGCTGCCGGAAGATTCAAAACTTTGGTGGTCGGAAGATCGGGTTGAATACCTGCTGAATCAAACGTTTGACCGACACAAAAGCATCATTGAATTTTTGAAGCCTAAAAACGAGTATTCCTACCTAACGGCATTTCGCCGGGTTAGAAAGGGTAGGTCAATGGCTGAAATCCGGTCGGATGGAATTGCCGGTTGCTTGAGAACGCCAAAAGGAGGTAGCGCCCGCCAAATCCTTTTGCAGGTTGGGAAGGGGCAGGTTAAAATTCGTTTCGTTTCCCCGCGTGAATGCGCCCGCCTTATGGGTGCCGATGATTTCACCCTTTCGGGGAATTTCAACCAGTCCCTTTTTGGCTTTGGCGATGCTGTTTGCGTTCCGGTGGTGACTTGGATAGCCAACAATTACCTTAACCCTCTTTTGCTTGAATTGAACACCTCGAATAAAACACTGCCGCAATATGACAGACAGCTCGCCCCTTTTGGTGTTTGAAAATTGGTATGAGTCTTTAAAAATTGTCAAAGCCAACGGCGGCCCCGCCAATGGTACGATTGCAGCTGCGTTGGTGGTTTTGGAGCGGTTAAAGCAAAACTACAATCTCAACTTTGATTCACACATTGCGCCGGGCGGAATGCAAATAAGTGGCGCCAGCGGATCGGCGGTTGCGGAAATACTTCGACGACACGGGGAAACGCGACCTTTTGCCAGGGAGGGAGGGAGAACAAACAGGGGCGGCCCCGGTGAAATAAAATCTTTGCTCAACAGCCTTACTCGACTTGGATTAGAGACGCAATCGGAAGAAACCCGAAATGCCGTTTTGGAATCGTTTCAACAATTTTTAGTTGATCGGGTGAAGGATTTTCACAACCGGCAGAAAATCAAATTGGTGTTTGATGCAAAATTGTCCACATGGCAAATTGTAAAAAATCTGTTAGACGCGGCGCGCAATGAAGGGAAAGACGGGACGGTTGCGCAGCATTTGGTTGGTGCAAAATTGAAACTCCGATTTCCCGAATTGGAAATTGAGAATAATGCAGCCAGCACAGCAGACAGGCCAACGGGTCGACACGGGGATTTCTTTGTAGGAGAAACGGCTTTTCATGTGACGGTGGCTCCAATGACACCTGTTTTTGAAAAATGTCTGCTCAACGTCAAAGAGGGGTTTAAAGCCTATGTAGTCGTTCCAGCTGCCAAGTTGAATGCAGCCCGCGAAATGGCGCAACAGATTTGCGGGGGACAAATCGCGGTGGAATCGCTGGAATCATTCGTTTCTCAAAACATTGACGAGCTTAGCCAATTTAAGGGGGATAACTTGAAAGCCAACTTTGTTGAATTGGTCAGAATTTACAACGCACGGGTTGACGAAGTGGAAATTGATAAATCGCTAATGATTGAACTTCCTTCTATTTTAGAGAAATAAAATGGCCGATACGTTTTCGCCGGAAAAACGGAGCGAGATCATGCGCCAAGTAAAATCCCGGCGCAACAAATCCACGGAACTAAAATTGATTGCGTGGTTTAAAGCAAACGGGATAAAAGGTTGGCGCAGGGGATACCCGTTAAAGGGCAAACCCGATTTCGTATTTCCCAAACAGCGGATTGCCATTTTTACCGACGGCTGCTTTTGGCACGGGCATGATTGCAGGAATACCCGACCGGCGCAAAATGCGGATTATTGGACGGCCAAACGGGAGCGTAATATGAAACGAGATTGGGCAGTTACGGAAGCGCTTACAACCAAAAATTGGCTGGTTGTTCGGATTTGGGAATGCGAAATAAAAAGCGGGGTATTCAACGAAAAACTTCAATGCCTTTGACGTTTTCCAGGTGCAAAAACGTCACTTCCTATCTCAAAGACGAAAGGACTTTCTCGACATTCACCCCGCTTTCCGCACTTCGTAGTTTGCGCATCAAACGGACGCAACGCCGGGTTTCTTTGCCCCGGTATTCGGCTTTGAAATGCGGTTTGTGGATTTCATCCCAGACGCCCGCCCGAACGTCGTACAGGTCAAATAAACGGCTTACCAAGCGCCATTTTTTCGATTCGGTTTGCCGCTTGTACATAGCGCCCCGGATGGCGGAACGGTGCATAAAACGACCGTCTACCAGGTGTAGTTTTTTACAGCGTTGGCCGGTGATCGGGCAGCGAAAAAACCAGACAAGCCCTTTGCCGATGTTCGCGGGCATGGAAAGCAAAGGCACACGCCATTGCATCGGCTCCCCGTCGTAGTTGTAGTTAAATTGAATGTACGCTTTGCCCGGCTCCAGGTCGATAACAGCGCAGTAACCAACGCTGGCCTGCCGTTCGCCTTCCTCTCCCCAATAAATCGAGCCGCTTTGATACCGTCCGGGCGAAAGTGCGCCCCAACGATTGAAATTGCCAATGCTGACCGTGTAGCAACGGTCTAAAATAAGCGGGTAGGTCGGGTGTTTGGGCATGGAATTTTTTTTGGAGAAACCTAAAAACTTAAAGAAGTTGGAACGGCTCCCCCTCGGTTGCGTGGACTGCCTCGACTTTCGGCAAAACGTAGGGCATCATTTTGCAAAGGATGTTTAGCCTCTCTTTGGGTTCCAAGCTTTGCAAATATTCAGGCAGCCGCCCGATTTCATCTCGAAAAACGTCTTTGAGCATTTGCCGCAAATCCGCCGTTTTCAGGTCGTTTTTTGTCTGCCCGCTCTCCCGGCCCAATTTCTCCAAAAAGGCTTTCAGGGGCTTTGTTATGCCTGTCAAATAGGTTTCTTGCCCTTCGTTTTCGGTATCTGTGAAAACGGTTTGCTCAAAATATTGGAGCAAATGCCGGGCAATGAAAAGTTTCTCAGCATCATTCATTTTGCCGGTGTGTCGCTCAAAAAGCGGTATCACTTGGGCTGGTTGCTCGGCAACATCCATAAGCCCGTCTCGCAACTCAACGAACATTTTTAGCGGGGTTGCCGGATCGGAGAAAACCCCGGTTTTTATGGCTTCGAGCCAAACCGCCAAAGCGTGTTCGTTGTCGTGGTCGCTGCCAAAGTTTAGGTATTGGTCAACTTCGGGGGCGGGGGCGTCTTTTTGCTTTTTCATACTGCGCGTATCGTTTTAAGTGATTTTTCAAGCCTTGCTTTTTTATACTATTCTTCAAGCTCGCTAAACATTTTCACCTACCAGGGGGCAGGGTTTCAAATCGAATCTTGCAATCAGTTCTGTAATGGTTGGCGCAGTCTTTATCATTTTGGAAAGTGCGGCCTGCTGGCTGTCGGTCAAATCCCAGGCGGCGGGGTATCCATCGGCGTTTAATAACACCTCGATTGGCAACCCCGTGTCCCTGTCTGTATAACGTTCGCGCTTGTAACCAGGTGGAAGGGCGGAACGTGTCTCTAAATGCGGTGTAGGCTGTTTTAAAGCCGAATGCGCCCCGTTTTCGGGTCGTTGAGAATAAAGCCCCTTGTACTCGATACCGTACCGCCGGGCAATCTCAAAAAGCGTTCCCAGGGTATAGCGGTTTGACTTCATTTGGAGGCAATAGGAAAATTGCCGGTCGGTTTCGTGACTATCGTAACCCGGATAATACTGCCCGATGCGGTGGAAGTAATCGCGGCCGCTTTCCCCAAACTCGTTTGCCAGTGCACTACCAATGGCAAACCATTCGTCGTATCCATTTCCCCCGGATGTTATATCCGTTCGGGTTGCTTCGATTTGTGCGGTTAGCATTTCCACCTTTTCGGCGTTACCGGTGGTCGCTGGCTGCCGATAGTTTGGGGTGTATTTGTCCGGTCGCTCGTTTTGAAGCCGGGTATAATTGACGGCTTCCGGCCGAAAGTGCGCGGCCGGATCGTAGCTCCAAAAGCGCAGCCTGTCAACGTTGCTGCAAGCCGGGTCAATCACAATGCCCCACCCGGCAAAGTCGGCAGCAAGGGCGGCAAAATGTTCTTTGTGGCGTTCAGGGTAAGCAATAGGAACAACGCCCCAAACGCCCTTTCCCGATGCGGACAAAGCGCAAAAAGCGACGTGCTGAAAGCGGGCGATTTTATCCCGTAACGAGGGCGCATTTTGAGCAGTCAGGGCCGGGTTTTCTTTGCTGTCAATGTCGAATTGAATTAGCCCGGAATGTTTTAGCAATCCATCGGCAGCGCGGCGGCTGAACGTTCCCGACGGCGTGAAACAGGGCAGTTGCTTTTTCAGTTTATCGCGTTCGGATTTGTCAACCGTTGCCCGGATGCGCTCGATCAACGGAGCGTATTTGGCGGCAAGTTTCTCCGATGCGACAACCTGTAAAAATGTCCCGGTGGTCGGGTTGTTGGTATCACTGAAGTGAGCGTAAAAGCTCACGTTTGTTTGTAAAGCGTTCATCTCGTTCAAAATAAGGCCGTTCAAATCGTTCAAAAAGTTGAACGGCAGTTAATTAATTGATTTTGAATGAGTAAGAGCGATTTTTACCGTTCAAGCCGTTCAAAAAACTGAACGATTTTGATTAGTTCGGGGCGTTCTCCGTTCAAAAAAATGAACGACCTGAACGGCAAAAAACGATCTTAAAAATTTCATTTACAGGCATTTATGTGGCGTTCAAAAAATTGAACGTTCAAAACTTCTTTTCTGACTGTTCAACGGGTTAGCCATTGAAAAACCTTGCTTTTCATTTTTGCATCGCCGAATACTGCTAAGGCAATTTGGGCATAACTTTCTCCCATATCGCGGCGGCGTTTGCATTGCGCGATTAAAGCGGCTTTGTCCTGTAATTCCCGCTCCATCGCGGCGGCTTCCCGCGATATAACCGGGTGCGGCAAGTCGTAATAAACCGTCAGGGCGTGGCGCTTCAAAACTTCCACGATGGACAAGGCATTTTCAAAATCAACGTCGCTGCAAAGCAGGGTCGGGGAATAGTCGCCTTCTCCGAAATTGCGAAGGGCAGTAAACATCATTGCCATGCGGAAACAGATCAAACCCAAGCGGTTAACCGTGCCGTCCAAGTCGGTTGAAACGTACTCCCCTAACTCCTTTTTCCAGTTGTCAAATACTGTCAGAAATCGGGTTTGTTGGTGTCCCCGCATTTCAAATTCAATCGGCGCTGGCAGTGTTTCCAGGTAGGTATAAATGTCGAGGAAGGTTTGACCCAGTTTCTCGAAATATTCCGGGTAGTCGCGTTTCCGGTGGTCGAAAACGTCTTTGAAATCGCGGCAAGGCGGAAGGAAGTAATGCAGGAAACGAGAAAACAGCCCGTTGTGAATATTGGGGATTAGCTTTTGGTATTGGTCGAGGGTGCTACTTAGAACAACGGCCAAATGCGGCGCGTCGATCTCCCGGTGTTCGCGGCCGGTGCGACGGTAAAAGCTGATTCGTTCGTGGTGAAAGGCTTTGCGCAGCACGTCAGAAAAGCCGCCATAATCGGTTTTAAGGGCATCGGCCAAAGTGTCTCCCTCAGTTTCAAAAAGGATGCCCTGTCCGTCGTTGTCGTGCAGTAATTCGACAAACCCGGACTTGCTGTTATTGGCTGGAATGAATAGCAGTTTACTGCCCGGATTTTGCGGCTCCGGTTCTTTGTTTTCCTTCGCCTCCAGGCATTCCTGCCTGTATTGGGCTTGCAATGTGGCTGAAATTTCCTTGCGTCGAGCGTGAACCGCCTTGCCTAATTGAAAGGCCAATTTCAGCGCACCTTTGCCCGTGCCATACTGCCCCAAAATGTAGCAATACAGGTTGCAGCCGTTGTGCTGACCATCATAAAAACCCCGGACATTGGGCAGTAAACCCGACACTACCCCCAAAGCGCCCACCAAGAAAACCTCTCTTTCTGTTTGTTCTGTGAGTTTACCGCAAGCCTCCTTGAGCAGGTTGGGCAGGTTCTCAAAAACGGCATCCGGTAAACCGTTTTGCCCTTTGATCTCCAATATTGGCGGTTGCTCCAAATCGGCGTTTTCCGGTATTTCAATCGGGAAATCCGTATCTTTGTGCATCATTTCAGAATCTGTTTTCTGTACGCCCGCAACCGTTCCCCCGGTGTGGGCTTTATTTTTTGATTCCATTTCAAATTTTTGTTTTGGTTGATGTGTTCCGCCGTGCCAGGGCTAACACCTGCTGCCGGTCAAAGCGTACCGCCTTGCCGACGTAGTGCCGTGTCAGGTGCCCGGCGCGGGCGTGGTTGTCAATTGTGGACGGTGAACAGGATAGCAGACGGGCGGCCTGTTTCTTACTGACAAAAGGTTGCTGTTCTGCTTCTCCCGGTGGTTCGTCTTGTTTAAAGGGCAGTTGGGAGGTAAGGCGCTGTAATGCCAGGATAAAGCGACTGTCAAGCATCGCCTCTAATTCCTGCTTAGTGAGTGCGGTAAAAAGTATTTGGGTCATCGCTGAATGAATTTCCAGCGAAATTGAACCATTAGACAAAATCTGCGATTCCGTCGCTTCCAAAATGGAACTAAAAGACTTAAATCACCCAGGATCGGCTATTGCTGACGGTCAAAATACTTTTCTGTTTCCGTTTTTACGTCTTCGTAAGTGTTAGTGTCTCTTGCCCTGTGTGGAGCGGAAGCAGCCGAAACATCAAAGTATTTACACAAAATTTTATATATATCAGTTTGTGAGTATTTCGGTTTCTCCTTCAACAATTTTCGATTTATTAGAACATACGCTATTGCCATTAAGGGTGAAGCGTTTTGCTCAATATTGCCTATAAAAACACCCCTTTCGCTCACAAATGGTCTATCTAATTTAGTCGAAAGATGTTTCCATAGTTCCGCAAGCATCCCCGGTTCTTTCACTATTTCATCTAAACCAAGAAGCTCCCCCTTCACCACCTTCTTTGGTAAGGCGGTGTTTAAATTGTTCTCACTTAACCGGCTTTTTAAAAACTCTTTGAATCGCTGAAAGGCAAGCGCTGCTACAACAAATTTTGCAGGGTCCGAATCTTGCAAGCCCTTGGCTGTAATTGTCGCATGATATGGCAAAATGTAACTTAATGGGTCGTGACCATCTATGCAGATTAACTTATACCAGGAACAAAATTTCTCATTTCCTCGCGGGTAGTCATTGCGAAATGAAAGCCACAGGGTTTCGCCATAAGTAGAATATATTTCCTTTGAATTAGGATCAAAAAGCAGTCTTTCAACTCGCTCTAATTCATTTTCCACTAATATTTTTTTCTCAAATGACTTGCCAAGATTGCTTTCAAAATATCCAATTAGGGCATTTGTATAGGCATTGGTGAAATCTTCTAAAATCTCGTGCCTTCTCGCCTGAATTTTCTGAAATTCCAAACTGGATAGGGTGTGAACTTTCCAAGTTTTTATCCCACCATCCACATATACCAAGGGCTGAAAACAGTCACTTTCTAAGAATAGCCCGGGCCTTTCATTTACCCAATCTTCAAAGGAGTAAGCGAGTAACTCCATCCTTGAAATATCTTCCTTGGAAAATTGCATTTCTAACAAACGCTCAACCTGTTCGGGGGTAAATTGCGTTTTACGCAACCCCAATTCCTGTTCAATTAATTCGAGGTTTTCCACCTCAATGAGACCTTCAAGCATTTTTTTCAAGTATGGGATGCGCTGAATAAATTTTGCCGCTTTTTGACCACAATCTTGCCAGGTAGATAAAAGTTCGGTAGTAGGCTCAATATTCATTTTGATTGCAGCAGCTATTTTGTCGCGCCTATCTAATTCATTTTCAAATAAATATAATTGTGCATCAAAAAAAGATACCGCCTCACTACTCTGAAGTCTACGGCGTTGCTCCTCGAGGTATTCGATACGCTCAGCAGGCCTGTTTAGCCGTCCAAACCTTATGTCCAGTGAATTGAAGAAATCTCGACAGGGCCCGTCTGCTTGTCCTTCAATCATTCCAGCAATTATGCCAGCCATATCTTGAAGGGCTTTTGTGTCTCCCAATTCAGGATGAGAACTATCTATAATGGCTTGCGTTAAGCGGTTTCCGAAACGGTCGTGCTTTTTCATGTCGAATTAATAATGAAGGGTGAGGTATTGCTTAAAAGTCACAAGTGTGATTCGAAATCACCGCACTTTCCGGTATTGCTTCGGGTCAAACCTTCGCCCGTATCGTTTTTCATGGTGCTCGAGTTTGCACGACTCAGCGCAAAACTTTTGCCAAGCAACCTTAGCGGTAAATTCCTTTTGGCAGTGCACGCAATTCTTTACAAAAGGGTTTTTGTCGTCTTTCGTAACGGTTGCGTTACTAACGGAGCGGTTAGGGAAAAACCCAATCGGTCGCCGGGCTATGTTTTGCGGTTGCCCGTTCGCCGTTGTGGTGGTCGCCCCGTTCGGGTTGTAAGTAAATCCGGGCGCTTGCCCTTCGTTGTCCGGGGTTGGGGTTTCGGCCGGTTGGCTCTCTGCAAAGTGCCTGAACAGGTAGTAAAAGACAAAAGCCGTACAAAGCAGGAAAACCAGTTCGGCCACAATAGCAGCCCCGATACTGTACGCCTGCATTTTGGCCACTTTCTCTGCCCGATCTGCCAGGGCTTCGGCGTGTTGGGTGTCGGCGCGGCTTTCGGCGTCTATATTGGCCGCGTCTCGCAAGGCAACCAGGTTGGCCCGTTCCTTTTGTAATCGGGGCAGGGTTCGGTTTTCGGCTACCCAATTTGCCCCGCTTTTCAGGCCGGCTTGTAAGCGGTCGATGTCGGCTTGTACGCGGTTAATATCGGCGGTCAGGGCTTCGATGTTCGCCGGGTTGACTGACCGACCAGGGAGCGGATAAACAACGCCGGGCAACTCCTTCGCGCCGTACAAGGCAGCCGCGATGGACACGCACAACGTCAGGGCGGCAACAACCCCCACAAACCCGAATGAGCGGTATTTGAGCAGGTGTTTGGATGCGATGGAAAGGGTAGATCGTTTCAGCCGTTCCACCCCGAAGGCAAAGGCGATACCCAAAGGGACTGCCAGGTAAATGCCCCACCAGGTCGGCACAATGTGGGTTAATGCAAATACCCCCAAAGCGGCCGTAGTGCAAAATGTAACCACTTGCGAAAGGCTTTGCCCGACAACCGCAACCCGGTAAACGGTGCGGTATTCCTCCGTAAAGGGTTTGTCTTTGAAAATTTCGCCTGATTGGGCGGCCGTGGTGTCGGCGTGGTCTTGCGCGTTTTTTGCGCTTAGTTGCGTTGCAAATGCTCTAAATTTGCGTTCAAATGGGTTCCCCATAAGAATTTAAAAATTGTTTTGTTAGACAATTCCCGCGTTTAAGCTGTCCAGGCGTGGCGCGGGTTTTTTTATTTTCTCAGATAAGGTCGGGTGCGTAAAAAGTCGAAAAATGTCGGGTGCGTCGAATCTCAAAAACAGGGTATTTTCAGGGAATAATTAAGTGAAAATTACGTAAACCAGCCCTCTTTACCCTGTTACTTTCAGTCTCGTTTGTTTCATTACGCGGGCGGCTTCCTTGGCAAAATCCATCGCAGCCATTTTGGCATCAATGCAGATATATTGCCGGAACGCCTGTTCCGTTTGGTGGCCGGTAATCTTCATTATTTGGAAAGCGGGCAACCCGGCCCGGTAAAAGTTGGTGGCGAAAGAGCGGCGGGCCACATGGGTAGTAAGTTTCTGCCAGCGCTCCATCTCGTTTTCCTTTCGTTTGCCGCCGGCGGTATTCGTTACCAGTATTTTTTCATCAAACCCGGCCAATTGCCCTAACTCTTTCAGGTAGTCATTCATCTTTTGCCCTGAAATCTTGGGGACGGCAAAAGCGTATTTCTTTAACAAGGTGTCCAGAATTTCAAAGAGGGGGATAAATACTTCCTCACCCGTTTTTTGGGTGGTAATGGAAATCATTTTTTGCCCTTCGATGCTCTGAATGTGTTCAGGTCTTAGGCGGCTGAAATCGGAAAAGCGCAACCCGGAATAAGCCCCGATCAGAAACAAGTCCCTGACTTTTTCCAGGCGCGGGTTTTGGGAAAGGTCAATCTGAAAAAGGCTTTCCAGTTCGTCGAACGACAAGACTATTTTGGTAGTTTTCTCTTTCTTGATTGAAAAGGCTTCAAAAATATCGTTGGTGTGATACCCTCGGCGCTTGGCGTCGCGCATGAACATTTTAAGGGTACTGAAGAGCTTATGTACATAATTCGTTTGCAGGCTGCGCGGCGCGGCAAACAGCCAGGCTTTGAAGTCGTGGAAAAACGCCTGGGTTATTTCCTCGAATTGGAGGGATAGGCTTTTTTCCTTGGCGTATGCGAAAAGATGTTTTTGGATTCTTGCAACGGATGCGAGGGAGCGGCGGTTTGCGTAAGGTTGTTTTGCCCGTTCTTCCAGGGCAATTTCGATAAACTCCAGCAGGGAGGGTATTTTCTTTAATTCATTGCCAGGGCGTACCGCGTACCCCATACGGTAGTCCAGCTCCCGCCTAAAGGCATCTGGTTCGATTTGCCCCTCCGTTTCGCGGTAAATGGTAATGGTCAATTCTTCCAGCCGGTTCAGTCTCAAATTCACATCTGAATTTTCGAGGTACTTGCGGTTAGCAATGGCACGGCCCTTTGCCCAAGCTTCCGGGCAAACCTTTTCACCTGTCGAGTATTTCAGGCGCTTGTCTTTGTAGTAGAAGTAAAGAAAGACGTAAGAAGGCGTTTTCGGCTCCTTTGTGCTTTGGAGGATAAACCGAACAGCGGGCGTCCCTTTGACTTTTGGCATGGCGAAGAATCAGGTTTGAAACTTGGCCAAAAGTAAGTCAGGTTTTGTTTTTGGGTACAGATTTGGGTATGGTTTTTTAAGAGAATTTAGCAGATGGTGGCAGACAGTGAGAGTTTTTAAACCTTTTTGATGCGATTAGCATACAAATATCCTGTTGTTATCAGTTACTAGTAATTAGGGTTCGAGTCCCATCGGGATCACAATTTTAAAGGCTAATAAGTTGATGTTCAACTTGTTAGCCTTTTTTGTTTTTAACTTGGGTATAAATTTTGGCCTTTTCCCCCTTAAAAAACAAAACAGGCCGCCTCCTTTCCCGGAGACGGCCCGTTAGTCGATGAGGCGTAGATTGACCCAGAGGTATTATTCCTCTCCCTCGAACGCATCGAAGTCGAACAGCAGCGAGAAACGCAGCGTGTTGTCGAGCGGGTTGCGCTGGTTGGTGGTGGGCACCAGGTAGGAGAAGTTGAGGCCGAAAATATTGTATTTTACGCCAAGGCCCACGCTGAAATAACGGCGGTTGCCTTTGGATTGTGTTTCGTAGAAATAGCCCATGCGTACGGCAAACTGGTCGTCGTACCAGTATTCGGCGCCGGCGCCGACCGTGATTTCCTTCAGTTCTTCGTTGAAGCCGCCCGGAGCGTCGCCAAACGATTTGAACACGCCGCGTACCGACGACAGCTGTTTGTAGTCGGGGATGCCGTCGTTGTCTTCGTCGATGGCCGGCGTGGGCGTGGGCACGAGGAGCTTGTTGAAATCGCTCGTGAACGTGAGCGTGTTGAAGTCGTCGAGGTTGAATTTCCAGGCGAAACCCAGACCGAGGTTGGTCGGGATGTAGTCGCGGTTCACCGAGTTGGTGTAGGTGATCTTGGAACCCAGGTTGGTCACGGCGCCGCCGATGGTCAGTTCGCTGGGGTTTTTGGTGGATTTGATCTTCGTTTTGTACGTAAACGAAAGATCGGCTGCGCCGGCTACGCCGGGTTTGATCTCGGTGCGCTGGCCGTCGGCGCTTACCGTCTGGCCGCTGGCGAGGTTGGAGTAGATGAATTTGGCGCCGATTGCCGCCGAAAAATTGTCGGTCAGCTTGCGGGAATACGCGCCGGTCACTTCAAATTCATTGGGGCGGCCCTGGCCCAGCGAGGTGCCGTTTTCGTCGGTAAACTCGATGTCGCCCAGCGAGAAATACCGCAGGCTCATGCCAACCGTCTGGAATTTGTCGAGCTGTACGTAGCCGGAAAGGTAGGCCAGGTACACGTCCTGCAGGCCCAGGTTGCGCATCCAGGGGGTGTAAGTAGCGGAGATGGAGACTTTTTTATCGGCAAAAGCCAGTTTGGACTGGTTGTAGTGCATGCCGTTCGGGTCGGCCGAGGTGGCGATGCCTACGTCGCCCATACCGCCGCCGCGGGCGTCGGGGGTAATGCGGAGAAAGGGCACGGCCGAGGTGACGGCGTTGGCGCAATCTTCTCCCGTGGGGAAGCGCTGTCCGGTAACAGGGTCGTAGCTATATCCCTTACCGTCGATGCATTTGTGCTGAACCTGGGCGGGAAGAACCGTGGCAGCCAAAAGGCCCAGGGCAACCAGCATCAACTGTACATCCATTTTTTTCATGATCGGATTCCAAAAATTTAGTGGCTAAAATTCGGTTTTGATTTTTGCAGGCCATTTTACACCGCAAAAAGTGTGCAAAAATACGCCCTCTGCGTCATTCTCCGGCGAATTGCGGGAAGCTGACTCGGCTTTGACCCTTTTTTGCGGAAAAGGGTTGTCTGAAGCGCGTGAAAAAATTCGAAAAACGCCTGCTTTTTGCCCGTCCTGTCAAAAATGTCTGCGCTGCCCCTGACCGATTTCTACCCCGAAACCATTCTTCTTCCAGCTTGTTATTTTAAAACATCGAGCAATTTCGCTGTGCTCCCGCGGCCTTTTTAAGCACCAACAATGTCTTCCGCCAATGAAAAACCCTTTCCTCCTCTTGATTTCGCTTGCAGGGTTCTGGCACCTTAGCCTTGCCCAAAACAGTGTGCTGGACACCACTTTCAGCGCCACAGGCATCGTGACCACCACTTTCGGCACGCTGAGCTCCGACTGGGCGCACAGCATCGCCATTCAGCCCGACGGCAGATCCGTGGTCGCCGGCCAGACCTTCGGCGGCAGTATCGGCAGTACGCACGCTTGCCTGTCGAGGTACCTGACCGACGGCAGCCTCGATCCCGCTTTCAGCGGCGACGGAAAGGTCACCCTGCTGGTTGGCGATGCCTGCGAAGCCCATTCCGTGGCCTTGCAACCCGACGGGAAGGTCGTCATAGCGGGCTTTTACGTCTTGTCCGACGAGTACCGCCCTTTTGCGGCGCGGTTCAAAGCCAACGGAGCGCCCGACAACAGCTTCGGGGTCAATGGCGTGCTTAAGGTGGCGCTCCCGGGTTTTGCCCAGTCCGTCGCGATCCAGCCCGACGGCAAAATTTTGCTGGGCGGCTACTCCGACGGCCGGATGATGCTCCTGCGTTTTCTCGCAAACGGCTCGCCCGACCCTGCTTTCGGCAACGCGGGCGTGACGTTCATCGATCTGGGGAACGACCGCGACGACCGCATCGAGGCGCTTGCCCTGCAGTCCGACGGGAAAATTATCGCAGGCGGTTCCAGCACGATTTATCCCGTGAGTTCCTGGGCCATGGTGGCCCGTATTTTACCCAACGGCAGCCTCGATCCCGGCTTCGGCCAGGCAGGGCTGGCACAGGTGCAGGCCGAAGCCATAGAATCGGTCGACGACCTCACCCTCGACGCCTCGGGCGATATTTACGTGACAGGGAGCGTGAATCAGAATGAAGTCTGGTCGCTCCTGGTGGCCCGCTTCAAGGCAGACGGTATCCTGGACCTGAACTTTGGCGACGATGGTTTTTTGCTGCGCAATTATGACTTGTCCACCTACGGCAAAGGAATCGGCCTGCTCCACGACGGCCGCATCGTGGTGGTGGGCGCCGTGTACAAAGGTTTCAAAAACGACTTTATGGCCGCGCGTTTTATGCCCAACGGCGCCGACGACCCTACTTTCGGCGACGACGGCAAAGCGCTCCTTTCGCTCAATACTTTCTACGACGTGTTGTACGACCTGGCGGTGTTGCCCGACGATCGCTTCGTGGCAGCTGGTCATTACATGCCGTTTGCGAACGGCCATGTGGTCATGCGCTTTACCGACAAGGCTGTGGTGAGCGGCAGCCCGGATGTTGCCGCGACGCCTGATGCGTTTCGCGTTTTTCCCAACCCCCTGCAGGACAATTCGGCGCTGTATTTCCAGCTGACTGACAAGCCTCGGAAACTTGCCGTTTGGCTCATGGATGCGGAGGGAAGGGTGTTGCGCAGGTATCCGCTCCCGTCGGAAGCGCCTGCCGGAGAACAGGTTTTGCCCTTGCAGGCCGGCAACCTGCCGCCTGGAACCTATTTTCTCGCCATTCGGGCGGGCGCAGCGCTGCACGTGTTGCCGCTCGTGCGCTGATCGGGCTTTTGCCACAAAAAAGGAGGCTGTCTCATCAGTAACATCCTTGAACAGGATAGCAAATATTATATCGCATTCAGGGTATTACTGACGGGGTGACTTTGGAGTCACCCCGTCAGTTGGCCAAGGATTTATGAGACGGCCTCTTTTATTTCAAAATCACCAGTTTTTCAAACTCGCTTTCCGCCGTCACGGTATTGCCGCTGGTATCGGTGCCCCGCACCTTGATGCGGTACACATACACGCCGCGCGCCAGCTGGTCGCCGTATTCGTCCTTGCCGTCCCACTGGATGTCGGTGACGCGGTAGCCGTCGGCCGGGGCGCTGTGGATAATGGTTTTGACGAGTTTGCCCGATACGGAGAAAATGCTCACCTGCACATCGAGTATCTGGCCCGCGAGGTTGTGTTCGAACTGGAAGTAGGTGTTAGTGGTGAAGGGGTTGGGGTAATTCAGCACGTGGTCGAGCGCGGCCTTGCCGTCTTCCGCCACCACGAATTCCGTGACGCCCTCGCCGGAGTTGTTGGCGATGTCCCAGCCTTTGGCTTTCAGGGTGTGACGGCCCACGCTGAGGCCGCGCAGGGGGTAGAGCGCCTGTCCGCGGCGGAAATCGTTGAGCTCGCTTTCGTAAAAGTCGTTGAGGACGATGGTTTCCTGCACGTTGCCGTCGAGCACCACGGTGAGGTCGTGGCCGAGGCTGGTGCCGCTCACGTTCATGCCGTAGTCGTCGGAACATTTGATCAGCACTTTCGGGTTGGCGTCGGTGATGCCGCCGGAGACGAAATCGTCGGTATTGAGGTACACCTGGATGAGCGGCGGGGTGTCGTCCTTGATCTGGTTGGCATTGCCGCCGATGACGAGGCTTTCGTCGGCGCCGGCCGCGTCGAGCGGGGTGCCGTTTTGGGCGTAGTAGCTGATTTTGCCGAAGCCGTAGTTGTAGTTGATGTCTTTGGGAACGATAAAGCCGACCTTGAAATGCCCGTTGCTCACGGTGGCGCTGCCTTTGAAAATGACGTTGCGCTGCACGGAGAAGGTAAATACGGGGCTGTCCGAATCCTGTCCGAGGGTTTGCAGGGTCTGGGCTTTGTCAAAAATCGTGACGAACACCTTGCCATTGAACCCGCTGAGCAGGTTGCCGAGGGTGTCGGTCACGGAGCCTTTCAATTCCACGGCCATGAGGGCGCGCAGGGTGTCGGGGCTGGCGGGGTCGTAGGCTTTGCCGTTGATGGAATCGGTGGACACGCGGTATTCGGGCAGGGCGAGGAACATGGCCGGGTCACCGAGCAGCGTAAAGCGGCGGGCATTGTCTTCGTTGCCGCCCGAGAGGGTGTTTTTGCCGTCTTTCAGGATGTCGCCGATGGCGCGGTATTTCCCGTTAACTTTTTGAAAAATAACGCTTTGCACACCGTCCGTCAGTTTATTGTTGCCGTCGATGAACACGGGGCGCACGGTCGTGAACAAGCCGATCGCGCCGCTTTTTATTTTTTCAAGCGCCTGCTCGCCGCCGCTCAGGGTGGTGTAGTCGTCGTAGCCTCCGAAGGTGCAGGTGGCGGTGATGATGAGCGGGTAGCGGTCGGGGTTGTCCCAGCCAGCGATGTCGTTGTTGTCGACCACCCGTTCCTGCGCCCAGCCGCGGGGGCCGCCGTGGCCGATGTACTGGGTGATGAGGGCGCCTTTGAAAATGTTGGAGTTGATGGCCGATTTGGCGTCGGGGAAGCGCTGGCCGCCCGAGGTGGCGATTTGCTGGTAAGCGTCGAAGTACACTTTTTCCAGGTTGAAAAAACGCTCCGTGCTGCCGGCAGCCGTGGCGAGTTTGTCGGCCTGCTTGACGTGCGCATTGCCGTCCTGATCGTCGGCCAGGTAAAGCAGGCGGAGGTGCCAGTCGCCGAGCGTGTTCGGATTTTTATCGTAGTCGATGATTTTGTCAATGATGGCCTGCGCCTCCTCTGGGGTGCTCGGCGTGATCCGGCCGACGGCGATGTCGAGGGCGCCGTCGAGGGCGCCGCTTTCGCCGGGACTCAGCAGGGCGTAAAAGTCGTCGGAGGGGTGCGAGTAAATGGGGTGAAACGACTCGGCTGTCTCGAAAACAGGGATGAAATCGAGGTTGTCCTCGCTGCCGCTGTTGTTTTTCGGGTCGAAAGAGCCGTCGCCGAACAGCAGCAGGTAATCAAATTTGTCGGGGCCGCGCTCCAGCAGCATGCGGGCGAAATCGCGGATGGCGGAAGGGTCTTTGGCGCCCGAGGAGAACTCGTTGAACAACTGGTTCACGTCCACCAGCTCCACGTCGAGGCCGCTGAACGTGCGGCGGTGCTCCGCGAGTTGTTGGGCCGCCGCCTGAAAATCGCCGTGGTAAACGATGGCCATGTGGACGGCGCCGATCCCGTGCAGGTTCTGGTTGGCGATTTTGCCCACCTTGGCTTCGGGTTTGGGCAGGTTGCCGTTGTCATAAAAAGCAAAGTAGTTTTTCAGCACGCCCTGGGTGTTGGCGCCGAATTCCAGCGTGCCGCCCGACACCGAGGTTTGCTGACGGGCAGGGTTTTGCGGGGCGGTCACGTCCCAGATTTGGGGGGCGCTGCCGCTGAATTCGAGTCGGAAGGTGGCCGCGTCCTGTGAGAGGGTTTGCAGGTCGCGGAAGCCCATCGAGTTGCCGGTCATGACCAGGCGGCGACGGGCGTTCACTTCGATATAGTCGAGCCAGCCTTCGCTGGTTTCCGCAACGTTGGGGAAATCGATTTTCAGGTTGATCTGATCGCCGTCGGGCTGAAAAATGCCGCTCATCGTGGCGCCCGCGGCAAATGCCGCGTCGTTGTTGCTGATCGTGACGGCGTTGATGTTTTTGGAAAAAGTGGCGCCGTCGGCGATCAGGCGTACGATGGTGCCGCTGCCGCAGCGGGCGGCAAAATCGGCGCGAACGCGGGCGTCGGAGCCGCTGACCAGATTGGGGAAAGTCAGGCTGTATTCGCGCTGGCGGGTCTGATAGAAGTAGTCGCCAAACCAGCGTTTGCCCGAGCCCTGCGCCGAGGTGGAGTAGTCGAGCAGGTTGATTTTGTCGTCCTCAATGCGGCCGATATCGTCGAAAGACGTGCTTACGTAGCTGGCGGCCACGCTCGACTGGTCGGCGATCCGCATCCCCTGCCCCTGCCCTATTTTGAGAAAATACCAGGCATTGCGGTCGTACAAATGCGGCCGCAGGGTGAGTTCGGGGTCGGTAGCGCCGGGGCGGTACACCCAGGGGCTGGGCCCCACGGCGTAAAAAAGGATGTAGTCGCCCTGATCGAACTTGCCGTCCTGTTCGCCCGAGATGAAAATGGCGTTTTCCTGCAGGTCGTCGGTGCGGTCGTCGTCGGTGCGTTCGGGCAGCATAGCGCCGCCGTTGCCGTAGATACGGATGCTGCGCGGGTCGATATTGTCGAGATTGCTGATCCCGAGCTCGTTTTTGAGGTAGCTGTAATCGAGGCGGTACACGCCCGTGCCGGCCACCCCGAATTTCCAGATATCGCCGTCGTTCAGCACGGAAAGGGTGGTGAACGGTCCGTTGCGGTCCGAAGCCACGGGCGCTTTGGGCGTCACGCGCACGGTCAGCGTAAACGATACGGCGCGTTCGTAGCCGTTGCCGTTGCGGCGGACGGGCAGGAACTTGACGCGACCGAAAAAGCGGTTGCGCTCCTGTTCCACATTGGCGCTCACGAGCAGTTCGTTGCCCAGCGCGGCATCGTCGGCGGAAGATTTTTTGACAAAAGGCTCCCATTGCACAGCGGCGACTTCCACGGCGAGGGTGGACGGGCCTGAAAGTTCGAAACGTTCGGAGAACAGCGGCAGGGCTGGCGCGGCGTCGCCGCGGCTGCATCCCTCAAAACTCCAGATGTCCACAAGCGTACCGTCGGAAGCGGTGACCTGTTCGGGCGCAGCGACCCAGTTGAGGGTGCGCTGAATGGTAAAAGTGCCTTGTGCACTTGCCAGACTGGTCATCAGGGCGAAAAGAAGAAGAAGCCGATTTTTCATTTTTCTCGTGTGTGTAAAAACAAAGGTCGGGGAGATGGCGCGAATGTGTCGGCCTTGGTTGCCTTGCGCGCACGGTTTTGCCAATCGGCGACGGAACGCCGGTCAGTCCTGAACCAAACAATGCGACAGATTGGAAGGTTCGCCTTCGCAGTGTTCACTAACGCAAACGGACATAGCCTTCCCGGGTATTTTTTTGTTTTAAAAATTTTAAAATAAAAATTATTGTTTTAAATTTGTTGGATTTTTCACCAATTTTAAACGAAAACACCCTGATTTTATGGAAAGAAAAACAAACTGGATCGCAATTGCCGTGTCCGTCGTGGCTGCCATCGTCATCGGCTTTTTATGGTACGGCCCCGTGTTTGGCCAAACCTGGATGAATGCCAACGGCTTCACCATGGACGAGGCCAACCACAAGGTTTTTAAAGACGGCGTGGAAATGCCGATGACCATGACGCCGATGTTGTTCAATATCGCCGTTATGATCGCTTTCGCGCTTCTGATGAGCTGGCTGACTGCCCGCGCCGGCGCCAACACCTGGGCCGAAGGCGCCAAAATTGGCGCCGTGGTCGGGTTGTTCATGGCGTTGAACATCTGGGTTTCGCTGCTTTTTGCAGCCCGTCCCTCCGTTCTGATGTCGATCGACGGCATTTACCCGCTGATACAACTGACCCTGATGGGAGCCATCACCGGCGGCTGGCGAAAAAAATAGTTGTCTTTGTTGAAGGAAAAGTGCGCGGGCACGGAGCGGTAGCTTCGTGCCCGCGTTGTTTTACGGGCCATGCGCCGCGCTGCAAATTCTTTTCCATTGCTTTGTCATACCCTCGCCATTTGCCTTACATTTCGCCCCGAAACAGCCTTTGCCAAAATTTTTACATGACATCCGATCGTATCCTGTTAACCGGCGCCGGCGGCCAGATCGGCGCCGTGCTCACCGAAGCTTTACGCACCGCTTATGGCCCCGATAATGTCGTCGCCACCGACATTAAACCGCTCGACAACCAGTCGGGCCCGCATGAAATCCTCGACGCGCTCGATGCCGCGAAACTGAACGAACTCGTCGACCGCTACCGCATTACCCAGATTTATCACCTTGCCGCCATCCTGAGCGCCACCGGGGAAAAAGACCCGATGTGGGCCTGGAACATCAACATGACGAGCCTTTTCAACGTGCTGGAAACAGCCCGTTTGCGGCAACTTCACAAGGTGTATTTCCCTTCGTCCATCGCGGTGTTCGGCAGGGAAGCCCGGCGGGAAAATACCCCGCAATTTGAGGTTCTGATCCCCGAAACCGTCTATGGCATCAGCAAGGTTGCCGGCGAAAACTGGGCGAACTACTACTTCCGCCGCTATGGACTCGACGTTCGTTCCCTGCGTTACCCCGGCATTATCGGCTACCAGAGCCTGCCCGGCGGCGGCACGACCGACTACGCGGTCGATATTTACCACTACGCCGTACGGCATCAGCCCTTCGAGTGTTTCCTCAAAGCCGACACCCGATTGCCCATGCTCTACATGCCCGATACCATCCGGGCTACCCTGCAACTCATGGAAGCGCCGGCCGACCGCCTGACGGTGCGCACCAGCTACAACCTGGCCGGCATGAGCTTTACCCCCGAGGAAATCGCCGCCAGTATCCGCAAAGAAATGCCCGACTTTCAAATCAGCTACAAGCCCGATTTCCGGCAGGCCATCGCCGACTCCTGGCCGGCTACCATCGACGACTCCGCGGCGCGCAACGACTGGGACTGGAAACCCGAATACGACCTTGACGCCATGACCAGGGATATGCTGTATCACCTTACATTGATCTCCTAACATCGTTCAATAACCATGTCAAACACCCGCAACCCGTACCTGATCCCCTTTGCCCTGGTATGCAGCCTGTTTTTTCTGTGGGGCATCCCCAACAGTATGAACGGCTCGCTGATCCGGCACTTCCAGTTTGCCCTCGATCTGAAACGCTGGCAGGCCGGGATTGTCGATTCCGCCTTTTACTTCGGTTATTTCGTGATGGCCATTCCGGCCGGCATGTTCATGCGCAGGTACGGCTACAAGGCCGGTATTCTGACCGGCCTGCTGTTGTTTGCCGTGGGGGCGCTCTTGTTTGTCCCTGCGGGAAATATCCGGGTGTACGCTTTTTTCCTCTTTGCCCTGTTCACCATTGCCTCGGGTCTGGCATTTCTCGAAACGGCCGCCAACCTGTACGTGACGGTGCTCGGCGACCCTAAAAAAGCGGAATGGCGCATCAATTTTGCCCAAACCTTCAACGGCATCGCCATCATCATCGGCCCGATCATCGGGGCGCGGTTCATCTTTTCCGACCTCGATACCAAACAGCTGCTCGCCACGAAAACGGAAGCCGAACTCGCGGTGTACCGGGCGCAGGAAGCCCAATCGGTCCAGATGCCCTACCTGACCATTGGCCTCATTCTGCTGGCGGTGGCTGTGGTGTTCTGGCTGACCAAAATGCCGGAAGTCGGCCGCGAGGAAGAGCAGGCGGCGCATGAAAAAGTGACCGTGGGCGGCTTGCTCGGCAAGTACCGCCACCTGTCGCTCGGGGTGCTGGCCCAGTTTGCCAACGTGGGCGCGCAGGCAACTTTGTGGGGTTATTTTGCCGATTTTAAACTGGATTTCTCGCCCAACGAACACATCGGCCTGACCGTGAGCTACGCCAACGCCTTGTTTGGCGCGGACCCGAACGTCACCCCGGAAAAAATAGCCAACTACCACGCCTCCTTTGCCATGATCCTGTTCCTGCTGGGGCGGGTATTCGGCACTTCTCTGATGAGCAGAGTAGAACCCCGCCGCGTGATGTCGTTTTACTCCGTCGCCGCTGTGGCGCTGGTGCTGGCGGCATTCCTGCTGGGCGGACTGGCCGGCGTGGCCTGCATCATGCTGACGTATTTCTGTCAGAGCATCATGTTCCCGACGATTTTCGCGCTGTCGACCCGCGGGTTGTCCCCGGCGGAAAGCAAACTGGCCTCTTCGCTGGTCATCATGGCTATCGTGGGAGGCGCTGTTTTGCCGCCCATCGCGGGTCTTTTGTCGCAGGCCGGCGGCATGAAAATGGCGCTGCTGGTGCCCTTGTTCTGCTTCCTGTACGTCATCTGGTACGTCATGAAAGGTTGCAAACCGGCTGTTCAAACCGCCTGATCGGACCAGACAACATCGACGCCGTTCTGCGACTGCCCGGGCGTGCCGCAGGACGGCGTCGATGTTTATTCAGCTTTGTTGCTCCGTTCGGCATACACGCTCAGGTAGCGCGTCACGTATTTGCCGATGATGTCGAATTCGAGGTTGACCGTATCGCCCGGGCGCAGCGTTTTGAAATTGGTGTGTTCCCAGGTGTAAGGAATGATGGCGACCGAAAACAGGTCGTCGTGCGGCTCCACCACGGTCAGGCTGACGCCGTTGACGCAGACGGAACCCTTGTCGACCAGGATGTGCTCGGGGCCGGGCCGGTAGCGGAAGGTGAACCGCCACGATCCGCCGGTTTCAAGCACTTCGATACATTCGGCGGTGGCATCGACGTGGCCTTGCACGATATGTCCGTCGAGTCGGCCGCCCATCGGCAGGCAGCGTTCGAGGTTGACGAGGGCGCCGGGCTTCCAGCTGCCCAGATTGGTGCGCGCCAGGGTTTCGGCAACGGCCGTGACTGTATGCGTACCTTCGCCGAGGGCCACCACGGTCAGGCAAACCCCGTTGTGGCTCAGGCTTTGATCAATTTTCAATTCGCCGGAAATCGGGCTTTCCAGGGTAAAATGCACGTTGGATTGCTCGTGCCTCACTTGCCGCACGGTGCCCAACGTTTCGATAATGCCGGTAAACATGTTATTAACAGCGTTTTAAAACTTTGCGCTTAAACGTTTGAGTTATTGATCGATCCAAATGGCTGGATGGATCAAATTGTTTGTCAAACTTCACTCAAAATACAGATTTATGAAAAAAGTACTGTTGCTCCAACTGTTCAGTTTCGCGCTGGTCGCCCTGGCCTCCATGTCGTTCAAAATGGCGGAAACGCCCGCCACCTCTCTCACCGCCGACCAGGACCCCTGGGAAATGCTCGGCATGCGCAAGGTCAACTACGGCCTCGACCGCGATGAAATCGTGGTCACCCGCGCTGAAGGCGTGTTTACGGCCCTGCAAATCCGCGTGAAAGGCAGCCCGATCAACATGCACAAGGTGGTCGTTCATTTCGGCAATGGCGAAACCCAGGAGTTCGAACTGCGCGAAAACTTCCGCGCCGGCAGCGTCAGCCGTGTGCTCGATTTGCCCGGCAACCGCCGTGTCATCCGCAAGGTGGTGTTCCTCTACGACACCAAGAACCTCGCCGGTCGCAAGGCGGTGGTGCAGTTGTGGGGAAGGCACTAAGAGCATGTTGAGCTTTTCCTTGCCGGGCTGCAAACGGAAAATTTTATTTTCTGCTGCGTTAAATTTCTCACCGGATCGCCCGCATCCGACTGCGAAATTTGCCTTGCCGAAAATAAAATTTTCCCGTTTTCGCCTCGGCAGGAAAAGCTCAACATGCTCTAAGCGCAATAGGCAACGCAGGCGTAACGGGTTAGGTAAGAGAAATGATGCTGTATGAAACTTTGCCTCACTTTTAGGCCCCACCCCCAACCCCTCCCCCCTTGGGGAGGGGTTGGGGGTGGGGCCTAAAAGCGGCAGTGTCTTCATCATTATTACCTAACCAGTTACACATAAGTCCTTTTGCTCAAAATCCTGCAAAATTTAATTTTATATCGCGGCCAACTGACGGGGTGACTCCAAAGTCACCCCGTCAGTAACCAGCCTCATTGCCTACGGTTTGCCGCCGACGACCACGACGATCTCGCCTTTGACCTCTTTCGCTGAAAAATGGGCGTGCAACTCGTGGAGCGGGGCCGTTTTGACTTCCTCGTGGAGTTTGCTCAGTTCGCGCGCCACGCAGGCGGGCCGTTCGGGTCCGCAGACAGTGGCCAGTTCGTCGAGGCAGCGCACCAGACGGTGAGGCGATTCGTAGAGCACGAAGGTGTGCGGGAGTTCGGCGAGCCAGCGCAGCCGCGTCTGGCGCCCTTTTTTATGAGGCAAAAAACCTTCGAAATGAAAGGTGTCGCTGGGCAGTCCGCTGGCCACCAGGGCCGGCACGAAGGCGGTCGGTCCGGGCAAACATTCGACCCGGATACCGCGCCGCACGCAAGCCCTGACGAGCAAAAAACCAGGGTCGCTGATGCCCGGCGTGCCAGCGTCGCTGACCAGGGCCATGTCTGTCCCCGTGGCCAGTTCGTCCGCAATTTTTTCCACCACCGCGTGTTCGTTGAAGGCATGGAATGCCCGCAGGGGGGTACGGACCTCGTAGTGGTCGAGCAATTTCCGGCTGGTACGGGTGTCTTCCGCCAGCACGACTTTTACCTCCCGCAGGACGCGTAGCGCCCGCAGCGTGATGTCTTCGAGGTTGCCGATCGGAGTGGGGACGACGTAGAGCATTGCGTAGGTACTGGCGCTCGTGGCGGCGGACAAAAGATTGCCCGGCCGCCGCCGCTCACTGTTCGCTGAGGGTGTAAGTGTAGGTTTCGACGATCAGGTTGGCAAAAAGTTTTTGACAGGCGGTCTCGACTTTTTCGCGCGCTTCGGCTTCGGAGGCGGCATCGAGGCTCATGCTCACGTGGCGGCCGATACGCAGGTCCGTTACGCCCGTGAGGTGCAGGTGTTTGAGGTTGTTCAACGCGGTTTTGCCCTGCGGATCGAGCAATTCTTTGTGGGGCATGATGTCAATTTCAGCGACGAATTTCATGGTAGGAAGGTACAGTGCTTATGTGAGGGTCTTCGGCGTTCAGGCCGCCGAGAGGATGGATTTTTTATTAAAAAGGGAGTACAGAATATACAACACGATGATGATGCAGAACGCCAGTTCCCTGACGACAAAAAGCAGGGCGACAAACACGGCCAGCATCGTAATCAGGGCTTCGTTGCCGCGCCAGCCGAAGCTTTTGATCTTCATGCCGGCCAGCGGAATTTCAGTCACCATCAGCCACGACAACAGGGCGATGAGCGGGTAAACGACCCAGTTGTTGGCCATCAGCCATTCTCCCGCGCCGAAACGGTTGTGAAAAACGCTCAGCGCCAGCCCCGTCACAAAAACCGTGCAGGCCGGCGTACTGAGACCCAGAAAATAACTCGTCTGACGGGTATCGACGTTGAACTTGCCCAGCCGGTACGCAGCCGCCATCGTCAAAACGAACGCCGGGATGGCCGCCCACGAAAACATAAAAGACTCGAGGTGACCGGAGGCTTCCGGCAAAGCGGAAAGCGGCGGATAAAACGATACGCCCCAGGTGGACGGCAGAGGCGCCAGCAGGCGGTAGAGCAAAGCGCCCGGCACCACGCCGAAACTCACCATGTCGGCCAGCGAATCGAGCTGTACGCCGATGGGCGACGAGACCTTCAGCGCCCGTGCCACGAGGCCGTCGGCCGTATCGCAGGCAAAGCAGCCCAGGGTGAACCAAAGCGCGAAGTCGGGCCGGCCGGCAAGCGCCCACAGCAGGGCGCAACAGCCGCAAAACAGATTGCCCAGGGTGATCAGATTGGGAATTTGCGAACGCATGGCGGCAAAAGTACCACTTTAACCGGCAAAGGATTTTGGCTAATCTGTGCTATTTTGCAGGAAATTCACGAGGCACTTTAAACGAAGACGGGCTGGAAATCAGTTTTTTAAGAAAAATTTGACGTTTCGGGCAGCCAACAAAAAACGCTGAAAAAGCGTCTAAGTGCTTGTAAAGGACCTGTTGTCCGCACAAAGTAATCATGAGAAAACGACTCTTTACCCTCCTGTTTTTAAGCCTTGGTACGGCCGTCGCTGTCTGGGCTCAACCGACCAACGACGAATGTGACAACCCGATCGTCCTCACGGATGTAATCGATTATTGCAGCACGCCCGGGGCGTACACCAATGCCGGCGCGACGCCGTCGAGCTACGGCCCGCCCCAATGCTGGAACGCCACAGGCAACGACGTCTGGTTTGCTTTCACCGCCCAGTTTACCGACATCACCATCACCGTGCGGGGCGCTACCGCCAATGCGCCCGGCGGCACCCTCCAAAACCCGCAGGTAGCCCTCTACCTCGGCTCCTGCGGCGGCACCATCAACGAACTGGAATGCAAAACAGCCCTGCCGGGCGCCAACATCGTGCAGGCCTACGAAGGCGGGATGTTTCCGGGGACGACCTATCTGATCCGCATTCAGGGGCTTGGCGGCGCCACAGGCACTTTTCAGCTTTGCCTGAACAATTACAACCCGCCCATCGAACCTACTTCCGACTGCCCGACCGCCGCCATTCTTTGCGATAAGTCGCCTTTTGTGGTGCAATCGGTGACCGGCGCGGGCAACGACATTTCCGAACTTAACGACGCCACCTGCTTTTTCAACGGCTCGCCGAGCAATTTCGAATCCAATTCCACCTGGTTTACCTGGACCTGCGCCGTGTCGGGCACGCTCACCTTCACGCTTAGCCCGCTGAACGTGACCGACGACCTCGACTTTGCCATTTACCGCCTGCCCAACGGCATCGGCAATTGTCAGGGCAAACAACTGCTGCGCTGCATGGCCTCGGGTACCGACCCCGTCGATTATCCCAACCCCTGCATGGGTCCTACCGGTCTGCTTGCCGGCGAATCGGACGTGTCCGAAGATGCGGGCTGCACCGACGTGGGCGACAATGCCTGGATCGCTCCGCTCGACATGGTGGCTGGCGAGACCTACGCCCTTTGCGTCAACAATTACAGCAACACGGGCAACGGGTTTTCCATCCAGTTTGGCGGTACGGGCGAGTTTTTGGGCCCGAATGCCGATTTTACGGCAGTGCCCACCGCTTTTTGCCTCGGCCAAACCGTCACCGTCACCGACGCTTCCACGTTTTCCCTCGGCGCCATCACCGGCTGGAAATGGAGCTTCGGCGCCAACGCAGTGCCCCTGACGGCCACCGGCCCCGGGCCCCACGACGTGGTGTTCAATACCCCCGGCACCCGCTCGATCGTACTGACGCTCGAAACCGACCTGGGCTGTCAGGTGACCGATATCGAAAGCGTGATCGTGTATCCCGATGTGCAGGTGGATACCATTTTTGCGGCGCCCGACTGCAACGGCGCCACCAACGGCGGCATTACGATCAACAATATCCAGTCGGGCACCCCGCCCTACCTGTACAGCTGGGACAACGGCCCCTTTACCTCCGATAACACGCTGGACAACCTGGGCGTAGGTACCTACCACCTCGTGATCCGCGACGCCAACAACTGCGAAACGGAGTTCGATATTCCGCTGGAAGAACGCGTGCTCACCGCCGATGCGCAAGTGGACAAGCCCCTTTGTTTCGGCGACGACAACGGCGTCATCACGCTGATCGTCACCAATGGCAAACCGCCCGTCCAGTTCGACTGGGGCAGCGGCTACATCCCCGACAACTCGCAAGGCGGCTTTGCCGCGGGCACCTACACGGTTCAGGCCGTGGATGCCACCCTTTGCGAAGGCACCTTTGAAGTAACGGTGGAAGACAACCCGCCGCTCGCACTTGCCCTCGATACGATCGATATCAGCTGTTACGGGCTCGACGACGGCAGCGCCGTGGCCGACCCCTCGGGTGGCGTGGGCAACTTCACCTACCAGTGGAGCGACAACCAAAGCACCCAGACCGCCGTCGGCTTCCCGCCCGGCCCCTACTCGGTCACCGTTACGGACGGCAATGGCTGCATCATCACCGGCGATGTGCTGATCACCGAACCGCCCGAGCTTTTGCTCGACCTGCTCGACGTGGTCGACCTGCGTTGCAATGGCGTCCCAGAGGGCGAGATCCGTGTGGAAGGCGCCGGCGGCCGCCCGCCGTATCAGTTCAGTGCCGACGGCCTGAACTACGTGCCGACCGACACCCTAACAGGCCTGCTGGCCGGTCAGTACTGGGCAAAAATCAGGGACGCTTCCGGCTGTATCGACTCCGTGGAAGCCGTACTGACCCAGCCTTTGCCGCTTATCGTGCTGGCCGAACCCGCCGACACGACGCTCGAACTCGGCTTCTCGGTCTTTATTTCCACGACCACCTTCCCGACCGGCCGCCCCGTGGAATACCAGTGGACGCCGGCTTTCGGGCTCAATTGCAGCGACTGTGCCGAACCCTACGCGCAGGCTATTCAGGACCAGTTGTACGTCATTAAAATCACGGATGAAGATGATTGTATGGCATCCGACACGGTCATGATCAGGGTCAATAAAGACCGCCCGATTTACGCACCCAACGTGTTCGCGCCGGAAAAACCGGGGCTGAACGACCATTTCACCCTCTTCGGCGGACCCGCCGCCCAAAGTATTTTGCTGCTGCGGGTGTACGACCGCTGGGGCGCGCTCGTGTTCGAGGGGAAAGACCTCGACCTCGGCGAGCTGACCCAGGGCTGGGACGGCACCTTCCGCGGCGATCCGGTCAACAACGGCGTGTTTACCTGGTATGCGCTCGTGCGTTTCGTCGACGAGGTGGAAATTCCGTACGAAGGCGACGTGACCGTAATTCGATAGGTCTGTTATCGATCGGCAACGCGGCCGCAAAATTTAATTTTAAATCGCGGCCAACTGACGGGGTGACTCCAAGTCACCCCCTCAGTTTTGTTCAGACCAACGAGATTTAAGGCAAAAGCCAAATCTGCGGCAGCGCTTAGAGCATGTTGAGCTTTTCCTGCCGAGGCGAAAACGTGAAAATTTTATTTTCGGCAAGGCAAATTTCGCAGTCGGATGCGGGCGATCCGGCGAGAAATTTAACGCAGCAGAAAATAAAATTTTCCGTTTGCAGCCCGGCAAGGAAAAGATCAACATGCTCTTAAACCTTTAAGGGGGATATTGGTCAAAAATTTCATGAGAACATTCCTATCCTTCTTCCTGCTGTTTTCCTGCTTCTTTTCAAGCGCCCAGAATCCCGGCGATCAGTTTTTTTCAGCATGGACGGTCCACGAAATCCGTTTTCAATTTTCCCAAACAGGGTATTGGGACAGCCTGAAAGCCAATTACCTGACCGATACTTACATGAGCTGCGACGTGAGCATCGACGGACAATCTTACGCTACTTCGGGGGTGAAATTCAAGGGCAACTCCTCCTACAACAACCAGGGGAAAAAGAAACCCTTCCGCATCGATCTTGCCGAATTTGTGGACGACCAGTCGCACGACGGGCTGAAAAAAATGGTGCTCAACAACGGGTTTAAAGACCCCACCCTGCTGCGCGAACGCCTAGTGCTCGATTTCCTGCAGGCGCACGACATCGCTGCGCCACGCGCCAGTTTTGCCCGCCTGTACGTCAACGACCACTATTGGGGCCTGTACACGGTGGTGGAAGATGTGGGCAAGCCTTTTCTCGAACAACACTACGGCAACAAGGGCGGCAACCTCTTCAAAGGCGACCCCAAGGGCTCTCTGACCTGGAAAGGCGCCCAACAAAGTCTTTACGAAACCGATTACGAACTCAAAACCAACGAAGACGAAAACGACTGGACCGACCTGATCCGCTTCATCGACGTGCTCAACAACACGCCTGCGGCCCAGTTGCCCGACAGCCTGGCCCAACACCTCGACCTCGACAGCTGGTTCGATTACTGGGCCACGCACAACCTGTTTGTCAACCTCGACAGCTACGTCGGCTCGGGGCACAATTACTACCTGTACCACAACACCGAAACCGACCGCTTCGAATGGATCACCTGGGACGTCAACGAGGCTTTCGGCACTTTTCAAATGGGTTTGCAGCCCAACGCCCTCAAAACCCTGCCTTTTACCCACATCCCCCAGCCGCCTCAACAGCGGCCGATGATGAACCGAATGTTGCCCGATGCGAGCCTCAAACAAGCCTACGCAGACCACCTCTGCACCCTGCTGGCCGATTTTAGCAACGAAGCCTTCGACAGTCGTATCGATTCGCTGGCCGACCTCATCCGGCCCTATGTGTACGCCGATACCCTGAAATTTTACAGCAATGCCCAGTTTGAACAGAATATTTCGCAGGATATCAGCACCGCCGGGCCCGCCGGCGGAACCACCATTTTGGGCCTGAAACCTTTTATCGCCGCCCGGCGGACGGCTTTGTACCAACAACTCGCGGGATTCGGTTGCGCCGCCACGGAAACCGCCGAGGCTGCCTCCGGCGACGACCTGATCCGCCTGCTGCCCAACCCGGCCACCGACCGGGTCGTGATCGAAAGCGAGGGCCCGGCGCTGCAAACCGCGAGCTTGTGGAGCGCCGATGGGCGCCGGCTGGCCGATTGGCGGTTTGACGGGCAGTTCAGCGTGGAGTTGCCGCTGAGCGATTATCCTGCCGGCATTTTTTACCTGGAAATCAAAAGCGGGAGCTCGGTACATTTACGGCGATTGTCAATCGTCCGCTAAGAGCATGTTCGGGATTTTCTCACCGGGTCAAAAACGGTTCTTTTTTCGCCATTTTTTACCTTTTTTCAGTCACAGAACCTCGGCTATGCTCCTTCAAAAACGCCAAAACTGACAAAAAAAGCACTCGTTTTTGCCTCCGGCAGAAAATCCCGAACATGCTCTAAATGCCGTATCGAAACGCCCCGCTGCATCCTTTTTTGCGACTCATTTATGCCTGGCTGCGCTACACCGCCAAGCTGGGTATCCTGATTTTTTACCGCCGCCGGCTCTTGCTGGGCC
This sequence comes from Saprospiraceae bacterium, assembly GCA_044226205.1. Classification (GTDB taxonomy): domain Bacteria; phylum Bacteroidota; class Bacteroidia; order Chitinophagales; family Saprospiraceae; genus M3007. The sequence continues at coordinate 54,804 of JBGAHL010000028.1, forward strand.
GCGAGCACCTTCGCTTCGACGGCCCGGCCATCGTCATCGTCAACCACCCCAACACCCTCATGGATGTGCTGGTGCCCGGGGTGCATATCCGGCAGGAAATGTTCTTTTTGGCCAATTACGGGTTGTTCAAAAACTCCGTGTCCGGCTGGTTGCTCCGTCGCCTGTTTTGCATACCCGTGAAGCGCCGCGAAGACGTGGCGGAAGGCGAGGCCCGCGATCTGGACGCGACTTTTGAGCAATGCTATCGCCACCTCGAAAAAAACGGCGTCCTGTTTATCGCCGCCGAAGGCACCAGCTGGATGAACCGTTTTGTGCGACCGCTGAAAACGGGCGCGGCGCGGATCGGCTTCGGGACGGAAGCGCGCAACGACTGGCAGGCGGGGGTGAAAATCATCCCGATCGGTTTGTCGTACCCCGCGCCCAATTTGTTTCGAAGCACCTCGGTGGTGCAGGTCGGCGCTCCCGTCTGGCTGCGCGATTTTAGGGAGGCGTGGCAAAAAGACCACGAATCGGCGGTGGACGGACTGACGCACTTTTTGGAAGAACAACTAAAAAGCCTCACGATCCACACCCGCGATGAGGCTGGCGAACTGCTGACCGGCCGCCTTGAAACCCTCTTGCACAACAGCCGCCCCCTGCCTTTGAAGGAGGATTTTTACCGCAGCCAGGCGCTCACCCGCGATTTGCTCGACGATGCGCCCCTCACCGCCCAAACCGACGCGTATTTCGATGCCCTGGGCCGCGTGGGGCTGCAGGATGCCGGCCTCGTGGCCGCTGCCCGCCCGAATGCGGGACTTGCCCTGCTGGCCCGTGGCGCCGTGTTGCTTGCCGGTTTGCCGTTTTTCGCGGCGGGTTATCTGTTCTGGTTTTTGCCCTGCTGGCTGCCGGCTTTCCTCAACCGCAAGATGAACCTGTACATCGGGTACAGCTCCACTGTGAAAATACTGACTGGCCTCTTCACCTTTCCGCTCGCGCTTTGGGGCGCGTACAAGGGATTGAAACTGTTGTTGCCGGGCGCGTGGTTGGCCTTTGCCGCCTTGCTGACGGCCTTCCCGCTCGGTCTGCTGGCGGAGCGCTGGCTCGATGCCGCCCGCCAGTATGGATACGGACGAAAGGCGCGCGCCTTTGCCCGCCGCCAGCCCGGGCTGTTCAGCCAACTGCTTCGCGACAGGGAGGCCATCCTGGCCCGCCTGCCTTGAAGACCGGTTTTGTTTTACCCAAATTTTAAACTTTCAACACGGCAACCTTGAACACAGACCTGCTCTCCCGACTTCGTGCCGACACGCCCGGCTGCGCCGCTCGTATTCATTTTAACAATGCCGGGGCTGCCCTTCCGCCCCGGCCGGTCGTGCAGGCCATGCACGAGTACCTCGACCTCGAAGCGCAGATTGGCGGCTACGAAGCGGCCGACCTGCGCGCCGCCGAAGTGGCCGGTTTTTACACCGCCGTGGCGCAAATGCTGGGCGCCGACCCTCGAAATATTGCTTTTTCCGGCAGCGCGACCGATGCCTACGCCCGTGCGCTGAGCGCCGTGCCCTTGAAGGCGGGCGACGTGGTGCTCATCACGGAAAACGATTACGTGTCCAACCAGATCGCTTTTTTGTCGCTGCAAAAACGACAGGGCATCCGGGTTTTGCGCGCTGCCGATACGCCGGAAGGCGGAGTTGACGTGGCCGATATGGAGCGTTTGATAAAAATGCACCGCCCGGCGCTGCTGGCCGTGACGCACGTGCCGACCAACAGCGGTCTGGTGCAGCCCGTGGAGGCGGTCGGTCGTTTGTGCAGGGCCGAAGGCATCTGGTACCTGGTGGATGCCTGCCAGTCGGCCGGACAAATGCCGCTCGACGTGACGCGGATCGGCTGCGATTTTCTGGCGGCCACCCTGCGGAAATTCCTGCGCGGACCACGCGGCGCGGGCTTTCTCTACGTGTCCGACCGCGCCCTTGATGCTGGCCTCGAAATGCTGCTCCCCGATATGCGGGGCGCCAACTGGACCGGCCCCGACGAATACGTGGCCCTGCCCGACGCCCGTCGGTACGAATACTGGGAAATGTCGCCCGCTCTCTTGCTCGGCAGCAAGGCGGCCGTCGAGTACGCCCTGGCGCTGGGGCTCGATGCCATACAGCAGCGCGTCGGCAGGCTGGCCGAACTCACCCGCCGGATGCTGGGCGAACTGCCCGGTCTGCGGGTGCTCGACCGCGGCGCTTCCCTGTGCGGCATCGTGACGGCCTGGCACGCCGACTGGCAGCCGCAAGCCTTGCTTCGTTATCTGGCGGATCAAGGAATCAACGGACGTATCACCACGATCGGGTCGGCGCAGCTGGATTTTTCCAAAAAAGGCGTGAGCTGGGCGCTGCGCATTTCGCCGCATTACTACAATACCGAGGAAGAAATAGCCGCTTTGGGCGAAGCCTTACGCCGCTTGTGAAGGCGCGGCCAGGGGCAAGACGAGGGTGAATGTGCTTCCCTGACCTTCGACGCTTTCCAGTTCCATGTGTCCGCCGTGCAGGCGGGCTACTTCCTGCGCGTAACTGAGGCCCAGACCGTGGCCTTTCACGTCGTGCGTACTGCCCCGGGCGGGTACGCGGAAAAATTTTTCAAAAACCTTGTCCTGATATGCCGCCGGGATGCCGGGGCCATTGTCGCGCACATGGAGTCGCGCCCATCCGGCAGAGGCCTGCAGCCCGACCTCGACCCGTGGCTGGCCGGGGGCGTATTTCAGTGCGTTGTCGAGCAGGTTGAATACTACGCTCGACAGGTGCATGCGGTCGCCGCGCACGGTAAAATCCTGCCCTGCTGCCGCTTGAAACAGGATTTGGGCGCCCCGGCGCTCGGCCTGAAGCCGCAGGGCGCCGAGCACGGGTTCCACCACGTCCGCCAGATTGAGGTTTTCCATACGCATGCGGGGTTCCTGTTGTTCGAACATGGACAGGCGCAGCACCTTGTCGACCAGCAGCGAGAGGCGTTCGAGTTCGAGTTTGGAGATGTCGAGGTATTCGCGGCTGCGGACCGGGTCGCGCCGGGCGTCGAAATCGCTGAGGGCTTCGAGGGCCACGCCCACGGTCGTGATCGGCGTTTTGAGTTCGTGGGTGATGTTGGCGATGAAATCGTTTTTCAGTTTGGCGAGCCGTTGCTGGCGCCGCAGGTTTTTCCAGATGACCCAAAATGCCGTGGCGGTGATGCCGAACAACAGCAGGGAAAACAGTCCGTAGGGCAGGGTTTTTTGAAAAATATAGGTTTTGTAATCGGGGAATGTGGCGAGGTAGGCGGTATGCGTCAGCAGGCCGGCATGCGCCGGGAGGGTGCCGAAAAGGGTGCTGTCGGGTAGTTCCCGGTCGTCCATGCGGACCAGTTCGAAGCGAGCAGGCAAGCCGGCGGCCGTAAGTCGCTCGGTGAAGTGTGTGCGCAGTTCGTTTTCATCGAGGGAGTCCTGTTCGAGTTTAAAGACGAACTGTTCCTTGTCGCCGGGTTTCTGGTCGTAGTGCACACGCCGCACAATGCGGTCGATTTCCGGGATGGGGCCGGGACCTTCCTCGGTATCTTTTACCGTGGAGATAAAAATCTGAACCTCGCTGGCACTGCTTTTTTTGCCCGATTCGAATTGAAAACTGGCGGAGTCGCTCTTGAAAAACGCCCGGGTTTTGGGCCGTATTTGCATGCTGCGCGGAAGGGCGCCCATCATGATCGGCGGCACAGGGAAGTCGAGGCTGTCGGGCGAAACGCCGTTGCGGCGCATGGCGCGCCGGGTAAGCGAATCCTGGAGGGTGATGACCGTCCGCTGAAACACGTTGTCCGCCTCCTGCCGGTAGGCTTCTTTTTGTTCTTCCCAGACCTTGTGCAACCAAAACGCCTGAAACACTGCGAGCAGCGCCAGGCTGCTCACAATCAGCGCAATGAATCGGGCGGTCCCGAGGCGGTTATTTTTTGGCATGGCACAAAAATACCCCCTTTTGACGGGCCTGCGCGGTGGGCTTAACCTTAATTAACCTAATAGCAAGGTCGATTAACCTGCGGCGCTCCGGGGCTGCCCTTTCTTTGCCCTTGAAAAGCGCAACCAGCCGGACAGGTCATTAAAAGTTGTGCTGTTATTTTTGATAAAAAACTAAAAATCAGATTTTTATGAAACAAATTCTGCTTGCCCTGCTCACGTTTTTGGCCGGAAATGTTCTGGCCCAGCAAAACGAAGGCGACATCCAGTTCGATGAAAAAGTCAACATGCACCGCAACCTTCCGCCCGATGCGGCCGACATGCGCGCCATGATACCCGAATGGCGGGTGTCCAAGTCCGAACTGCTTTTTGCGGCCGATGAAAGCCTGTTTCACAACCTGCCCGACGAGGACGAGGACGAGCCGGCCGAAGGTGGCCCCATGGTCATCAAGATCCAGCGGCCGGAAGCTATTTTTTACCGCAACTACACAACCGGCCGGAAAATCGACTCGCGCGAATTTTTTGGCAAAAACTACCTCATCGAAGATTCGCTGGCCGCGCCGGGCTGGAAAATCACGGGCCAGTCGAAAACCATCCTGGGTTACAACTGCCTCGAAGCGACGACGCAGGACACCGTCCGCAAGCGCCAGATCACGGCCTGGTTTACCGACGCCATCCCGCTCTCCGCAGGGCCGGCCGGATTCGGCCAGCTGCCCGGCATGATCCTCGAACTGGACATCAACAACGGTGAAATGATCTTGACCGCCACCAAAGTCAACTTCCGCAAACTCAAAAAGAAAGAGCTGGTCGCGCCCCAAAAAGGCGAAAAAATCAGCGACGCCGACTTTCAGAAAATGGTCGCCGAACGTATGCGCGAAAACGGCGGCCGGCAGATGAGGGTAATTCGGAATTAAGGGGTTGATGAGGTTGATGAGGTTTATAAGGTTGATAAAAGGAGGGTGCTTGCTCTCTTTTTATAAAATGGGCAGCATTAATTTCCCGAGAGCGTCCAAGTCCCTTTTATCATCCTTATAAACCTCATCAACCAACCTTATCCAACTCCCTCCGCCCACTTGCGAAACACCTCTTCCACCTTCGGCCCGTCCCATTCCTGTTCGATGTTGTCGATGGCCAGAATTTGTTCGAAGAGGCGGTTTTGGGCGTCGTCTTCGCGCAGGGCGATGTGGTAGGGCGTATTGCTGAACGTTACCATGGAATAGACCGGCAGAAAGTCGGGGTGCCGCTCGTGCAAACGGGCGGCAATTTTTTTGCGCAGCAGGAATTTCGGGTCGGCCACCAGGTCGCGCATTTCGATAAAATTGCGGAGCGCGAGCTCGGCGATGGCGTCGCCGTCGGCCTTGCGGCGGCGCGAAAACTCGGGGATCATCCGCGACCAGTCGCCGTTGAACTCGTCGTGCATGGCGTCGAGAATGGTGCAGTCTTCAAAGCCGGCGTTCATGCCCTGTCCGTAAAAAGGCACGATGGCGTGCGCCGAGTCGCCGAGCAGCAAGATGCGGTTTTGCCATTGCCAGGGGTAGCATTGCAGGGTCATCAGCGAGGAAGTCGGGTTGGCCCAGAAGTCGTCGAGCAAGGTGGGCATCAGCGCCATGGCATCGGGGAAATAGCGCTCGAAAAAGCCGCGCACGGCTTCGTTGTTGGTCAGGTGTTCGAAGGCCACATCGCCTTCGAAGGGCAGGAACAGGGTGCAGGTAAAGGTGCCATCGGCATTGGGCAGGGCAATGAGCATAAAATTGCCGCGTGGCCAGATGTGCAAGGCATTGGGCTCCATGCGATGACCGCCGCCCGGCGCCGGCGGAATGGTGAGTTCCTTGTAGCCGTGTTCGAGATAACGCTGGCGGTAGTCGAAGCGGTCGGTGCGCTGGAGCGCGTAGCGGACGGCCGAAAAAGCGCCGTCGGTGCCGAAAATGAGGGGCGCTTCGAGGGTTTTGTGTTCGCCGCTGCGCAGGTCTTCAAAACTGATGAGTGGATTGTTGAGATCGACCTCGGTGCAGCGGTGCTCGAAATGAAATTGCACGTTGGGAAATTCCGAGGCGATGCGTAGCAGTTCGAGGTTGAGGCCGCCCCGCGACACGGAGTAAATCGCTTCGCCCGTTTTGCCGTACGGCTGATAGGCCATGTCGCCGCTGACGGTATGGATCATCCGTCCGGGCATGGGGATGGCTACCGGCAGGAGTTTTTCGCGGATGCCGGCCTGCTCGGCGGCTTTCCAGCCGCGTTCGGACATGGCCAGATTGATCGACCGGCCGCCAGTGTAGCCGGCAGCGCGCATGTCGGGGCGGCGTTCGAATACTTGCACGGTGTAGCCGCGGCGGGCGAGGAAAACGGCCCACAGGGAACCGACGAGGCCGGCGCCGACGACGACGGCAGTTTTATGTTGGTCAGGCATGGTCAAAACGGGCATTTAGCGCCCTTGGCGGGCAAATTTATTGGGCGAAAGGGGAATTATGGCGCAACTCCGCAATTCGGAATAATTCTTTTCAAAAGAAGGGTCTTACAGTTCTCCGGCCAGCAAACGCAGCTGAATTTCTCCCACTTTCAGGTTGTAAAGGGCCAGGTTGCGGCGCAGCAATGCCTGTTCGAGGCTGTTTTGTGCGGTCTGGGTTTCGAGGGCGTTGGTTTGGCCGAGGCGGAAACGTTCGGTGCTGACGTTGAGGTTTTCGCGGGCATTGCGCACGTTTTCTTCTTCGAGGGCCAGGGCGCTGCGCTGGGTTTGGTAAAATGCGATTTGGTCGTCGAGTGCGGCGCTCAGGGCGAGCCGCTGCGCGTCGAGCCGAATAGCCGATTGTTGTGCCTGCACCTTGGCCACATCCACCTGGCGCCGGTAGTTGCCGCCGGAATAAAGTGGTACTTGCAGTCCCGCGCCGACGGTCAGCCCCGCCGAAAAAGTATTGAGCAAAAAGCCCGCGCCGTTGTCGGTGCGCTGGCCACCGAGTTGGCCCAGCCCCGAAATGCGGGGTTTGTTGAGGGTTTGGGCTTCCTGCACGGCCAGGGCGGCCACGTCCGCGCTTTTTTGCAAGGCGAGCAGGGAAGGGTTTTGGCTTTGAATTTTTTGCAAAAGTGCGTCGTGGTCGGGGTTCCAGGTGGTTTGCAGCGTTTCGTCGACGCCAAAACGCGTATTGGGGTCGCGGGCCAGCAGCCGGTTCAGTTCCCGTTTGGCGGTGGTGGTGGCGTTTTGCTGGGCCAGCAGGTCGGCGCGGCGCTGGTTGAGGTCGATGCGCGCCTGGAGCGCGTCGGTCTGGGCGGCCATGCCCGCGGCCAGGCGGGCCTCGGCGATACGCAGGCGTTCTTCATTGAGGGCGATGACCTCGGCCAGGGCGCGTTCCTGCTGCCGGCTGCGCACGATGTCGTAATAGGTCAGCAAGACGCTGGCCGAGGTTTGTTGCACGGTAGCGCGCAGGTCGATCTGGCCGAGGGCTTCCAGTTCGGCCAGGCGTTTTTTGGTGATGTACATGCGCCCGCCGTCGAAGAGGGTCCATTCGAGCTGGACGGCGGCGTTCACCGTGTTGGAAAAGACGCCGTAAGCCTCGATGTGCCGGCCGTCGGCGAGGTTTTGCACCTGGACGCCGTTGAGTGTGGCGTTGTCGCCGGCCACCAGATTGACCGTCGGCAACATGCCCGCGTTGCCGCGGGTGTTGTTGAGCCGGGCAATATCGGCGTCGGTTCGGGCCAGTTCGATGTCGTAATTATTGGCCAATGCAATCCGCACCGCTTCGTCGGGAAGCAGGAGGACGGAATCGGGTTGTTGGGCCGACAAGCCCAGCGACAGCAAAAAGCCCGGCAGCAGGAGCATTAATTTTTTCATGGCAACTCGACGTGGTCGAAACAGTTTGATAATCAATTTCTTAGAAGAAAAGGCAAAAATAGCAATTCCCGGCGACCTCCTTCCAACGGCGGAACCCCTTCGAGGGTTCGTCATTTGGCAGGAGAAAAGAAAAAAAGACGCCGTGTAGGATTCCTAAATAACTTTGCAGCAGAACAAGCCCTCGCTTCTTTTAACGGGCAGGTTCGACTTTATGGGAGATAGTATTTTTAACCCCGACGCACAGCTCGAAAAAGTGGATTTCCGCATCGTAGCGGCTCTCGAACGACTGTCAGAAGCTTTTCGCGTATTACTTTGGGATCAGGCCAAAGTGCTGAACATCAGCCCGATACAAATCCAGTTGTTGATCTTTCTGCGTTATCACAAGCCGGAATATGCCACCGTCAGCAAACTGGCCGAAGTATTCAACATGACCCGCCCGACCGTCAGCGATGCCGTGCGCGTACTGGAACAAAAAGGCCTGGTCGAGCGAGAGCCCAACCCCGACGATGCCCGCAGCCATACACTTTTGCTCACCGCGGCAGGTCGCGCCATGGCCGATCAAACGGCCCATTTTGCCAGTCCGCTGTTGTTGCCGCTCGAACGGATGGACGAAACGCAAAAACATCAGCTGCTGGAAAGCCTGCTGCACATGATTCTCAACCTCCAGCACAAAGGCGTCGTCAGTTTGCACCGTATGTGTTTTAACTGCCAGAATTACATGACCCGACCCTCGGGGCATTATTGCAGGCTGCTGGCTAAAAAACTGGAAAACAAGGATTTGCAAATCGATTGCCCGGTGCACGTCCCGCATTAATACGGCTGAAAAGCCCCCTGTTTTTTGAAATAAATTTTTGGACAAACGGCACGCGCCGCCACTCGTGACCAATGGCCCGGCTATCTTCGTGAAGCCGTGAAAGCCGGCGCCCGACCATGTCCGATCCTCGATCCAACGCCATAACTGCCTGGGCGGAAGAAGACCGCCCCCGCGAAAAAATGCTGCTTCGCGGCAAAAACGCGCTTACCGACGCCGAGCTGCTCGCCATCCTCATCGGCTCGGGCACAGCTGGCGAAAGCGCCGTGGCGCTTGCCCAGCGCATACTCGACCACGTAAACCGAAGCCTGCACGACCTGGGCAAACGGACTGTGGGCGAATTGCAACGCTTCAAGGGAATTGGCGAAGCCAAAGCCATCACCATCGCCGCCGCGCTCGAACTCGGTCGCCGCAGGCAGCTGCCCGGATTGCAGGAGCGCCCGCGCATCGGGTGCAGCCAGGACGCGTACAATACCCTCGGCGCACAATTGTCCGACCTGCACCACGAAGAATTCTGGCTGTTGCTGCTCAACAAAGCCAACGAAGTGTTCGACCGCTGCCGGCTCAGCAGCGGAGGCTCGGCAGGCACCGTCGTGGATGTCAAAATCCTGTTCAAAACAGCGCTCGATGCCCGGGCCGCTGCCGTCATCGCCTTGCACAACCACCCTTCCGGCAACCTGCAACCCAGTCAGGCCGACCTCGAACTCACCCGCCGAATCCGCAAGGCCGGGGAATTGCTCGACTTGCCCCTGCTCGATCACCTGATCGTTTCCGAACGCGGCTATTACAGCTTCGCCGACGAAGGCATGATGTAGGCAAATGCTGCAATGCCGCCTCGCGACAAACTTTGCCCGTTTTGGGTATAAATGTTCCCCATTTACGCCACCTTTGGTTTCCGCCGACTGTCTTTTTATCGAAACAATACGCAGAACCAGGTAATTCATTATGAATCAAAATTTTACACACTTTCTCATTCCCCTGTTCACCTTGCCGCTGCTCCTGGCCGGCTGTGGAATGGGAGCCGATTGCGGCGACCTCAACGGCCGATGGAGCACACACGAAGGCCAGGAAATCATTTTCAACGCGGGCGGCAATGCCCTGTGGCTGACGAAATTCGGCAGCCAGTACGATTCCGTGCGGCTGCGCTACGAGCTGGATTGCAAACACGCGCCGGCCACGCTCGACCTCAGCGATTTTCAGCAGGGGCCGCACAAGGGCAAGACGCTCTACGGCATTCTCGAATGGCAAAGCGACACGTCTTTTCGTCTGCGTTACGAGCCCGGACTGCGGCCTGAAGTGCGGCCGAAAGCTTTTGATCCCGAGCAAACTGTCGATTATTTCCGGGCCAAATAGAGCGTTTTATGCATCCGCTCCGTGTTTTTCGCCTTGCTGCCGCCTTGCTGCTGCTCAGTGTGCTGCCGGCCGCCTGTACCCACCGTCTGCCCCGATCGTCCGCCGATTGGCAGCGTTACGATTACCAATGGCCGCAGATGGGCGCCGTGTTTCATTTATCGTTTTACGCCCCCGATTCGGCGCTTGCCGGCCGGGCGGCCCGCAGGGTGATGGCCCGCATGGACAGTCTGGAAGCCGTCATGTCCGACTACCGGCCCGACAGCGAGCTGATGCGGCTTTGCGATCAGGCCGGTCCGGGTAAAAAAGTGCCCGTTTCGGCTGATTTGTGGCGTGTTTTACAGATTTCGCAAAGATTTTCCCGTTTGTCGGACGGCGCTTTCGACGTCAGCGTAGGGCCGCTGACCCGGCTTTGGCGGCGGGCCCGGCATTTGCAGGAATTGCCGGATTCGTCGAAGGTGAATGAGGCCCGGACGCTGGTCGGCTGGCAAAATATCCGATTGTACCGCCGCCCTTACCGGGTCGAACTCCGTAAACCCGGCATGAAACTCGATCTCGGCGGCATCGGGCAGGGCTTTGCTGCCGACGAATGTTTGAACATCCTGCGCACGTTCGGCATCACCAGGGCGCTGGCCGACGCTGGCGGCGACATCGCGCTCGGCGACCCGCCGCCCGATGCCGTGGGCTGGACGGTGGCGATTCCCGAACGTTTTTCCGCGACGCCCCTGCTGCTGGCGCGCTGCGGCATCACGAGCTCGGGCGCCACCGCGCGGTACCTCGAAGCCAGCGGCCGGCGGTATTCGCACATCGTCGATCCGCGCACGGGCTGGGGGCTTACGCATCGCGTTCTGGTGACGGTGCAGGCGCCCACGGCGACCGAGGCTGATGCCTGGGCCACGGCCATCAGTGTGATGGGCGAAACCGGCTGGAACAAGATGAAAAAGCGATATCCGAGGCTGAAAGTATGGGCGGGAGACGTGCCGTTCTGAACCCGTTTTTCCTCAAGACAGCCATTCAAAATGCAGAATGGCCCGCAGACTGGCCCGTAACGGCGTACTTTTGCGCCCTCGGTTCCGGACAGCATTTTTTATAAAAAACATGGCAAGTTCCAATTTGACGTTTATCGAACAAAAAATACAGTCGCGCGAACAGGCGGCGGCCACGGTGGCCGAATGGCAGGCTGCGGGCGAGCGCGTGGTGTTCACCAACGGGTGTTTCGACATCCTGCACTACGGCCACCTGCATTACCTCGCCGATGCGCGCGATCTGGGGCAACGCCTCGTCGTTGGACTCAACAGCGCTGCCTCCGTGCGGCGCCTCAAAGGCCCGACCCGACCCATCAACGACGAAGCCACACGCACCCACCTGCTTGCGGCGCTGGCCGTGGTAGATGTCGTGGTGGTATTTGAGGAAGACACGCCTTACGAGCTGATTCGCGCCGTCCAACCCGATGTGCTGGTGAAAGGAGGCGACTGGAAACCCGAGCAAATCGTCGGCGCCGACCTCGTGCTGGCCCGTGGCGGAGAGGTGCTGAGCCTGCCTTTTATCGAGGGGTATTCGACTACCTCCATCGAGCAAAAAATACTGCAAAGCGGCGGGAAGTGCTGAGCGGACTGTCCCTTTTTATAAAAAAACAGCGCGCACCCGAAACGACGGGCGCGCGCGATACAGAAACGATTTAGTATGGGCCGCTTAGCCGATGACGGAACGGTCCTTGGCGTAATTCAAGGCGTACATCATGGCTGCGCCAGCCAGCGAAAGGTCTTTCAACAACATGGAAACCGAATTTTGCGAAGCCTCCGTGCCGGCCATCGCGCCGGGGAGGTGCACCATCAGAACCAACAACAACAGGAAAACGGCCAGCAGCGTGGTGGCGAGCTTGTCATATTTGCCGATCAGCATACTGACGGTGGCGGCGATCAGGCCGGCGCCGGACAGATATACCCAGATAACCTTGGCAGGCATGTAGGCCGGTACGACATAGTCGGCCATCGGCTGGGCATTCATAAAATGGAACAGTCCGAAAATGGCGAACGGAATGGCAAACAGCCAGCGACCCAGGGATAAAAATGCGTTCATACACGAAGTTGGTTGGTGAAAAAAATGTTGACGTTTTTAGTGTTTTGACACTGTTTTAATGAAACAAAAGTAGAATAGATATTTTTTCATACAAGCAAATGGCCAACAATTTTTATTGCCTGTTCTGAATATGCAACATTTGCTTCTGAATTTCAAAATGAACATTAACCGCAAATCTGCAAACCCGGATGGATAAGGACACCCTCGAACGCTGGCGACTGGTGCTCGGCAGCGCGGCCGACCCGGAACAGGACATCGCCCTCTCGGCCGAGCTGACGCAGATGGATCGCGTGCTGGAGGCGCTGTACGATGCCGAACGGCGGGGAGGGCTGGGCCGCTCTTCGCCGAATGTGAACCGCTGGCTGGGCGACATTCGCCGTTATTTCCCGACGCCCGTGGTGCAGGTGATGCAGCGCGACGCTTTCGAGCGACTCGGTTTGCACCAGTTGTTGCTCGAACCCGAATTGCTGGCCAGTGTGGAACCCGACGTGCAACTGGTGGCCACCCTGCTGTCGCTCAACAAGGTGTTGCCCGCCCAGACCCGCGAGACGGCCCGCGCCGTGGTGCGCCGGGTGGTGGAAGAACTGGAGAAAAAACTCCGTGCACCGCTCCGCGAGGCGGTTCAAAGCGCCCTCAACCGCAGCGTACGCAATCGCCGCCCCAGGCCCAACGAGATCGACTGGCGCAGCACCATTTACCACAACCTCAAAAACTACCAGCCCTCGCTGCAAACCATCATCCCCGACACCCTGCACGGGTACGGCCGCAAAGGCCAGGCCCTGCGCCACGTGATCCTGCTGACCGACCAGAGCGGCTCCATGGCTACTTCGGTCGTGTACGCTGGGATCATGGGCGCGGTGCTGGCCTCCGTTCGCTCGCTGCGCACCCACGTCGTGGTGTTCGACACGGCCGTTGCCGACCTGAGCGACCGGCTCCACGACCCGGTCGAACTGCTGTTCGGCACGCAACTGGGCGGCGGGACCGACATTCACAAGGCGCTCGTGTATGCCGAAACGCTGGTGGAGCGCCCGCACGACACGATCCTGGTGTTGCTCAGCGACCTGTTCGAGGGCGGCAACCGCGCGGAGATGTTGAAAAAGGCGCAGCAATTGCGCCGCACAGGCGTCACCGTGGTGGCGCTGCTGGCCCTCAACGACGAAGGCGCGCCCGCGTACGATCACGACAACGCCGCTGCGTTTTCCGCCATGGATATTCCGACCTTTGCGTGTACGCCCGCCCTGTTTCCCGAACTGCTGGCCGCCGCCATTCAACGGCGCGACCTTCGGGACTGGGCCGGTCAGCACGATTTGTCCGTAAAATCTTCTGTCTAAAATTAGTTCGTTCATTTATGCAACATCCTCTCCGTCTGTTGTTTGTACTGGCAACAGTCTTCGTTTTCGCTTTTTGCAAAAACACCCCCGCCGCCGACAAAACGGCGCCTGCCGACACAAAAACCGCCGCGGCGGACACCACAACGTTTACCACCCCCCGCGACACCCTCGTCGGGTTCAAGGGCATGGAACGCAGCGGCTATACGCGCCCCTCGCGCGGCGCGGCCGAGTACGCGTATCAGCATTACAAAATTCGTACGGTGGATTTGCCCAACGAACCCGGGCAGGCGATCGTAATCACGCAACTGGATTCCAACATCACGTATAGCGTGCCGAACGGGATCAAGGGCTTTTTCTCGGGCGTTTACGGCAACCGCCTGTTTATCGACATCGGCACTGGTCCCGACGTCCGCGAATTGCTGATCTACGACCTGAAAGCCAAAAAAGCCTTGCACAAGGCGCCTTACGTGGGCGATCCCGAGGTGCTCGACAACGGCAAACTCTGGTACCTCCGGCCTGCGAAGGAAGAAGAGATCACCAAGATGCCCGACTGTCCCGATCGCGCCGAATGGGAGAAAAACGGCCTCAGCGTCGGCTACGGCCAGATCTGCCTGTACAACCTGTCGGCCAACTCCGAAATCCGCAAATCGGAGTGGCGTTGTGTGCAGATGCAATAAACGACCCTGGGCCGGCACTTCGACATTTGAAAAAGGAATGTCGAAGCGCCGGCTCTGGGCAACCATCTGTCAATAGGCTCTGCTGAACCCTGCGAAGTAAAATTGCACGCCCAGCGACACGGCAAACTGGTTGGTTCTGGTCGTGGTTTGGGTGGTGATGCCGCCCTCGGTCGTTTCAAACCGGGTGCGGGCAAAATTGTATTTGAACAGGGCTTCGAGGCCCACGGCCCGGCTGGAAAAAATGGTGAAACCCGGTCCTGCTCCGACGGCAATGATGTTGCTGTTGATGCTCTGCGGGGCGCCCCCGATGATCAGGTTGTCGGAGGAAGTGCCGAAGCCGAAGTTGCTTTCGAGGAAAAAGGCTTGGTCGTCGCCCACGGGCAGGTAGTAGCGAGCGAAGGGGCCAAAGAGCAGGTCGCTGTCGTCGGTTTTATCTTCGTTGGGCTGTTTTTCCCGGCTGAACGTGTAGTCGAGGCCGATACCCAGGTTGAAGTTGTCGAACAAAAAGTAGCCGATGTGCGGGTTGAGGTTCCACTGGAGGGAATAGGGTCCTTCGCCTTCGGTGGACGTGCCCTGATTCGATGTTTTCAGCCGCGATTCGTTGCTGGAAAACCCGACGGTGGAGCCGAGCAGAAAGTTGCCTTGTTGGGTAAAACCCGTTTGTGCGTTTCCCCAAACGACCCAACACAGCATGGACATGGCAAAAAATACAATCCTGTTGGTCATGGCTTGCAGTATTTGTTTTGGGTGAATGTGTGTACAAAATTGCAGGCAGGTCGGGGCGGCCGTAATGACAGCAGTCAGCCCGCTTGTTGATCTGAGGCGCTGTCGTCCATCCGTTATTTGGGCGGTTGAAACGGTGGAAAAAGCCGTTTGATCGAAAAAAACCGGCTGCTCGCCAACGAGCGGGCCGTTTGCGTGTTTTGTGTTCCATTTTTGCAGCCGCGCCGTTTGCCTTTTGCAGCGCCCGGCGCGCTTCAACCGTATCGTATGTCCTTCGTTCTCAAAATGGCCTGGCGCGACAGTCGCCGCAACCGGGCCCGGCTGTTTCTCTTTATTTCCGCCATCATTGCAGGTATCGCCGCGCTGACGGCCGTGCGCTCGTTCAGCGACAACCTCACGGCCGACATCGACCGCGAGGCCAAAACCCTGCTGGGCGCCGATTTGCTGATCGAAGGCAACCAGCCCGTCCCCGATTCGGTGCTGACCTTGCTCAACAACACCCCCGGCGTGCAACAGGCCCGCGTGTTCAACCTCCTGAACATGGCCTATTTTCCCAAAACCGGCGGCACCCGCCTCACCAACGTGCGCGCCGCCGACGCGGGCTATCCTTTTTACGGCAAATGGAACAGCCAGCCTGCCGACTCGTGGAAAAGCTGGCACAGCCAGCGCCAGGCGCTGGTCGAACACGGACTTTTGCTGCAATTCGGCGTACAGCCCGGCGACAGCGTACAGATCGGCAACCGGACTTTCCCCATCGCCGGCGACCTGCTCTCGCGGCCCGGCCGGGCGGGCATCGGCGCCGCCATTGCGCCCGTGGCATTTATCCCCATCGAATCGCTCGATTCCACCGGTCTGGTGCAAAAAGGCAGCCGGATCTGGTACCAGTATTATTACAAAATCGAGGCGCCCGCCAATATCGAACAATTGACCAAAGCCATCGAAAAGCCGCTGAAAACCGCCGGCCTCGATTGGGAGACGGTGGAGTCGAACAAGGCTTCCATCGGCAATGCTTTCGGCAATTTTTCCACCTTTCTCAACCTTGTGGGTTTCGTGGCGCTGCTGCTCGGTTGCATCGGCGTAGCCGGCGCGGTGCATATTTATATCAAAGACAAACTGCCCACGGTGGCCATCCTGCGCTGCCTGGGCGCCAGCGGTCGCAAGGCGTTTTACGTCTATCTCGTGCAGGTGATCGGTATTGGTCTGCTGGGCGCACTGGCCGGCTCGCTGATCGGTACCCTGCTGCAAAAACTCCTGCCAGTGCTGGCCAAAGACTTTTTGCCCATCGACACCGTGAGCACCGACCTCTCCTGGGCGGCCGTGGCGCAGGGCGTATCGCTCGGACTGGCGGTGGCCGTGTTGTTTGCCCTGCTGCCCTTGTCGGGCATTCTGCGGACCTCGCCGCTGCGGACCCTGCGGGCATCGTTTGAAGAGGAGGGTAATAGCTCTGGAATGAGTGCGGCACGAGGTGGAGAGGGCAAAGCCCTGAGGATGCGCGGGGCACGAGGCGGAGAGGGCAAAGCCCTCGGGATGCGCCGGGCACGAGGTGGAGAGGGCAAAGCCCTCGGGATGCGCTGGGCACGAGGCGGAGCCTCGCGCCAGCGGTGGCTGGTGTACGGACTGATCGGCGCTTCGCTGCTGGGCTTCACCTGGTGGCTGACGCGAAGCTGGAAAGAAACCCTGTGGTTTATGGGCGGTATTGCCGTGGCGTTCGGCGTGTTGTACGGCCTGGCGCGATTGCTGACTTTTTTGCTGCGCCGCTTTTTCCCGCGCCGCTGGTCGTACGTGTGGCGGCAAGGCATTGCCAACCTGTTCCGTCCCGAAAACCAGACGGTTTTGCTGGTCGTGACCATCGGCCTCGGCACCATGTTGCTCTCCACCCTGTTTTTGATCCAGACGCTGTTGCTGCGTCAGGTCGAATTCTCCGGCAGCGGCAACCAGCCGAACATGATCCTGTTCGACATTCAGACCGAGCAGCGCGAGGGCGTGGCCCAACTCGTGCGCGACAACGGCATGCCCCTCATGCAACAGGTCGCTATCGTGACAACCCGCGTGGAAGACATCGACGGGCGCACCAAGGCGCAGGACCAGGCAGACTCGACTACCGCCATGCCGCGCTGGGTTTGGGATCGCGAATACCGCGTCACGTTCCGCGATACGCTGATCGACACGGAGGCCATCATCGACGGCGTCTGGGAAGGCGTGCACCAGCCCGGCCAACCCATCAAAGTCTCCATTTCCGACGGTCTGCAACGCGCCATGAAGGCCAAAATCGGCACCAAAATCGCGTTCAACGTGCAAGGCACGCGCATCGAAACCGAGGTCGGTTCCGTGCGCAAGGTCGATTTCAACCGGGTGCAGACCAATTTCCTCGTCCTGTTTCCCAAGGGCGTGCTCGAAGCCGCGCCGCAATTCCACGTCATCGTATCGAAAGTGGCTGACGCCGACCAGTCGGCCCGCTTCCAGGGCACGCTGGTGCAGCGCTTCCCCAACGTATCGGCCATCGACCTCACCCAGATCCTCAAATCGGTGGACGAGGTGTTGAAAAAAGTCTCGTTCGTGATCCGTTTCATGGCCCTGTTCAGCATCCTGACGGGTCTGCTGGTGCTGCTCAGTTCGATTTACCAGGGCAAATACGCCCGCATCCGCGAAAGCGTGCTGCTGCGCACCCTGGGGGCCAGTCGCCGGCAAATCCTGCGCATCAACGCCATCGAATATTTCCTGCTGGGCGCCCTGGCATGTCTGGCCGGCGTGGGCCTTTCCGTGGCCGGCGCCTGGGCGCTGGCGAGTTTTGTGTTCAAAATCCCCTTCACGCCCGACTGGCTGCCCCTGCTCGGCATTTTTGTGCTGATCACGGCCCTGACGGTGGTGATCGGGTTGCTGAACAGCCGGGAAGTGGTGCGGAAGCCGCCGCTGGAGGTGTTGCGGGAGGAGGTTTGAGAAAGGAGGGAGTTGTTGAAATGGTGAGGTGGTTATTGGGGGAGCGGGGTGTTTCCGTCCGTGAAATCGTTTTCACTCATTTTAAAATCATCGCGCAGCGTAAAACTGGCGGAACCGGACAGCAGGCCGATGGGCCGGGGCGTGTATACATCTTCAGGTGAGTTGGCGGGCAACAGACAGACAATGACCTTATTATCCTCCCCGGAAACGAGCGCAAAAGACTGCCCTTTCCGCACTTGCCGGAGCACCTCGCTCAAGTGACGGCGGAAATAGTCGGTTGTCAGGATAGTCATTGCAGA
>JBGAHL010000062.1:0-7625 GCA_044226205.1 Saprospiraceae bacterium
CTGCATCACAAAGGAGATCGGCGTCAACGATCCCCTGCACATTGTGCACCAGCGCCTTTCAGACGTGGATGATACTGTATTGAGTTATCCGGTTTTTGCCCATATCCGCCACCGCAGCGGCATCGCCAACGCCAGGGTCTGGTACACCACCGACCTCGCGCAGCCCTGGCAGTCGGTCAATATGATC
This sequence comes from Saprospiraceae bacterium, assembly GCA_044226205.1. Taxonomy (GTDB): domain Bacteria; phylum Bacteroidota; class Bacteroidia; order Chitinophagales; family Saprospiraceae; genus M3007. The sequence goes on from JBGAHL010000062.1 coordinate 188, forward strand.
CCTTACGACCCTATTAACGGCGACACGGCCTTCGTGTGGGTCTCCGAAATTCCGCAGCAAGCGGCAGGCTCCACCGTATATTATTATATCGAAGCCAACTCGTTAAGCGGTAAAAACGGCGTTCGTCCCTTGCCGGCGCCGGAAGGCTGGTGGAAATTCAAAGTCCGGGAGACCAGCGCAGCACCGGAAGCGCCGGAAAGCGTATTGCTCGACATTTACCCCAACCCCGCCAACGCCATCACCTGCATCCCGGTTTCTGCTTCGGCCAAAACCAGCGGCAGCATCAGCGTCCGCAATGCCCTGGGGCAAGTGGTGGAAACCATTTTTGAAGGCCAGATACCCACCGGCAACAGCAACTATTTCCTCGACGCTGCCCGCTACCCAGCCGGAAGCTATTTCGTAGAACTGCGCGCCGGCGACCGCGTGACGACGAAAAAACTGGTGGTTCGGTAAAACGAACAATATTTTCCCAACCGGCCTGACATTTGCCCTGAAACAAAATTTAATTACAGACGTTTAAAGGGTTATTTTCCAATTATTTTCAAAATAGAACGGCCGCCCCCGGTGTCAAAGAAAATTTTTCTTGACACCGGGGGCTTTCGTGTCGTACCTTTGCGAAAATTTTTCAACAGCAGTTCGCACATGAGGCAATTAAAAATTACGAAGTCCATCACCAATCGCGAAAGCCAGTCGCTTGAAAAGTATCTGCAAGAGATTGGCAAGGTGGACCTTCTCACCCCCGAAGAAGAGGTAGATCTCGCCAAGCGAATCAAGCAAGGCGACCAGATCGCCCTGGAAAAACTGACCAAGGCCAACCTCCGCTTCGTCGTTTCCGTCGCCAAACAATACCAAAACCAAGGCCTGTCCCTTTCCGACCTTATCAACGAAGGCAACCTGGGTTTGATCAAAGCCGCACAACGCTTTGACGAAACGCGCGGATTCAAGTTTATCTCCTACGCCGTGTGGTGGATTCGCCAAAGCATTCTGCAGGCATTGGCCGAACAAAGCCGTATCGTGCGCCTGCCGCTCAACAAGGTCGGCTCGCTTAATAAAATCAACAAAGCCTTCTCCGAACTGGAACAGAACTTCGAGCGCGAACCCAGCCCGGAAGAACTCGCAGAACTGCTTGAAATCACGACCGAGGAGGTAGAAACCACGCTCGGCGTGGCAGCCCGTCACGTATCCATGGATGCGCCCTTCGTCGAAGGAGAAGACAACTCCCTGCTCGACGTGCTGGAAAACAACTCCATGCCGGGTACCGACACCCACCTGGAATACGCCGACTCCTTGCGCCGCGAAATCGAGCGCTCGCTCAGCACCCTGACCGACCGCCAGTGCGACGTAATCAAACTGTACTTCGGCATCGGGGTCGAACACCCTATGTCGCTGGAAGATATCGGCGAAAAATTCGGCCTGACCCGCGAGCGTGTTCGCCAGATTAAAGACAAGGCAATCAATAAGTTGCGCGCCACCAGCCGCAGCAAATTGCTCAAAGGCTATCTGGGCGCCTGACCCCGTCAGTGCCCTTTGCAAACCGCACCCCCGCACCGGATGAGCCCGGTTCGGGGGTGTTTTATTGAAACAAAATCAGCTTGTTACCGGATATGGTATCGCCACAAGAAATTGAAAAAGCAGGAGGCGTCATTCGGCAAGGCGGTCTGGTCGCTTTTCCTACCGAGACTGTGTATGGTCTCGGGGCCAACGCACTTGACCCAATCGCGGTTGCAAAAATTTTTGCCAGTAAAGAACGCCCTTCCTTCGATCCGCTCATTGTCCACATCGCTTCAATGGACCAACTGGAGCGCCTGACCCGTATTCAGGATGAACGAATTGCACGGCTTGCCCGGGCTTTCTGGCCGGGCCCTCTAACGCTGGTGTTGCCCAAAAGCGAACTCGTACCCGACATCGTCACTTCCGGCCTCGATACCGTGGGGATCCGGATGCCCGACCACCCCGTAGCCCTGGCCCTGATCGATGCTTCAGGCTGCCCAATCGCAGCGCCGAGCGCCAATAAATTCGGGAAACTCAGCCCCACACGGGCCGAACATGTGCGAAAACAATTGCCGATGATCGATCAGGTGCTCGATGGCGGCATCACCCGCGTAGGCATCGAGTCGACGGTCATAACCCTTCACGCCGACGGTTTCGCGGTGCTCCGGCAGGGCATTATTACCGAGGAAGAGTTGGAAAAGGTGGTGCCAAAATCGGCTTCCGCCAGCACCCGGGAGGAGCAAGTGGCCGCTCCCGGTCATATCCAGTCGCATTACAGTCCGAACAAACCGCTGTACATTTGGGGAGATCATCCCCGCATTCCGGACACCCGCAACGCGGCGTTTTTATCGGCCGGGAGTCCTGCACCCGCTGAATTTAAACGGCTTGAATTCCTTTCGGAAAGCGGCGATTTGTACCAGGTCGCCGCCTCGCTTTTTCAAAAATTGCACATGCTGGAAGAAGATGAAACCGTCGATTTTATCGTCGCCGAGCCGGTGGAAGAAGCAGGTATCGGATTGGCAATCATGGATCGTTTGAAAAAAGCAGCCTTTCCATACCGTTGACGATCAATTGCTTGTCTTGAAAAAGGGCGACCCGTTCGGGAGTTTGCTTCTATTTTTTACCAACCCTGTTTGTTTCAAATGAATCTCCTTTTCTGGTTGCTCTGGGCATTCGACCTTCTTTTTACCGTTTTCGTGCTGCTTGCCGCGAGGTTTCGCAGCGGAATGAGTCTTTCTACCGATCTGCACAGCTGGCTGCTGTTGGGTTTGATCGTCTGCCTGGTCGGCGGGCCGGTGCTGAGGTTTGTTTTTCGCCTGCGCACGGCTTCACTTTTCCTGGTCGCCTTGCCGGCAGCATCCTTGCTGGTCGCGTGGCTGCTGAGCGTGCTGAGCAACAAGCAGGTTTGACAATCAAGCGGGCGTTGCCGGTTTTTGCCAACAACGCCCGTTTGGATTTATTCCTTCTCTTTCCCTTTAATGCTCGCTTTGACAAAAGCGACAAACAGCGGGTGAGGCGTTTCCACCGTACTTTTTAACTCCGGGTGAAACTGCACCCCGACAAACCAGGGGTGGTCTTTCAATTCCATGATCTCGACCAGATTGGAATCGGGGTTGAGACCGCTGGGAATCATGCCCGCTTTTTCAAATCTGTCGAGATAGGCATTGTTAAATTCCCAACGGTGGCGGTGACGCTCGCTGATGGCAGTGCTTTGGTAAGCCGTGTATGCCTTGCTTTTTTTGCGAATATCGCAGGCATAGGCCCCCAAACGCATGGTACCGCCTTTCTGGGTAATCTTCTTTTGCTCCGGCATCAAATCGATCACAGGATCGGGTGTGGAAGGGTTAACTTCCGTGGAAGCGGCGGCGCTCAGGCCGATTACGTTGCGGGCAAATTCGACGCAGGCCGTCTGCATACCCAGGCAGATGCCGAAAAAGGGCACCTTGTTTTCACGGGCGTAGCGAATTGCCATCAATTTTCCTTCAATTCCGCGTTCTCCGAAGCCCGGTGCGACCAGAATGCCGTTGAGGTCGTGCAGCACTTTCACCACGTCGTTGTAACTGCCCTCCAGCATTTCGGCATGAATCGGCACCACGCGGACCTTGCATTCGTTGACGGCGCCGGCGTGCACGAAGGCTTCGTAAATCGATTTGTAAGCGTCGGGCAACTCGTTGTATTTGCCGATAAGACCGATTCTGACTTCGTGCAGCGGGTTTTTGAGTTTGCCCAGGAAGTTTTTCCAGGAATTCAGGTTGGGCTCCCGGCGGTCGTTCATGTGCATTTTTGAAATAACGACACTGTCCAGTTTTTCCTTATGCAACATCAGGGGCACGTCGTAAATGCTGTCGGCGTCGATCACTTCGATCACCGACGACATTTCGACATTGCAGAACAGCGCGATTTTGCGTCGCAGTTCGGAACCCAGCGGATGTTCGGTGCGGCAAGCCAGAATGTCGGGTTGTACGCCCAGGCTAAGCAACTCTTTTACAGAGTGTTGCGTTGGTTTCGTTTTCAGTTCTTTTGCTGCCTTGAGATAGGGCACCAGGGTGAGGTGGATGACGATGCAGTTGTCGCGGCCGAGTTCCCAGCGCATTTGGCGCACGGATTCGACGTAAGGCAACGATTCGATGTCGCCCGCGGTACCGCCCAGTTCGGTGATAACGATGTCGTACTGACCCGTCTGGCCGAGCAGCAGCATCCGGCGTTTGATCTCGTCGGTGATGTGCGGAATGACCTGCACGGTTTTGCCTAGGTATTCACCGGAGCGTTCTTTTTCAATGACCGTTTGGTACACCAGGCCAGTGGTCACGTTGTTGGCGCGGCTGGTGGGGGTGTTGAGAAAACGTTCGTAGTGCCCCAGATCGAGATCGGTTTCGGCGCCGTCTTCCGTGACGTAGCATTCGCCGTGTTCGTACGGATTCAGGGTACCTGGATCTACGTTGAGGTAGGGGTCAAATTTTTGAATGGTTACGGAAAAGCCGCGTGCCTGTAAGAGTTTGGCGAGTGAGGCGCAGAGGATGCCTTTGCCCAGCGAAGAAGTTACGCCGCCCGTAACAAAAATGTATTTCGTCATGTACGCTTCGAGTTGTTACGGGATGCAAAGGTAGCAAATCGTAGCAGGGCCGTCTCTCCCGACGCTTCATTTTTGTGGTCTTGGTTGCAGTCCTTTACTTTGCTGCACAATTTGTCGGTATTCGCCCGGATTGCTGAAATTTTCACTTGCCATTCCTGTTTGCTGCAAGCCTTCAACTTCTTTACCAGCCCGTTGTTTTACGACCATGCCACACGTCCATTTTGAAGATCTAGGGCAAATGCGCTACGCGGAAGCCTGGGATTATCAGACGGCCCTGCACAAAAAGCTGGTCGACAATAAAATCAGCCACCGCCCGGCCCCTCCCCTCTCCTATCCCCAGGATCATTACCTTTTGTTTGTGGAACACCCGCCGGTTTTTACACTGGGGAAAAGCGGCTCTTTGGACAATTTATTGCTCAATGAAAACCAGCTCGCCGAACGTGGCATCGAGTTTTTCCCGATCAATCGCGGCGGCGACATCACTTTTCACGGCCCGGGCCAACTGGTCGGCTATCCCGTACTCGACCTGGAATGTTTTTTCACCGACGTGCATCGCTACGTCCGGGGGATCGAGGAAGTCATGATCCGTACCCTGGCTGATTTTGGCCTGGAAGCCTACCGCATCAAGGATTATACCGGCGTCTGGGTGACCGGCCCGACACCCGGCATTCAGGGGGAGGCCGCTCGTATGCAGCGCAAAATTTGCGCAATCGGCGTGCATTTGAGCCGCTGGGTGACCCTCCACGGATGGGCCTTCAACGTGAATACGCCGCTCGAATATTTTGATTACATTGTGCCATGCGGCATCGTTGACCCGGACAAAACGGTTACTTCCCTCCAACGGGAATTGGGGGCTCCTGCCGATATGGACCAGGTAAAAACACTAGTCAAACAACATTTTTTAGCAGTATTTGAGTGTGAATGGGCGACACCCGTTGCCGCGCAACACATGTTTTAATTATGAAAAAAGATATTCCAATTCTGAAAGTAGAAGATTTGGCCGTCGCCGTAGTGCCGCGTCTTGAACACGAAGAAGATCACGAGGAGTTTTGGGATGCCTACCTGATCAACCTCAAAAACGAACCCATACACTCCGTGCTGGTTAATTCCACGGGCTACGGGGAAATTGATGGAGAACAACGCCGCACCACCACCCTCCGCTACTTTTGGGATCATATCGGGCCGAAAGAAGTGGTCAAAATAGAGCCCGTTCAAAAGTCGGTACTGACTCTGGCCAACGAGTACTGGATCAGTTTTTCTTTCCACGACTATTTGTACGACAAAAAATACGTGTTTGTCGCCGGAAGCCTTGAAGACATACATTTTACCGATGTTCCGCTGCTCAATCGCAAGGGAGTGATGATCAAATAAACATCCCCGGAGGGATGAAAACCGCTATGCTTTCCACCACCAAGAATTATTCTCCATTTCAACAAGCCGGTATCGTGGCACTCGGAGCGCTTCTGCTGATGGGCGGAGCGAAATTGCTCGATTGGGCCGGAATCGTCCAAATGGAGCAGTTGTTTCCCTGGTCAATTGCCACGGCATTTTCGTTGTTGTTCGCCATTTTCAACAGCCTGATGAGTCTGCGTTCCGACAATGCCATGAAATACTGGGGCAGTTCGATGTACAGCTACATCGGGCTGGCGGCCGTCAACGGGACGGCAGCGTGGCTGTTTTCAGGCATCCGGCTGAGCGACGCCGGCACCTATCGCTGGATCTACATCGTGGTTACGTTCGGGTTCCTGGTATTTTTGTCCCTGGTCAATTTTGTACGTAAAATCGTGGATTTTGCCGAGCGCGAGGAGTGGAACCAGCCCCGTATCAGACGCAGACGTTGAAATTCTGCTTTTTCAACATGAGATATCTTGTCGTTTTAACTGTATTGGCGGCCTGTAATGCGCCGCAACCGAATTCCCGTACTGCTGCTGTGCCCGATGCCAGTCGCCCCGACTCGCTGCTGGTACCCGCTCAGTATGATGAAAACGGACATTTACGCACCATTCAATATGCCGATGACTACTGGAAGGCCCGTCTCAAGCCGCTCGAATACGAGGTGTTGAGGGAAGAAAGTACGGAAGCCTCTTTCAGCGGCGATTTATGGGACAACCATGCAAAGGGCACCTATGTGTGTCGTGGCTGCGGGTTGCCGCTTTTTTCTTCCGGGACCAAGTTCGACTCCGGAACCGGCTGGCCTTCGTTTTATCAGCCTTATCAGCCTGAATTTGTTTTGGCAAAACCCGACGAGACGCACGGCATGTCACGCACAGAGGTGGAATGCGCGCGTTGTGGCGGGCATTTGGGCCATGTGTTCGACGATGGCCCGGCGCCTACCGGCTTGCGGTATTGCATCAATTCGGTTTCGCTCGATTTCGTGCCGAACAAATAGATTTTCAAGCTTTTATATTATTCAAGCCTGTCCGGCGTTTGCCGGGACAGGTTTTTTTTATCTCCACACCACCGTGCCCTTCCAGTTTTTTAGCAAAGTCTGGATGTAATTGAAAAGTCACTTGTCATTCGTCATTCGGGGCATGTTTTGATAAAAAAAGAGGCCGCATCCAATGGATGCGGCCTCTGCTTTATTTGATGGTTTCGATCAAGTAATGATTACTTGGTCTGGATCATCTTCTTCGTTGCGCTGTCCGTAGCCGTTTCCAGTTTGTAGTACAGCACGCCCGTCGTGTTCAGCATGGCGCGATCCAGCGAGATGGCGTTGTAGCCTTTCGCGAAGTCGCCTTTCTGCGTGAACAGTACGCGGCCCGTTTCGTCGTACACCGTCAGCGTTGCCGTGGCAGCAACCGGCAGGTGGAAGCCCACTTGCGTGCGGCCTACCCACGGGTTCGGCTGGTTCTGGTACAGTTCGAAGCCAACACC
>JBGAHL010000029.1:0-67644 GCA_044226205.1 Saprospiraceae bacterium
GCCGGCACCTACACGGTGACCGTGACGGATGCCAACGGTTGCACGGCAACCACAAGCGCCACGATCACGCAGCCCAACGCGCTTTCGCTGACGACCACGCCGACGAACAGCACCTGCGGTCAGTCCAACGGTTCTGTCGACCTGACGGTTACGGGTGGCACCACACCGTACACCTACGACTGGTCGAACGACGGCGCAGAAACGCCGGACAACGACCCGCAAGACCTTTCGGGCCTTGCAGCCGGCACCTACACGGTGACGGTGACGGATGCCAACAGTTGCACAGCCACGACCAGCGTAACGGTGAACAATACCAACGGTCCGTCGCTGAGCACCTCGGTAACCAACGTTACCTGCAACGGTGGCAATAACGGCGCAATCGACCTGACGGTGACCGGCGGCACGGCCCCGATCACGTACGACTGGTCGAATGACGGCGCTGAAACGCCCGACAACGATACGCAAGACCTGACGGGTCTGACGGCCGGCGCTTACACGGTGACGGTTACGGACGCCAACGGTTGCACCGCTACAACTACCGTTACGGTGAACCAGCCGACGGCTTTGTCGCTCACCAATTCGCCAACCAACGTGACCTGCTACGAAGGCTCGAACGGTGCGATTAATATAACGGTAAGCGGCGGCACGCCGGGTTACACCTACGACTGGGCCGACCTGCCCGGCAATATCAACGCCGAAGACCGCTCCAACCTGGTAGCCGGCACGTACACCGTGACGGTAACGGATGCCAACGGTTGCACGACTTCCACGAGCGTAACGCTCACACAACCGGCGGAAATTACGATTGCATTCTCCGTAATGAACCTGTCTTGCAACGGTGGCACGAACGGCGCGATCGACATGACGGTTACGGGTGGCACCCCGGGTTATACCTACGACTGGTCGAATGACGGTCCGGAGACCCCGGACAACGACCCGCAAGACCTGAGCAACCTCGCCGCCGGCCCGTACACGATTACGGTGACGGATGCGGCAGGTTGCACTAAGGCAGCAACGATTATTCTGACCCAACCGCCTGTCATTTCGCTGACGACTTCGGTGACCAACGTGCTTTGCAATGGCAATGCCACGGGTGCAATCGATCTGTCGGTAAGTGGCGGTACGGGCTCATATTTCTACGACTGGTCGAACGACGGTCCGGAAAACCCGGATAACGACCCGCAAGACCTGACCAACGTAGTTGCCGGCGCCTACACGGTGACGGTAACGGATGGCAACGGTTGCACGGCGACAACGAGCGCCACGATCACGCAACCGCCCGCCCTTTCGGCAACCTACACCCAGGTGAACGTTGCCTGCAATGGTGGCAACAACGGTTCCATCGACCTGACGGTCACGGGTGGTACACCGGGCTACTCCTACAACTGGGGCGCCGGTCAACCGACGACGCAAGACCGCACGGGCTTGATCGCCGGTACCTACTGCGTAACGGTAATGGATGCCAACGGTTGCACCACCTCGACCTGCGTGACCATCACGCAACCGCCGGCCCTGGCTTTGACCAAAACGGTAACGAACGTTTCCTGCTACGGCGGCTCCAACGGTGCAATCGACCTGACGGTATCTGGCGGCACGACGCCGTACACCTACGACTGGTCGAACGACGGCGCAGAAACGCCCGATAACGACCCGCAAGACCTGACGGGCATGGTAGCCGGCACCTACACGGTGACGGTAACGGATGCCAACGGTTGCACGGCCACGACGAGCGCTACGATCACACAGCCCAACGCGCTGTCGCTGACGGCAACGCCGACGAACAGCACCTGCGGCCAGTCCAATGGTTCGATCGACCTGACGGTTACGGGTGGCACCACGCCGTACACTTACGACTGGTCGAACGATGGCGCTGAAACGCCGGATAACGACCCGCAGGATTTGAGCGGCTTGCTGGCTGGCGCCTACACGGTGACGGTAACGGATGCCAATGGTTGCACGGCCACGACGAGCGTAACGGTGAACAACACCAACGGTCCGTCGCTGAGCACCTCGGTAACCAACGTTTCCTGCAATGGCGGCAACAATGGCGCAATTGACCTGACGGTGACCGGCGGCACGGCCCCGATCACGTACGACTGGTCGAACGACGGCGCAGAAACCCCCGACAACGATACGCAAGACCTCACGGGTCTGACAGCCGGCACCTACACGGTGACGGTAACGGATGCCAACGGTTGCACGGCGGTGACAAGCGCCACGGTGAATCAACCGACGGCATTGGCCCTGACCAAAACCTCCACGAATGTTTCCTGCTACGGCGGTTCGAACGGCACGATCGACCTGACGGTATCTGGCGGCACAACGCCGTACACGTACGACTGGTCGAACGACGGTGCTGAAACGCCGGACAACGATACGCAAGACCTGACGGGCCTGACGGCCGGCACCTACACGGTGACGGTTACGGATGCCAACAGCTGCACGGCCACCACGAGCGTCACGATCACGGAGCCGACGGCTCTGTCGCTGACCAAAACGGTAACGAACGTTTCCTGCTACGGCGGTTCGAACGGCGCAATCGACCTGACGGTCACGGGTGGCACGACGCCGTACACCTACGACTGGTCGAACGACGGCGCAGAAACCCCCGACAACGATACGCAAAACCTGACGGGCATGGTAGCCGGCACCTACACGGTGACGGTGACAGACGCCAACGGTTGCACGGCCACCACAAGCGCCACGATCACGCAGCCCAACGCATTGTCCCTGACGGCAACGCCGACCAACAGCACCTGCGGTAATGCCAATGGTTCGATCGACCTGACGGTAAGCGGTGGTACAACGCCGTACACCTACGACTGGTCGAACGACGGTCCGGAAACACCGGATAACGATACCCAGGATTTGAGCGGCTTGCTTGCTGGCACGTACACCGTAACGGTGACGGATGCCAACGGCTGCTCGACTTCCACGAGCGTAACGGTGAACAACACCAACGGTCCGTCGCTGAGCACCTCGGTAACCAACGTTACCTGCAATGGCGGCTCGAACGGTGCGATCGACCTGACGGTGACCGGCGGCACAGCCCCGATCACGTACGACTGGTCGAACGATGGCTCGGAAACGCCGGACAACGATACGCAAGACCTCACGGGTCTGACGGCCGGCTCCTACACGGTGACGGTAACGGACGCCAACGGTTGCGTTGCTACGACCACCGTTACGGTGAACCAGCCGCCGGCTTTGTCGCTCACCTACACGCCAACCAACGTGACCTGCTACGAAGGTTCGAACGGTGCGATCAATATCACGGTAAGCGGCGGCACGCCGGGTTACACCTACGACTGGGCCGACCTGCCCGGTGCGGTTAATGCGGAAGACCGCTCCAACCTGATTGCTGGCACGTACACCGTGACGGTAACGGATGCCAACGGTTGCACGACTTCCACGAGCGTAACGCTTACGCAACCCGCGGAAATCACGATTGCATTCTCCGTAATGAACCTGTCTTGTTACGGTGGCACCAATGGTTCGATCGACATGACGGTATTTGGCGGAACGCCGGGTTACACCTACGACTGGTCGAATGACGGTCCGGAAACCCCGGATAACGATACTCAAGACCTGAGCAACCTCGCCGCCGGCCCGTACACGATTACCGTGACGGATGCAGCAGGTTGCACGAAGGCAGCAACGATTATTCTGACCCAACCGCCGGCCATCTCGCTGACGACTTCGGTGACCAACGTGCTTTGCAATGGCAATGCCACGGGTGCAATCGATCTGACGGCAACTGGCGGTACGGGAGCATATTTCTACGACTGGTCGAACGACGGTCCGGAAAACCCGGATAACGACCCGCAAGACCTGACCAACGTAGTTGCCGGTACCTACACGGTGACGGTAACGGATGCCAACGGTTGCACGGCGACGACGAGCGCCACGATCACGCAACCGCCGGCTCTCTCCATGACTTACACCCAGGTGAACGTTGCCTGCAATGGCGGCAACAACGGTTCCATCGACGTGACGGTCACGGGCGGTACCCCCGGCTATACCTACAACTGGGGCGCCGGTCAACCGACGACGCAAGACCGCACGGGCTTGATCGCCGGCACCTACTGCGTAACGGTAACGGATGCCAACGGTTGCACCACCTCGACTTGCGTGACCATCACGCAGCCGCCGGCCCTGGCTTTGACCACTACCCAGGTGAATGTCGCCTGCAACGGCGGCAACAACGGCTCGATCGACCTGACGGTCACGGGCGGTACGCCGGGCTACACGTACAACTGGGGCGCCGGCCAGCCCACGACGCAAGACCGCACGGGCCTGACCGCCGGTACCTATTGCGTAACGGTAACGGATGCCAACGGTTGCACAAGCTCGACTTGCGTAACCATCACCCAGCCGCCGGTACTGGCGCTGACGCCTTCTGTCGTCAACTCTACCTGCGGTAACCCGAACGGCTCCATTGACCTGACCGTCACGGGCGGTGTTACGCCTTACACCTACGACTGGTCGAATGACGGCGCAGAAACGCCGGACAACGACCCGCAGGATCTGACAGGCATTATGGCCGGCACGTACACCGTAACGGTAACGGATGCCAATGGCTGTACCATGTCTGTCACCGCAACGGTAAACAATATCGGTGGCCCGACCCTCAGCACCTCTGTTACCAATGTTTCCTGCAATGGTGGCAGCAATGGCGCGATCGATCTGACCGTGAATGGCGGAACCTCGCCGTTTACCTATAACTGGGGCGCCGGCCAACCGACGACGCAAGACCGCACGGGCCTGATCGCCGGTACCTATTGCGTAACGGTAACGGATGCCAACGGCTGTACGGCTACAACCTGTGCTACCGTAACCCAACCGCCGGCACTGGTATTGACCAGTACGCAGGTGAATGTTTCCTGCAATGGCGGCAACAACGGCTCCATTGACCTGACCGTCACGGGCGGCACGCCGGGCTACACCTACAACTGGGGCCCCGGTCAGCCGACGACGCAAGACCGCAGCGGCCTGACCGCCGGTACCTACTGCGTGACGGTAACGGACGCCAACGGTTGCACCTCCTCGACTTGCATCACCATTACTCAGCCGCCTGCACTGGCGCTGACCAATACCAAAGTGGACGTTTCCTGCTACGGCGGCTCCAATGGTTCCATCGATCTGACGGTTACGGGCGGTACGACGCCTTACACCTACGACTGGTCGAACGACGGTCCCGAGACGCCGGATAACGATACGCAAGACCTCTCCGGCCTGACCGCCGGCGCTTACACGGTGACGGTAACGGATGCCAACGGTTGCACGGCAACCACTTCGGTGACCATCAACCAGCCGACGGCATTGAGCCTCAGCGCTACTCCGACAAGCTCCACCTGCGGCTATGCCAACGGTTCGATCGACCTGACGGTCAGCGGCGGTACCACGCCGTACACGTACGACTGGTCGAACGACGGTCCGGAAACGCCGGATAACGACACCCAGGATTTGAGCGGCTTGCTGGCTGGTAGCTACACGGTGACGGTAACGGATGCCAACGGTTGCACGGCTACCACTTCGGTAACCGTCAATAACATCGGCGGCCCGAGCCTCAGCTCCATTGTGACCAACGTCTCCTGCTTCGGCGGTTCCAACGGCGCCATCGACCTCATTGTGACTGGCGGTACGCCGGGCTACACGTACAACTGGGGCGCCGGCCAACCGACGACTCAAGACCGCACCGGCCTGACTGCCGGTACCTACTGCGTGACGGTTACGGATGCCAACGGTTGCACCGCAACCACTTGCGCTACCGTTTCTCAACCGGCCGACCTCGCGCTCAGCACCACGCCGACCAATGTAACCTGCTACAGCGGCAGCAATGGCGCGATCGACCTGACGGTGACCGGCGGTACGACGCCTTACACCTATGACTGGAGCCACCTGCCTGGCACGAACAACCCGCAAGATGTGGGTACGCTCATCGCAGGCACTTACTGCGTGACGGTAACGGATGCTCATGGTTGCACCAAGGCAACCTGCGTGACCATCACCGAACCGGCAGAAATTGCTGTTGCATTCGGCGTGACCAACCTGTCTTGCTACGGTGGCTCGAACGGCGCCATCGACCTGACGGTAAGCGGCGGTACGCCGGGTTACACCTACGACTGGTCGAACGACGGCCCGGATAACCCGGATAACGACCCGCAAGACCTGAGCGGCCTTACCGCAGGCATCTACACCATCACGGTGACGGATGCAGCAGGTTGTACCAAAGCAGTGAGCATCATTTTGTCTCAACCCACGCCGGTCACCCCGGTCGTGACGGCCGTGACGAATGTTTCCTGCTTCGGCGGCAGCAATGGCGCGATCGACCTTTCCGTCAGCGGCGGTACGGGCGCTTACTCCTATGACTGGAACTACGACGGCCCGGAAAATCCGGACAACGACCCGCAAGATCCGACCGGCCTTGCCATGGGTACCTATACGGTGACGGTGACGGATGCCAATGGTTGCACGGCAACGGCAACGGCTACGATCACACAACCCACCGATATCGTGTTGAGCACGACGGTAACCAATGTTTCCTGCAACGGAGGCTCCAACGGCACGATCAACCTGACGGTAAGCGGCGGTACGCCGGGCTATACCTTCGATTGGTCCAATGACGGCGCCGAAACGCCTGATAACGACACGGAAGACGTGAACGGTCTGACCGCCGGTACCTACTCCGTAACCGTTACGGATGCCAACGGCTGCACCAAAGTTACCAGCGCGACCATCACCGAGCCGACGGCCCTTAACCTGTCTGCCACGGTCAACAATACTTCCTGCTCCGGCACCTCCGATGGTTCGATCGACCTGACCGTAACGGGCGGCACCACGCCGTACACCTACGACTGGTCGAACGACGGTCCGGAAACGCCGGATAATGATACACAAGACCTGAGCGGCCTGGCTGCCGGTTCGTATACCGTTACGGTCACCGATGCAAACGGTTGCACGGCTACCTTGACCAAAACGGTACTGCAGCCGACGATCCAGGTCGTGAGCGCCATCCCATCGGCTTGCAATCCTGCCAACAACCAGTATTCCGTAACCGTGCAAGTCAGCTGGACCAACGCGCCCAGCACTTCCATCACTGTTACGACCAGCCAGGGTGGGTCTTCCACGATCAATATTGCACTGGGCTCCTCCGGCACGCAATCGACCACCATCACGGGTCTGACCTCCAATGGTGTTCAGGATGTGGATGTTACGGCGCAATTCAATGCCAACTGCAGCCATACCTATGCCGATGTGTACGACGCACCGCTTAGCTGTACGCCTGCCGAAATTGGCGACTTTGTATGGGAAGACCTGAATGCCAACGGCGTACAGGACGGCGGCGAGCCGGGCATCCCGAACGTACTCGTTACCCTCACCGGTACCGACCAGCTCGGCAACCCGGTCAACCTGACGACGACGACCAATGCTTCCGGCTTCTACCTCTTTACCAACCTTGTACCGGGTACGTACAAACTTACCTTCGGTTCGCCGGGCGTTGGCTACTTCCTGACGGGTCAGGATCTGGGTGGCAACGATCTCTTCGACAGCGATGCCGCTTCGGGTACGTTTATGACCATTACCACAAACCTCGCTCCGGGCGAGTCCGACCTGTCGTGGGATGCCGGCTTCTACAAAAAAGCGAAGATCGGCGACTACGTGTGGAACGATACGAACGGCAACGGCGTACAGGAAGGTGGCGAACCGGGCATCCAGAACGTAACGGTAACCCTCACGGGCACCGACGGCTTCGGCAACCCGGTCAACCTGACGACCACGACCGACGGTTCGGGACTGTACTACTTCGACAACCTGAACCCGGGCACGTACAAACTGACGTTTGCATCGCCTGGCGCTACGTACGCTGTGACGCCGCAAGACCAGGGCGGCAACGACGCAACGGACAGCGATATCAACCCGGCGACCTTGATGACGGTGAATACCGTATTGACCTCGGGTGAAGTTGACCTGACCTGGGATGCCGGCTTCTACCAATACGCACAACTGGGCGACTATGTGTGGGAAGACCTGAACGTGAACGGCGTGCAGGAAGGTGGCGAACCGGGTATTGCCAACGTGTCGGTGACCCTGACGGGCACCACAGGCAACGGCACTCCGGTCAACCTGACCACCACGACCAACGGCTCCGGCTTCTATATTTTCAACAACCTGCAACCGGGCACCTACAAAGTGACCTTCGGTTCGCCGGGCGCAACGTACTTCCTGACGGGTCAGGATCTGGGTGGCAACGACCTGTTTGACAGCGATGCCGCACCGGGTACCCTGATGACGATCAACACGGTATTGACCTCTGGCGAGTCCGACCTGTCGTGGGATGCCGGCTTCTACAAAAAAGCGAAGATCGGTGACTACGTGTGGAACGACACGAACGGCAACGGCGTGCAGGACGGTGGCGAGACGGGCATTCCGAACGTGACGGTGACCCTGACGGGCACGGACGCCTTCGGCAACCCGGTCAACCTGACCACGACGACCAACGGCTCGGGTCTGTACTACTTCGACAACCTGACGCCCGGTACCTATAAACTGACCTTCACCTCGCCTGGCGTCAACTACTCGGTCAGCCCGCAAGACCAGGGCGGCAACGACGCAACGGACAGCGACATCAACCCGGCGACACTGATGACGGTAACGACTCAGTTGACCTCGGGTGAAGTTGACCTGACCTGGGATGCCGGCTTCACGGCCCCGGCTCAATTGGGCGACTACGTGTGGGAAGACCTCAATGCCAATGGCGTACAGGACTTTGGCGAACCGGGCATTGCCAACGTGACGGTGACCCTGACGGGCACCACAGGCGGCGGCGCACCGGTCAACCTGACCACCACGACCAATGGCTCCGGCTTCTACCTGTTCGATAACCTGCAACCGGGTACGTACAAAGTGACCTTCGGTTCGCCGGGCGCCACGTACTTCCCGACGAGCCAGGATCAGGGCGGCAACGACCTGACGGACAGCGACATGAACCCGGGCACCCTGATGACGATCAATACGGTGCTGACCTCTGGCGAGTCCGACCTGTCGTGGGATGCCGGCTTCTACAAAAAAGCGAAGATCGGCGACTACGTGTGGAACGACACGAACGGCAACGGCGTACAGGACGGCGGCGAACCCGGCATCCAGAACGTGACGGTGACCCTGACGGGCACCGATGCCTTCGGCAACCCGGTCAACCTGACAACGACGACCGACGGTTCGGGTCTGTACTACTTCGACAACCTGAACCCCGGCACGTACAAACTGACGTTTGCATCGCCTGGCGCTACGTACGCTGTGACGCCGCAGGATCAAGGCGGCAACGACAACACGGACAGCGATATCAACCCGGCGACCTTGATGACGGTGAATACCGTACTGACCTCGGGTGAAGTTGACCTGACCTGGGATGCCGGCTTCTACCAGTACGCATCTATCGGCGACTATGTGTGGAATGACCAGAACGTAAATGGTATTCAGAATGCCGGCGAACCGGGTATCCCCAACGTCCCTGTAACCCTGACGGGCACCACGGGCAGCGGCACTCCGGTCAACCTGACCACGACGACCAACGGCTCCGGCTTCTACATTTTCAATAACCTCCAACCCGGTACCTACCAGGTGACCTTTGGTACTCCGGCGGGCGGCTTTATGCTCACTCCGCAGAACCAGGGTGGCGACGACGAAAAAGACAGCGATGCTGCACCCGTTACTCAGCAAACTATCCCGACCGTATTGGTTTCGGGAGAATCTGACCTGAGCTGGGATGCCGGTTTCTTCCAGGGCATGCCCTCGGTTGACCTGGAAAAATATGTCAACGGACAGGATGCCGACAACGCTCCTGGCGTGATCATCCTCGTGCCGAATACACCGCCCATGGTGACCTTTACCTTCACCACAACCAATACGGGTAACCTTACCCTGACCAACCTTGTGGTGACCGACAACGTGTACGGTAATATCTGCACCATCCCGACCCTTGCACCGGGTGCATCCTATACCTGCACGTATACGGCGCCGGCTCAATTGGGCCTGCACACCAACGTGGCTACGGTTACCGGCCAACCCATTCTCCCGAACGACACGCCGTTCGGCCCGCCGGTTACCGATACCGACCCGGGCAACTACACGGGTGTCTGGATGAATATGGATAAAATGGCGGATAAAACCACCATTTGCGCCGGTGAAGAAGTTACGTACATGCTCGTTACCCGAATGCTCGGCGGCGCCCCTGGCGTTCAGCTCCGCGACGTAATGGCCATGGATAACAATATCCCGGGCACTTTCGTACCCGGCGGCCAGTACTGGGTAGGCGGCGACATCAACGGCAACGGCTATCTTGACTACGACATTAATGGCGACGGTATGGGCCCGGATGAAGAGTTCAAATGGCAGTATACCCTTGTCCTGAATCAAACAACGGTCAATACCGCTCAGGATATGGCCGAAGTTTGGTATGTCGACCCGACAGGCAATGAAACCTATGTCGGCGATGCCGGCAATTCCGATCAGGTCACTGTGACGGTTAATAACAACCAGTGCGCCGAAATTGGTGACTATGTCTGGGAAGATACCAATGCCAACGGTATTCAGGACATCGGTGAAAATGGTATTCCGAACGTGAGCGTGACCCTTACCGGCACTAATATTGACGGTAATCCGGTCAACCTCACGACTACTACCAACGGCAGCGGGTTCTACCTCTTCTCCTTGCTTGTACCCGGTACGTATCAAATCACCTTTGGTACGCCGGTGGGCGGCTATATGCTGACGCCGAAAGACCAGGGCAGCAATGACGAAAAAGACAGTGACGCTGCTCCGGGCACCCAACAGACTGTTGCCACGGTACTTTCTGCTGGCGAGTCCGACCTGTCCTGGGATGCCGGCTTCTTCAAAAAAGCCGAACTGGGCGACTTTGCCTGGTTTGACCTGGATAAAGACGGTATTCAGGATATCGGTGAACCGGGTATTCCGAACCTGGGCGTAACCCTGACGGGTACGACGGGCAACGGTACGCCGGTCAACCTGACGACAACGACGAACGGCTCGGGTTACTATCTCTTCCCCAACCTGCAGCCGGGTACGTATAAAGTGACCTTTAACTCCCCGGGCCCGGCCTATACGGCTTCGCCGCAGGACCAGGGCGGTAACGACCTGACGGACAGCGACATTAACTCGGGCCTGATGACCATCAACACTACGCTGGTCTCCGGTGAATCCGACCTGTCGTGGGATGCTGGTTTCTACCTGAACATCAACCTGACGACCCTGGTCGCCAACGTCTCCTGCTACGGTGGCATGAACGGCTCCATCGACCTGACAGTTGTCGGCGGTACGGCTCCGTACACCTACGACTGGTCGAACGATGGTCCGGAAAGCCCGGATAACGATACGGAAGACCTCAGCGGCTTGCCCGCCGGCACGTACACCGTAACCGTAACCGACGCCAACGGCTTTACGGCTTCTACCACGGCAACCGTGACGGAACCGCCGCTGCTGACGGTCAGCACCACGCAGGTCAATGTTTCCTGCAATGGCGGCTCCAACGGCTCGATCGATCTCACAGTGAGCGGCGGCACTGCCCCGTACACCTACGACTGGTCGAACGACGGTCCGGAAACGCCGGACAATGACACCCAGGATTTGAGCAACCTCAGCGTTGGAACCTACTGCGTGACGGTAACGGATGCGCACGGCTGTACGACAAGCACTTGTGTGACGATCACGCAGCCCGACCTCCTGGCACTCACGGCAGTTCCGACGCCGGTTAGCTGCTACGGTGGCTCCAACGGCGCAATCGACCTGACGGTAACGGGCGGTGTATCGCCTTACACCTACGACTGGTCGAACGACGGTCCGGAAACCCCGGATAACGATACGCAGGACTTGTCCAACCTGGCAGCAGGTACCTACACGGTGACGGTGACGGACGCCAATGGTTGCACCGCGACCACCACGCAAACCGTTTCGCAACCGACGGCGCTCGCGCTCTCGACCCAGGTAGTCCATATCCTCTGCAACGGTGGCAATAATGGCTCCATCGACCTGACCGTAACGGGCGGTACGGCTCCGTACACCTACGACTGGTCGAACGATGGTCCGGAAACCCCGGATAACGATACGGAAGACCTGTCTGGCCTGACGGCCGGTACCTACACCGTAACGGTAACGGATGCCAACGGCTGTACGGCTACGACTTCCGCAACCCTCAACCAGCCTCCGGCCCTCAACCTGAGCGCTACCGTAACCAATGTTGCTTGCAACGGCGGTAACAATGGCGCAATTGACCTGACGGTGACGGGCGGTGTGACGCCTTACGAATACATCTGGTCCAATTTCGCAACGACGCAGGATATCAGCGGCCTCACGATCGGCACCTATACGGTGACGGTGACCGATGCCAATGATTGCTCGGCTGTATTGACCAAAACCGTCACCGAACCGCCTGTGCTCGCACTGGAAGTGGTTGTTTCGCAACCTTCCTGCTTCGGCGGCGCTACCGGTGCAATCGACCTGACGGTGACCGGCGGTACGCCGAACTACACCTACGACTGGTCGAACGACGGCCCGGAAAGCCCGGATAACGACACGCAAGACCTGTCCAATCTGGCAGCCGGCACCTACACGGTGACGGTAACCGATTCGCACGGTTGCACGGCTGTTATCAGCGCTACGATCAATAACGTACAGGCGCTTGCCCTCACGCCTTCGGTGACCAACGTGCTTTGCAATGGCAATGCTACGGGCGCCGTCGACCTTACCGTGACGGGTGGCACGCCTGGTTATACTTACGACTGGGATAACGATGGTCCGGAAACGCCGGATAACGATACGCAAGACCTGAGCAACCTGATCGCAGGTACCTACTGCGTGACGGTTACCGACGCCAATGGTTGCGTTGCCAGCACTTGCACAAGCGTTACCCAGCCCACGGCACTGGTTGTCAATGGTTTGGCTACGCCGGTTACGTGTAACAGCGGCGGCGACGGCGCAATCGACCTGACGGTGACTGGCGGTACGCCCGCATACACCTACATCTGGTCGAACGGCGTATCGGCTCAGGATCAATCCGATCTGGCAGCAGGTACCTACTGCGTAACGGTAACGGATGCCAACGGATGCTCGAAAACGCTGTGCATCGTGGTGGTTGAACCGCCGGCCCTCGTGCTGAGCACCGAACCCACCAATGTGTCCTGCAACGGCGGCTCCAACGGCGCGGTCAACCTGATCGTCTCCGGCGGTTCCCCGGGTTATACCTACACCTGGGATAACGGCTTCACGACGCAGGACCTCAGCAACCTGACCGCCGGTACTTACTGCGTGACGGTGACCGATTCGCACGATTGCGAAGCGTCCATCTGTGTCTCGATCTCCGAACCCCCGCTCATTGTTCTGAGTACTGATATCACCAATGTCGCTTGCAATGGCGGCGCTACGGGTGCTGTTAATCTCTCGGTAACGGGCGGTGTGGCTCCTTATACCTACGACTGGTCCAACCTGCCGGGTAACAACAACCCGCAAGACATCGCCAACCTGCCCGCAGGCACCTACTGCGTGACGGTAACCGATGCTCACGGTTGTACCATGACGACCTGCGCCACGGTTGAGCAAAGCTCGCTGATCGAAGCGTCGGCCACTGTGACCAATGTCAACTGCTTCGGCGGTTCCGACGGTTCTGTGGAAGTGACCGTAACGGGCGGTACGCCTGGTTACACCTTCCTGTGGAGCAATAACACGACCAACCAGAACCTGACCAACGTTGCGGCCGGTACCTATATCGTAACGATCACTGATGCAGCAGGTTGCCAGAAAGTGTTGACTGCAACGGTGGGCCAACCCACGGCGCTCAACCTCACGGCGGTTGTGGCCAATGTAACCTGCCACGGCGGTTCCAACGGCGCAATCAACCTGATCGTCAGCGGTGGTACGCCCGACTACACTTACCTGTGGTCCAATGGCGAAATCACCCAGGACATCTTCGGCCTCACAGCCGGTACTTACACCGTAACCGTCACGGACGACCACGGTTGTACGGCTACGCTGACCCGTACGGTAACCGAACCGCCGGCCCTCGTGCCGAGCGTGGTGGTCACCGACGTGTCCTGCTACGGCGGTTCGAACGGCGCGGTCAATCTTTCCGTCACCGGCGGCACCGGCAACTATACCTACGTATGGTCCAACGGCGCTACCACGCAGGATATCTCCGGCCTCATCATTGGCGACTACTGTGTCACCGTGATGGATGCCAATGCCTGCACGGCCACGATCTGCGCCACGGTAACACAACCCGAGCCGCTTGAACTGACTGCCGAAATTACCACGGTAATCGGCTGTACCGGCGGCAACAACGGCGCCATCGACCTGACGGTAACCGGCGGTACCGCTCCGTACACCTACGACTGGTCCAACGACGGTCCGGAAACCCCGGACAACGATCCGCAGGATCTGAGCGGCCTGGCTGCCGGTACCTACATCGTAACGGTAACCGATTCGCACGGCTGTACGGCGGTCAAAGCCTTCGTGGTGAGCCAGTATGCCGATCTCGATCTGAATATTACCTCGACCAATCCGACCTGCGCCGGCACCAACACCGGCACGATCGACCTGACGGTCAGCGGCGGCCTCGCGCCCTACACGATCAACTGGAGCAATATTCCGGGCAACAGCAATCCGGAAGACCAGTCGAACCTCCCGGCCGGTATCTACTCCGTGACGGTGACGGATGCCAACGGTTGTACGGCAGTTGATGCCGTTACCCTGGTCGATCCGGTGATCAACCTGACTGCCGTACCGACGCCGGTATCCTGCTTCGGTGGCAACAACGGTTCGATCAACCTGACGGCAACCGGCGGCAACGGCGGCTTCACCTTCCTGTGGTCCAACGGCTACAATGGCGAAGATCCTTCCGGCCTCACGGTTGGTACCTACTGCGTAACGGTGACGGATGTCAACGGCTGTACCAAAACTGTTTGTGCAACCGTAACCCAGCCGCCGGCCCTCGCGATCACGGGCACGACTTCCAACGTATCCTGCAACGGCGGCAGCAACGGCGGTATCAATATCACCGTGACTGGCGGTACGACGCCTTACTCTTACCAGTGGTCCAACCTGGCCATAACGGAAGACCTGGTGAACATCCAGGCCGGTACGTACACGGTGACGGTAACGGACTTCAACGGTTGTACCAAAACGGCGACCTTCACGATTACCCAACCGCCGGCCCTCTCGGTAGTGGTGGAAAGCGTGTCCGTCTCCTGCTTCGGTTCCAATACGGGCGATGTTTCCCTCAATGTAAGCGGCGGCACGCCGGGCTACACCTACCTGTGGTCCAACGGCGTAACGACGCCCAAACTGGTGGATGTCGGCCCTGGCACCTACTGTGTGACGGTAACCGATGCCAATGGTTGTACCAAAACGACCTGCGCAACGGTTGAGCAAAACCCGCAGATTCTGTTGTCCACCACGGTGACCAACGTATCCTGCAACGGTGGCAACAACGGCGCCATCGACCTGACCGTCAGCGGCGGCACGCCGGGCTACACCTACAAGTGGAGCAACGGCAAACTCACCGAAGACATCAGCGGCCTGACTGCCGGCACGTACACCGTAACGGTAACCGATGCGCAAGGCTGTACGGCCGTCACCTCCGCAACGGTAACGCAACCGCCTGCCATCGTCCTGACTGCTACGACCGAAAGTGTTTCCTGCTTCGGCGGCAACAACGGTTCGATCAACCTGACGGTCGGCGGTGGTACGCCTGGCTTCACCTTCCAGTGGTCCAACGGCGCAACCAGCGAAGACCTGAGCGGCCTGACTGCCGGCACATACACCGTGACGGTAAAAGATGCCAACGGCTGTACCAAAACGCTGACGGTCTCCGTGAGCCAACCGCCGCTGCTCACCCTCAGCGTTCAGGTGACGACCAGCCCGCCCTGCAGCGGTACGGTGAATGTCAATCTGTCGGTTGCTGGCGGTACGCCGGGCTACACCTACCTGTGGTCCAATGGCACGACCTTCCAGGACCTCTACCAGGTGCCTGCCGGCAATACGTACTCCGTAACCGTGACCGACGCCAACGGCTGCGTGAAGGAAACTTCCGTCGTGGTTCCGCCCTACATCCCGCTCGACGCATACGCCAATGTGACGCCTGTTTCTTGCTACGGCGGCAACAACGGTCATGTTGATCAGGTGGTTTCCGGTGGCTGCGGTGGCTACTCCTTCAACTGGAACTACAACTACTTTACCGAAGACCTGCACAATGTTTCCGCAGGTATCTATACAGTGACCATCACCGACGACTGCGGTTGCTCGATTGTTCGGTCGTACAGTGTCAGCCAGCCTGGCGCTCCGCTGACCCTGAACGTTGCAACAACCGATGCCTCCTGCGGCCAGTCCAACGGCAGCATCGATCTGACGGTGAACTTCGGCACCCCGGGCTACACCTACCTGTGGTCCAATGACGAAACCACCCAGGATCTGAACAACCTGTCGGCCGGCACCTACACGGTGACGGTAACGGACGCCAACGGTTGCACCAAATCGACCACGGCCACGATCAACGGCGCCGGTTCGTTCACGGTGGCTACCACGACTACACCTGCCGGTTGCGGCCTCGCCAACGGCGCCATCACCATCGACCTGACCGGCGCAACGTCGCCGTACGTCTTCACATGGAGTGGTCCGTCTTCCGGCACGGCAAACAGCAATACTGAGCCGTACACGATCTCCGGTCTTGCCGGCGGCACGTACAGCATCACGATCTCCGACGCTACCAACTGCTCGACAGTAACCAGCGTCACGGTACCGCAAACCACGGCCATCACCGCAACGGCATCGGCTACGCCGGTCAGCTGCTTCGGTGGCGCCAACGGTACGGTTACCGTAACGGTCAACGGCGGCGCTTCGCCCTACAACTACCTGTGGTCGAACAGCGCTACGACGCAAACTGTGTCGAACCTGACTGCCGGTACCTACTGTGTGACGGTAACGGATGCCAACGGTTGCTCGGCTACCGCTTGCACAACCGTAACCCAACCGCCGGCCCTGACGGCAACGGCAAGTTCCACGCCGGTCAGCTGCTTCGGTGGCTCCAACGGCGCGATCTCGCTCAGTGTCAACGGCGGTACACCGGCTTACACTTACCTGTGGACGAATGGTTCGACTTCCCAAAACCTGGGTAACCTGACAGCCGGTACTTACTGCGTGACCGTAACCGACAGTCATGGCTGTACCACGTCGACTTGCGTGACCATTACGCAACCCAACCAACTGGCGCCGACAGCCGTTGCCACGGCAACTGTCTGCGGTCAGTCGACGGGCAGCATCGACCTGACGGTGAATGGCGGTACGCCGGGCTACACCTACGTATGGACGAACGGTGCAACAACGCAGGACCTTTCCAACTTGCCCGAAGGCACCTACTGCGTGACGGTAACGGATGCCAACGGCTGCACGGCTACGACCTGCGCCACGGTAACCTGCACCCCGCCGAACTGCAACCTGACGGTAACTGCCTCGGCGACCAGCGTGAACTGTTTCGGCGGCTCCAATGGCTCGATCGTAACCAGCACCACGGGCGGTACGGCTCCGCTGACTTACCTGTGGTCGAACAGCGCCACGACGCAGAACCTGAATAACCTGACCGCCGGCACCTACTGTGTAACGGTAACGGACGCCAACGGCTGCACGGCTACGACCTGCGCCACGGTGACCCAGCCTGTACAAATGGTACCGACGACCACGACGATCGCATCGATCTGTGGCCAGTCGACGGGCAGCATCGACCTGACGGTGAACGGCGGCACGCCGGGCTACACCTACGTGTGGTCGAACGGCGCGACGACGCAGGATCTGTTCAACCTGCCGCAAGGCACCTACTGCGTAACCGTAACCGACAGCCACGGCTGCACGGCCACGACTTGCGCCACGGTAACCTGCACCCCGCCGAACTGCAACCTGACGGTAACTACTTCGGCGACCAGTGTGAACTGCTTCGGCGGCTCCAATGGTTCGATCGTAACCAGCACCACGGGCGGTACGGCTCCGCTGACTTACCTGTGGTCGAACAGCGCCACGACGCAGAACCTGAACAACCTGACCGCCGGCACCTACTGTGTAACGGTAACGGATGCCAACGGCTGCACGGCTACAACCTGCGCCACGGTGACCCAGCCTGTACAAATGGTACCGACGACCACGACGATCGCATCGATCTGTAATCAGTCGACGGGCAGCATCAACCTGACGGTGAACGGCGGCACGCCGGGCTACACCTACGTATGGTCGAACGGCGCGACGACGCAGGATCTGTTCAACCTGCCGCAAGGCACCTACTGCGTAACCGTAACCGACAGCCACGGCTGCACGGCTACGACCTGCGCCACGGTGACCTGCAACTCCGGCGGTTGCGACTTCGACGCGGTTGCTTCGCAATTGTGCGCTCCGGGCTGCGATCAGGCCAACGGGAAAATTCTGGTGGATGTCAGCGGCGGTGTTGCTCCGTACTCCTACACCTGGAACAACGGCGTAACCTCCGGCAACGGCATTGCTAACGACGATCCGTTTATGATCCTCGGCCTCCTGCCGGGTACCTACTCGATCACCGTCACCGACGCCAACGGTTGTACATCGGTAACTTCTGCCACGGTTCAACCGTCCAGCGGTCTGGCCATCACGGCACTGCCGATCTGCGCGACCACCTGCGGCGGCACCGACGGCAAAATCCTGATCGATGTGCTCAACGGTATTGCAGGTTACACCTACACCTGGACCAACGGCACGCAAAGCGGCTCCGGCTCCAGCGCGACCGAACCCTTCTACATCACCAACCTCGAAGCCGGCACCTACTCGGTGACGGTGACGGGCGCCGATGGCTGCTCCGGCACGATCGTAACGACGATCACACACCTCAGTGTACTTAGCCTCACGGCAACCGGCACGGGTGGTGGTTGCGACGGCTCGACCAGCGGTACCATCACGGTAGATGTGGCTGGCGGTACGAGTCCGTACACTTACGAGTGGTCCAACGGCGTCAACTCGGGTACGGGCAGTGGCAATACCAATACGTTTACGATCAATGGTCTGAGCTCCGGCAACTACTCGATCACGGTAACCGACGCCAATGGCTGCGGTGCTGTGACGACGGTTGCCCTCGGCGGCAACCTCGGTGGCCAGGCCTTCAACGACTACAATACGGACGGCATCCATGGCGCGGGCGAACCGGGTCTGGGCAACGTGAAGGTTTACCTCTACGCTTGCGACAGCGACATTCCGGTCGACTCCGCGATCACCGATGCAGACGGCTACTACCTGTTCGAAAACCTGGGTAATTTCCCCTACCGCGTCGAATTCGTGGCAGGTGCGAACTTCCTCGTGCCTTCGTTCCAGGGCCCCGACAACGGTACCTCGGTACAGTTTGTCAATGCAGCCAACTGCGCCGTCAATGTGAGCTTCTACAATCCGGAAGATTACTGCCAGTTGAAACCGGATGTGGCCTTTGCAGCCTTCACGCAAGGCCGCGCGGACCTGGTCGGCGAAACTTCCGTAGGTCTCTACCCGTACGATGCCGACCAACCCGAATATATCTTCGGTAATGTGCCGGCAAACGATCAGATCGGTTCGATCTACGGCCTCGCCTGGGATCCGCAGCGCCACTATCTCTACGCCTCCGCGTTCCTGAAACGCCACGTAGGCCTCGGTGATCTCGGCTTGGGCGGTATCTACCGTATCGATTACACGAATGTCAATGCACCGGTTGTCACGCCGCTTGTCGAAGTGCCCAATGTCGGTTCGGTTGACCGTCCGGATCTCGGATCGCCGACCACGCCCAGCCTCGACTCGGATGTGTTTGGCAAGATCGGCAAAGCCGGCCTCGGCGATATTGACCTCTCCGCAGACAAACAAACGCTGTGGACGGTCAACCTCAACACGCGCCGTGTGGTCCGCATCGACAATATCCTGACCGGTACGCCGGTAGTGACCGAGTTCGACATCGAGTCGGCTCCGAACTGCAACAACGGCGTCTTCCGCCCGCTGGGTATCGAAGTCTATCGCGGCAAACTGTACGTAGGCGGTGTCTGCACGGGTGAAAACAACGGTTCGGGCGCCGACCTCTCGGCTTCCGTACACGAGTACGACCTGGCTACCGGCGCCTGGAAACCGGTGCTGAACTTCGATCTCACCGGCTCGGCTTACAACCACGGCGATATCATCGGCAGCGTCAACCCGAACCTGCAGCAATGCAAGGAATGGGAAACCTGGGTGGATGAGTACAGCGAACGCAACCTCGTGGCCAACACGGGTTCGGGCGAACCGTCCAACATCGACACCGACGGCAACTTCGAAATCGTAGGCGGTGGCCTCACCGGCGCTGAATTCCGTTGCCGCGGCCAGGCTATGCTGTCCGATATCGAAATCACCCGCGACGGCATCATGGTAATTGCACTGATGGACCGCACCGGTCACCAGTTCGGCTACCGCCAGTTCCGTCCGAATACCAGCCTCGGCAACCCGATCTCGGCTGCCAACGGTGGCGACATCATCGCTGCCTGGTACGACGGTAACGACTGGCTGCTTGAAAATAACGGTACGATCCCGGGCATCAACCGCACCAGCCTCCTGGGCGTGGGCAACAACGAAGGCCCCGGTGGCGGAGAGTTCTTCTTCGACAATACCCGCTACGTGCACCTCGACGCCGACGCAGGCGGCCTGCTGGCCGTCCCGGGCACCAACGAGGTGCTGGGCGCTATCGTCAATCCGAACACCTCCGAGTACACCATCGGCGGCGGCGTAGCCTACTACGACCTGCTCGATGGCAGCAACTCGCGCAACGACATGACGCTTGTCGACCCGATCTTCAACCAGGTCGGTATCGGTAAAGCCAACAGCGTCGGCGATCTCGAAGCACTCTGCGACGAAGCACCGCTGCAACTGGGCAACCGCGTGTGGAGCGACAAAGACTGCGACGGCGTACAGGATGCCTGCGAAGCACCGATCTCCGGTGTGTTCGTCAGCCTCTACAATGCCGCCGGACAATTGCTCGCCACGACGACGACCAACCTGAACGGTGAATACTACTTCACGGGTCTCGGCACTCCGGGTGAAAACTGGATCCTCACGCCTGGCTTCGACAGCATCCAGCCGAATACGACGTACAAAATTGTATTCGGTACCAATGGAACGGTCAACCAGTTCGACGTCACCGACAACAAACTTGAAGTTGCCGGCCGCAGCTACCACCTCACGGTGGCCAACAGCGGTGAAGGTCACTACCCGGATCTCAACGACTCAGACGCACAACTGGTATCGGGCGGCTTGCCGACCATTACCTACACGACCGGCCTGCCCGGCTGGACGGATCACTCGCTCGACGCAGGCTTCTGTCCCGACGGCAACGTCCTCGTGGCTTGTGAAGAACCTGCCGGCTCGCATGCCGCCTGGTTCAACTTCGATGAGGCAACCGAGCAAATTGATCCGCTCCACCAGTACACGGTGAGCTACCACGCAACGCAAGCAGGCGCCCTCACCGGTGCTTCGCCGCTGCCGAACCCGTACTACGCTGCCGACAGCACGGTCGTCTATGTCCGTCTGTTCAATGCTTCGAACGGTACTACGCTCACCGAAACACTGTTGCTGCGTGCTTTGGCTGCTCCGGTGGCTTACATCAGCCAGTTGCATGAATGCCCGATCGTGTTCGATGGAACCGAGGCGGTATTCAACCTGCACGACGCCGATGTACAGGTAACGGGCGGCGTGAGCGGTCTGACGGTCACTTACTACATCTCCGACACCGAAGCCGCACAGGGTATCAACCCGATCACGTCGGCCACGGCTTATACTTCGGTAACGAAAAACATCTGGGCGCGTATTGAAAATGCCGCCGGATGCTACGATATCGATATCGTTCAGTTGCTCGTACTCCCGAGCCCGGGTGTGGTGCTCTTCGATGACGAAACCACCTGCACGGGCGCCGGCGACGGCGAACTCACGGCAATCGTGTTCGATGGCCCGGCTCCGTACACCTACCACTGGTCGAACGGCGTAAACTTCGGCCCGACCAACGCACCCTTCACGACCCTCGGCGGTCTCGGCGCAGGCCTCTACACCCTGACGCTGACCGACGGCAGCGGTTGCACGGTGGTGGCTACGGGTGAAGTGGAAGACGGCGCTCAGTTCGTACTCCTGCCGCTGCCCAACCTCGGCCCGCTGTGCCCCGGCACGCAGGTCGGCCCGATCACGATGCAAACGAACATCTTCGGTGCATCCTACACCTGGACGGGCGGTACGGCAGTCGGTCTCAACGACGGCGCTGCAACGGCCTTCGACCCGACGATCCCGGCCTTCAACACGACCAACGGCAACGCTACGATCATCGTAACGGCTACCTTCGGTCAGTGTGTGGATAACGAAACCTTTACCATCTCGGCTTCCGATGCCATCCCGCCGGCCTTCCAAAATTGCCCGGGTATGATCATGGTCGCCAACGATGTGGATCAGTGCGGCGCCAAAATCAACTGGACTGCACCCTACGCCACCGACAACTGCGGACCGGTAACGGTAACGCAGACCTCCGGACCGACTTCCGGTTCTGTGGTGCCGGTTGGTCCTGCTCAAACCGTGGTCTACACGGCTACCGACCCGAGCGGCAACCACACGACTTGCTCGTTCGACGTCATGGTGATGGATCTGCAAGCGCCCGATGCGGTTTGCCAGAATATCACGGTCAGCCTCGGCGCCGACGGCACCGTCACGATCCAGCCCTCGCAACTCGATGGCGGTTCGAACGACAACTGCCCGGGCGCCCTGACGATCTCGGCTTCGCAAACGGTGTTCTTCATCAGTGATATCGGCGCCAACAACGTGACCCTCACGGTGGTCGACGCCGCCGGCAACGTGTCCAACTGCGTCGCTACCGTCACGGTGCTCGAACCCAGTATCGATCCGATTGCCGCCTTCACGGTGTACGAATCGCAAGGTTGCGCCCCGATGCAGGTTGAGTTCTACGACCAGTCGGCCGGTAACCCGAGCGCATGGCTCTGGACCTTCCCTGGCGGTAACCCGTACGTATCGACGCTGCAAAACCCGACGGTAACCTACCCGACCCCGGGCAACTACCCGGTCAGCCTGACGGTCACGAACGCCAACGGCACGACGAGCTCCGTTACCCTGCAAAACATGGTTTCTGTACAATCCATGCCGCAGGCCGGATTTACCGCTCAACTCGACGCCACCACGGCAACCTTTACCAACCTGTCGCAAAACGCCCAGTTGTACCACTGGAAGTTCGGCGACGGCGCAGAAAGCACCGAGGTCAACCCCGTCCATACGTACCCGACCAGCGGCTACTACGTAGTCGAACTGACGGCGATGAGCGGATGCGGCATCAGCGTACTTGAAAAATCGGTGACGCTCAGCGTAACCGATGCAGGCGAAGTAAGCCTGGATGAAAGCTTCGAACTCTACCCGAACCCGAACGACGGCCACTTCACGGTCGAAATGAAAGGTAAACCGCAGGACGAGGTCGTATTCACCCTCTACAACGCCATCGGACAATTGATCACAACCGAAAAAGTTGAATTCCGCACGGGCAACCTGAAACACGGATTCGACTTCTACGGCCTGCCCGCAGGCGTGTACAACCTGAGCGTACGCTCGGGCGACCAGACTCGGGTAGTGAAAGTGACGATCCAATAGGAATAGTCAATCACTGATACCATAACGCGGTGTTCTGGCGACAGGCGCTCCCCAAAAGGAGACCTGCCGCCAGACACCGCGTTTTTTTATTGATTGCCGGAAATTGCCTCCCAAGTGTGCATTTTGCCGTTTTCTTTGGAATGCCGCCACTTCCTTTTTTGCGCCTGCCGCTTCATAAATAGCTTTTGATGGTGCAGCAATCGCACGCTTATCTTGCAGGTAGTTTTCTCATAGTATGTTTTGATTTTCCTACTGCTGTCCCCTTCTTTGGCAGTAGGATTTTTTTTAAAATTCATAGAGGCCCCCGCCTCGGTCTAATCCTTCCCCGCTTTTTAATATTATTTTATCCAAAGAAATTTCGCCGTGTGCGCCAATCCTTCGGGGCGCCACGGCGTTTTTGTATGTATTTGTCTGAATAACAAGACTGTAATCATGCTTTTTGGAAAAAAATCCCTGTGTCTGATCCTGCTGGCGTGTGCAAGCGCCTGCTCTGGCCAGCAAGCGGTGGAAAGCGTCGGGTTTCGAAGCTTGCTGCAAGGCCTGCTTTCGCACAGCGTACCTGAAATTTCGGTGGCCGAAGCGGCCCGCGACAGCGCCGGCATCCTGTTTCTGGATGCCCGCGAACCCCGCGAATTTGAAGTCAGTCACCTCGCGGGCGCCTTGCCTGTGGGCTACGATCATTTCGACCTGCAATCCGTGCAGCAAGTGCCCCGCGACCAACGGATTGTCGTGTATTGCTCCGTGGGTTACCGAAGCGAAAAGATCGCCGAACGCCTTCGGACCGCAGGCTTCACCAATGTCGCCAACCTTTACGGCGGAATATTCGAGTGGGTCAATCAGGGGCATTCGGTGGTGGACGACAAGGGCCCGACGCAGCAGGTTCATGCATTTGACAAAACCTGGGGCGTTTGGCTGCGCAGGGGAAAGAAAGTGTACGGTGGAGAGTGAAGCCCGCTCCATTTTGGCAAGGCATGGGGCCCTGTTTGCCGGAAATGCGACAATCCTTTTCAGGCGACCCAAAACTGGCATTTTGATTGCTTGTAATGTAGGTCCGAACGCCGGCGATAACACTACATTTGCCTCGTTTCCACTGCTTTATCATGACTTTATTACCCAAAAAAGAACTTCGGGAACTCATTGCCCTTGCCCAGGCCGAACAGGCCCTGGCGCACATACTTGATTTGCTTTCGGGAAAGGCCAAATACAAGGCGACCCACGACAGCCTGATACTCCTGCGCGGGCAGTTTCACCATGCAGCCAACCAGTTCAAACTCGGACTGATCGAATTCTCTGAACTTCGACGGGAAACCACCCGCATCGAACAAGCCTTGCTGGGCTACCTCGACCAGCTTCCCGACGCATTGCAGGCCGATGAAGAAAGCCCGTCTGTTCAAAGCAATGATCCGTTTTTCGACGGGATGGTTTTGGTCAAAGGCGGTATGTTCAGGATGGGGGATGTGTTCAATGAAGGACACAGAGCAGAGCAGCCGGTTCATACGGTCGAAGTGGCTGATTTTTATCTGGGCAAATACCCGGTCACACAGGGCCAGTGGAAGGCTGTCATGGGGACCAACCCCTCCCGTTTTCAGGAGCACGACCTGCTGCCTGTCGAACAGGTCAGCTGGTTTGATGCACAGGCTTTTATCAGAAAACTCATCGAGCAGACAGGTATTCATTACCGTTTGCCCTCCGAGGCGGAATGGGAGTACGCGGCTCGCGAAGGCGGGAAAAACATACGTTTTGGCAATGGCAAAAACCTGGCCGACCCCGCCGAAATCAACTTTGACGCCCGGGACGACCGGCAGGAAGAATATTCCCTGGCAGGGGAGTTTCGCCGAAAAACCACTCCTGTCGATTTGTTTGCGCCCAACAGCCTTGGCTTGTATGATTTGAGCGGCAACGTGTGGGAATGGTGCGAAGACGACGCGCTCCCCGGGGACTACGAGGGGGCGCCAGACAAGGGGGAGCCCCACATCGGGTACCCGCGCGCAGAGAGCAGAATTGTGCGAGGTGGCGCCTGGAATTCAAAGCCGGCGGATTGCCGCGTCAGTTACAGGTTCGGCAGCCTGGCCAGTGAAAAATCATCGTGGGTTGGATTTCGGCTCGCGTGCTCTTTCAAGTAGGGATTGTTATCGCCACGCGCATCCTTGCGCTGTGCGATTCCTGCGACTCCTTCTGTTTGAGGCTATCTCATCAGTAGCATCCTTGAATAGGATAGCAAATATTATATCGCATCAGGTTGTTACTGACGGGGTGACTTTGGAGTCACCCCGTCAGTTGGCCGCGAGGACTTATGGGACGGCCTCAGAACAAATTCAAATTCTCAATTTTTGTATAAAAATCTGGCCTCATTGCCCCAAAAACAGGGCTGCGATACTCTTGTATTCCACGGTGTTGCGGATGGCCCGCGAGAACAGTTTGGCCGTGGAGAGCACCTTGATTTTCGGCGATTCGCGGCGCAGCGGGATGGTGTCGCACACCAGCAACTCGGTGAGTTGCGAGTTTTCGACGTTTTCGTAGGCTTTGCCCGAAAGCACCGGGTGGGTGCAGATGGCGCGCACCGAGCGGGCGCCTTTTTCGATGAGCGCGTCGGCGGCTTTGCAGAGTGTGCCGGCGGTATCCACGAGGTCGTCGACCAGGATCACGTCGGCGCCTTTGACTTCGCCGATGACGGTCATGGCGGCTACTTCGTTGGCCTTGGTGCGGTACTTGTCGCAGATGACGAGTTCGCGGCCGAAGTGTTTGGCGTAGATACGGGCGCGTTTGACGCCGCCCACGTCGGGGCTCGCGAAAATCGCGTTCGACATATCCTGTTCAGTCAGGTAGGGGATATAGATGGCCTCGGAGCGCAGGTGGTCGACGGGGATATCGAAGAAGCCCTGCACCTGATCGGCGTGCAGGTCCATGGTGACGATGCGGTTGGCGCCGGCGGTGGTGAGCAGGTTGGCCATCAGTTTGGCGCTGATCGGTACGCGGGGTTTGTCTTTGCGGTCCTGTCGGGCATAGCCGAAGTAGGGAATCACGGCCGTGATGTAGCCCGCCGAGGCGCGTTTGGCTGTATCGATCCAGAGCAGCAGTTCCACGAGGTTGTCGTGGGGCTGGCAGGTGCTTTGGATAAAGAAAGCGAAGGAGCCGCGAATGCTTTCGTTGACGATGGTTTGCATTTCGCCGTCGCTGAAACGGGCCAGACTGGTGTCGCCCAGCGGCAGGTCGTAGTGGTATGCGATGTCAGCGGCCAGTTTTTGGGAGGCCGAGCAGGAAAACAATTTTACTTCAGGCATGGCTGAAACGGGTTCCGGTTGGTCGGTTGCTGTGGAAATTGGATCGGACAAAGGCGGGAAAATTCTGTGGGCAAAGGTAATAGCCTCTCGCGGGAATTCGGAATCTGCGGCCCAAGTGATTCAGGGCAGGGGCTTGATTTTTGATTGACACAGCCCGACAAAATCTGTTTTTTACCCACGGTCTCACTTGGGCAGTACGCACAGGCTTTTACCTTTGACCGCCTGAACTCGCCCTTTCCAACTTTTCCTGCTATTTTTTGATCAAATCAAACACTTTCTTCTGCAATGCAACGTGTTTTTACCCTGCGTCTCTGGCTGCTTGCTGCGCTGGGCTTCGCACTTACTGCGAATTCCCTGATGGCGCAAGCCGACTCCAAAGCCCGCGAAACCGCCCTTCAATTTCTCCGTGAAAACCCCGCCCGCTTCGGTCTCTCCGCCGCCGATGTGGCCGACGTACGCGTCACCGACGAGTATGTGTCGAAAAACAATGGCGTCACCCACGTGTGGGTACAACAACAGTACCAGGGGATCCCGGTCTACAACGGCCTGTTCGGCCTGCATGTCAAACCCGATGGCGGTGTGGTGCACCTCGCGCACCGTTTCGTCCCCGGACTGGGTGGCAAGGTCAACACGACCATGCCCTCGCTGGGCGCAAACCAGGCGCTGCAACTGGCGCTCAATAACATCGGCCTGAACGGCAAACCCATGCCTTCGCTCAAATACAGAGCCAATGGCCACAATATGGTGTTCGAAGCCGGCGAAGTGGCCAAACGCGACATCCCGGTCAGCATTTGCCTCCAGCCCCGCCCCGACGGCACCGTGCGCCTCGCCTGGCGCCTTGAAATCGCCCAGATCAATACGAGCGACCACTGGAACATGCGTATCGACGCTCAAACAGGCGAAATTCTGGAAAAAGACAACTACACCGTCTATTGCAAGGCCGGCCACGCACACACGGCAGGCTCCGCCAAAATTTGTTCCGATCAGCCCGCCCCGGCAGCCGAACTGCCGACAATGCCTTACCGGCAATCCGCTTTTGCCGATGAAAGCTACAACGTGTTCGCTTTCCCGGTCGAAAGCCCCACCTTCGGCGGCCGCACCTTGCTCGTCAACCCGGCCAACCCGACCGCTTCGCCTTACGGCTGGCTCGACGTCAACGGCGTCGCCGGCGCCGATTATACCTACACCCGCGGCAACAACGTCTGGGCGTATGACGACAGCGCCAACGATGGCTCCGGCTCCGCGGCCGAGTCGGCCGACGGTGGCGCCAGCCTGCTGTTCGATTTCCCCTTCGATGCCAACAACGAACCCGAAGCCAATCGCGACGCCGCCATCACCAACCTGTTTTACATCAACAATATGATGCACGACATCACCTACCTCTACGGGTTTGATGAAAAAGCAGGCAACTTCCAACAAAACAACTACGGCAACGGCGGCCAGGGCAGCGACTACGTACAAGCGCAGGCGCTCGACGGTAGCGGCACCAACAACGCCAACTTCTCCACGCCGCCCGACGGATCGAGCGGCACCATGCAGATGTACAAATGGAACAGCGGTAGCAATGGTAAAATCCTGAAAGTCAATGCCCCCGGTTCCATCGTGGGACTTTACGATGCCACGGCGGCCAATTTCGGCGCCGCAATCACCACCTCGCCGGTAACCGGCCAGTTGGTATTGGTCAACGATGGCTCCGGCGATCCTACCCTGGGTTGCAACCCCGCCGTCAACGACCTGAACGGTAAAATCGCACTGATCGACCGCGGTACCTGTACATTTCTCAACAAAGCAACCCTTGCCCAGGATGCCGGCGCAATCGGCATTATTGTGGTCAATTTTGAAGAATCCACGGTTACGATGGGGGTTCCGACGGGCCAAAGCGGCGCCGGCATCACTATCCCGGCTGTCATGGTAACCAAATCCATCGGCGACCTGCTCAAGGCCAATCTGGCCGTCGGCGTCAACGTCAGCCTGGTACAGCCGCCGCAGGCAGGCGGCCCCGCTTTCCTCGACGGCGATTTTGACAATGGTATTATCGCACACGAATACGGTCACGGTATTTCCAATCGCCTCACCGGCGGCCCCAGCAACACCGGCTGCCTGGGCAACGCCGAACAAATGGGCGAGGGCTGGAGCGACTGGTTCTCCCTCATCATGACCGCCGAACCGGGCGACATCGGTACGCAAAAACGCGGCGTCGGTACTTATGTACTCACCGAGCCCACAACCGGCGTCGGTATTCGGCGCTATCCTTACAGCACCGACATGACGGTCAACCCGCTCACGTTCTCTTCCGTCGCCCTCAGCACCGAGGTGCACGACCTCGGCGAGATATGGACCGCGGTGACCTGGGACCTTTACTGGGCCATGGTGGAAAAGTATGGCTACGACCCTAATATCACCAATACCAGCTCCGGCAACGGCCGCGCCATCCAGCTCGTCATGGACGGGATGAAACTCCAGCCTTGCAGCCCCGGCTTTATCGATGGCCGCGATGCGATCATGATGGCCGACATGCTGAACTACAATGGCGAAGACACCTGCCTTATCATGTCGGTGTTTGCCCGCCGCGGTATGGGCACCGGCGCCAGCCAGGAAGACAACGACAACGCCGCCGACGGCATCGAAAACTTCGACCCGATTCCGACCTGCATCAAGGAACTGAAAATCAAAAAAACAACTTCCGATCCGACCATCGACCCGGGGCAGGACGTTCATTTCACCATCACCGTCACCAACCACAAAGACGACCCCGCCACGAACGTTGTGGTGACCGACGAACTGCCGGCCGGCCTCACGCTGGTCAATGCCAGCAACGCGGGTACCTACTCCAATGGCGTGATTACCTGGAACCTCGGCACCCTTGCCCACGGCCAGGTGGTGACCCTCAACTACGTGGCCAAATGTGACCCGGCAGTAGGTTCATTGCTCTTTTTCAAGGATGAAATGGAGACGGCAACCGAAAACGACTACATCTCGCTCTTCTTTGAAGGCCAGACGGCATTTTATCTGCAAAGCGACGTCGTGAAAACCGGCTCCTCAGCCTGGCGCGCCGATGAAGCTGCTTCGGAGACCGATCTGGCTATCGAATACGTCAATACGGTGACCGTATCGGGCGCCAAGCCGGTGCTCCGTTTCTGGCACCAGTACAATACCGAGGCTGGTGTGGATGGCGGTTTTGTTGAAATTCGCCGCGCCGACGAACAACAGTGGCTGCGCTTCCCGCTCGCCGCTTCGTTCCGCAATCCGCCCAAAAGCTTCGATTACAGCACCTTCGCCATTCCGTTCCTCAATGCTTTCTCCGGCAATTCCAACGGCTGGATTCAGTCGTACTTCGACCTGAGCCAGTTCAATGGCGAAACCATCACCTACCGTTTCCGCTTCGGCACCGACGCTACCAATGCTGTTTTCGACGGCAACTGGATCGTCGATGACGTGGAAATGATGGATATGGTCAATTTTGACGGACAGGCCTGCGTACAATCGGCAGAAAACGACCTGGCCTGCGACCGCATCGAAGAAAGCGGCGTCATTGTCAACCCGACCGGGTTTGTCAAGTCGGAAGAACCTTCCCGCAACAGCTTCGACCTTTTCGTGCAGCCTAACCCGGCCTACGATGTCTTGTACGTCCGCAGCGGACAGGCGCTTTCCGGTCAGGCTGATCTTCTGCTGTACAGCGCCGACGGCCGCGAAGTACTCCGCCAGCACCTCCAGAATGGTCTTGCAGAAGGACAGATCCTGACCCTCGACCTTCAACAGGTGCCTGCCGGCGTGTACATGCTCCGCCTCAACGGCAACGCGGGCAGCAGCGTCAAAACAGTAGTTGTGAAGTAAGGGGTTTATAAGGTTTATGAGGTTGATAAGGTTGATAAGATGGATTTATTTTTCTAAATCCACCCATCTTATAAACCTTATAAACCTCATCAACCTTATAAACCCATAAACTTCATCAACCATCATCAAAAAATCTCAATTTCTCGAAAACGGCATCCAGGGTGTAATCGCCCCGCGTGCCGTTTCTTTTTTGGGAATGGTCAGGCGAATGATACCGTGGTCTGTCCCGACGCGCAGGGCTGACATATCGAGCAATTCGCCATTGAGGTAAAAATTGCGCTCAAAAGGCATGGGCCGGTATTCGCTGCGCCATTCGCGCCGCTGGTGGAGGTTTTCGAAACGACTGTCGGAAGGTTGGTAGCGCACGGTGATTTCGTTGTCTTCCACACTGATACCGAGTTCATCCAGGCCCAGGCCCGGCGCAACCAGTTCGATGAGGAATGCGTCCGGGGTTTCGATAATGTTGGTGGCGGGTAAAATACTGAATTGAGGATTGGCCGGGCGCTGTGCAGCCTCCCAGGCATCGCGCGTGGCGAAATCGTCGAAGTAAATTCTGGCGTCAGCCTGACGGCTGTTGTTTTGCAGTTTGAACATGACACAGGTTTTTGTTGGGTAGCAGGTAGTTTGCCTGTGCCGTTCAAACCACATTCCAATGTGATTCTATAAAAAATCAATGTCATTTTGTCGTGAAAAACGCCGACCGACTGCCGTTTTGTCTTGCGCTTTGGTCAAAAAACAAAATCCACCCGGGACGATACCCGGGTGGATTTTGTTGAAAATATGCGTTCGAACCTTTGCCGCGCCGTTGCTCCGGTCGTTTAAAGGTCGAGCAGCAGTTGGATCGGGTCTTCGATCAGGTTTTTCACTTTGACCAGAAAGGTAACCGAAGTGGAGCCGTCGATGACGCGGTGGTCGTAGCTGAGCGCGAGGTACATCATCGGCCGGATTTTGATCTCGCCATTGACCACGATCGGGCGGTCTTTGATGGCGTGCATGCCGAGGATGGCGCTTTGCGGTTCGTTGAGAATGGGGGTGCTCATGAGGCTGCCGAAGATACCGCCGTTGGTGATGGTGAAAGTGCCGCCGCTCATTTCCTCCATGGTCAGGCGGCCGTCGCGGGCTTTGCCGGAGAGTTCTTTCAGTTGTTGTTCGATCTCGGCAAAAGAGCGGCTTTCCACGTTGCGGAGGGGCGGCACGACCAGGCCGTTGGGCGTGCTGATCGCGATGCTGATGTCGGCGTATTCGTGGTAAACGATGTCGTCGCCGTCGAGCGTGGCATTCACGTCGGGCATTTCCATCAGCACTTTGGCGCAGGCTTTGGCGAAGATGGACATGAAGCCCAGTTTGATGCCGTATTTTTTAACAAAAGCCTCCTGGTATTTTTCCCGCAGTTCCATCACGGCCGTCATGTCCACTTCGTTGAAGGTGGTCAGCATGGCGGTGTTGTTTTTGGCGCTCACCAGGCGTTTTGCAATGGTGCGGCGCATGCGGCTGAGGCGTTCGCGGCGGTCGTTGCGGGCGCCCGGCACAGGCGCCGGCTGGGCTGCCGGGCTCGGGGTGGCAGTGGGCGCCGGCGTAGTAGCCGGAGGCGTTGCGGGGGCGGAAGCGACGGCTTTTTGGGCATCGTCCTTGGTAATCCGGCCATCGCGGCCGCTGCCGGCGACGGAGGCCGGGTCGACGCCGCCTTCGGCAAGTATTTTGGTGGCAGCCGGAGAAGGCGTGCCGGTGGCGTAGTTGGTCGTAGCGCTGGCGGCCGGTGTTGCTGCGGGTGTTTCGGCGGGCTGTTCCGTTTTGCTGCTGGAAGCACTGGTGCTGCCGCTCGCTTCGGTATCGATTTTGGCAAAAACAGCGCCTACGGCGAGGTCTTCGCCCTCTTTGGCGACCCAAATCAGTTTGCCGGCCGAGTCGGCGGAAAGTTCCTGGTTGGCTTTTTCCGTTTCGATCTCACAGAGCGGGTCGTCCATGCCGACGGTACTGCCGTCCGGTTTGAGCCATTTGGCAAAGGTGACACTGGAAATGGATTCGCCAAGATTCGGGATTTTGAGTTCTATAACCGCCATAACGGGAGAGCAATGAAGATAGTGAATGTTAATCGCTTGACCGATGCGCGGCACCGGCCCCGGCATTGAATTGCCGCCGCAAAAGTAGGACTTGAAAGGACAAAAATCTTGAACAAAAGTTCAAATCCCTGCCGAATCCATATCGTCGCACTCCCGCAAACGGTCGAGCAGTTGGTTCAGCATGGCGGCCTCTTCGTGCGTCAGCTGGCTGCTGTGCGGGCTGCTGTTTTCCCAGGCTTTGTCGATTCGTTGCAGCAAGGCTGTTCCCTCGGCGGTGAGCTGGATGGCGCGTTCGCGGCGGTCGTGAGTGGCTTTGAGTCGTTGTACCAGCCCTTTGTCGATCAGCCTGTCGATGAGGCGGGTGGTGTTGGAGTTTCGTTCGAGCATCCTGTCGCTGATGTCCATCACCCGGACGCTGTCGGCGGCCTGCCCGCGCAGGATGCGCAGGACGTTGTATTGTTCGGCGGTGACGCCAAAAGGTTTCAGCCGGTTGCCGATTCGGGCGCGCACCCATCCGGCAGTAAACAGGATGTGGAGGTGGGCTTTTTGGATTTCACTTTGGAATTTCGAGGTTTTAATCGCTTCTTCAAACCGCATAGGAGATTCGCGTTGAGACGGTAATCAATTTTTGCTTGTATCGATTATATCAAAACGGAGTAACAGCCCGTCGCCCCCCTTGCCTTCACTGCCAATGTAAAGATTGCCGTTGCGGTCGAAGGACAGGGCTTCCGGTTGAGGGAGAATCTGTTTATCCAGATAATCAGCATATTTAATGGCGCCTGTGTGGTAATCGAGTACGATCAGGCGCTTCAAAGCAGTCGAAATGACGTAAATGTCATGGGTTTCAGGGTGTATGGCAAGGGCCGAGGGACTAAAATAGTCGGGTTTTTCATCGGCTTCCCAGGGGGCCAGGCGGTTCACTTCTTTGGGATCGATCGTGTAAACAGGCTTCGGGTCGAGGGTCTTTTTTTTGAGGTCGAAGGCAAAAATTCCGCGCAGCGTATCGCTTTTGGGGTCTTCCTTGCAGGCAACCAGCAAGGCTTTGCGATCGGGGTCGAAGCACAATCCTTCGGTGTCGTCTTTTTTGGAGAGCGCGGTTTCGTAGCTGTTGACGGTGCTTTTGGCCTGATCCCAGCAGCCGATTTCAAAAATATCGCCATCGCTTTTCAGTGCGTAAATGCATTGCCCAACCATTTCCACGCCCTCGAAATCGCCCTTGTCGCGAAACAAAACCCTGCGGATTATTCTGCCTGTGGTGTCGATAAAATAGGCTTCTCCGCGTTCGTCGGCGATGGCCAGAAACTCATCGGGGCGGTCGGTCGGGCTCATGTCTGAAAATTCTTTCAACTCCGGAGCGCTCAGTCGCTGTACCATGTTGGGCGATTTGAGCTTGTAGGGAAATGCAGACTGGGCAGGCAGGGCGAGCGCCGCGCTGAAAAAAACCAGGCACAATGCAACGCGCTGCATTGTGCCCGGGAGAGAAGGCATTATCTGGAGGCGGTTCATGCGTTTAAATGTTTGACTTGGTCAGACAAAGAACGCAGTTTGCTGCCGAAAATGGTGTTTACTCGGAGAAAACTTCGATTTCGTGGGTTTTTACCACCAAATCCGTGAATTTGCCTTTAAAACGGGTTGCTCTCACGATGTGGTTGTCGATCCAGTGGTAGTTGCCGCCGCGCGGTTTGCCGAAAATAATACCGTGGTATTTGAAGCCGTGGCGGTTGAGCCAGGTCTCCGTGATCTCACGATGCGCCTCGGTGCGGCTGGTAAAAAAATAAATGATATGGCCTTCGTCATGCCATTTGTTGAGCATGGCCAGCGCATCGGGATAGGGCAGTACCGTCAGCATTCGCTCGGGTTCTTCGTTGGGAACGTCGTCGCAAATGGTCCCGTCGATATCGATCAAAAAATTGCGGACATTCTGGGGAAGAACCGGGCTGACCCGCTCGCCTTTTTCGTTAAATGCTTCGTTGAGCCGGGCAGGGTCTTCGGATTTTAAATCTTCAAGCATGGTGTAAATTTTACGCAAAGATAAGTACGATTTGGCGAATGTGCGATGACGAGATGGAAGAGCCGAAGAATTGAGTTTTTTAAAAAATTAAAGAATAAAACTTTATATCTAAAAAAAATCAACATCTATCGCCCCTTCCTTCTCGCAATCGCCCCCTCTCAAATGACTTCTACCCAACGGCCGGGTACGCTTGCCCTGATACGATTGTCGTACATGGCTTCGCAACTGACGGCAGGCAGATAGTAACGCCCTGCGTAGGCCGCGTTGAGTTGAATGCGGTACACACGGGTTTCGTTATTGTCGCCGTAAAGGTCGAAGTAGGTGTACACCCGGTCGTCGCGCACGTCCTGATAATCGGCGGCACTGCTGCTGCCGTAGTTGACGCCGCTCATACGGGCATTGAGGATTTCCCAGCCGGAGGGGAATATTTCATTGAGTGCCAGTTCGTTAAAGGGAAAGACGAACGCGCTGTTGCGTTTTACCGTCACTTCCGCGATGAAATCGGTGCCCTGTTTCAGGCTGGCCGGGTCGAGCGCTACGCCCTTGTTGTCGGTGTAGCGGATCGAGAGGGTGATGTTGCTGGCCTGTGCCTGTTCTTCGCCGATAAGTCGTTGGCCACCCACCACCAGGCGGGCGTACAAGCGAACCGAGGCGTTGTTTTTCACGGCCACCCGGCTGGTGCTGAAAGCCTGATCGGTGAAATCTACCGTGCTGATGGGCTTGCTGGCATCGCCGTTCTGGTAGCCGCTACCGCCCAAACGATAGGCATACGAGGGGCCCTGGCCGGCCATGTTTTTCGATACGTACTTCGACAAGGCGCGGAGCGAGGTGGCCAGGCTTTGCGTATTCCAGTACCAGCCCTGTGCCGCCCCGAGCTCGCCGCAGAGGTAGTTGACCGTCGCCTGCGCGCGCGGCTGATCTCCGATTGCGGTGTAGGTTTCGAGCAGCAAGGCGCGGTCACGCAGGTCGGACCCGTAGGTGTAGCCACACCAGTCGTAGTGCCAGTCGTCGCGCCAGCGACCCGACGCGATTTCGCGGGCCACCTCCGGCTTGCCAGCCTGGGCATAAGCGGAGGCCAGCATGTAGGCGGCCTGGGAATAAAGGTCCTTTTTCTCGCGGAGCCGGTTCATGCCTGCCAGGTCGGCTTTGCCGGCGAGCGCCAGGGTGTAAAGCCGATAGGCTTGTCCGATCTCGTTGTCGTACACTTCCCAGGTGTAGTTTGAATTTTTCTGGTTCCATTGTTTGCTGACCTTGGTCTGGAATTCCAGCCAGTGTTCGAGCACGCCGGCCGGAATGGCGTAGCCTTTTGATTTGGCTTCAAGCAGGAAGTGGCCGCAATACGAAGTGGACCAGTCGTCCACATAGCCGCTGCCCGGCCAGTAGGTGAAGCCGCCGGTGTAATCCTGGAAGTTGCGGAGCTTGTCGATGGCAGCCGTGACGTTGCGGGAAATCTTGTCTTTTTGCTTTTGCGTCAGCGGCGTCAGCAGGTCCACGTACAGTTGAGGGAACGCGGCCGAAGTGGTTTGCTCGATGCAACCGTGCGGATACTGGATCAGGTAGTCGAGGTGCCGGCTCAGGTTGATTGGGGGCAATGCGCTGACTTCCAGCACGGCGTTGACAATGTCGCTGTACTGGTTGGGCTCGAAGCCGCCGCTCCATTCCCCGCCGGGCTCGATGGTGCCTTCCCAGACGTTCTGCATGACCGGGTTGGGATTACGGACCAGCAATTCGATGGTTTCTTCCGCCGTTTCGCCGCCGCCCTGTGCGACGACGGTGAACTTGGCCACCCCTGTTTTTTGTCCCACTTTGAGGTCGAAGTAGGTCATTTGCTCGCCGGGCTGGGCAAAATTGAGGGTGTTGACCGAGGA
Source organism: Saprospiraceae bacterium (assembly GCA_044226205.1). GTDB lineage: Bacteria > Bacteroidota > Bacteroidia > Chitinophagales > Saprospiraceae > M3007. The sequence goes on from JBGAHL010000029.1 coordinate 36,746, forward strand.
GTTTTGAATATTGACCAGCCCCGAATTTTCTTTTACCCTGATGGTCGCGCTGCGCACCTTGTTTTCCATGGCAAAAACATCCACGGGCAGGCGGAGCGATTCGCCCGGGCCCAGCACCCTCGGCAGGGTGGGCAAGATCATCAGCGGTTTGCGCACGGCCACTGTTTTTTCGGCGGAGCCGTAAGCGCCTTTGCCAGCTGGAGCAGGCGCCGAACACACCAGCATGGCGCGTACCGAGCCCACGTAATTGTCGATTTTAATGGTATGGCGGGCAGTTTTTCCTTTTTCAAGATAGAACGGCCCGATGTGCACCACCGCGGGTTTGAAGCGGTTGATCTGGGCGCCGGCCCGCGCTTTCTGGTTGATGCCGTCGCCGCCGATACTGAGAATACGTTCCAGTTCTGCGCCGTAGGCGCCCAGCACGTAGTCGTACACATCCCAGGTTTTGACGCCCAGGGCTTCCCGTGCGAAAAAGGTATTCCAGGGGTTGGGCGTTTCGAAACGGGTCAGGTCGAGGAGGCCATCATCGACAATCGCCAGGGTGTACGCGCAGGCTTTTCCGCTGCTTTCGCGCACGCTGACGGTAAACGGCTCGCCAGGCTTGACCACGTCGGGCATGTCAATCTGCGGATTGAGGTGGGTCTGCGGGTTTTCGATATTGACGGGCATGACGCCGTACATGCGGATCGGCAGGTCGTTGATCGTTTGGGCATGTGGTTGCATGAGGCTGACGTGGGCGTACACGGCAGGCGCCATGGCTTCGGTCGCCCTGAATTTCAGCAGGTTGTCGCCGGCCTGGGCCTGGAACCAGCGGTGCTCCACCACTTTGTTGCCGTTTTCGATGGTCAGCAGGATACGGCCCGATTCGCTGGCGGGGACTTTCAAAACGACCTCCTCGCCCACGTTGTATTTGGGTTTTTCCACGCTGAACGGCAGCATGGCCGCCGCGTTGCGCGTCGAATTGCCGCCGGAATTGTCGGGGTAGCCCGACCAGAAAAAGTCGCCTGCCGCGTGTCCGCCATCGGGGTCGGTGACGCGGATGAGGTAACGGCCCCATTGCGAGGGCGTCACCTTCCAGGTGGCCACGCCGCGACCGTCGGTGGTCAGCGTGGCCTTGTCGAGGGCATTGACGTGCTCGGAGGAATTGAACTGCGCTACGCCCGAGTTGGCGTCTTCATCCCACCACCAGCGCCAGTCGGTGCGGTACAGGCCGACTTCGACCTGCTGGTTGGACAAGGGTTTGCCGTTGATGTCCAGGCAGACAACCTGAACGGTGCCGCCGGTGCCCTGCGGTACCTCGCGATTGCCGTACTGGTCGGTCGGAATGCGAAGGCCGACGAAACGCGGGAAGGGGAAATAATCGAGCGAGAAATTGTCGGTGCTGAAATCGCCGCCTTTTTCGAAGGCGCGCACCTTGAAACTGGCAATCAGTTTGCCCGGCGCCGAGGACACGTCGCCAAGGTCGAGAGGCACGGTGGCCTGGCCGTTGTCATTGGTCGAGCCTTCGAACAGCACCTGCGGGTCGCTGTAAAATGAGCGGGCCGGGTCGTCGAATACAAAGTCTTTATAATTGTCGAACTGGGTTTTGACCGAGCGCATCTGCAGTTCGACCTTGGTTTTCAGGTCTTTGCCCGGCGCGCCGTGGAGCCAGTTGACGTTGAGGCGGCCGCTCAGGTTTTCGTCGTCGGCAAGCAGTTGTTTTTTACCAAAATCAAGATTGATTTTCAGTCTGTTGGGTTTGACGGTTTCGATTTTAAGGGTTTGGGTAAAGGTTGCGCCGCCGATCATGACGCGCGCCGTCCAGTTGCCGGTAGGGGCATCGAGGCGGGTGGCGCAATGCAGCGGATACACGCCGCCGACGCTTTTGCTCGACACGGTGCGGTATTGCAGGGCGCCTTTGGGGTCGGTCAGTTCAAACTGCACGGGGTGGCCGGCGGGCAGGGTGCCGTTGCCGTCTTCGAGTACAAAATTGAGGAAAAGCGAATCGCCCGGTCGCCAAACGCCGCGTTCGCCGTACAGAAACCCTTTCAGCCCTTTTTGTGCCGCGACGCCCGCCACGTCGAAACGGCTCAGGCTCAGCGCGCCGCCGTCGGCGAGGCGCAGGTAGCCCCGGCGATCGCCGCGGGTTGCGACGACGACGAAAGGTTTTTCATGCAAATCCTCCATCACTACCGTGCCATCGGAAGTGGTTTGGGTTTTGGCAATGGGTTGTAACTGGTAATTGTACAGTTCGAGCGACACGCCGCTGATGGGTTCGGTCGTATTCAGGTCGGTCACGGCTGCAAACAGGGTGCCGTCGTTGCCGCGCTTGGCGGTAATGCCGAGATCGCTGACGAACACATTGCGCTGAATAAAATGTTCGGAGTTGTAGTACTCGCGCTTGCAGGGGTTATCACGGTTGTCCCAGCGGAAGCCGAGGTCTTCGTTGTCGGAGTCGTCACCTTCTTCGCCTTCATCTTCATATTCGTAATACCAGGAGTCTTCGTCGCTGAAATAAATGCCGCGATAGCTGCCCATGATGGACACCATTTGGCCGTCAGCGTCGGTTTGCCCCAGGTGAGAAAGGTTGTCGGTGCCGTCGTCGTCGCCGGGGAATTTGCCCTGGCAGGTGAAATCGGTGTAGCTTTTACGGAATGCGAGGCGAATCTGATAGATCGCCCCCGGGTCCTGTTTGATCATGTCGCGCAGATCGAGGGCGTAGCGCTGCCAGTCGCTTGGGCTGGCGCCGGGGCTCAGGTCGCTGAGCGAGATTTTTTTCTGCAACACGATCCGGCCCACGCGTTCGAGCTCGCGGTTTTCTTCCAGTTCATTGACCTGCAGGAATTGCAGGATGTTGGAGTTGTAAATTTTAAACACCTCTACATCGACGGCGTGCAAACCAACCGCCTCGAAGGGGAAAATGACGGCGCCGTCGTCGTTTTGAGGCACAATAACGCCACGCCCGACCAGTCGCAGGGCAGGTTTGGCTTCCTCGAAATTGAGCGGCCATTCGCTTTGTTCCTTGAGGCTGGCGCCGGCGATGTTTTTCACGCCGGTTTCGACGCGCAGGGTGTGCCAGCCGGTGATGCGCGTCTTGGGGTACACCCTGACGAAGTTGCCGTCGATGGCAAAGCGCACTTCGGCGCCATCGAGCCGGATCAGGCCGGAGAGTTCCTGCGAAGGAGAGATCGGGTCGGAAAAATTGAGCAGCGCAAATTGTTCGTCGCCCTGCATAGCCCTGGCACTCAACGCGATAAATTCGTCGAGCGAAGGGATCGTGACCTCCGTTCCGCCTTGTTTTTTCAGGCCGATCGGGCTTCCGTTCCACCACACATTGACCTTGGAGCGCACATTGGAACGCTCCACACCACCGATAACGAAGTCGTGCGTACGGCCGTCCTGACTGTGCGTCCAGCTGACGGTTAGTTTGTTGTTGCCTTGCGCCGCGGCGAGGATTTTTTCCAGTCCGGCGTTGTCCGCAGGGTCGCTGGTGCGCATGCGGCCCACGATCTGTTGCCGTTTGAGGTCGTTGGGGTCTTCGGCGCGCAGGCCGTCCACGATCACGTCGTACGAGAGGTTGCGCACTGAAAAATCGAATTCAAAAACCTTCACCCGTTTGGGGGCGTCGGGAAACAGTTTTTTTAATGCAACCTGAGCCGAGTAGCGCTCTCCGTACGGAAGCGGCTCGGAGGCTTGCAGTTTGATGGTGCGGTCGTCTTCCCAAATGGCGTCGCCCTTGATGCCCGGGCTGACGCTAAAAATACCCGAGGCAACTTTTTGCCCCACCTGGTCCTGGCCAACGGCGGGATGCACGAAACGCACCCGTACTGCTTCGTCGCGGGCAATAGCGCCGCTGGTGTAGGCGTAAATGTATTTGGAGGCTTCCGCGTAGTAGGCCTCGTCTTTTTTGACTTTGGTACAGGAGCCGAGGAGAAAGGAAAACAGGGCAATAGACAGAATAAGTACAGGGGCGCGGTGCTTTCGCATGGCTGGGAGTGGGTGTGAGGTGAGGAAAAAAACGGTTTGGGCGAAGGGAGAGGAGGGTAGAATTAAAGCGGAAAATTAAAGCAAAATGAGGGGGAAAAATTGCGTTGCGCGGGTTGAAAATTATTCTTTCTCAAAATTCTGTTCAGCCCTGCTGAAAACTTGCTTGTTGTTGGTTGAAAGGGGGATAGAAAAAGGCCATCCAGTCCTTTGTCGCAAGGTCTGGATGGCCCGTGTTCAGACGGGGCAAAGCCCCTTTTTATTCATAAAAATATTCTTCGGTCCCGTATGAATTAGTCATTTTGACCGGCAGACCTTCCGCGTCGTACTCATATTCGCTGAAATTTGGCGAACCATCGTAGTCGCTACAATCCCAATGAATGATCCGGGAATAATTCGGGTTGTTCACCGAATAGGAGCCGGGCAGGATAGCATCCAGCCCGATCAGGTAGCGCGGGTTGGGGGTGGGGTCGTAGGTCGCTTCGGAGAGGAAGTGCTCGGCATTGGTGTCGTTGTAGAAGTCCTGCGTTTTCAGGACGTTGCCGCATTCGTCGCGGGTGAAGACTCTTTTGTCGTTGCCGTTTTCCGTCCAGGTTTTTACGATAAAACCATTGGCATCCCACTCATAAAACCAGCTTAATGACCAGCTTGTCGGGCTGCCCGGGTGGTTTTCGACGGTTTTGTCGAGCAGGCCGTTGTTGTAATAATACGTGGTTACGCCTGTCAGCGTTTGAGGCTGCTGGTAGGCGTAGTGGCGCAATTGGCTCACTCTGCCGCTGAGGTCGTACGAGACGGCCGAGGCGGTTTGGTCGTTCAACATGCTGTCAAGGCGGCCCTGATCGTCAAAAAAGTATTCCGTGGTTCTGACGTAGGGAGGAAAACTGGTGCCCGGATAGGTATTCGTTTTGATTACTTTATGCAGCCGTTTGGAGAAAGGCTGGAATACGCATTGGTTGTCGAGCAGCTCGCTCTGGGAGGATTGTTTTTTTTCGCAGGCTGTGAAAGCAAGCAGCACGAGGGCGAAAAAGCCGGTGAAAAATGATTTTTTCATGTTGAAACAGGTTTGTTTCAACAAAAATAATCATTTCCCGCTCAAATATTTTCTTGCCCATTCCACCCAGTCGCCGTCGGCTTCGGTCAGCCGGATCTCCGGCGCAATGCCGATGTTGTCGACCGGGCGGCCTGCCGCCACGCGGTTGGAGCGGGAGGTCGGGTAGCCGATGGTGAAACGCGGGTCGGGGAAATCGAGGAAATGCAGGTTGCCGTAATCGAGCACGCCGCCGGTCGGCTGACCGATCAGGGTTGTTTTTTTGCTTTGACGGGCAAACAGCACGAACTCCTCGCAACTGCTGGCGCAGCCGCCGTTGATCAGCACGGCCACCCGTAGCGGGTATTTTTTGGGGTGTTTGACGCGCTCCGTGAAGGTGCCGGCTTTTCCGACAAAATGCCTTTCGTGGCGGCGCAACCTGCGGGCCATGTACTTGCCGTACATCCGCCAGGACCAGGGGAAGTTTTTGTTTTTACCCATCAGGGCAAATTTGTCGGCATTGTCGCGGGTGGCCCAGAATTGCATGCGGTCGCCGGTGACTTTTTGGGTGTAGAGGTAGGGTTTGAGGGGGTAATAGGTCACGTCGCTGCCGCCGCCGTTGCCGCGCACGTCGATGATCATGTTGGGGGTGCGGGCCAGCAACTTGCGGTTGGCTTTGATCAGGCTGTCGAGTTCGAGACGCACGTTTTCATTCATGGTCGGGACGGTCAGCAGCACCGTCGTGGAGTCGAGTTGCCGCAGGGTAAAAAGCTGCTTCGGGTTCGCGACGGGCACTTTCCCGTTGCCTGGATAAACCCGCTGCCAGTTGGCGAATCCCTTGAAAATCAATTGGTCGCCGCTGAGGCTGGCGTCCAGTGTTTTCATGCTGTGGTCGCGCATGTAAAAGCGGGCGGTATAGGCCCCGCCGTTTTTTTTCAGGTCAAATTTGATTTGTCCGGGCACCCAGTACACGCTGTCGGCCCGAAGTACGACGGCCGCCAGATCGCGCTCGGGCGTGGGGGATTCGATCAGCGCGACGCGGTAGTTGCCGCCGCTCATTTCCCAGATGCCCTCGGCCGGGTCGCCGCCCGGGCGGTCGATCTGCTGCCGGGCTTCCGTTTCGCCGAGCGGGATGCGCTCCCAGGCGAGATACCGCTGGCGCACGGTTACGGGGTCTTCCTTCGGAAAATTGTACGTCAACTGAACATGCCGGTCTTTGAAAAAAAGCGTCCATTCAAGCAGGAGGCGGGCGCAGGTCGTGTCTACGCGTGTGGCGGCCGTCAGTTCGCGATAATGCAGGGTGTGCGCATCAAAAGCAGCCTGTGTCTGCGGATTGACCTTGTCGGCATAGCCGGAATAATTGGTTGCTATCTTTTGGGTGAGAAATTCGAATTGTGCGGCGCAATTGCAGTCCTGGGCGGATAGGCGGGAAAGAAAAACAAAGGCAAGTAACAGGAGAAAGGTGGTACGCATGGCTGTAAGAAGAGTTGGGTCCAATCATTAGACAGCATACACACCGAATGGGTGGCATCTTGCCGTGTATTTTTTTTGTTGACTATACCCATTTTCACCGCCAAGGCGCCAAGACGCGAAGGTTCGCGAACCCTTTGCGCCTCCGCGTCTTGGCGGTAAAAAATAGAACCCCTGAGCGTCTAAAAAAGACAAGGGAAGCCTCCCTTTGGAGACCCCCCTGTGTCAAAGATGAAGCATTTAGCCTCTTACCTCATTCTTATCAGTGTTTTGGATAAATATTGGCCATCATCGGCCAGGAGGATTATGCGCCAGGCGCCTGCCGGCAAATCGTGGAGATCAAGCGTGTACCACTCGGTTCCTTCGCCGATCTGTTCGGTCCGTACAAGGCGGCCCGTGGCGTCGAAAAGTTGAAGGTTGACGGCGTAGCGCAAAGGCGCGTCAAAGCGCAATTCCGTCTGATCATAAGCCGGATTCGGAGCCAGTAAGGCATTGAAAGCCTGTTCAGGCGATCCGGTGGAAGAAACATTGTTGATGATCACGATGCTCGGGCCCGATGCCGTACAGCCGTTGGCGTCGGTTACGACGAGCTGGTACGAACCGATCGTCAGGCCGCTCACATCCTCGGTGTTGGCAAAAGGAGCACCGTCGTGGTACCACTGGTAGGCGTAGGGCGAAGTGCCGCCGAAAACGCTCATGTCGATGCTGCCCACGCTGGCGTTGTTGATGTCGTGCGATACGTCGTCGACAACAAGGGTGATGGCCTGCGGCTCGGTGACCTCGAAATCAAAACTCTGGGAGCAGCCGGATGCATCGGACACGACGACTTCGTAAGTGCCGGCGCAGAGGTTTTGCAATTGCTGGCCTGTCGAGCCATTGCTCCAGACAACCGTGTACGGGCCGCTGCCGCCGATGTTGAGCAGAATCTGACCGTTGCAGGCGCCGGGGCAGCTGACGTTGGTGACGGTTGCCGCGACATTGAACGACTCCTGTACCACGACGTGGAACGAACAGGTTCCCGTGTTGCCGGAGGGGTCGGTGGAAGCAAAAAGCACCTGTGTGTCGCCCTGCGGGAATTCGGAGCCCGAGGGCAGGCCGGTGATCTGTTCAGGCGCGCCCGTGTCGCAGTTGTCGAGTACGATCGGCTGGGCAAAATCGACGGTTGCATTGCAAAGACCTACCACGATATCGTCGGGGCAAAGCAGGGTGGGCGCAATGTTGTCGATGATCGTCAGTACCACCGATTGGGTGGCGATATTGCCGCTTTCGTCGGTTGCAGTGATGTCGATGGTGTGTTCGCCGATCTGGTCGCAGCTGAATTCGGTTGCGCTCAAAGTCCAGTTGATCACACCGCAATTATCGGAGCTGCCCTGGTCGAACAGTTCCGCTGAAATAACGGCCAGGCCGTCGGGGCCGAGCGCTGCCGTCGCGTTTTGCAACAGGAGGGTGGGCGCCTGCGTGTCGGCCGAGGGCACTTCGATGTCGAGCACTTTGGTACAGCCATAGGCGTCGGTCACCGTGGCGCCATAGAATCCGAAGCAGAGGTCGGATTGTTGCGGGGTCGTAGCGCCGGTATTCCAGACGATCGAGAGCGGCTGTGCGCCGTTCAGGTCGAGACTGATGGAGCCGTCGCAGATCTGACCGCAGCTGGCCGGGCTTACCTGTTGAGCAACCGTGAGTTCGGAGCCAATTTTTACCGTAAAACTGCAGGTCGCGGTGTTGCCTGCCGCGTCGGTATAGCGATAGGTCTGGGTCGTCGTCGTGCCGGCGGGAAACACGGAGCAGGAAGCCAAACCGCTTTCCTGCACCAGTTGGGCCGGGTTGTACGGACAGTTGTCGCTGACGCCCGGCGTTGCAAACTGGACTTGCGCCTCGCAAGCGCCGACTTCGATATTCGCAGGGCAGTTCAGTACGGGTACGATGTTGTCGGTGACCGTGACGGTGGCCGTGCCGGTGCTCGAGTTGCCGTTCACGTCCGTAGCGGTCAGTACGACCGTATGGGCGCCCAGCGCGCTGCAATCGAAGGACGAGGGGCTCACGGCCAGGCTGGCCAGCGAGCATTCGCCGTCGGCGGTACCTGCATCGATCATGGCTGCGGTGAGTACCGCCGTGCCGTTGGAATTCAATTCGACGGTGGCGTCATGCGTCTGCACGAGTGGCGGGTTTTGGTCCGTTGCCGTGATGCTGCTGTTGAAAGTATGGCTGCAGCCGTTTTGATCGGTAACCGTAAGGCCATAGGCGCCGGGCAGCAGGTTGCTCAGGGCATTATTGGTATTGCCGTTTGACCAAAGGTAACTGTAAGGCGCCGTGCCGCCCGAGGCTGCAATACCCAGCGCACCCGCTGCATCGTCGGCGCACAACACGTTTTGCTGCGATACCAGCGTGACGCCAAGCGCCTGAGGACCAGTGATCTGGAACGGAACGATTGCCTGACAGCCTGCGCCATCCGAGACGGTAAGGCTGTACGATCCAACGGCAAGGTTTTGAATCGCCGCGACCGTGGCGCCTGTGCTCCATTGGTACGTAGCCGGGCCGTTGGCCCCGCTGACATTGGCGGTAGCGGAGCCATTGGTGTAGCCGAAGCAACTGGGCGAAGTGGTGAGTACCAGCGCGGCAAGCGCGCAACTGGACGGGTTGATATTGGCTACCCCGGTGGCGGTGCAACCGTTGGCGTCCGTTACCGTGAGCGGGTAAGCGCCCGGAGCAAGATTGCCGATGGAGGCGGAAGTTGCCCCTGTTTCCCAAAGATAGGAATAGGCGCCCGTGCCTCCCTGGGCTGCGGCGGTCGCGGTGCCGTTGTTGGCGCCGGGCAGGGTTTCTGCCGTGACATTGATGTTGACCGTAAGGGCCGTCGGTTCGCTGATGTTGACCGTTGCGGTTGCCGTGCAGGAAGCCTGATCGGTCACCGTTACTGCGTACAGTCCGGCGCCGAGGTTATCGGCGGTAGCCGTCTGATTGCCGTTCGACCAGTTGTAGAAGTAAACCAGGGTGCCGCCGCCGGCCAGCACGGTTGCCGAGCCGTTGGAACCGCCGTTGCAGCTTACGTTTTGGCTTTGTGAAATGACTGCCGTGACATTGGTCGGCGCCGTGATGACGGCTTCGTCCGTGGCGGTACAACCATTGGCGGTGTTGGTTACCAACAAGATGTAGGTGCCGGGGGCGTCCACCCTGGGCATCAGGGTATTTTGTCCAATGACAATGTTGCCGTCAGGGGTTGACCAGCTGTAAGTGATCTGGCTGCCCGTGGAGGAGCCGGTTCCGTTGAGGGTTAAAAATCCGTTGACACAGTTCAAGGGCAGATCCTGACCTGCGTATGCGGTTGGGGGTATGGCGTTGGATTCCACAAAAGTGACGGCCTGACTGGTGCAACCGTTCACCGGATGGGTAGCCGTTACGGTGTAAACACCGGGTGCGTTTACCGTAGGATTGGCAAGGCTGGATACAAAGCCGTCGGGGCCGGTCCAGGCAAAAGTGGTTCCTGCCGGCGTAGCGGTGGCGTTAAGGGTCAGGGAAGTCTGGGTGCAGGTCAGGGTACCGCCCGGGGCGGCGCTGACCAAAGGCGGCGTCACATTCTGCGTCACCGTGACGGAGACGGAGTTGGTGCAGCCATTGGCCGGGTTCGTGACCACCACCGAGTAATTGCCCGGCGCGGTCACCGTGGGGTTTTGCAAAGTCGAACTGAAACCGCCCGGACCCGTCCAGAGGAAGTTCACCATAGCCGGCTCAACCGTGGTCATGATCATCACATCGGGGTGTGAACAGGTCAGCGGTCCTGCCGAAGCCGTCAATACCGGCGGCATGGTATTTTGAACAACCGTCACGCTGGCCGTACCCATGCAGCCGTTGGCCGGGTTGGTCACGACGAGCGTGTAGGTGCCGGGCACGGTCACGACCGGGTTGGCCACCGAAGACGTAAAACCGACGGGGCCCGACCACTGGAACGTGGAACCGGGTATGGATGACGTACCGCTCAAAGGCACGTTGGTACTGACACAAGTCAGGGTGCCGAAGGCAGTGGCAGTGGCGACCGGCAAGGTCAGATCTGTACCTACGAGCACCGAATCGAGGGCGAAACATCCGTTGGAAGCATCGGTCAGCGAGAGGTAGTACAGGCCGGCGGCGTCCACTTGGGGCGTAGCCGTATTTGCTCCGTTTACAAAATGACCGGTATCGGTTGTCCAGTCAAATTGCAGGGCGCCGTTGCCGTTCGAGGCGCTGGCGTCGAGCGTCACAACGGAAGTCGAACAGGTCAGCAACTGATCCGGGCCTGCCAGCGCTTCGGGCGCGAGCGTATCCCATACCACGGTAGTAGAAGCGACATCTTCGCAAAGATTGATCGTATCAGCCACGGTCAGGAAATACGTGCCCGCGGCATCCACCACCGGAGAAAGCGTGTTTTCGCCGCTGACGATATGGCCATCGGGAGTCGTCCAGCTGATGACGATGTTATCGCCGCTGAGCGAAGAGTTGCCTTCCAGTACAACGTTTGAAACGATACAATTGAGCACCTTCGAAGGGCCGGCCGAGGCGATGGGCGCTGTGGAAAACACTTCTGCCGAGGCTTCGGCCGTACATCCGCTGATCAAATGAGTCGCCGTCAGCGTGTACACGCCGGGCTCCGTTACGATCAGGGTCAGTTCCTGGGAAGTAAATCCGTTGGGCCCCGACCAGGCGTATTCCACGTCGTTGTCGGGCGCTACCGATCCCGAAATGGTAACTTCGGTCAGGTCGCAGGACAGCGTGTCGGTCACATCGGCCGAGACAGTCGGTTGAATGACGTTGGTGGTCACCACAACCTCGTCGCTGGCCGAGCAGCCATTGGCCGCGTCGATCACCGTCAGGGTGTAGGCGCCTGTTGCATCCACGACCGGGGTATCCGTGCTGTCGCCGCTCAGGATGTTGCCGTCCAGGGTTGTCCAGACGTACACGATTTGGTCGCCCTGGCTGGAGGCAGTGCCGTCCAGTGAAATTTGCAGCGCCGCGCAGGTGATGATTTGATCGTCGCCCGCGGCGGCGTTGGGGAGGGTAAAGTTGCCCGCTACGTCGAGGGTGTCGGATATGGAACAACCGTTGGCGAGGTTGGTGGCAAATACCACGTAACTACCGGGTTCGTTCACGACCGGGCTTTGCTCCGCCGATTCAAAACCGTCGGGGCCGTACCAGTAATAGCCGGTGGCAATGGTCGAATCAGTTTCCACGCCGATCTGCACCTCCGTTTGCACGCAGGTCAGGGCGCCCCCAAAAGTGTACAAGATCACGGCAGGGTTGGTGTCGGCGGCGACCAGCGCTGTTTTTTGTATAAAACAGCCCGTCAGGGTGTCGGTGAGGGTAAACCAATAGGCGCCCGGACTGCCAACCGTGGGCTCGGGCAGGGTAGAGATGAATCCTCCCGGGCCTTGCCAGACCCAGACGGTGTTGAGCGTGTCGTATTCGGCGGAAAGCGCCACCGAATCCAGCAAACAGCTCAGCGTGTCGCCTGCCACGGTGGCCGAGGGCGGCGCGTTGAGGCCGCTTACCACGATCGTGTCGATGGCCTGGCAACCGTTGGTGGTATTCACCACGGTCAGTACGAAAGTACCCGTGTGGTCAAAAATAGCGTGCGGCTGATTGGCATTTCCCGACAAGTGGCCGCCATCGAGGGCCATCCACATGTAGGTGTATTCGGGGCCTGTCGGGCCGTTGCTCCAGAGGGTGTCCGTTGTGTTGGTGCAGGCAACCGTGATGTCGTCGCCGAGGTCGATGACGGGCGGCACGGAATCGATGGTGACCAGGGCCTGCGCGCTGGCAGTACAACCGTTCTGCGTATTGGTTACCAGCAGATCGTAATAGCCGGGGGCTGCGGCATACACGGTAAAAGAGTCTGGATTGCTGACGAATATCCCCCCGGCAGTTGACCAGGAGTAGGAAATCTGGTCGCCTGTCGTCGATCCATCGGCGCTCAGCGCGACGATGGCATTGGCGCAGTTGATCTCGGCATCCGCCGTGGCAGCCACGGGGAAATCGGTCTCCAGATTGAATTCGGCGACAGCGGTGCATCCGTTGGCATCGGTTGCCGTGACGGAATAAATGCCGGCGGTCAGGTCCTCGAGAACCGGATTGATATCGCCGTTATTCCAGACATAGGTATAGGATGGCGTGCCGCCCTCTGCGCTGACCGCAATATAGCCGGCATTGCTCTGACAGTCGGGCGTGGCGATGGAGTCGGTATTGAGGAGGAGTGCCGGGGGCGCTTCGACGAGAATATCGTCCAGCGCGCTGATTTCGCCGTTGGCATCCGTTACGGTGCAGCCGTACACGCCGGCAGGGAGATCGAGAAGGTCTTCGGTGGTGGCGCCGTTGCTCCAGATGTAGCTGACCGGCAGTTCTGCTTGTTTGATGGTGATGAAAATAGCGCCGTCGGCGTTGTTGGAACAGGTTGCAGGGGTGATACTGTCGAGAAGAATGACGGGGGAGAGTGCGGGTTTGTTTTCAGGTGTTCGGGCGAGATCGGTGTTGCTCCAAGTTGTCAACAGGAGCAGGGAATAAAGAAAATAAATCATGTACAATCGTGTTTTTACAGCGGTCCCAAGGATGAGTCGGACGCGCTGTGTTCATGGGAAAATGAGTGGATTGAAAAAGCAAATATTTGCGGGCACAAAGGTTCCATCAGCGGCCTTAAACGCTGATTAAACGCCCGTTAAAATCACATTAAAGGCCTTTCACATTAGCCGGAAACTGGATACGCCCAACAGGCCTTTATCGCAGTAAATCGCGGCTACATAGCTGCCTCTTTTGAGTTTTTCATCGAGTTTGTAGGAAAAAGAAAGCCGTTGAGTGGGTCCCAGGGCCACGGCTTTGGCCTGCTGTGCCACGATCTGGACCTGGCCCGAGGGCGCTTCCACGGTGGCCTTGATCGGGTTGGCGGCTGCGATGGGGGTCCCGCGGTCGTCGGCGATGACCAGGTACAATTTCTGGGGCCCCTGATAGGCTTCGGGCACGTCGGCCAGGTCGAAGCTGACATTCAGGTTGCGCACTTTTTTGGCGCGCGTGGTGAGTTTGTCGCCCCGGCGTTCCACTTCCACGCGGAAAGCGCTTGCCTTGAATTTGGCCGACTGTGTTTTGCGGATCTGGTCCTCCAGTTTTTGACTCAGCTCGCTCACCTGCTGACCCAGTTCGGTGTTGGCGCCGCGGAGGTCTTCGTTTTCACCGGCAAGGCGCGCGTTTTCGGCTTTCAGTTGTTCGTTTTCGGAGCGGAGCAAGGTGACCACGGTCTCCATTTCCGCCTTGGCCTGCTGAAGGGCGGCGATTTGAGCGCGGAGTTCCTTTACATCGCGGGTGTTTTTCTTCCGAAGTTGTTCGATCTGGCCGAGTTTTTCGGTGAAGATGTGTTCCGAACGGGCCACCGACCCCTGGAGGGAGTCGTTTTCCATCCGTACGAAATTGTAGGCGGCGTTGAGGCTGTCGAGTTGCTGGTCCAGTGTTTGTTTTTCGCTGAGCAACGATTCGATGCGGTCACTTTGACCGGCATTTTCGCCAGCCAGCGTGCGGTATTTCGACCAGAACCAGCAAGTGGAAATTGTAGTGAGCAGAAAAAGAACGGTGGCCGCTATGGCCCACGTGCGGAGTGTTTTTGTGTTATCTGTCATGGGAAATCGGATTTGATTTCCCGAAGCTTTGAAAAAGTCATGCCCAATTTTCCCGCTTTATTAAGCCGGCCTAAAAGCGAGATTAAAATTCTATTAAAACCTTATTTTCAATGAATTACAGGCAAGGTGACGATAAACTCCGAGCCTCCTTCGGCACGGTTTTGCAGCCGAATGCTGCCCTGGTGCAGCTGCATGATTCGCCTGCTCAACGACAAACCGATACCATATCCGCGGGTGGTTCCCGACACGTTGCTCCCCCTGAAAAAAGAATTGAAAATCTTTTCCTCCTCGCCGGCCGGCACTCCGATGCCCCGGTCGGAAAACCGAATCTCCACCTGACGCCCGGGCAGCGAGATGCTGACTTTCACCTGTTGGTCAGTCGAAAATTTACAGGCATTGTCCATCAGGTTGAGGAAGGTGGTTTTCAGCAGTTGTTCGTTGCCGAAAATCAACATGGCTTCCTCTTCTTCGGGCAATTCGAGGTATTCGATCTGGAAATGGTATTCGGGGTGGGCGCGGGCCAGTTCGTCCTTTGCCGCGTACAACACCTCGTCGATGCGAAGTGGCCCGAACGGGACTTTGGAATGCTGAATACTTGATTGAGCCAGTACGAGCAGCCCGTTGGTCAGTTCCACGAGGGTGCGGGCGTCGTCAAAAACCGATTTCATGACGCGCTGATATTCCTCCATACTGCGGGGCTTGTCGAGCGTGACCTGCAACTGGCTGGTGATGGCCGCCAACGGCGTGCGCAGCTCGTGCGATGCGTTGGACACAAACTGTTGCTGGATCTCAAAAGCCGTTTCCAGGCGTTTCAGCATCTGGTTGAAATTCATGGCCAACTGGGCAAATTCATCGCGCCGGTTGCCTTCGTCGACCCGCCGGTTGAGGTTGCCGGCGGTTATTTCCGAAATCTGGGCGTTGATTCTGACCAGCGGGGCAAGCATCTGCCCGGCAAAAAAACGTCCGGCAATGATGATCAACCCGATCCCGATGAAAAGGCCGGTCAGCAATACGTTGCGCAAATTGTTCAGTTTGCTGCGGCCGTAGCGATCGAATGCCGAAGAAATGACGACCACCTTGTTTTCATCGTCGCCCTGTTCCGGAAACACCAGTCCGATCGTTTCCAGTTGGTCTTTGGCATAGGCTACTCGTTTTTCCCGACGGATTTTTTCGAGTAAATCATGAGAATAGCCAATGCTAAGGTCGTCGAGACTGCTGTACAGCAAGGAGTCGTTTTGGTTAAAAATCAACACCTTTTCCTGAAAAAGCGCGTGGATGGAGTTTTGATCGATGATGCGCAGGGTGTTCAGATCCACTTCTTTCACCTTGACGAGCAGGCGGGCTGTGGTGATGGCCCGGCTTTCGAGTCGCGTAAAAAACTCCTCCCGCCGATATTCGGCTGAAAGCAGATAAACCACAAGCGAAAATAGCACCAGAATGGTGCCGACAATGACCGAAAACTGAAGGGTAAGTTTAGCTCTGATATTCATACACGGCGCTCAGAGCGGTTTTAAAAAATAGCCGACGCCCTGTTTGGTGTGGATGAGTTTGGGCTCAAAGTTGCGGTCGATTTTTTTTCTCAAAAAGTTGATATACACGTCGACGACGTTCGTGCCCGTATCGAAATTGACATCCCACACTTTTTCCGTGATCTCCGCGCGGGTGACCACCCTGCCGTTGCAGCGGACCAGAAACTCCAGCAGGGCAAATTCCTTGGCCGTCAGGTTGACCGGCATGCCCTGCCTGCTGACGGTTTGAGACGCTGAATTCAGTTCCAGATCGGCTATTCGCAACACATTGCTTTCGTTGAGATCGCCTCCGCCGGGGTTGCGGCGTTTGAGAAAAACCCTGATGCGGGCCAGCAATTCGCGAAAATCGACGGGTTTGACGAGGTAATCGTCGGCGCCGGCATCGAAGCCGGAAATTTTCTCATCCATCGAACCGCGCGCCGTCAGCATAATGACCGGCACTTCCGTGTTGGTGGCCCGGATGCTGCGGCACACCTCGTAGCCGTTGACAAAAGGCAGGTTGATGTCGAGCAGGATCAGGTCGTACGATTTTTGCGCGGCCATGTGCCTGCCCACTGCTCCGTCGGGCGCCAGATCAACTTCAAAGCCGTTTTCTTCCAACCCTTTTTGCAAAGAGGTGGCCACCTTCGGCTCGTCCTCGATAAACAATATGGCCGGATGTTTCATGGGGGCAAAGTTCGTAGTTCAAAGTTTAAAGTTCAAAGTTTGGAGCGGTTTACCCTTCGGAAGAATGGCCTCCACATGCCGGTAAGAGCCAACCGCCCCAAACTTTTAAAGTTCAAAGTTTGGAGCGGTTTACTCTCCGGAAGAATGGCCTCCACATGCCGGTAAGAGCCAACCGCCCCAAACTTTTAAAGTTCAAAGTTTGGAGCGGTTTACCCTTCGGAAGAATGGCCTCCACATGCCGGTAAGAGCCAACCGCCCCAAACTTTAAACTTTCAACTTTGAACTACGAACTTTTACGGCTTGGCCGTTTTTTTGAAATCACCTGCTTTTACCGAGATCATTTTCGAGTAATCGAGGTGTTTTTTCATGGCGGCGTTGACTTGTTCGAGCGTCAGGTTATCGACGTTTTGCTCGAAATTTTTATCCCAGCTCATATCCCTTCCGTAAAAGAGGTAATTGCTGAGCGTGTTGGCGAGCGTAGCGTCGGAGGTGCGGTTCACCTTGCGCGATTTGAGCCAGCCCGATTTGGCGGCCGTGAGTTCGTCGGCGGTAAAACCGTCGTTGGTCACCCGTTCGATTTCTTCGCGGAAAGTCGTTTCCAGTTTGCCGAGGTTTTCGGGGTTGTAGATCATGAATGCGTTGAAAGAAGCATTCTGATCGAGTGTGCTGGCCGAAAAATTGCCGCGAACGGTGTAGCTCAGCCCGTCTTTCTGGCG
Source organism: Saprospiraceae bacterium (assembly GCA_044226205.1). Lineage (GTDB taxonomy): Bacteria > Bacteroidota > Bacteroidia > Chitinophagales > Saprospiraceae > M3007. Next base: position 53,742 of record JBGAHL010000029.1, read on the forward strand.
GATGCGGGTAGCCAGGCGGGAGTTGAGGAAGCCGCCGCCGATGATGTAGCCGCCGATGGTGACAGCCGGGTATTCGGGGTCGTCGTTGCGCATGGCAAAGTGGTAGCCGGCTACGTAGGTCGCATTGGCCTTGTCGGGCGTCTCGATGCTTTTGGTTTGCGGTTTGGCCGCGTTGTACGGGTCGTCGAGGCGTACGAATTTGGTCGGACTTTTCCAGCCGCCGAAGGCATCGCTCATGGCTTTTTCCACGGTTTTGGCGTCAAAATCGCCGACCACGGCGCCGGTGGAGGCGTCGTTGCCGCCGTAGAAGCTTTTGTAAAAGCTGCGCACGTCGTCGATTGTCAGGGCCTGCACGGCCGCGATTTCTTCTTCAATCGTCATGGTGTAGCGCGGGTCGTCCTTGGCGCGACCGGGGTCGGTCATGCGTTGGTACTCGATGTTGGCCAGCATATTCGGGTCGTTTTTCTGTTCTTCCAGAAAAGCCAGTTGTTCGGTTTTGAGTTTGTCAAATTCCGTGGCGTCGAGAGCGGGTTTGCGCAGAATATCACCCACGAGCCGAATAACGGCGGGCAAGTGTTCGCGGTCGGTTTCGATGCTGACCGTCAGGCTGCTGGCGCTGCTAAAGAACGAAACACGCGCCTTTTGCCGGTCAAATTCTTCCTGGATCTGCTGGCGGCTCATGGTCGTGGTGCCTTTGTCGAGCATATCGCCTACGAAGCCGGCGGCCGTGGCGCGGCCTTTGAGGGTCTCCGGCGAGCCGAAGCGGAAGGTGAAGGTGGCGTTTACGGCGTCGCCGCGGTTTTCCTTGGGCAAAAGCGCGTATTTAAACCCGCTGGGCAGTTTGCCGCGCGTGGTGCGTTTTTCGATGTTGTCGGGGCTTGGGTCGAACTCCTCGCCCTGCACGATCGGCGGTTTGCCTTTGTAGTCTTTCAGCAACGCGGCGACATCCGGGGCTTCCGGCACGTCGGCGCGGTCGGGATTGGCTTCCGGGTAAAAGAAACCCTCGGTGCGGTTGTCGGCTTTCACATAGCGCTGAATGACGCGGTTGACGTCTTCAACCGTGACTTTTTCGAGGTTGTCGCGGTACAGGAAGATCAAACGCCAGTCGCCGTAGCCGATGTAGTTGGACAAATTGAGGCCTACGCGGTCGGAGCTTTTGAAAAACAAATCCCAGCTTTTGAGCAGGCGGGTTTTGGCTTTTTCCACCTCATCAGCGGTCGGCGGGTTCTTTTTCAGGTCTTCAAGGGTGGCCAGCAGGGTGGTTTGCACGTCCTCGATAGACTGGTCTTTGCGGGCGTCGGCATAGAAGCCCAGCAGGCCGGCTTCGGCGAAACCCGAGGCGCCGCCACTCACGCTGACGGCTTTTTTCGAATCGACCAGGGCTTTGTACAGGCGGCCGGAGGGTTCGTCGGTGAGCAGGTTGCCCAGCACGGCCAAGGCGGCGTAGTCGGGGTGCGAACCGGCAGGGGTGCGGTACATGCAGGAATACACCTGCACTTCGCCCGTGCGGCGCAGCACGACGGTGCGGCCGCCGTCCTGAATGGGTTCCTGGGTGTAGGTCGGGATCAGTTGGCGTTCCGGTTTGGGGATTTTGCCAAAGTATTCGACCACGAGGTCGAGGGTTTTTTGTTCGTCGATCTTGCCGGCGATGACCAGCACCGCGTTGTCGGGCTGATAGTAGGTGTGGTAGTAGGCCTGAAGGCGCTCGATGGGTGCGCGTTCGATATCCGACTTTTCACCGATGGTGGAGTGGCCGTAGTTGTGCCACTGGAACACGGCGGCCAGCATGCGTTTGTAGAGCACGGAGCCCGGGTCGTTTTCGCCGCGTTCGTACTCGTTGCGCACCACGGTCATTTCGCTTTCCAGGTCTTTTTTCGCGATGTAGGAATTGACCATGCGGTCGCTTTCCAGATCGAGTGCCCAGCGCAGGTTTTCGTCGGTGGCGTCGAAGGTTTCGAAGTAGTTGGTGCGGTCGAAGGACGTGGTGCCGTTGGGGCGTGCGCCGTGTTCGGACAGTTCCTGCGGGATGTTGGGGTGTTTGGGCGTGCCTTTGAACACCAGGTGTTCGAGCAGGTGCGCCATGCCGGTTTCGCCGTAGCCCTCGTGGCGCGAACCGACTTTGTACGTGATGTTGACGGTGATGATGGGCTTCGATGCGTCGGGGAAGAGCAGCACGTGCAAGCCATTGGGCAGGGAGTACTCGGTGATGCCTTCCACCGAGGTGATTTTCTGCACGCCGGTTGGCAGGCGCAGCTCTTTCTGAGCGGAAAGCGGAGCGAGACCTGCCAGCAAAAGGCCCGCTGCGAGAAGGAAACGGCTGACAAAATTCATAATGTAAAATGTGGTTTGGTGAAACGAACAGGCATGGGTGTCATGTTTGTTGGAAGAGGGGCAAATGAAAGGCGAGTTTCGGGAAAAATTGCGGAAAAGTGTCCTGATAACGCATCATTTGGTCTTTTGGCTGCCGGAAATTGTCTACGTTTGTCAAAAATCCCCTGACGCCGGGGGGGCTGTCACCCGTCGATATCGATGCCGGATCGCAAGTCAAGTGCCGGGGTGACTTCGAGTCACCCCGGCACTAACACGTCTACCCATGGATGAAAAAATCATCGAAGCCATTTTAAAACTTCTCCCCTTCGGCCCCTGCTTGCAATACCTGGGCCTGAACGAGGAGCAAAGCGCCGCCCTGTCCGTCTTGCTGGCAGTAGGACTTTTATGGGGACTGTACCTTGGCGTGAAAAAAGCAGCCACCCTCTGGGAATTGCGGAAAAACGCCCGCAACCTCATGCCCCAGTTCGACTACCAGAGCATCCGGCAGGCTACCCGGATTTACATTCCCACGCAATACCAGAATGCCGCGCCTTCGCGGCAGGATGAGCCTGGTTTTACCCACCAGTATGTGGCCCGCAACCCGCTGATTCCCTTTTTTATCCAAACGGCGTTCGACGAAAAAGCCGATCAGGAGCGCTTTTACCTGATCCTCGCCGACTCGGGCATGGGCAAAACCACCTTCATGATCAACCTCTACCTGCGGTACCATTCCCCGTTCAACCGCCGGCTGAAACACAAAATGCGGCTCTTCCGCTTCTCCAACCCCGATACCCTTCCGGAGGTAAAAGCCATCCCGCCCGAAGAAGCCCGCAATACCATCCTGCTGCTCGATGCCCTCGACGAAGACCCTGGCATCGTGTCGAAAGCCCCCGGCATGACCGACGCCGAGGCTTTTCAGCGCCGCGTAAACGAGATCGTCGACGTGGCCCGCTATTTCCGCGAGGTAGTGATGACCTGCCGCACTCAGTATTTCCCCGGACAGGAAGACGACCCCTACGAAATCAATATCCGGCGGCCCGACGAAAAAGGATTTTACCGCCTCAACAAACTCTATCTCTCGCCCTTCACCGACGAGGAGGTGCGCCGCTACCTGCGCAAAAAATACGGTCGCCTGCCCTTCATTCACCGCCGCAAAAAAGCCCGCGCCGCCGACATCGTCAAGCGCTCCCGCCTGCTGCTCATGCGCCCCATGATGCTCAGCTACATCGATATGCTGATCGACGGCGAAGCGCCGCCCGATTCCCTCTACGGCATCTACGAGGCCCTGATCGAAAAATGGCTGCAGCGCGAGGGCGAAAAACGCCGCAAAACTGGCGATCGCCCGGCTTTTATCGACAACCTGCGCCGGGTATCGCTAGAAACCGCCAAAGAAATCCACGCCCACTGGACCCAGCACCGCCGCCTTTACCTCACCAAGGAAGAAGCCGTGGCCATCGCCGCCCGCCACGACATCGAGCTGCGGCCCGAAGAAGTGACCGGGCAGTCGCTGCTTACCTGCGACGGCGCGGGCAACTGGAAATTCGCCCACAAGTCGGTGTTCGAGTTTTTTCTCGCACGTTTGGCGATCAACGAACCCACCCTGCTGGTATCTTTTCACTTCACCGGCATGGACGTGGCGCGGCAGTTTTTGGTGGAAAAAAATATACTTCCGTTGTTTGTTCCGATCAAAGGAGGGGAGTTTTTGATGGGCAGCCCGGAGGACGAGTTGGAAAGGGAAGCTGATGAAACCCAGCACCTGGTGCGGGTAGATGATTTTTACATGTCCGCTTATCCAGTCACCCTCGGGCAGTTCGAGCAGTTCGTGGCGGCTACCGGCTACGAAACCGATGCGGAAAAAGGCGGGTCGAGCAGAATGTGGAACGGGAAAAAATGGGAAGACCTGAAGGGCGTCAACTGGCGTCACGATGTGAAGGGCAAACCCCAGCCGGACAAACGGCACCCGGTCATCCACGTCAGTTGGAACGACGCCTCGGCCTATGCCGCCTGGCTTTCGGAACGGACCAAGGCGCCTTGCCGCCTCCCGACCGAGGCCGAGTGGGAATACGCGGGTCGGGCGGGTACCCAGACGCCGTTTTACACGGGCCAGCATCTCAGTTCGGCGCAGGCCAATTACAACGGCAACTTTCCCTATAACAGCACCACCAAGGGTAAATTCGTCGGCGCCACCACGCCCGTCGGGTCTTACCCGCCCAATCCCTGGGGCCTGTACGACATGCACGGCAATGTGTGGGAATGGTGCGCCGACTGGTATGGCGAACATTACTACGAGGAATGTAAAGCCCTGGGGGTGGTCGAGAACCCAACGGGACCGAAAGAGGGCGTCCGCCGCGTGGACCGCGGCGGCTCGTGGGGCGACGGCGCGCGGCTCTGCCGCGTCGCCAATCGCAACGGCCACGCGCCTTCGTACCGCGTCAGCTATCTCGGCTTCCGTCTCGTTCGCTCCTTCCAGTCAGCTGGTCTGTCCAGTCCGGCATTCCCGTGATCTGGGGGGCGAGCCGACGGAGCGGTGCAAGCGAGGCGAGCGCGAGGGACGAGCGTCGCCCGCGCGGCACGGCGCCGTCGGCGAGCGTGTTGTGGGCGGTAGCGAGGGGGTTTGGGGCGCAGCCCCAAAATTTTTTAAAAAGGAGGTTTTTATGCAATTTAAAATTTTCACGATCCCCATCCTGGGAGGGGAGCCATTCAACGAGGAAATGAACGCGTTTTTGCGCGCACACAGGATCATCTCGGTGGAGGATGAGTTGGTGCAAAGCGGTAGCGGCGCCTGGTGGGTCTTCAGGGTACAGTACGCGGAAGGGACGGCGGCCGTGCCGGAACGCGCCAGGGTGGACTACAAGCAGGTGCTGGATGAGGCGTCGTTTAAGCGTTTTTCGGACTTGCGGGACATTCGCAAAAAAATATCCAAAGACGAGGCCGTTCCTGCATTCGCGGTCTTCACGGATGAGGAATTGTCTGAATTGGCCAAACTGGATCCCCTTACCGAGGCAGGTATGAAAAGTATCCGAGGAATCGGGGCGCAAAAAGTCGAGAAATACGGCCGCTATTTTCTGTTCCAACCAAAGAGTCAAGATTCTACGGATGAAAAGGGCGGGTGATCTGATGCCGCGTATCCTCGATATGGACAACCTGCGGCTGGCTTTTTGGAAGGCTTCCAAAGGCAAGCGTTACAGCGGCGAGGTATTGGCATTTCAACAAAACATCGAAGCCAACTTGCATGCCTTGCAGCGCCAACTGGCCACCGGCCTGGTGGAGGTGGGCAATTACCGTTATTTCAAAGTATACGAGCCTAAGGAGCGGCAAATCTGCGCCTCGGCTTTCAGCGAACAGGTGTTGCACCATGCCCTGATGAACGTGTGCCATGATGTGTTCGAGCGCCATTTGGTCTTCGACAGTTATGCCAGCCGCAAAGGCAAGGGCGTGCATGCCGCGTTGGCGCGCGCCCGATTTTTCACCCGGCGTTATCGCTGGTATTTGAAACTCGACGTGCGCAAGTTTTTCGACTCGGTGCATCACGACGTGCTGAAATCGCAACTGGCGCGGCTGTTCAAAGACCCGCGCGTGCTGGAGATTTTCGGCAAAATCATCGACAGCTACGCCGCGTCGCCTGGGCGGGGCTTGCCCATCGGCAATCTGAGCAGCCAGTACTTTGCCAACCATTTCCTGTCGGGTCTGGATCACTACATCAAAGAAGTGTTGTACATACCAGCCGCCATGCGTTATATGGACGACATCGTGCTGTGGCACAACGACAAGGCTGTGTTGAAAGCCGCCCAACGGGCTATTGCCCAATACACCGAAACAGAATTGCGGGGGGCCTTGAAACCCGAAGTATTGTCGGCCTCGTCCAGAGGCCTGACTTTTCTGGATTACCGGATTTTCCCCGATCGGACGACCCTGGCGCGTCAAAGCAAGCAGCGTTTTATCCGCAAATTCCGCCTGCTTGAACTGCGGTACGATTCGGGCGACTGGGACGAAACCGTGTGCCAGCGGCGCGCCCTGCCACTGTTGGCTTTTTTAGGGCATGCTCGTACCAGAAAATTTCGAGAAAGCATAGTTTCGTGCCAACGGCCAAACACCCAAAGGGCGACAACCGCGTGAACCGCGGCGGCTCGTGGAACAACGACGCGCAGAACTGCCGCGTCGCCAATCGCAACAACAACACGCCTTCGAACCGCGACAACAATCTCGGCTTCCGCCTCGTTCGCTCCTTCCAGATCACGGGAATGCCGGATGGCAGCCACTGAACAGGTGTTTGTCCAGTCCGACTGCGCTCACGACGCAGGTAGGCAAAGAGCGCTTTCTGGAAATCGGGAAGCCCCCGCGCGGCAGTGTTGGTAGGCTGGTTCGTGGATGCGACGTGACCGAAGGCTCTGCCGCGCTTATTTATTACTTGAACTCATAAGACCAACTTGCAGTCAAGTCGCCCTGCCCTATCCCCCTGCAAGTCCCTCAAACCGCCATCCTCTCTCCTTGAAATATTCCAGCACCCTCGGCAATGCGTAGCGCAGGCGCGGTTCGGCTTTCAGGCTGTCGTGAAAAACGACGATCGAACCCGGCTCCACGTGGTCCAGCACATTGCGCAGACAGTCCTCGGGACTGAGCGAAGTGTCGAAATCGCCGCTCAACACGTCCCACATGACGATTCGGTAACGTCGTTCGAGGTAGGCCCGCTGCCTGGGCAATATGCGCCCGTAGGGCGGCCGGAATAGCGCACTGTCGACCACCTCGGCACAGCGGCGGATGTCGCGGAAATACGCGCGGTGTTCGGTGTGCCAGCCGTTGAGGTGGTGGAACGTGTGGTTGCCGGTAGCGTGGCCGGCGTCCAGGATTTGCCGGTAGATGTCCTGGTGTTTGCGCACATTGTCGCCCACACAAAAAAACGTGGCCGAGGCGGCGTATTGGTCGAGCAGTTCGAGCACCCAGGGGGTGACTTCGGGGATGGGGCCGTCGTCGAAAGTCAGGTACAGCACCTTCTCCTCGGGGGGCATTCGCCAAAGAAAGGCAGGCCGGAGCGTTTGAATAATTTTGGGTGTTTTTACCAAATACATGGATTTATACCGGTTGGGCGGCCTGATAAGGGGGAGAATTTGCCGGGGAAAACTGCTACTTTTGCCCGAAAGTTAGTATTTGTGACATTATTTCACCGATTTGAATAGCAGGACGCTTCGTTTGAATATTTTTTAACAGCCGTTTTTGCCGCCTCACAGTCGGTTTTTTATAAAAAACAACGCTACGAGCCCGATGAAGTTTGACTCGAACCTCATCGGGCTGTTTATCCTCCATCTCCTGAAACGCCTCTGTCATCCATGACTGTTCGTGTTCGATTTGCCCCTTCGCCTACCGGCGCGCTCCACATCGGTGGCGTTCGGACGGCCCTGTACAACTACCTTTTTGCACGCAAACACGGCGGCACATTTATCCTCCGTATTGAAGATACCGACCAGGGCCGCTATGTGCCCGGCGCCGAAGAATACATCATCGAATCGCTGCGCTGGTTCGGCCTGTCGCCCGACGAAGGCGTAGGCTTCGGCGACGGCCCCGGCGGCCCCTACCGCCAAAGCGACCGCAAGGCCATTTACCGCGAATACGCCGAAAAACTCGTGGCCCGAGGCCATGCCTACTACGCGTTCGATACGCCCGAAGCGCTCGAAGCGCGCCGCGCGGCGGAAGAAAATTTCACCTGCAATTTTCGCACCCGCGACAGCCTCGACAACAGCCTGAACCTCCCCGCCGAAACCGTGCAACAGCGCCTTTCAGCCGGCGAGGCATACGTGATTCGCCTCAAAGTGGACCCTGGCCGCGACATTCTGGTGCAGGACCTGATCCGCGGCGATGTCGTATTTCAAAGCGACGAACTCGACGACAAGGTGCTGCTCAAGGCCGACGGCATGCCGACCTACCACCTGGCCAATATCGTGGACGACCACCTCATGCGTATCACCCACGTGATCCGCGGCGAAGAGTGGCTGCCCAGCACGGCGCACCACGTGCTGCTGTACGAAGGCTTCGGCTGGGTGGATACGATGCCCCGATTTGCCCACCTGCCGCTGATCCTCAAACCCGTCGGCAACGGCAAACTCAGCAAACGCGACGGCGCCAAATTCGGCATGCCGGTATTCCCCTTGTCGTGGAAGGGCGCGACTGAGGAAGAAAGTTTTACCGGCTTCCGCGAAACCGGCTTTTTGCCTTCCGCAGCGCTCAATTTCCTTGCACTGCTGGGCTGGCACCCGGGCGGCGATCAGGAAATTTTCAGCCTCGACGAACTTGTCCAGGCTTTTTCCATCGAGCATATCGGTAAAAGCGGGGCGCGTTTTGATTATGATAAAGCAAAATGGTTCAACCAGAAATACATACAAGCTACTGATAATGCCGAGCTGGCCCGTCTCATCGGACCCTACGCTGAAAAAGCCGGCTACCGCTCCGACGACGCTTACCTGACCCAGGTGGCGGCATTGATGAAAGAACGGGTCACGTTCCTGCCCGATTTTACGGCACAGGGCAGCTACCTGTTCGAACCTGTACAGGAATACGACCTCGATACTGTCCGGAAAAAATGGAACGCTGCACAGCAGCCGGTTTTCGAGGCCCTGATCGCTGTGGTGGAAAGTGCCGGCGATTTTTCAGGACCGGCGCTGGAAGAATCCGTGAAGCATTTTATCCACGAAAAGAATCTTAAACCCGGCGACGTTTTGCCTTTGCTGCGCCTTGCCCTGGCCGGCACCATGAAAGGCCCCGCTGTGTTCGATATGGCGGCCTTGCTGGGTAAAGACGAAACCGTGCAGCGCCTGCGGCGCGCAGTCGACGTGTTCAACGAAGCTGCCGTTTCGGCCGGTTGATTGCCGTCCGGTGGGTGACTTTCAACATTCCTTGCGTTAAAAACCAAATTATATGGCCAAGAAAACAAAAACCAAAGCGCCTGAAAAAGCCAAAGCGAAGGTGCATCGCGACATCAAGGACATGGATATCCGGGTGAATGAATTTGGCGAAATTGTACGCGATTACAAGGTGGAAGATATCAACGCCTTTTTAAATGAAAAGGTAAAGGATAAAAAACTAAGCGGTGACGAGTAAACCCTTTCGGGGTTCGCATTGCATGGCCCGTCTTTCTTTTTTAATCTTGCAGAACTTAAAGCGTGCTTAAAATTCAAGGCCCGGCAGGAAACGGTAAATATCAACCGCAGCCGCCGATGCAAAGTTTTTTGTCACGTGTTTATCTCCATGAACATTGCGATCCCAGTATCCCAACTGGCCGCATTTGAAATCCAACAGTATGAGAAACCGGTTACGCATCCCCCCCCGGGCGCTACCTGTATTGCTGCTCATCGCTTTTTGGGCGTATAGTTCAACAACCCATGCACAGCAATCGGCCTTCACGTTTTCATACCCCGGCCCGAATACGATCGGCGTCGGTCCGACTTGCAGCACAACGCTCGCCGGCCATATCGGTACGCCCATCGTCGGCTCCACAGTAGGCGGTACGATCACAATATCTGAATTCGACCCGGGTATGTCGGGCTTTCAGTTTACGGATGAATGGACGCCCGGCGTCAACCTGATCGTCTGGTGGAAAGTGGGTGACAACCTCGGAAATGTCGCTTTTTTCAACTTTGTCATAACGGTTTCGGACCTCGCACCCCCCGATTTTGATCTGACCGGCATGAGCAATCCTTTTGTCGTCAACTCGATCACACAGGTGCCGCCTGCCCCCGACCTGCCTGTTAGCGACAATTGCACGCCCACCCAGAACCTTGTTCGAACCTTTGTCCAGACCACGCCGCCTGCCATTTGTCAGGGCGGGTCATTCACCAGGACCTGGACGGCCACCGACGAGGTAGGCAACAAGGCGGTTTACACCCAGAACATCATTGTTTACAAAGACACTTTGCCCCCTCAAATACTGGTTGTTGCCCAAAACGGCTCGGCGCCCTGCCAGCAATTGCCCACGGCTTACAACAACTGGCTGGCCAACCAGACCTCGTCTTTTTTTGCCAGCGATGCCACCGGGCCGGTGATCTATACCAACACGGCGCCGGCCAGTTATCCCTCGGGGTGCATTCAACCCCTCACCATTACCTTCAAAGCCACGGACCAGTGCAACCTGACCAGCACCCAAACCGTCACGTTCAGCAGTGCCGATAACCAGGCGCCGGTAGTAATAGAGGAAGCAAAGGATAAAATGGTGGCCTGCTCGCCGCCCGACAACAACGACCTGATCGCGCTGGGCAACTGGATCGCCAGTAAAGCGGGCATTGTCGCGGTCGATTCCTGCCCCGGCCCCTTGAGTTATCTGATGGAGATCAACAACCAGGCCAAGGACTCTGCCGGGGTGGTCAATGCCTACCTCGCCTCATTTTCCAATGGCTGCTCCCAGATGGCGGGCAGTCAGTCCAATTTACGGGCTTTTGTGAAGGTCGACTGGTTCGTGCTGGATGCCTGCGGGCACCTGAGCGATGCCGGCCAGGCCATATTCAGCACGATCGATACCGTGCCGCCCCAAATCCTCGGGCCGGGTATTACGGATGAACAATGCGGCAATAACGATACCCTGGCCTTGCAAAACTGGATCAACAACCACGGCAACGCCACGCTCGACGACGATTGCTCCACGCCCACCTGGTCGAACAGTTTTACGTGGACGACAGCCCTGGGCCAAACCGGCTCGGGCGTCACGGGTGCCGGCCCATACCCGCAACCATTCGCGCACGATTGCGACTGGTGGGTCGATGTGACTTTTTCGGCCGCCGACGATTGTGGAAACACGGCGACGAGAACGCTTCGGTTCAACATCATCGATACCCAAGCGCCGGTGATTGCCAACACGCCGGTCAATAGCATCCTGTATTGTCCCGATGCTTTGCCGACCGTGTTCGGCGGTACGGTGACCGACAATTGCGACGCAAACCCGGTTATTTCCCGCACGGTTGCCTATCAGGATACAACTTGTGCCGGCAATTATACCGCGGCGCTGACCTGGATCGCTACCGACGACTGCGGCAATTCGGATACGGTCGTGCAATATATTTTGATCCGCGACACCGTTCCGCCAGTGTTTACCCTGGCGCCAGCCGACGATGTAGTGCCCTGTTACAATGCTGTTTTGCCGCCGTTCCCTGTGTATGGCGTGGATATAATTGCCACGGACGATTGCGGCCAGATGGACACGATCCTCGTTTCGGAAGTGTCGGGCCAGTTGCCCGATCCGGCGGTTTGCGGGCATTATTCCTACGACGTCGTTCGCACGTTTACGGCCTACGACCGCTGCGGCAATTCGGCGACGGCCACCCAGATCATTTCGGTAATTGACAATCTGCCGCCTTCCTTCATTGGCTTTACCGATACGGTTTTGGTGTGCGAGGTGCAACCCATTACCCCGCCGCCCACGGCAACCGACCTGTGCAGCGGAGTGGCAGCGCCCCCGCAATTGATCGACCAGATATTTACCGGCGGGTCGTGCGCCGATTCCTACACCCTTACCTATTTCTGGCAGGTAAAAGACATCTGCGACAACACGGGTTTTTTTGAACAAAATCTGCACATTCAGGACACGGTCAAGCCTGTGCTCAGCGGTGTGCCGGGACCTGTTTTTGTGGAGTGCAATAATATCCCTGCGCCGCCCGACAACCTGGTAGCGACGGATAATTGCGACGAATCGCCCGAGGTGGTTTTTACAGAATCGGAGATACGCGACCCGAACCCCGACAATTGCGCCCACTGGACCAACTACATGATCGTGCGGGAATGGACCGTCTCCGACAACTGCGGAAACTTCCGGACCTATACCCAGAACATCAGTGTGCAAGACAACACAGGGCCGGTTATTATTCCGCAGGACCAGGTGATACGCCCCAACGAGCCGGGCCTCTGCGGGGCCACGGTTTCTATTCCCACCCCGCTGGCTTTGTACGATGATTGCACCTCAACGCAGAATAGCATCGTGTTGCAGGACACGGTCGTGTTGAAAAATACGTCGGGAATGCCGCTGAACAACAGCCCTGTCGATACGGTGGTTTTTTCCTGGTCGTCGCCCAACCTGCCGCCCAATGCGCCGGTCGTGGGCCCGGCCAGTCTGACGATTTTTCTCGACAATGCCGATGCCGAATCGGCCGGCGAGTTTTTTACAATTCTGGGAGAAGACAACCATGCACTGGGCGTGACCATGCCGACGGCCAGTCAGTGCGGTTCGGGTATGACGACGGTGTCCGTGCCTGCCAATTTGCTCAACAACTGGCTGAGCGACGGCACGCTTTCGTTCAGACTCGCGCCTTTTGGCACGGGCGCCACGGCGGTCAATCTGGTGTGCGCCGGCGGCCGGGCGAGGGCAAAACTCAGCTACACCAGCGCCCAGCAGGAGATTCCGCCGGTCGTGACGTTCAGCCTGAACGGCGGCCCGCAAATGCCCTACCCGCCGGCCAACGGCTTTTTTCTGCCTGTGGGCGTGCATACGATCGTGTATTATGCCCAGGATTGTGCAGGAAATACGAGCTCGGCCACGACAACCCTTGAAGTGGAAGACCTTGATCCGCCCGCTATTACGGCGCCTGCGCCGATGACTGCCTATGTAAGCAACGGCAGTTGCCTTGCGACCGTCAATCTTCCATTTCCGGTCCTGTCGGACAATTGCGGGTTTACGGGTGATATGGAACGCTCCTCGGACGAGGTAGCGGTTCAGTTTCAACAAGATCCGAATGCCGGCTGGATACCCAAGGACATCACGCTGACGGTGCCCAACCTGATTCCCAATGCCGTGACCACCGGCGTGTTGAAGATCCGTCACAAAGGAGACAACAGCCAGCAGGGTGAATTTTTTGAAATTTTTGATGAAAACAACCAGTCGCTGATCCCTGCTTCCAACTACGGTACGCTGGCGGGTGAATGCACGACTTACAACGAAACCACCCTCAACGTATCGGCGGCGCAGATCAATGCCTGGGCAGCCAACCAGTCGGCGTCCTTTGGACTGGTTGCCAATAACGATGCCGGCAACTACACCGAATTTATCGGCCCCTGTGCGCCGCTGAATGCGTTGTTTTTTGACGGCGTAAGTACTTTGCAGGCGACATTGAGTTACAATTATGCCGTTGTTGATTTCGAAATTTATGACAGTGGAAATATCCTGGTTGATTCCGGCCAACTGACGGGCAGTCAGAGCCAGGTTCAATTGGCGCCGGGTGTCTACACGGTAAAATACAAGGTGCTGGATGCCGGCGGTACGCAAAACAGTACCCAGTTTACCCTCACGGTGCGGGATGCCATTGCACCTACGGCGGTTTGTATGCCCACCACTATTTTTGCCAACCCCTCCGGCGCCAACTACACGTTGCAAGCTGCCGAAGTGAACAACGGCAGTACGGACAATTGTCCGGGCAACCTCAGTTTTTCGGTGTCGCCTTCCATCCTGAATTGTACCCAGATGGGTACGCCGGTATTCGTAACGCTGACCGTGACCGATGCCTCCAACAACACCTCGACCTGTACGAGTCAGGTGAACGTGCAGACCATGAGTTTCCAGCCGACCGCGTCGGCCAACATCTGCGAAGGCGGCACAATCAACTTGTTTGCCAACCCGCCCGGCCCG
>JBGAHL010000030.1:0-65499 GCA_044226205.1 Saprospiraceae bacterium
TCTCCCATTTCTCTTTCCTTTGTAACAAGTACTTAAACATGAAGACCTCCTGTGTTTTTGAGTGTGTCGTAATACTCAAATTTACACAAGAGGTCTCTTCTTTTCATCCCTCCTAAAATTCGGGATGACTCATGTTTTTTGCAAAAAACCGATGCCTGTCGCCCGGAAATAGAAATCCCCGCCAATTGCGGCGGGGACTCTAACCCAAACAAATAAACACAAAAACTACTTGGTGCAAGTTTAAGACAACTTTGAGCGTCTTAACAAATTTTTACCCGGAAATTTTGGCCCCAACCCGGTTCGTTTTTTGGGAAACAGGAATTTAGACCAAATTTCGCCCTTGCAGGAGGCCTTTTTGCCGATAAAAAGATTGCAAGCGGCAAGGAGGCTCGAAAATCAAAAACTCCCCTACCTTTCGCGGGTCACTTGCTCCGTTCTCCTTAACCGAGATTTGTCTGCGCTATGCGTGCTTTTCGTTTTATCACGGTTTTTGTCCTCCTGGGCGCTCTGCTCTGGCTACTGCTGACGCCCCTGCATGTCGGCGACAAAACACTGCCCAAACTGGGCGACTTTTTCAATCCGTTCAGTGGTTTTTGGCAAAATGCAGAATCGGCCCGACCCACGGGCGACCTGGACCTAGGCCGCGATCTGCCGGGCCTCAAAGGCAAGGTGGATGTGGTGTGGGACGACATGATGGTGCCCCATATTTTTGCGGAAAGCCTCGAAGATGCCGTCATGGTGCAAGGTTACCTGCACGCGCGCCATCGTTTGTTTCAGATGGATATCGTCAGTCGCCAGACTGCCGGCCGACTGTCGGAAGTGGTCGGCCCGCGCACCCTGGAAGCCGATCAGCTGATTCGCCGCCGCGGGCTGCCCTGGGCGGTGGAACGCAACTGGGAATCCCTGCAAAAATCGACGCGGACCGTCACCCTGCTCAACGCCTACACGGCCGGCGTCAACGCATACATCGACGGGCTGTCGCAGGCCACCCTGCCCATCGAGTACAAATTGATGAATTTCAAGCCCGAAGCATGGTCGCCACAGCGAACCCTGTTTATCGTGGCCAATATGATCGACGCGCTCAACAACCGCGACAACGACATTGCCGCAACCAACAGTCTGGCGCTTTTCGGTCGCGACACTTTCAATTATCTGTATCCAGGCTGGAACCCCAAACAAGTGCCGATCATACCCGATACCGGCCAGTGGGCTGACTTGAAACCGCCGCTTGCACTGACCGATCAGGCAGCGCCCCAACCTGCCGAAGGCAGCGCCCCGCCGGAAAAATCCGACCTGAGCGCCGACCGCGATCTCAACGGCTCCAACAACTGGGCCGTGGCCGGCTCGCGCACCCGTTCGGGGGTTCCGATCCTTTGCAACGATACACACTTGCCCCTGCGGCTGCCGCACGTTTGGTATGTCCAGCAAATTCAGACGCCGCAGATGAATGCCTACGGGATCAATGTGCCCGGCGTGCCCTGCATCGCGATTGGCTTCAACGATGATATCGCCTGGGGCTTCACCAATGTCAGTCAGGATGCCGCCGACTGGTTTCGCCTGCAATGGACCGACGCGACCCGCTCCGCCTACCTGCTCGACGGCAAGCCGCAACCCGTGCAATACAGGGTGGAAGAAATCAAGGTAAAAGGACAGGCAAGCGTGCTCGACACCGTGCGCTACACTTCGTGGGGACCGGTCGTTTACGACAAACCCGATCAGCCGCTGCACGACTGCGCCTATCGCTACGTCATCCATGACCCGATGAGCCCGGACGGCCTGTTTAACTTCCTGAATATCGACGGCGGCCGTAACTACGACGATTACCGCAAGGCCATCCCCGGACTGGAAGCGCTGTCTCAAAATGTCGCTTTCGCCTCCCGCAATGGCGCCATTGCACTCACCGTCCAGGGAAGATTCCCCATACGGCAGTTCGAACACGGCCGTTTTGTACAGGATGGCGGCTCAGCGGCCAACAACTGGGCCGGCTATATTCCGAACGAACAATTGCCCGCCATGCGCAATCCTTCGCGCGGGTTTGTCTTTTCCGCCAACCAGAATTCCACGCCGCCCAGCTACCCCTATTATTACCTGGGCAATTTCGATCAGTCCCGCGGACGCAGAATTTACCAGCGGCTCGAAAACATGCACGATATCACAATCGACAGCATGAAAAGTATTCAACTGGATAATTTCAGTCGACGGGCAGCCGACGGTTTGCACGCACTGTTGTCGCGGGTTGACCGGAACAAACTAGGCGCCGACGATAAAAAACTCCTGGCCGAACTGGAGCGCTGGGACGCCCGCTACCAGCCGGACGAGCGTGCGCCTTCGCTTTTTGAAATGTGGTTCGACTCCACCTACCAGCATACCTGGGACGAAATGGAGGCCCTTCGCAAGAAAAAAATGCCGGTTTTATTCCCTGAGCCGTGGCGGTTCACCGAATTGCTAGAAAGCGACTCGGCAAGTATCTTTTTCGACCACCCGGATACGCCGCAAAGGGAAGTCGCCAGCGATATTGTCACGGAAGGCTTCCTGCGCATGAGCGAACGGGCGCACAAAATGCCCACCGATTCGCTGCAATGGCATACGTTCAAAGGGTTTGTACTCAAACACCTCGCCCAACTGGATGCGTTCAGCCGCCTCGATGTATCGGTGGGCGGCTCCCGCAACTCTCCCAACGCCATTTCCTCCAACCACGGCCCCACCTGGCGCATGATCGTCGAACTGAGCAATCCCATACATGCGCTGGGCGTGTACCCGGGCGGTCAGTCGGGCAACCCCGGCAGTCGTTACTACGACAATTTTGTGGATGCATGGGCACGCGGCGACTACTACGAACTCGTTTTTTTGTCCAAATCCGAGGACCAGAATCCGCGCATTCTGGCGCGTCAAACCTTCACTCCCGGCTCATGAAAAATCTTTCATATCTCTTCCTTTTCATCTTTGCACTCGGCTTGCTGGGCTTCTGGGGATTGCCCTGGTGGACCCTCGTACTGACTGGTCTTGTTGCCGGCTGGTGGTTCAGACCCACGGCCGGGACTGGCTTTCTGGGTGGCTTTTTGGCCGGTTTTTTGCTGTGGGGAGCTTTGTCTATTTACCTGAACTGGCTCAACGACGGTATTTTGGCGGCGCGGATCGGCATCCTTTTTCAGGGCGTCGGCAGCGCAACCTTGATCCTGGTCACGGGTCTGTTCGGAGGATTACTGGCCGGCCTCGCCGTTTTGGCAGGGATTTATGCCGGGGAGTGGGCATTCCCGCCCAAAAAAGGGCCTTATGCCCGGCGAAAAAGGAGGCGCTAGAAGTTTTATCTTCTGCCTATCTTTGAAGTCTTAATCGCCCATCATGATGTTGGTGTCAGTTCTCGTCGCACCAACTGATTCATATCTGAATGTTTAATCCAAACTTATTTTGAAGTATGGCAAAACCGGCAATCCAGTGAGGATCAGCCGGTTTTTGTTTTTTATTCAACAAAAAAATGAGGGTCATACCAGAAGACTGGCATGACCCTCGTGAATTGAAACACCCGTGTTGTGTTTTTTATTCAGCCGTCAGCTCGAACTCGACGCGGCGGTTGAGTTCGCGGCCTTCGGCCGTTTTGTTGTCGGCAATGGGCCGGTATTCACCAAAGCCAGCGAAGCGCAGTCGTTCAGGTTTGATGCCACGGAACACGAGGTAGTCGTAGCAGGCCTTGGCGCGTTGTTCGGAAAGTTCCTGGTTTTCATCTTCGTCGCCCACATCGTCGGTATGGCCGCTGATGACCAGTTTGTAATCGGGATACTGGCGCAGGATTTCGATAATTTCGTCGAGCACAGCGTAGGAGGAGGATTTCAGCTTGGCCTTTCCGGTTTCAAACTGAACCGCCTGGGTAGCTGTGGCGAGTTTTTCCTTCGTTTCTTTTTTCACTTCCGGGCAGCCGTTGGAACCCGCTGCGCCGGCCATGGTCGGGCATTTGTCGAGGTTGTCGGCCAGGCCGTCGCCATCCGTGTCCGGGCAGCCGCCAAACGCACCGGCGGCATCGGGGCAGGGGTCATTTTTGTCGGGCACGCCGTCGCCGTCGCGGTCGGATTCTTTTTTCATAGGGCAGCCCTGGTTGTCGGCAGGACCGGCTTCGTTGGGGCAGCGGTCGTCTTTGTCGGCCACGCCGTCGTTGTCGGCATCCATCACCGGCGGGCATCCCTGGTTATCGGCCGTACCCGGCTCGTTGGGGCAACGGTCGTCCTTGTCGGCCACACCGTCCTTGTCGGTATCCATTACCGGCGGGCAACCCTTGTTTTCCGCAGGGCCGGATTCGGTGGGACATTGATCGTCTTTGTCCGGCACGCCGTCGAAGTCGGTGTCGGGGCAGCCGTTCCAGCGCCCCGGCTGATCGGGGCATTCGTCTGCATTGTCGGCGAAGCCGTCCTTGTCGGTGTCCGGGCAGCCGTTCATCGCGATGAGGCCGGCCAGATCGGGGCATTGGTCGTCTTTATCGGGCACCGCGTCGTTGTCCTGGTCGGGGCAGCCGTTGGTTTCCAGCGGGCCGGCTTCGTTGGGGCAAGCATCCTGTTCGTCGCCAATGCCGTCGTTGTCGGCATCCGGACAACCGAGCGCCACGGCCGGACCGGGCCGGTCGGGGCAATGATCGAGCACGTCGACCGTGCCATCGCCATCGATATCGGAGGGTTTGGGTTCTTCTTTGTGGAGGAGGTAAACGAAGCCGAGGCCCAGTTGCAGGTTGTCGCGGTCATCGACGAGGGCTTTGCGGAATTCGCCTTGCAGGTTGACAAATCCGTAGGGGGAAAGGCGAAAATTGAGGCCTACGCCGAAAGGAAACTGCACGTGGCCATTTTCAAATTTTTCCAAAAAATACCCGCCGCCGCCGAATGCATACGGGATGACCTTGGCATTGCTACGCATATTTTCAATGTGAAAAACAAGGTCGCTGCTGAACGTCACGGTGTTGCCCGTGGTGTTGGGCAGTTTGGCAATGCCCAGTTTGAGCGGTACGCCGACATTGAGAAACGGCGCGATATTGCGGAAGTAGGCAAATTCAAACCCTTCGCCAACACGCACATCGTCACCGTTGAGCATACTGTAATCGTTGAGGTTGAATTTGACGTGGAGCGCGTTGGGGTATTCGCGGTTTTGGGCGCCGAGGATCAGAGGGGATAAAAGCAGGAGAGCAAGGAGGTTGAGGAAATGCTTTCTCATCGTATGTCAGTTGTGTTGATCGTTGGATTAACTAATGGACGACCCTTCACAAAAAATCATACCAAAAAAGAGGTAAGGGTATAAAAAAGCCGGACCGGGAAAAATATCCCGGTCCGGCTTGACAGTCTATGTAGTTGAAAATCAGGAATTTTTCTCCGGTTCCTGGCGCAGTAGGCGGCTCGCCAGTTTTCGCGCTTCCTGCCTGGGACTGCGCCACCATTGCACGGCATAGGTAGGCACATACCCTATGCTTCTTTTGGCAAAATACTGCTGCACTTTCTCTTCCCATTCGTAGGATGGCACGGGAGAAGGTGTCAGTACGCCATCGAATAAAAGGATACTGGCGAAATCGCCGTCGTTTTGCACGGCCAGCGGCACGGCAACGCCTCCGACCACGGCATTGCGGCGCAATTGCTGCGTCTCAAAGTAGGGGCGCAAGGCCAGTTCGACCTCCTCCTGAAATACCGTGGCCGTGAACGGCTCGTCCGGATAATGCAGCAGGGCTTTCATATTTTCCAGTTGCTCCTGCGCCGCCGCTTTTTCTCCTCTTTGCACGTGCTCGGCAAAGGTGACGAGGTGCGACAAAATGCAGGTGCCGAGGAACTTGCGGTCGGCCGACAACACTTTGTACAAGCCCGGGGGGATGGAGTGCGCGATGAACATCTTTTGCGTCGCACGCGTCAAGGCGACATGCAACTGATTGATTCCCAACAAGGTATTCCAAAAATGCAAATCGCGGGTCAAGGTACCCTGCGCATCGGTCATCCCGTGGGTCAGCGAAATGATCAACACGTCCACGTGCTGACCCTGCAACTCGGCGAACTGATAAACGCCCAGGCCGTTGAGGTGGAGTTGCTGGATTTTTTCGTGCCCCGGCAGTTTGCGCTGGCGGATTTTGAGGAGCTGCCCGGCGATCAGGTCGCGCTGCTGCACGGTGGCGCAGGCGATGCCCACCACGGGGTAGGTCTTGGCGACGGTTGGTTCGATCAGGTTGAGCCAGTCGATCACCTGACGGGCCTCGGTTTCATTGGTCCGCGCCGTTTCGTCGTATCGGCCTTCCACGTTGGCCACCACCGTCACGTCCTGAGCGGAGTGGCCGGAAGGCAGGCGTTTGAAGGGCGTTTCAAAGGCGATGCGGTTGAATTCGATCCATTCTTCGGGCGCATCCTGATGCTGGTATTCGAGCAGGTGCGTTTTGCCACCCAGACCCTTGCAAAATTCGAGGAAATCATCTTCCGCAAACGGCGTCATATCCTGTTTGGAGTCGCCGAGAACGACCAGGTTTTTCGCCATATCGAACAGGTGATAGCACTCCTGTTTTGAAATATTGTGCGCTTCGTCGACGAGCACGACGTCGAACAGCATATTGGAGGACTTGACCACGTCGAGCGCCACTTGCGGCGTCACGAGCAGCACAGGCAGGGTTTCCGTCAGCGGTTCGATGTGCTTGCTGAACAAGTCGTCGGCGCGCAAGGCGGCAGACAGGGTTCGGTTATTTTTGCCAAACCAGGTTTTGTACGCATTCGAGTCGTTCGACTTCAGCGTTTTCAGCGCTTTGGTTTTACGGCCTTGCCATTGGGTGCTGACCTGGGCGGGTAAAATATTGCGCAACTCGCGGGCCGAGCCGGCGTAGGCGTGAAGCGTGCGCTCATCCCACAGCAGGCCGGGGTTGTATTCATTTTGCAGCCAGTGGTGCAGGTACCAACTCTCGAAAGCGGCCGACCAGTTGTGCGGCTTGATCTTGCACAAGGCGCGGACAACCTTTTGTTCGGCCGGGTTGAGGCCCAGCCAGTGTTTTTGCCAAATGTAAAAGTCCTCGAAATCGCGGAGGTAAAACCGGGTTTCCTCCAGTCGGCTGATCACGTCTTCCAGAAATTCCTGCCGCTTGGGAATCGTCAGCATTTCATGCCGGAGTTTGTCTTCGTACAAGCCTGCGACGTTGAATTCTTCGAGGAAAACGTCCATTTCGTCTTCCAGATAGCGGATTTGCTCCTTGAAATCGAGGTCGCCGTGGATGCTTTTGCCGTTGAGGCGGCGCACATCTTCGCGTACGACGGCCGGAATGCGGCGGCGCCAGAGGCGCAGCGAAGCTTCGAAATCCTTGGTCAGTTCGGCGATTTTTTTGAGGTTGCGATTGTCGAAACCCGCGGGGAAATCGAACTCGAAATATTTGCGCAGCGAATACGCTTTTCTGAGTTCTTCAAAGGCCGCGCCCAGTTCCTCCTTGGCAGCCAGGATCTGCTTGTATTTGTCGGAAAATACGCCGTACAGTTTTTCAGTCGTCGATGCCGGCTTTTCAAAATCGGCGCCGAAACGATTCACCCCGTCTTCCAGGCCATCGCGGATGCGTTTGACCATCGCGGCCAGTTCGGTATAATGTTGCTCGTAATGATCGAGCAGGGCCTCGGCGTAGTCGTTGGTTTTGGTGATGTAGCGATGGTGCAGGGCTGTGGCCTGTTCGAGCAGCAGGCTGACCTGTTGCTCGGTCCATTGCATCCCTTTTTGCACGTCGTTTTCCGTAAAAATGTGAAATTTCAGACGGCCCAGCGGGTGCGACAGCGTCGGGAAACGGCGGAACAACGGCTCGCTGGCATAGATGGCGGCGTGAATGCCGTCAAATTCTTCCTGGGTGAACGCAAAATCGGTGGGGTTCAACTGGCTCACCAGCAGTTCCTTGCCTTCGATGCGGTTGGCGCGCAGGAAGCGCCCCACGGTATCGGTAAAATTCTGCCCGCCGAACAAAGGCGTGTGCAATTCCTCCCAGGCATCGTCAAGTTTGCGCTGTTCGCGCAGGGTTTTGTTCAAAACAGCCTTGAACACCTCCTCGTCGTAAGTCAGTTTGCTTTTGTTCTCGGCGGCCATGCGCAGCATGTCGGTCAGCATCAGGTGGTCGCTGTGGATGTCGCGCAGCACGAACGACAGGTCGCCGATGCCTTTTTCGACGATGTATTTCTGGGCACGCCGAAGGGCGTTGATGCTTTTGGAGACGATGAGGCATTTTTTCCCGTTGGCCAGGGCATTCATGGCAATTGCGGAAGCCAGATAGGTCTTGCCGCTGCCCGATGCGCCTTCGACTATGGTAAGTGCTTGACGTTGAACGTCTTGCAAAACTGTCCTTTGCGAAGGATCAAGCGGCAGAAAGGTCAGGGAGTGCTTCCAGTCCTGCTCTCCCGCCGGCAAACCCGGCGCCACGACGGGCGGATTGGTCACCGTGGTTTGGGGCAATTCGGGGAAAATACCCAGCACGGCCGACCAGCGCAAACTGGCCCGACCGCCTTCGTCGCTGGCCGGGCAGGGCTGCACGCCGAGCGGCAAACCGGCTTCGGACCAATTCAGCAAGGTTCGGATTTCCTCGGCCAAAGCCGCCATCTGGGCGGCATTCAGATTGCGGCCTTCGGCCAATTGGCGGGCACGCTCGGAATAGCGGGTGCCGTGCAAGGAATCGAGCAGGTGAAAAAGCGGGTAATTCGGCAGTACAAAGTGCTGTTCCGTGCGCTGCACCAACCAGTTGTCGGTATGCTGCGCATGCGGTTCGAGCTGGATTTGCCAGACGAACAAGGGGGCGAAAAGTTCGTGGCGCCCCGCCTTGCCCTGCAAAACGGGATAGCCGATACCCAGGTTTTTGGTCCCGAAAACCTTCTCGCGGTTGCGCGCTTCGAAGTAAAAATGATTGAACCACTCGGCCGCGGGATGCTGGGCCTCCACGGGTATTTCGAAGGTTCGCTGTTCGATCAGGCCGTGAATGCATTT
The DNA here is from genome assembly GCA_044226205.1 of Saprospiraceae bacterium. GTDB lineage: Bacteria > Bacteroidota > Bacteroidia > Chitinophagales > Saprospiraceae > M3007. Next base: position 8,941 of record JBGAHL010000030.1, read on the forward strand.
AATGGCAAAATCACCGGCATTGAGGGTAAAAATATCCGCCAGATCGGGCGCGGCAGGCGCGGAATGCAGCCAGTTGAGCGCCGCGCCGCTGTAATTCGGCGCATTGGTCACATGATCCTGGGCCGTAAAAGCCGGAGAAATGGAAGCGGTGGCGCTTGAATCGGAAATCTTGTTTTCCATACTACTTCGGCGGCCCTTTGCGAAAAAAGGGCCTTTTCATTAGGGTAAAATGTACAAAGACGGGTGATTTAGCCCACTTGGATGACGCAGATTAAATCAATAAATGCAGTGCCAAAGAACGGCATTTTAACGCATTTCAGGAACGGAGAACTATGTCATCATGTTGGCTTGGCCCTGCATTTGTGGCAAAAAAAATAATTGACCTTTTATGCGCCCTTCATTTTAAACAGGTCTTTGAAATCCGGAAAAACCTGTCGTAACTTTGCGGCGCGCCGGACGACCAGCTCCTGCAAAACCTCCCCAGGGCGGAAACGCAGCAAGGATATGTGGTCGTAGCGGTGTGTTCGGCGCTTTTTTCTTTCGACTATGCTCTTTTTCATCGATACTGCCAACCTCGACCACATCCGCGAAGCCGCGGAACTTGGAATCCTCGACGGGGTGACAACCAATCCTTCCCTGATGGCCAAAGAAGGCATCAGCGGCGAAAAGGAAATCCTCAAACACTATCGTACCATCTGTGATATCGTCGGCGAAGGCCGCGATGTCAGCGCCGAAGTCATTTCCACCGACTTCAAAGGCATGGTCGAAGAAGGCAAAAAACTGGCCGAGCTGCACGAAAACATCGTGGTCAAAGTGCCAATGATCAAAGACGGCATCAAAGCCCTCGCTCATTTTTCCGACATCGGTATTCGCACCAATTGCACCCTGGTTTTTTCGGCCGGGCAGGCTATTCTGGCTGCCAAAGCCGGCGCCACCTACGTCTCGCCTTTCATCGGCCGCATCGATGATATTTCGTGGGACGGGATGCAACTCATCGAAGATATTTACAAAATATACGACATCACGGGCTACGAAACGGCTATTCTCGCCGCCAGCATCCGCAACCCGCTGCACATCGTCCAGGCTGCAAAAGCCGGCGCCGACGTGGTGACCTGTCCGCTCAGCGCCATCCTCGGCCTGCTGAATCACCCGCTGACCGACATCGGGCTGGAAAAATTCCTCGCCGACCACAAGAAAGCGAACGGTTGAACCCAGTCGCCTGGCCAAAAATAACCGAAGGCCTTCTCGTGTTGCACGAGAAGGCTTTCGACTTTTCAGGGGCAACCCAGGGCTCAAAACACTTTGCTACATACATTTCGGGGCGCTGCCCCGGCCTAAGTTTTTACACATCTTCTACCTTTTCATCGCCCCAAAACAGTATCCGTCTTTTCACCCTGTTATTCACCAATTTGCTAAAACTTATGGGCCAATCCATCCAACTTCGACTAATTAACGACACGGACGATTTCGAGAATTACGTTTGCGTGATCATGCAGAAAAATCTCCTGACGGCCCCCACGGCCTCCCCTACTGCGTGGCAGCTTATTGCAAATCTGGCTCCGGGAGAAGCACATTCGTTCACGTTTTCAGATTTGTCTCTCCTCGTAAGCGACCGGGATGGCAACCTGACGAAAGATATACCTGCCCATGAAGGCATGGCGTATCAAATGGAAAAAGATCCAGGTATGCTGGTGCTGAAAGGGGATGCGCAGGAACCTGATCAAATCGACGTATTGAATCCTCTCAACGAGGGCATTGGTGGCGGTATTTATGTTTTGTGTAAACGCTCCGGCAATTTACTCGCCTCGGTTTTTCCGGTTCAACCTGGTCAAACAGCCTCCTTTAAATTTGATTCAAACATTTTTCTGGGCGTGATTACGATGGAGGATGCGCAAAAAAAACTAAGTCATTTCCATGTCCTGAGCCCGGACTTGCTCCCCTATATCGACACTGAGATATCATTGCTCGGCATTTCCAGTGCCGATATTGTGATGAGCGGAGGCCCGGGTGCGTTTACATTCACACTGGAGAATGTAGCATCCGATTGATCCCAACGGTGTTGTCTGAAAAAACAAAAACCGGGCTGACAGGGCAGGATATGCCTTGTCAGCCCGGCGCGTATTTTCAGGTACAGCCCTCGGGCTATTCCTGCCGTCGTCAGGCGGGCGTCGAATCGTCAGCGGGCGGCGTTGCGTCGTCTTTTTTGAAGGCGTTGCGAACGTCGTCGGCTTTGTCGGCAACGAAATCCTTGGCTTTGTCCCAGAAATCCTGGCCTTTTTCTTTGGCTTCGGCCAGTTCTTCCTTGGCATCACCCAAAAGTTCGTTGGCTTTGTCGGTCAGAAAACCCAAAGCGCCGCCTTCATGCGCATCGATTTTTTCGCGCATGGCTTTGATTTCGGCGAGTTTTTCCTTGGCCTCGGCGTTGCCTTCGGCGGCAAGTTTTTCCGCTTTTTCGCTCAACTCGGCCCATTTTTCGCCGGCAGCGGTTTTGAGTTCGTTCAGTTCGATACCCGCTTTTTCAAAGGCTGCTTTTGCTGAATCGGAGAGGTCATCCCAGAAGTTCTTTTCCATGTTATGTTGTGTTTTTGGTAAATACAAAAGGATGTACAAATATAATCCCGCTTCAGACGCCATGAACTGACCGGGGTCACCCTGGGCATTAATTTGACAATAATTCTACGATCCCGCGGACTTTTCCTCCCACAATTCGGCGAGGCGGACGATGGTCTCCGCGGCTTTCTCCATGTCCTGCACCGACACCCATTCCTGGCGGGAGTGGAAAGCGTGTTCGCCGGCAAACAGGTTGGGACAGGGAAGCCCCATAAACGACAAACGCGAGCCGTCGGTGCCGCCGCGGATCGAGCGTTTGAGCGGCTTTTCATACCCTGCGCGCTGCAGGGCCTCGATGGCGTAGGCCACTACCTGCGGATGGCGGCGCAACACCTTGCCCATGTTGCGGTACTGCTCGCTGATGGTCACTGTAGCGCGGCTGTTGGGGAAATTTTTGAGCACGCCGTCCACGATTTTTTGCAAGGTGCGTCCGTGGCGTTTGAGGCCGGCGTCGGAGAAATCGCGGATAATGAGTTTGATTGTGGCGCGTTCGAGGTTGCCTTCGATGTGTACGGGGTGGATAAATCCCTCCTTGCCCTCCGTGTGTTCAGGGCTGAGCTTGTCGGGGAATTTGGCAACGATGCGCGACGCGATTTTGAGGGCGTTTTCCATTTTGCCCTTGGCAAAACCGGGGTGTGCCGACACGCCTTCCACCGTGATGACGGCTCCGTCGGCGCTGAAAGTTTCGTCTTCGATGCTGCCGGCCGTTTCGCCGTCGATGGTGTAGCCGTATTTGGCACCGAGTTTTTTCAGGTTCACCTTGTCGACCCCGCGGCCGATTTCTTCGTCGGGCGTAAACAGAATGCGGATTTTCCCGTGTTTGATCTGCTTGTTGTTCAACAGGATCTGCGCCGCATCCATGATGGCTGCCACGCCGGATTTGTTGTCGGCGCCCAGCAGCGTCGTTCCGCTGGCCGTGATGATGTCGTTGCCGATCTGGTGGGCCAGGTCTTCATGCTCCGACTTGCGGATGACCACGTGCGGGTCGTCGGGCAAAGCCAGATCCTGCCCTTTGTAATTTTCCCAAACGATGGGTTTCACATTGGCGCCAGAGCAATCGGGCGAAGTATCGACGTGCGAACAAAAGCACAAAACAGGCACTTTTTTGTCCGTATTGGCCGGAATCGTGGCGTACACATAGCCATGCTCATCGAGTTCGGCATCGGCGATGCCCATGGCATGGAGTTCCTCGACCAGCACCCGGCTGAGGTTCTTTTGTTTTTCAGTGCTGGGGGTTGTGGGGCTGTTGGGGTCGCTTTGGGTATCGATCTGTACATAGCGCAGGAAACGATCCTTGACGTTATGTTTGAACGGGGATTTTTTCATGGAAAAAGAATGGTTGGGAAAATTGTGAAACGGGTCGCAAAGTTGATACGCTTCGCAACAAAATCAATCCTCCGGCGCCGGGTTTTCTTTTATTGTCCGGGATTGGCCGTGTTGTTGGCGTCGCCTGTTTTTACGCCCAGGAAATTGGCATTGGGCACATTGTCCTGCAAATTGAAAAACTGCAGGTTTTCCGGCGGCAAATTTTGAAACGGCAGCGTGGGATCATTGAAGGTCCAGTCCGATTTGAAAAACCGCCACGAAGTGTTGTTGGGAAAAGCCGTATAAATTCCCAGAAGCAGTTTTCGGGTTTCCACAATATCGAAAGTAGTGGAAGAATTGCTGTGATTGACGTCGATGGCGATGATCTTCCAGGGCGAATCCAGTGGATCAATTCCGAGAATGTGTTTTGAAAAAAGGACGAGATCGAAGGTGCTCAATCCGTTGATATCGTTGCCGTCGCGAAATGGGGTGATGACGAAGGTGCCCCCCGCGGGCAATTCCGGGAAGCTGAACAATCCGCTCCCGTCGGTCGTCACCGTATCGACCATGCTGCCGCTCACAGCCACACCCACGCCCGCCATGGGCGCTCCCCAGGGCGTCAGCACGCTGCCACTGATGGATTTGGTCGGCGGGATCGGTTGCGGATAACCATTTTGCGTAAGGGCGCCTGTATTTCCCGGGTCCAGCCATTCTTTCAGGCGGGTATTGGGTGCGGCGCCCTGATTCCAGGAGAGATCGAAACGGCCGAAATAAGCCACATTGTCAAGGCATTGGTTCATCTGGTTCCAGCTGCCTCCGTGCAATTGCCCGACGACCCGTTTGTCGGGGTTGAACAAGGGACAACCCGAGGAGCCTGGTTGAAAAATACCGACGTCGGGGATCGTTTTCCAGTGACTGTTGGCCGGGCTGATCCCGAACTGGGCGCCCCAGTTGAGCGTCTGCGAAAAAACAACGGCCGGCTGGTTGTCGACCGTGATTTTTTTGATATCTCCAAAGGGGTGATGGATAAAAGTCGTGCTGTTGACGTTAGGACTCGTATTGCGATCCCAGCCGTTGAAATACACGCCGTAGGCAGTGGGGATCGGATTGAGTTTCAGGAGCAAAAAATCGGTCTCCGCCCGGAAAGCAATGCTTTCGCAGCCCAGCACCGATTTGCCGACGGGTTCCGTGGCCGGGTTGTTGCAATCGGCTGATTCGTAGTGAAAATCAAATTTCCACTGCTCAAAATCAGGCGCTGTAAGCAGTATTTGGCAGTGATGGGCCGTCAGGAAATAGGGATCGCCGGTTCCGCCGGTGTTGGCCACGAGGGTGCCCGTGCACCAGGCGGAGCCTGCATTTTGCCCCAGGCCGTTGCCATTGAATACCATCAGGATACGCGCCACGCCTTTTTTCTCCTGCTGCCAGTTGGCGCCCTGCGTGCAGTTGACGTTGACGTTGCAGGGCAGGGATTCGCCAAAATCGGACGCGGCGGCGGGATCGCCCTCGGCGAGGGCCGCCCGGTCGTAGGCATAGTCAACGCGGTTGAGGTGCACGACCGACTGGTTTTTTACTGCGGCCGGCTCATACAACTCGAGCCGGGCCGTGGCGCCGGGTACGACGCCAATGGTGAATTTGCCGGAGGGAACACAACTTTGCACGGTGTAAGCCCCGTAAATGCGGTGTTGGTCAGGTGTGTAGGCAAAAAATTTAGCGCCGGGCGGCAAATGAAAGGAGTCGAACAACAACACCAGCCCCAGGGCATCCGGGCAGACCACATCGCATTGCCAGATGCGGTCGCCATTGGACAGGTTTGTCCAAAAACCGGCTTGTTGCAAGGAAATATCGGCCGCTACAGGCACGGCAAAACGACCTTGCCAGGGCATGGCGGCATCTTGCTCGCGTACCTCGCGAAGCGCGGGGGGCGGCAAGACCTTGGCCGGGGGCGTTTTTGATGCAAATAACTGACTATGAGTTTCTTGTAAGGAGAAAGGCAAACCGCCTTCACTGATTTGAGCCTGTGCAAGGCTGGCCCAGAACAGGGCAAAAATGGTAAGTCGGTACGTGTAACGCATGGGATGATAACAATTGGCAGGCGTCGCAAGACGCATACTTGGATTAAGTCGCTGAAAGGTACAGCAAAAAAGCGGCCACTTTTTTAGTTGAAACACCTGCGCCCCGCCTTTGTATAAAAATTATGGCTCATTTGAGGAGGTCCAAATTTTTACACAAAGGCGGGGCGCATGGGTTGCGACGCCGGGGCGCCGTTCAGAACGGATTCTGATGCAAGGGATTGTGAATAAACACCGTATCCGTAAGGGTATGGAGGAATGCAATAATGTCGTTCTGTTGCGAAATGGTCAAACCCGAATATTGCCCGTTGCCGACCGGGAAGCCGATCTGGCGGATAAACGGGTCTTCATTCTCCACGCCGAAACCATTGTCGCTGTACTGCGCCAGCACCTGCTCGAGGGTCTGGAAACGACCGTCGTGCATGTAGGGCGCCGACAAGGTGATGTTGCGCAGGCCCGGCGAGCGGAATTGTCCGTTGTGGTAACGATTGCCGGTCACTTCGCCGCGGCCTTTGTCCACAAAATCATCGAGACTGGCCACCGAGTCGAGGCCGTTGTTGAAATAGCTGTTGGTCGTAAAAGTCTCGCCGCCGTGGCAGTGGAAGCACTGGGCGTCGGGCAAATTGTAGCCCAGATCGCGCCCGCGATCGAAAAACATGATGTAGCCGTTCAGTTCTTCGTCGGTCAGTTCCACTTGGCCTTTTCGCCACAGATCGTACTTGGATTGGCCGCTGCTGACGAGGGTTCGGATGAACTGCGCCATGGCGCGCGCCGCTTGCTCCTTGCTCATTTCGCTGCAGTCCGAAATGCCGAATGCCTGCCGGAAATAGCCCGGATAATTGGGATGATTCCGCAGTTTTTCCATGGCATTGACCCAGGTATTGTGCATTTCCACGGGGTCTTCTACGGGTTTGAGCACCTGTTCTTCGAGGGTTGCCGCGCGGCCGTCCCAGAAAAAGCCCTTGGTGCTGTACGCGACATTGAGCAGCGACATGGCGCTACGACGGCCGTTAAGCCCCTGTATGCCCTTGCTGGTGGCTTTATTGTCGGTAAAATTGCCGGCCGGCAAATGGCAAGAGGAGCAGGATTGCGTGCTGTCGCCGGAAAGGATCGGGTCGTAAAACAACATCCGGCCGAGTTGTACCCCTTCGAGGGTCGTCGGGTTGTCCGCCGGGATGGGTATGGCAGGGAAAGAATCCGGTTTGGGAATAACGTATGCCTGCGGGTTGTAAGGGATTCCCGTCAGGTCGCATTCGCCAGGTGTGGGAACGGGGACCGGGTCGTCCTGTTTGCAGGCGGTATAGCCCAGCAAAACAGCCAGCAGGATAAGTACACCGAAGCGTTTCATGGCAATTGATTTGATGTATGGACGATCATTTTTTGTTGATAATCAATGCAATACAGTTGCATTGTCAAAATTGTCCTGCAAATCTTCCATGAGATCAACCCCGGACTGGCCGTGACTTGTGGTCGGCGTGGTCACGATATCGAACAACTGGCCGTTGAAAGTCAGCAGGTTCAGCACGTCCAGATCGATGTCCATGCTGCCGCCGTTTTCGCCAACGGTGAACGGGTGGTTGAACTCGAAAACTTTGTAGGTCTGGTTGCCGCCGCAGTGGAACACCAGGTCGAGATCGAACGAATTGTTGCCGTCGGTATCGGCGCCGCCTTCCAGTTTGGAGAAAATATAGCTGGACCACCCGGGCCAGTATTCGGATTCGTTGTACAGTGGGTGAGTGGGGGCGTAATCGGCCGGTTTTTTGGCGTTCAGCGCAGGTTTCACGCCAAAACCGATCCTGATTCCCGTGTAATCGCCAGCGGGGACGGGCGCGCCAAGCGTTACCGTTTTGGTTTCATTGCCGGCGGCGTTGTCGGGGGTAAAATCCAGGAAAGCAATCTCGGTATGCGCCACCTCTTCGGTTCCTTTCAGGAAAGTCACGTCGGAGACAAAAAGGTTGAAGCGCGTCCAGCGGACCTGCATGGCTCCGTACGGGTAAGCCTTGTATTTTTCAATTGCCGCGCCATTGTAGGTTGCATGAAAATTAAGGTTGAAAGCAGGCGCCTGAGGGTCGTTGTTATGATCGTCCTTGCAGCCGGTAGCACCCAAAGCAAGGGCAAGCAATGCAAAAAGCCAGTAGTTTTTCATGTCAAGTTGTGTTTAGAAAAGTCGGACAAATGTGTTTGAATTTTAGAGCATGTTGGGGATTTTCTGCCGGAGGTAAAAACGAGTGCTTTTTTTGTCAGTTTTTGCGTTTTTGAAGGAGCATAGCCGAAGTTCTGTGACTGAAAAAAGGTAAAAAATGGCGAAAAAAGAACCGTTTTGGACCCGGCGAGAAAATCCCCAACATGCTCTTAGTCCTGAATCTGCAAAGCATTCGGCAAGTTGGCGACAAATTGCGCTTTCCAGCTCGACGGACTGCCCTGCGTCAGGTCGATGCCGCTGAACAACTCGCGATAATCGGCGACGAGCAACACGTAAAAATCATAACCCGACTCATGCACGAATGTTCCAGCGCCTTGGAGCATAAAATTGTCAAAATCCGGCCTCGACAGCGAAATGGTATCGGGCGCGGTGGCGCCGAGCGTATCGCGGTTAAAAATGACGCGCATTGCCTCAAATCCGCGGGTACGGTCGAGCCAGAGTCTTTCAGTTTGTTCCGACAGGGGGTGGTTGGCAGGCGCCTTGGCAGGAATCACCGATTGCGCGGCATTGGGCAATCCCAGGCGGCATTGAACGCGGTCGAAGGTACCGCTTTCCGGGAATGCGCCGGCGGCATATTCAAGCGGCGTACGGCGCGCCAGCACAAAATCGTTGGTCAGGTATTGCTGCAGGGTATCGGCCGCTCCGGCCCCGAAAACATACATTTTCAGGCTGTCGGTGACCCCGAAAACCTCCGTACCGCGATAAACCTTGAAATCCGACAGGTAAAAAATGACTTTTTGCAGCCGAAACCAGTGCCCCGAAGGCTGCTGATAAACATCCCCTTCGCGAAACGTCAGGGTATCGTAGCGATGCTCGAGCCGCACGAAAAGCCGGGGATAGTTGCAACAACAGTTTTCATCGGCCGTGGCGTCGAAATTGACCGCTTCGATGTCGAGGCAGCCTTTTTTAGGTTCATAGCAGGCAGTAAAAACGACGAGGGCAAGCAGGGCCAGCGGCCCGAACAGTTTGACGCTAAATGCTGATTTCATGGTTAAGGTGCGGTACCAAATAGCTATAATAACGCATTGCGGCGCTCATCGTTGCCCCTTTTCAAGGTCCTTCATCATTTGTTTGATGATTTGTTTGAATTGGGAGGAAAACTCGCGTTCGAGCATCCAGAAGTAGTAGTTTTTGTCTTTGGCAAGGATGTCCATAACCGGCTGACCCATGTATTTCCCGAAATTGAACACCACCTTGCCGTCGGGTTGCACCCGCAGTTTTTGTGTTGCATCGAGGAAATTCAGGTCATTGGTAAACTCGTGCAACACCTGCATGTCGTTCTTGACCGGCGCGGGCACGACGTTGCCGTCTTCATCCAGCAGGTCTTTGCCCTCGTACGTGGCCAACTGGCCTTTGAGCACCTCGATGGTGGCTTTCACATCGGCCAGGGCATCGTGGGCATCCGTCAGTTCGGCGTTGCAATACAGGCGATAAGCGGCTTTCAGCGTGCGGGGCTCCATTTTGTAAAAAATGCGCTGCACGTCGATCAGGCGGCGTTTGGCCAGGCTGAACTCCATGCCCACCCGGGCAAACTCTTCCATCAGCATCGGCACGTCGAAGCGGTTGGAATTGTAGCCCGCCAGGTCGCTGTCGCCGATAAAATCCCAGATTTTTTGGGCCAACTGGCGAAAGCCGGGCTTGTTGGCCAGGTCTTTCGGCGTGATGCCGTGCACGGCCATCGCCTCCTCCGAGATCGGGATGCCCGGATTGACGAGCGTTGAAAACTCGGCGGGCGGGCTGCCGTCGCGGTGCAGTTTGACCATGGCGATCTGCACGATCCGGTCGCGAATCACATTGAGGCCGGTCGTTTCAACGTCGAAAAAAACCAGATCGCGGTCAAGTTGGATTTCCATAAAAACCTGGGAATGTGTTTGTTCGATTAATTATTCATTGTCGAGCAAATCCTCATCCAGCAGCCCGCGTTTGGCGGCCACCTCGCCGGGGCCGTGAAGTTGCACGGGTTTCTGCGACTTGCGGCGCATGCGGATGTTGAGCATTTCGACAAAAAGCGAAAAGAAAATGGCAAAGTAGAGGTAGCCTTTGGGCACTTCGGCTTCGAGCACGTGGCCGGAATGCGCCGCTTCGGCAACCAGCGAAAAGCCGATCAGGATGAGAAAAGACAGTCCCAGCATCTGCACCGTGGGGTGCTGGTTGACGAAATTGCTGACCGGGCCGGAAAACGTCATCATGATCAGTACCGACAAAACCACGGCGATGATCATCACCCAGAGGTTGTCGGCGATCCCCACGGCCGTGAGGATGGAATCGAAGGAAAAAACGATGTTGATGACCGCGATTTGCATCACCACCTGGTTGAATGCCGCCTTGCCGGCGCCTACGCTGGGGTCGTCGCTTTCGCTGGGCGATTCCAGTTTGTGGTGGATCTCCGTGGTGGCTTTCCAGAGCAGAAACAAGCCGCCGATCAGCAGAATCAGGCCCTGACCGGTCAGTCCTGCATGCTCGCCGGGGTGCCCCTCGTCATACGTGCTGATAAAGTCGAGCGGGATCAACACCTTTTCCCAGGACATGATCCAGGTAATGCCGAACAACATCAGGATACGGAGCAGCATGGCCAGAATCAGACCGATGTTGCGCGCCTTGGGCTGCTGTGCGACGGGCAATTTGGAGGAAACAATGGAGAGAAAAATGATATTATCCACCCCGAGCACGATCTCAAGAAAAGTCAGGGTAAGCAGGCTGATCCACACGGCGCCGCTCGTAAAATCGGGCATCGACAGCAAAAGCATAAAACGGTAAATTGATGTTTGGTTAGACGTACAATGGCGGCAAACTTACAGCCTTCCTGCCAGATGCAGGCAGGTTTTACGACGTGCGCTGTCCTGTAAAAAACGCGACATGATTTTGTTCAAGGGAAAAAACAAAGTATTCCGCCCGACATTTCAGCCATCTTTAACCCGGCCATGACGCGCAGGGGGGCTAAATTTGCCGACACAACAACCGCTTTTTTAAACATGAAAAATCTTGCACTCCCGCTTTTACTCTTGTTCTGTGTTGGACTGAACGCGCAAAATTTGCCCAAAAAATATGTCCTGCTCGAGCATTTCACCAATTCGAAATGCCCCATCTGCGCCAGTAAAAATCCGGCCTTTTACAACCTGATCGCCAACTACCCCGACGATGTGCACCACATTGCCTATCACCCGCCGATCCCGTACAACACCTGTGTTTTTTACCTCGACAACCCCACGGAAAATTCGGGCCGTGCCTCGGTGTACAGCATCAACGGCACCCCGCGCGTAGCCCTCAACGGCTCGCTCGCCCCGGTCAGCGGCGCCTTGCTCCAGCAAGCCCTGCTCACCGCCGAAATCGGCGAGACCAGCCCGCTTTCTCTCAGCGTCACTGAAACCGGCGCCGGCAATGCCCGCACGGTAAAAATCAAGGCTAAAAGCTGGGCGACCGTGCCCAGCGGCAACTACCGCATTTTCGCGGCCGTGGTGGAAAAAACCGTGAACTACAACGCTCCCAACGGCGAAACCGTGCACCACAACGTCTTCCGCAAAATGCTGCCCTCGCTCGACGGCGGCGCCTTCCAGCCGCCGGCAGCCGGTCAGGAAATCGAATACACCTACGACTACACCATCGCCTCCGGCTGGGTAGCCAGCGAAATCTACGTCGTGGCTTTCGTGCAAAACCTGACCAACGGAGAAGTGCTCAACAGCGGCACCCGCTTCGATGCGCCGGTCAGCAGTGGCGTGTCGGAAACGGCACGGTTGCAGCCCCTTCAACTGACGCCCAATCCTGTGTCCGCACAGGCCATTGCGTGGCTGCCCGACGACAATGCGCTGACTGTCGAAGTATTCAACAGCGCCGGCCAGCCCGTTGCCACCGAGCGCCAGGTCGAAGCCGGTCAGGTAAAATTGTTTACCGAACACCTGCCTGCCGGGGTGTATTTTGTCAAAATACAGGGAGAAAAAGGCGCTTACGCAGGGCGTATGGTAAAAATCTGAGTGCTCAGTAGCGGATAAATTTTACCCGCTGAACGTCGTTGGCAGAAGCCACGCAAAGCACATACGGTCCGGGAGGCAAGGCGGAAACATCGAGTTCCAGTACTTCGCTTCCCGGATCGTTTTTTTCCAAAACAGGTACGCCGCGCAGGTCAAAAACACGTACAAGCCCCCGCATGCCCCCGGGCGAACGGACGTACAAACAGCCACGCGAGGGATTGGGATACACATCGAGCCGGCCGACATTTGCCTCGGGGGCGCCGAGCGCGTTTTCACTCACCATGTCATCGATCACTTTCAACAGGGAATACACGCTGTCGGCCCCGAAAGCGTCGCCTCCGATCTCCCAGATCATGACGCCAGCGATCTCGTCGAGCGCCAGCTGGGTCTTCGCCTGAATGGTCGGAATGCCGTTCCAGTAGCGCATGCCCGAGGCGTCGAGCAGGGCGTTGGCGGGGTCTTCGGCCACGATCTCGCCGTAGGTAAAATCGCCCACGGGCGACTGGCCAAAATCATAACCGTAAAACGGAACGCCAAGCGTCAGTTTTTCCGCCGCGACACCCTGCGCGGTCCAGTACGGAATACAGGACGCCGCCCAGTCGTAGGGCGAGTGCTGGCCGGGATTGCCCGGCGCCCACGGCCCTGTCAGGTCGTAGGCCATCATGTTGATCCAGTCGAAAGCGGCGAGCGCCGCCGGACTGATCTCCGGGTAGCGCCAGGAGCCGGGCAGGGCCGCCGTGAGCGACACGTTCAGCGGCGAAAGCGCCGCTTTTAGTTCGAGGATAAAAGGGCTGTACCAATCGTGTACGTACTGCCATTCCAGATCGACGTCCACGCCATCCAGGTCGTGCTGCTGTACGTATTGCACCAGTTTGGCAATAAAGGCGGGGCGGTTGGCGGGCAGCGTTTCGACACCCCAGGCGGCCTCGGCTTCGGGCGTCAGATAACCTCCTCCCAGCGACATAAATACCTGACAACCATGCTGATGCGCCTTGGCAACGACCGGGTCGATGTCGGCGCCTTCGCAACCCAGGTTGCCGGCATTGTCCGGATTGACAAACGCCAGGTTGACGTGGGTGAGCCGTTGGAAGGCAAGTTCGTCGAGCATGTTGAACCGGCCGGCGGGCAGATAGCCCACCACTTTGAACGGATTGTCGGCCAGCAACGCGCCGGCGTGGCAGAGGAGGAAAAAAGCGAGTCGCCAGTTCATGGTAAAGCCAGTTTAAAAGTCATCGATCAGCACCGTGACGCCGATATTGGCCTGCACCATATTGGTTCGGGAGCGGCTGGGACGGGCATCGAGTTGAATGTCGTTTTTATCGAGGTTGTTAGGGTCAAAATTGGTCGTATTGCCCACAAAATTGAACCTGAAGTTTTTGACATCCTCTTTCGTATAATACTCGGCTTCACCGCCCAGCAGGTAGTTGGCGCCCAAATGCAGAAAGATCTGGCGATTGAGTTTGATCTGGAGGCCGGCGCCGGCGCCGTAGCTGAAAACCCAGTCCTGCAAAGGCGTGCTACGGGTAATTTCCCCGTTTTCATCGGTATCGAAAAAGCCTTCGGTCGACTCGTCGTAGACGCGCACGGTGGTGGCGAAGCGGCGGAAACCGATCAAACCCTGCACGTAAGGCTCGACGTAGGGACTGATCGGGGCATTGGCCCGAAAAACCGCGTTGCCGCCGATGATCGTGTTGGTCGTTTCGATGCGCAGCGGCAGGTCGATGACATCGATCACCTGACCGTTGAGGGTGACTTCGATACGTTCGTTGATCCGTTCGGTGTCCCAGGCCGTCCAGAGAAAAGAAAAATCGGGGCCGACTTTCAGGGCGGGCACGCGGCGGGAAATGGGGAAGTACAGCCCCAGATTGAGGCCAAAACCCACATCGTTGGTGGATTCGCTGAACTCGCCGGTCGGCAGGCCAAGGCCGAAATTCAGGTCGAACACGGGTCCGGTTTGAAAACCCTGGGCCGAGAGGCTTGTGCTGCACAAGGCAAAAAGCAGGAAGAAAAGTGTGTTTTTAAGCATGGTTGTTGTCATTTTAGATTTAAAACGGGTGGTTTTATGCCCCCACATAATTGTGCGGGGTCAGTCGTTTGAGTTCGTCTTTTACCTCCTCGCTTACCTGCAGGGCGTCCACGAATTCGTGCAGGTCTTCGCGGGTCACCACGGCGCGACCGCGGGTCAGCGCTTTCAGGGCTTCGTAGGGCTGCGGGTACGCTTCGCGGCGTAAAATTACCTGAATCCCTTCGGCGACCACCATCCAGTTGTCTTCCAGATCGTCGTAAAGTTTGCCTTCGTTGAGCGTCAGTTTGCTCAGCCCTTTGAGGATGGATTTGAAGGCGACAAATGAATGGCCGATGGGCACGCCCAGGTTGCGCAGCACGGTGGAGTCGGTCAGGTCGCGTTGCAGGCGACTGAGGGGCAGTTTTTCTGCAAAATGCTGAAAAATTGCGTTGGCAATGCCCAGATTGCCCTCCGCATTTTCAAAATCGATGGGATTGACCTTGTGCGGCATAGCCGAAGAACCGACCTCGCCGGCCACGGTTTTTTGCCGGAAATACTCGATGGAAATATAGGTCCACACGTCGCGGCAAAAATCGATCAGGATGGTATTGATGCGGCTCAAAGCCTGGCATTGCGCGGCGAGGTAGTCGTAGGGTTCGATCTGGGTAGTGGGACGAAAACGTTCCAGCCCGAGAAATTCCCGCACAAAATCGTCGCCGAAACGGTGCCAGTCGTAGTCGGGATAGGCCGCCACGTGGGCATTGAAATTGCCCGTGGCGCCGCCGAATTTGGCGGAATGCGGGATCGCGCGCAGCAGTGCCAGCTGACCGTCGAGGCGCGCGACAAACACTTCGAACTCCTTGCCCAGCAGGGTTGGCGAAGCCGGCTGCCCGTGGGTGCGCGCCAGCATGGGCACCCGCGCCCAGTCTTGTCCGAGCTGATGCAGATGATCTCTAAGTCTTTGTAAAAGAGGATAATAGACCTGTTCAAGAGCATTTTTCATCAACAAAGGCATGGCCGTATTGTTGACGTCCTGTGAAGTGAGGCCGAAATGGATAAACTCCCGCAGGTCGCCCAGCCCCAATTCGTCGAAGCGCTCCTTGAGGAAATATTCCACGGCTTTCACGTCGTGGTTGGTGGTGCGTTCGATGGTTTTGATGTACTCGGCATCGGCGGCGCTGAAATGCTCGAAGATGGCGTTCAGGTCGTCGATACGCTCTTCATCGAAGGTTTCCAGTTGGGGCAAACCATATTGGCAAAGGGCTATAAAGTATTGAATTTCAACAAAAACCCGGTAGCGGATAAGGGCGTACTCGCTGAAATATTCGGACAGTTCGCGGGTTTTGTCGGCATAACGGCCGTCGATGGGTGAGATGGCAAGGAGCATGACGCGGAATTTAGAATGCCGCAAAATTAGCAAAACGAAGTCAACCGAATTTGGCCGGGCCGGTTTGCTACCGCTACCTTTGCGGGCCGGCGGCACTGGAGGGAGAAAAAAGGCGAAAAATCGAAGTGGCCGCTGCCTGCAAGCTGCCCGTTTGTCGTTTATTCAAAAAAGAAAATATGTCACACAAATCACTGTTAATCATTTTGTTACCGTTCGCGCTTCTTGTTCTCACACAATGCGACCGGCAACAAACCGAGGTGATCGGCCTGCAAAAGGAAACGGAATACATTCACGACGAAGCCATGCAGGACATGGCCAAAATGAACCGGATCGGCCGTCAGCTCAAAAAAGAAATGATGTCGATCGACTCCCTGACCTCGCGTCACGACAGCATCGTCGTCGTGCTGGCCCGCATGAAAACAGCCGAGGACGAGATGATGGGCTGGATGAAAAACTACCAGGCGCCCGATGCCAAATCGCCCGATGCCAAAGCCTATCTGGAAAACCAGAAAAAACTGATCGAACAAAATCACCGCAACATCTGCGACGCCCTGCGTGCGGGTGAAACACTGACAACTGTTTCAAATTCAAAATGAAATACCTGATCGTTCTGGGACTTGCGCTGAGCGCCCTGTGGTCCTGCAATTCCCCCTCACGCCCCCTGCCCATTCTGGGCAACCGCACGGTTTCACCGGCCGGCGACACGATCTATCCGATTATTCCGGAGTTTGCTTTTGTCGATCAGGACAGTCAGCAGGTGACCAATGCGACTTTCGCGGGTAAAATTTACGTGGCCGACTTTTTCTTCACCCATTGCCCCACCATTTGCCCGAAGGTGAAGGCGCAGGCCATGCGGATTTATAAAAAGTACCAGGACAATCCCAATCTGTTGCTCCTCTCCCACTCCATCGACGTGACCAACGATACCGTCGGGCAATTGCACCATTATGCCCAGAAACTGGGGATCGAAACCGTGAAATGGCACCTCGTGACGGGTGATCACGACGCGATCTACGGCATTGCCGACGACTATTTCAGCGTCGCCACGGAAGACCCGTCCTCGCCCGGCGGTTTCGACCATTCGGGGCGACTGATTCTGGTGGATGTGAACCGGCATGTCCGTTCATTTTGCGACGGGACGGACCCCGAGTCGGTGACCAAATTCATGGACGACATCGACCGGCTGCTGGCCGAACAGTTTCCCGAAAAAAAATAATGTTTCTTCCCAACAGGCAGCGAAACGGGAATTGTGATTTTCTTGGAGGAATAAAAAACTGTTCGCAATGAAAAAACTGCCTGTTCTTCTGTTCTTTTTTGGGCTGCCCGCCCTGGCTTTTGCCCAGGCGCCTGCCTGTCCGCCCGACACGCCGCCTGCTGACGACTGCGCAAGTTCCTGCGTATTCTGCGACCTTGACGGGTACACCGGCTCCACGGCCAGCTACTCGGGAGACTTTGCCCAAGGGTTCTGTGGAACCATCGAAAACAACCAATGGCTGCCCTTTGTCGCCGCAGCCCAGGAGGGCATCATCACGGCGACGCCTTACAATTGCGCCAACGGAGACGGGATTCAACTGGCCTTGTATTCCGGTTGTTCGGGCGTACTGTTGAATTGCAATGGCGGTGCTACCGGATATGGCGCGACGCCCGTAAGCATTCAACCGACTGGCCTGACACCCGGCACCGTTTTTTTCCTGATGGTGGATGGTTATGCAGGCGATCAGTGTGATTTCACGCTCAATTTTTCGCCGCCTTTGCTGGCGGGTCCGCAGCCCGCGCCGCCGCCACCACCCGTGCCGGATGGCCCGGATGTCGTTTGTGCAGGGAACATATTTATCTTTTCAATACCCGCTCAACCCAATGCCTCCTATTACACCTGGACGGCCTCGCCAGGCACCCTGCTCAACGGTTTGCCGGGGCAGATTACAATGCCCGCACCCGGCGGAAATCAGGTTTACGTTGAGTTCGGGCCGAATGGCGGCAATGTTTGTGTGACGCCCGCCAACACCTGCTCGGGTACGGCCGATTCCATGGCTACCGCTTGCCGGACAGTGACGGCCTTGCCTGTCCCGCTCACCGAGTTTCCGGCGGATACCGTTTGTTATGGCAACGTCCCCTACGAGCTGCCCTGGGGGGAACTGGCGCTGCAAAGCGGCACTTACCAGACCACGCTCCTTTCGTCGACAGGGTGCGACAGCCTTGTCCGCCAGACGGTTGTCGTTCTGCCACAGCTGGTTACCGACCTGGGATTGATCGGCGCCTGCTCTCCGGGAAATTGTGTGACGATTTGCGACACCACGATCTGCGAGGCAGGGACTTACTCGCTGGTTTGTACCTCCTCGGCGGGTTGCGACAGTATTGTCCATTTTACCCTTGGCACGGCCAGTCCGCTGCAAATACAAGCCCCCCTCGGCCAAACCATCACCTGTTTGCTCCCGGAGGTGCAATTGAATGCACTGGGCAGCAACCTCGTCAACGCGGCATGGACCGACAATCAGGGGCAGGTGGTGTCCAATATGACCAGTTTGAGTGTAAGCGATCCCGGATATTACACGTTCAGTGCCGTGCAATCGGTGGGCGGCGCCGACTGTCCGTACAGCAAAACCCTGCTGGTCAAAGAGAACACACAAGCCCCGGAGGGCACGGCTACTGGCGGTGTGTTGAATGCCTTGAACAACAGCGTGCAGTTGACCGCCAATGCCATTACGTACCCGGTTATTTACAGCTGGATCGGGCCCAGCGGATTCAGTTCCACGGTTCAAAACCCGATCGTCAGTGCGCCCGGAACCTATACCGTCATGCTGACCAATCCCGCGACGGGGTGTAGCACGAGTATCAGCGTGCAGGTAATACAACAATAGTTATCGAGATGTATAAAACACTGTTTTGTATTTTAGTAACAGGGGCGGTTGCTCTTTTTTCTTGTCAAAAAAATCCCTGGCGCGACGGGGAATGGTTGTACCAGAAGCAATGCGCCAGTTGTCATGGCGCAGATGGAATCGGCCTTGGCGAACTGATTCCGCCGCTGGCCGGCTCGGATTTTCTGGCGCCCAACAGAGAAAGATTACCCTGCATCGTCCATCAGGGGCTGGCCGACACCATCGTGGTAAATGGTAAAATGTACGCAGAGGCAATGGCCGGAATACCCAAATTGTCGGACATTGAAATTACCAATTTGCTCAACTATGTCAACAACTCCTGGGGCAATCAAAACGGTGTGTACAAACTGGAAGAAGTGCGTCTGATCCTTCAAAAATGCCATTGACCCGCAGGTTTTCCTTTGTCGGGCCGCGACACAAAAGCGGGGGGCGCATTTGGCTTTACAATCGAACTGCCTACTTTTGGCACGGCCAATGGTACATCCGGGCCTTCCAAACTAATACATGCCTTACAGATATCTTCCTCCACTTGCTATGACCAAACGACTTACCCTGTTTGTTTTTCTCCTCGGCTTGTCTTTCCGCGTGCTGGCCCAGGCGCCAGTAAACGACGACTGTGCCGGCCTGATCGATCTGGGTTATGCCCCGACCTGTCCGACCGACACCTTCACGAATATTAACGCAACGGCCAGCGACATCGGAAGCGACAACAACCCGTCCTGCTTCAACAGCAACATCGCGACGCACGATGTTTGGTTCATGTTCACCTGCCCGGATACGGCTTTCGATTTTCGTATCACCCTGACAGGCGTCACGGCCAACTCGATCGTCAATCCGGAATTTGCCATTTACCGGGGCGATTGCGCTGTCGACGGCCTGGCCGAGCTGCTTTGCGTAAAAGCCGACCCGGGTGAAACCTCGGTATTTCTCGATGTGGTCGGTCTGACGCCCGGCCTGCCCTATTTTATCCGGGTATCCGACTATTCGGTTACGGCTGCGCCCAACTGGGGGAATTTTACCCTTTGCGTCAGCCAGCCTCCGCCCGCTTCGGGTGTGGACGAAGGCGGCTCCAACCTCTGCTCCGGCACGCTGTACGACACCGGCGGCCCGGATGGCGATTACGGTTCGGACGAAGACAACGTGTTTGTCATTTGCCCCAGCCAGCAGGCAGCCTGTATCACGTTTACCATGGATTACTACAACTTCGATCAAAGTACGTTCGGAGGGGATGTGCTCACATTTTACGACGGTGACGACACAAACTCGCCGATTCTGGCCCAAATCGGCGGAGGCGGCTTCGGTCCTCCGAACGTCTCGGGGGGCGGCGCGGTTTGTTTCAAAGTCATGGCCACCAGTGGCTGTCTGACGGTTCAAATGCAATCCGATTTTGCCGTCGAACAGG
This sequence comes from Saprospiraceae bacterium, assembly GCA_044226205.1. GTDB lineage: Bacteria > Bacteroidota > Bacteroidia > Chitinophagales > Saprospiraceae > M3007. Next base: position 28,763 of record JBGAHL010000030.1, read on the forward strand.
AAGGCTTCGTCGGGCACTGGGAATGCAGCAGCGAGCCTTGCATGCCCGTAGCCACGCCTACGATCAATACGAACATCAGCAATCAGGTTATTGTAGATGCCGTATCCACACCGGCTACGACGGTCACGATTACCGATATCAATTGCCCGGACGGCGCTTATGGTACCTTTTCCTATCCTACCGACGACAACGACCTGGGGCTTTCCCAGGGCTTGCTGCTTACTTCTGGTCTGGCGACAATCGCTATCGGACCGAATGGCCTTACCGGTGCGGGTCTGAATAACCTCGGAGAGGGCGATGTCGACCTCGATTACCTGTCCTCTCAGCAAGGCGGCGCCAATTCTTTCGATGCCTGCGTCGTTGAACTGGACGTATTTGCCGCCACCGACGAATTGACCTTCGAGTACGTTTTCGGCTCTGACGAGTACCCCGAGTACGTGGGTTCCGGCTTCAATGACATCTTCGCCTTTTTTGTATCCGGCCCTGGCATCGTTGGCGACCCCAACCTGAGCAACAACGCCAAAAACATCGCCATTATCCCCGGCACGGCCAACACCCCGGTACAGATCAACAGTGTCAACAACGACATCAACTGGCAGTTTTACCGAAACAACGAGATTGGTCAAAGCCTTGAATACGATGGCCTGACTTCGGATGAATTAGGTATCAAAAAGAGCCTTACGGCCCGTACCGACGTCATTCCCTGCAATACCTACCACCTGAAACTGGCCGTGGCCGACCGCGCCGACCATATTTTCGACTCGGGTGTGTTTGTGTCCAAAATTCAGGGCGGCACGCCGAATCTGGCGGTCCAGTTTGCCAGCGGCATTGACTATTTTATCGAGGATTGCTCCGGCAACCAGGACGTGCTGATCATCTCCCTCTCGGAACCGCCTACCGAGGTGACCAGTTTTCTGGTGACCGTCGGCGGGACTGCCACGCTCGGGGTGGACTACACGCTGAACATTCCCAATATTATCACTTTCCAGCCGGGCCAGCAGCAGGTTTCGTTCCCAATCGTACCCATTGCCGATGCCCTGGTTGAAGGGACGGAAACGATCACAATTTCATTGTCCAACAACTTCGGCTGCGGCACCGTGATTTATAAAACATTGACCATCAACCTTGAAGACAACGTCAATGTGTATGTCAATGCTGGCGCAGATACGGTGTACGTGTGTGCCGGTGCAACGCTCCAACTGGAAGCATTCGGCGCGACCAACTATTTCTGGGCGCCCCCGGGGCTGGTGAGCAACCCCTTCATTTCCAACCCGACCATCACGCCGGCCCAGGATCTCTGGATTTCAGTCACTGGCACGGTTAACAACTGCGTTGACATCGATTCCGTCTATGTTCGCATCATCAGCCCGAGCATCGATGTGACCGCGCTGAGTCCGACCAATGTTTGTCAGGGAACGCCTGTGCTGCTACAGGCCGCCAACAACGTAAGCAACAGCGCCCTGACCTGGACGCCCGCCGCGGGCCTCGACGACCCGCATAGCCCGACCCCGGTTGCCACGCCGACGGTGACAACCACCTACAAAGCCACGGTCAGTATCGCAGGTTGCGCGGTCAGCGATCAGGTGACGATCAATGTGGACACCCTGTTTTTCCCCTCGCTTACTGTTTGGGACGGCGACACGACGGTTTGTCAAAACTATCCGGTGCAACTGGCCAACATCCTGAATACCACCACCGACTACCTGTGGTCGCCCGCTTCCGGCCTCGACGACCCGACCAGTTCCGGTCCCGTTGCGCTGCCCGATGTGTCGACAGTGTACACCCTTACGGCCACCAGCGCGCACAATTATTGCACCCAAACGGCGACGGTCGCGGTCAATGTCATCGCGGCTGATATCGATATTCAGGGGGATGTTTACCGGGAAATTTGCCTGGGCGACACCGTTGCCCTCAACGTAAATGCCCAACCGGCAGGCAGCCAGGTGACCTGGACGCCGCCGTTCTACCTTTCCTCCGCGACCGGGCCCAATGTCAACGCGTTCCCGGATGAAAGCGTCACTTTCGTCGCAACCTACAATGTCAATAATTGCGTGGTGAAAGATTCGGTGCATTTCCGCGTCGATTCCCTGCCTGCCCAATTTATCGCCCGCCTGCCCGACAAACCCGTGTATTGCATTGGCGATACGATCATCCTGTATTCTCCGACCTACGAACCCGCCGGCTTCCCCGACATCGAACACAACTGGATTCCGTTCGGCGGCGAGCAAACCCCGGCAGAAAACTGGAACATGGTCATCGTGGCGACCGCTACGCATACCTATCAGCGCGAAACCACCAACCATGCCTGCTCGAACGTCGAAGGCGTGGATGTGCCCGTTTCCGAACCGCCCACGATCACGATCCAGGCTGATCCGAGTTCCCTGTGCGCCGGGCAAACCACCCAGCTCACCGCCAGCGTACTGCCTGCGGGCACCAAACTGGAGTGGGAAAATACGCCCGGCCTCTCCTGTACCGACTGCCCGAACCCGACGGCAACTGTGTTCAGCACCAGCACCTTTACCGTGATGACGCCCGATGCGCCCTGCCCCTCCTCGGAAAGTATTCAAATCGAGGTGTTCCCGGCGCCGCAACTAGCCGTAAGCAACGACACGACCATCTGTCTGGGTGAAGACGTGGAACTCAACCACAGCACCGACCCGGCCGCTACCTACAACTGGTCGCCCGCCGCATCGCTCGACAATGCCACGGCCGCACAGCCCATTGCCTCTCCGACTCAAACGACGACCTACACGCTCGAAGCCAGCGTACAGAATTGCACGATTCAGGAAGAGGTGACGGTTACGGTTGCTGATGCCACGGTCAATGCAGGCGTGGACGAAACCGTTTGCGAAGGCGCCCAGGTGTCGCTCAACGCCACGGTGACCGGCACCCAGGGCGGCGCTTTTGTGTGGGCGCCCGACCTGCCCTCGGGCAATCCGCTCAATATAACACCCACTGATACAACTACTTATACCGTAACGTACCTGTACGGAACCAATGGCAACTGCCAAAGCACCGATCAGGTGACGATCAATGTCGCCCCGAACATCGGCGACCTGGATATGGTCATTGTACCCGACACGACGACCTTCTGCCAGGGCACCGCGTTTTCCTTGTTGGCGACCGGCGCACAAGCCAGCAACGTGGTGTACACCTGGACGGAAAACAACGTCGTCATCGACGGTCAAACCCTCGATTCGATCCGCATCCAGCCGGCCGAAGACGGTGTTTACAGTTACATCGTCACGGCGGTGGACGTCAACGGCTGTACGGGTACGGCCGGTCCCGTCAACGTCGAGGTAATTCGTTGCATTCAGTTCCCGAATGCCTTCTCCCCCGACGGCGACGGCACCAACGATACGTTCGGCGGACTCGTGCTGCTGGGCGGAGAAGTGGATATTATCGAGTTTACGGTGTACAACCGCTGGGGCCAAAAGGTTTTTGAAGCCTCGGAAGGTAAAACTACCTGGGACGGCACAGTGGACGGAAAAGACGCCCCCAGCGACGTCTATGTCTTCTACCTGCGTTACCGATTGCCCAACGGCGCCGAGCAAACGCCTGTCAAGGGCGAGGTCACGCTGCTTCGTTAAGCAGTGTGATTGATACTGCAACTTTGATTGTCACCCGGTCGGATTCGGCCGGGTGACAATTTTTTTACACCGACATCGTTTTTGCGCTGCCTTCGGGCGCTGTATTTTGAATAAAAACACCCTCCATATTTCATGCGTATTCCCGCTTTTTTTACCGCTCTGCTGCTCGCTTTTTTTGCCACAACGGCATTTGCCCAAAAGAACAAACCCGCTGACGCACAAAAGATCGTAACCGGCACCATCTTGCTCAACGACAAATCCCCCATCGATAATAAAGCCTTCCTTGCCGCCCTGAAAACCGATTGGGGCATCCGCACGGACTCCGTCCAGGCTGCCGATAAAACCCTGGTTTTCTCGCTGCCCAACAACACGACCGTCATGATCGCCTGGCTCGCCTACCCCATGGCGCCGGCCGAAATCAAGGCGGCCGCGGATATTTCCATCATCTGGCCCGGCGCGGCCGAGGAAGCCGGTCGGCATCAAAGCCAGGCCGTGGTATCGGTCATCGGACCCGCCAGCCGGACGGTCGAACTGTACAAACTGTTTACCCGGATTTCGGGCGCCCTGCTCGACAACTCGCGTTCGTCGGGCATTTACCTCGGCAGCCAGTACCTGCTGGTGCCCAAAGGCTATTTTCTCGAATCGGCCCGCAACCTCAATGAGCAAATCCTCCCGCTGAGCTGCTGGATTTACTTCGGCCTGAGTCAGGATGGCGATAAAAACAGCGGCTACACCTACGGCATGGGCGAATTCGGGCTGCCGGAATTTGAAGTCGTAAACTCCGAGCACTCCGTGCAGGAAATTTATGCCTTGCTGAACGACGCCGCAGACTATGCCATCCGTACCAATACACGTTTTCAGGACGGCCAGTTTTTCAATGCCCCCAACGGGGAAAAATTTCAGGTTCAGGTGTCCAAATCGGTGTTGTTGAAAAATGAAACCACCGTGAAACTGAAGTTTTTATAACCTGTGGTTATATAAAGTTAAAGTCCGACAGTAACAGCTGGCAGCTGCGTTTTGATCTGAGATAAAGAATACATTAGCAGGGATTTATGTTGTTTTAACAACAAATAACCCGCTACTAAAACGCTCCGATCATGAAAAGCACCTGCACCCTCGTAGGCATTCTGGCCTGCGCAACCTGTTCCCTGTTTGCTCAAAAACCGACCAAATGGGGCGACATTCCCAAAGCGGACCTTCAAATGACGCGTTACGAGGCCGACACCTCTGCCAGCGCAGTCGTTTTACAGGATGTCGGTTCGCTTGAATTTATTGAAACAACCCATGATTTCCTGCTGGTGTTCAGCCAGCATCGGCGGATCAAGGTCTTTGACCAGAACGCCTTCAAGGAAGGCAACATCCTCATTCCCTATTATTCCGGCGGAAAGCTGGAAAAATTTCAGGACCTCGATATTCAGGTGTTTGCACCCGACGGCACCCGAACCAAGGTCAAGACAGACAATATTTTTACGGAAAAACTGACCAGCAACTGGTCCGCCAAGAAGATTTTTATCCCCAATCTTCAAAAAGGAAGCGTCCTGGAATACAAAATCAGGATCGAAACCGAAGCCTGGACGACGCCGAGAGAATGGTATTTTCAGGATGTCGAGTTGCCGACCCGCTGGAGTGAATTCACTTTCGAAGCGCCCGAGTTTTTCCAGTACGTCACCATCAGCAAAGGGGCGAATCATCTCGATGTCAACGACCGATCGACCCGCTCGGCGCATTTGGGGGGCACTTCCCAGACGTATCTATATCAAATCGTACGCATGGGGCTGGCCAACTTGCCGGCTTTAAAACCCGAGCCCTACGTCACCACGTTCGACGACTACCGCGCGAGTGTAAAATTTCAATTGCGCGCCATCGTCCCGCCGCAACAGGCGCCGATTCCGGTTCTGACCAGCTGGCCCGAACTTGCGAACAAACTCGTTGACGACTCGCAAATCGGTCAGCAATATCAAAAACCCGGAAAATCCGACCACCTGTGGGCCGCGTACAAAACCGCGATCGGCGACGTCCCGCCCGATCAGATCCCGACCCAGGTCCTGAAATTTGTCAGTTCCAATATCATTTGGGATGGCGATTACAGTTTTTTTGCCCAGAAAAATGTCGATGAGGCATTTTCCAAACGCTCCGGCAACCTGGCCGAGGTCAATCTCGCGGTGATTGCCCTGCTGCGTCGGCTCGATATCAAAGCCTACCCCTTACTCGTCAGCACCCGGTCGAATGGCATCAGCCACCCGGAATACCCGATCATCGATCAGTTCAACGCCCTGGTGGCCTTTATCCCCGACCCTTCCGGCGGCGACGGCGGCACCATCCTGGATGCCAGCAGCCCCTATTTCACACCTGGTATGGCCCAGGAGGAAATCTACAACGGCTATGGCTGGCTCTTGCAAACACCGAGCCCGCGCTGGATCAGTTTCAATGCGCCGGAAAGTGCCGAGGTATTTATCGCTGATTTGACACTCCGCGAAGACGGTATGCTTCACGGACATTTCAAACTCCAGATGACCGGTCAGATCGCTCGGGAACACCGGGCTGAACTGGCGGAAAACCCCGGGGGAAGTTTTATTAAAAACCTTTTTTCGGACAAATACCCCGATGTCACCATAGATTCCATTCAGGTTGAAAACCAGAGCAATCCGGCGGCTCCCCTGAAAATCGACTTCGACGCCCGGCTTCCCAACGCGGCGCAGGTTGCCAATGAATTCATGTATTGCACTCCGATCAGCGAGTTTTTTATCGAAGAAAACCCGTTCAAATCGCAAAAAAGGCTTTACCCCGTGAATTTCCCCTACCCGGTCCGCACCCAGTACATCCTCACGCTGCACTTGCCGGCGGGCTATGTCGCGGAGGAATTGCCGGCGGGCGCCAACCTGGTGTTGCCCGGAGACGGCGGAAAAATTATGTACACGGTCAGCTCGCCCAACCCGCAAACCGTTTCGGTCAGCCTGAAATTCAGCCTGAAACAACTGGATTTTGCCCCGGAGGAGTACGATACCATCCGCATGTTTTTTGACAATCTGGGCGGAAAACTGGAAGAGCAAATTGTCCTTAAAAAATCCTGAGCCCCACATGAAAAACACGGTTTTAAATCCCTTTGTCGGCGCCCTTTTGCTGACGATGACGCTGTGCCCGGCGGTTTTTTCCCAAAAAACATACCCGGCCGCTTCCATTCCTGACCAACTCTTGCCCATGGCAAGGACGGTGGTTCGGGAAGAACACGTCTCCCTCCAGGTGAAATCGATCCACAGCTCGGTGCTGAACAGTCGCCAGGTCATCACCTATTTGAAAAAACCGGACGATGCCGAACTGAATTTTGTACTTGGTGAAAACGGTTTTATCAAAGTGCGCGCCATGCGGGTGTCCTTGTACGACAAAACGGGGCACCTGATCCGCGAAAACGACCGCTCCGACGCACTGGAATACGGCAGCCAGGAAAGTTATGAGTTCTCCGACACCAGGCTGAAAGTCATCAGCATGCCCGTACTTGACCCTCCCTTTACCATCGAGTACGCTTATGAAGTCGAAGCGGAAGATTTTTACCTGTTTCCCGACTGGACCGTACAGCAAATCGGTCAGGCGGTCGAGCAACGCGACCTGCAAATCACTTGTCCTCAGGGATTTAAGTTCAAATGGAAAGGGGTGCGCACCGACCTGCAACCGCAATTCGATGCCGCGAAAAACACCTGGCGCTGGTCGGCGTCCATGCTTCCGGCCATTCCTTCGGAAAGGGCAACGCCCTATTTTGACGATCAATATGCCTACCTCGTCTTTGCACCCGAAACCTTTGCCTATGGCAATCGGGAAGGCAGCCTGAAAGACTGGGGCAACTTCGGAAAGTTTGTGTACCAACTCAACGACCTGCCCAACAAAGTGTCGTCGGAAACGGAGCAAAAGGTGCGCGCACTGACCGCCAATTGCAAGACAGAGCAGGAAAAAATCGCCGTGCTGTACCGCTATTTGCAGGAAAACATGCGCTACGTCAGCGTACAGATCGGCATGGGCGGCTGGCGTTCTTTCGACGCAGCATACGTCGACAAAAAGCGCTACGGCGACTGCAAGGCGCTCAGCAATTACATGCGTACCCTGCTCGGCATTGCCGGCATCCCCGCCTGGCTTGCGCTGGTGCATGGCGGCGATGAAGGCGCCCCTGAATTGTTTCCCGAACTGGCCGACCCCTCGGCTTTCAACCACGTCATTCTGTACGTCCCCACGAGCAATACCTGGCTGGAATGTACCAGCTCCGACCTCCCGGCCGGCTATCTGGGCTCCTTCACCAGCAATCGCATGGCGCTCGTGCTCACCCCTGAGGGCGGAAAACTGATGCCTACAACCCGGCTGACCGAACAGGACAACCAACGCAACAGCACATTCGAGGTGCAACTCCGCGACGACGGTATGGCGCAGGTTCGCCATTTCGGGTCGCTCACAGGCGCCCCGCATGAGTCGTACAGGGCCTACTCGATACGAAAGTCGAAAGATGATTTCACCCGTTTCTTTTCCGAACAGGCGGGCTTCCCAATCGTAAGGATGGAACGGCTGGAATGCGTGCCCGACCGGCAACAGCCCGCGCTTACAATCGGTTATCAAGCGGAAACGGCCAATTTCGCGGCGAAATCAGGCAAGCGCATGTTTATCAACTGGTCGAAATACGTCGCTCCGGGACGCACGCTGCCCATCGATACGGCAAGGGTCATGCCTGTCTCCTATCCCATGGGCGAAAGCAGCTTCGACTCCCTGCACATTGCCTTGCCCGCTGGTTACGTCGTCGAAAACGCCCCGGCGGAGGTAAAAATCGATAGCCCTTACGGCCGTTACGAGCGCAAGGTCTTCTCCGATGCCACTGGCGCCGTGGTGATCGTACGGCGACTGGTTTACCACCCATTCGAGGCCCCGCCCGATCAATACGGGAAGGTGCGGCAGTTTTACACCGACATTTTACAGGCCGACGGCAAGCAGATCGTACTGGTAAAAAAGGAATGAAAATGGATCGGTGGCCCGGCTCGTTCAGTATCCGTCGCGCAGAACCGTGACGGTGCCTCTGAATTTTTCGCGGTGCCCATCGGCAAACTCGATTTCCGAAAGCCAGACGTACACCCCCGGCTGCACCGACCGGCCGCGCGACTTGCCATTCCAGCCCTGCACAGGATCGTTGGGAGCAAAATGGTTTTTTTCAAACAGCAACCCTCCGTTGCGGTTGTACACGCGAAGCGATTCCACCCGCCTGACGCCTTCCCCGGCATACACGGTGAACCAGCCGTTCTGGCTGCTGCCCGGCTCGAATGCATTGGGAAAATAAAGGTTTGATTCCGAGACAAATACGTCAATATTGGCGCGGGCCGGACAATCATTATGGTCCCGAACCTCGATAGCGAAAGCCGTCGATTGCGAGAGGGTAAGCGTCTGCTCAAGCGTATCCTGTCGGGCAAATAAAGAGGGCGGCCGCCAGGAAATCACCGCGAGCGGACGGCCTTCGGGAATGACCTCGGCGCGCAAGGTAAATGGCTCCCCCCAGGCCACGGTATCGGCGGTCGTACTCAACTGAACGATCAATTCCTCGGGTTCGGGAATGGTAAACGGGTATTGCTCGATACAGCCCAGCCCGTCGCGAACGTACAGCACATAATCGCCGCCTTTGAGCCGGTCGAATTCCGGCCGGGTGCTGTATGCCAGTCCATCGAGGGAAAAAGAATAGGGCGCCTGGCCGCCGAACACCTTGCGAATCACCACTCCGCCGTCGCGCAAACCGAAACATTTAACCGACTGGATGTCAAGGCTAACGCTGTCGAAACAAGCGGTTTGGTCCCATGCATAATGACAAACCAAAAGAAAGGACAGGAGCAAAAAAGCTCGGGAACGGGTAACGGACATGGGTTGGTTGTTTTACCAGGCGATTATGCGCCTCAAAAATAGGTTTTTTGAGGGTAATTTTACGTGCCGATAAACGGCAAATCCTCCTCCTCGACTCCTATCCGCGACCCGCTACAACATGGAAAATATTATTGTTCAAAAAGTTACGCCGCAGGAAATCGATCTGTTGCAGCAAATTGGCAGGCAGACTTTTTTTGAAACATTCTCCGCCGGCAATACCGAGGAAAACATGAACAAGTACCTCGAAGAGGGCTTTTCAAAAGAAAAACTGGCCGCCGAACTGGCCGACCCGAACGCCCTGTTCTACTTCGCGTGGCTCGATCAAAAAGTCGTCGGTTACCTGAAATTGAACTTTGGCGCCTCCCAAACCGAGCTGAAAGACGACAAGGCCGTTGAAATTGAACGAATCTACGTCGTCAAGGATTTTCACGGCAAACGGGTAGGCCAGCTCCTCTACGAAAAAGCACTCGAAGTAGCCCGCGAGGCCAAGGCTTCCTGGGTCTGGCTGGGCGTCTGGGAGGAAAATCCCAGGGCTATCAGCTTTTATAAAAAGAACGGTTTCGTAGAGTTTGACAAGCACATTTTCAAACTGGGCGACGACGAACAGACCGACCTGATGATGAAACTTTTGCTCTAAAAAATCAGGGGTTATTGCCCAAAAATTCCGCCAGCAGGCGGTGAAAATGGTGCACGCCCTGCTCCTGTTTCGGCGAAAAACGCCCGTGTTTGTAAAAACGCGAACGCACACCAACCTGCACCTGCTCCACCACCGCTTCGTCTTCCCGTTCCACCAGATCGAGCTCGGCCCCGGCGCCGGAGCCAAGTTTGGAACGATCCCACACGTAAGCCCTGAAACTGACCCGCGTCAGGCCGGCTTCCAGCGGCCGTACGATGTTGACCGACAGGCCCCAGGGGTAGAAATTGAGCATCAGATTGGGGAACAGCCAAAAATAATAGCCGGCCACCGCCTGCCCGTAGTCTTCGTGTCCTTCGGGCAATTGAAACACCTCTTCCCCACCCTTTCCGATGCCGATCTGGACATTGATCCAGCGGAACACCTCGGTGCGGTAGGCGCTCCAGTCGAGCACCGCCGCGAGGCTTTTGTGCACAAACGGCACGTGAAAACCTTCGAGATAATTGTCGCAATACAGGGCCCAGTTGGCGCGCACCAGGTAGTCGCGCGAGCGGGCGGAATCGAACAAAAACTGCTCCACAGGCAGGAATCCGATCTTGCGATCGAGCTCGGCCGTCCATTCTTCAAAAGGGATGGCCGGATCGAGCGAAGCAAACGAAAACTGCCGCCATTGTCGCAGGGGCACCTGCGCCAGGTCGTCGTCTGCACAGGGGAAATTGGCCATGCCTTCGGTTTCCGGCATGGACAGGAAGCGCCCGTCGAGGTTGAACCGCCGGCCGTGGTAGCCGCAGCTGATGCCGCGTTCGAGCCGCCCGGGGTGTTCGACCAGGATTTTGCCGCGGTGCGTACACACGTTTGAAAGGCAGCGGGCCGTGCCCTCCCGGTCGCGCAGCAAGAGCAAGGGCTCTTCCAGGTATTTTTCCATAAAAGGAAAAGGCATGGCGTCGAGCGGCAATTTGACGGTCTCTTCCGCGCCCGTGATCATCTGCCACGAGCGGGCGAATATCTTCTCCCGACTGGCTTCAAAAACAGCCGGATCGGTGTAAAAAGTGCCGGGCATGGTGGCCGCGCGGCGGATATCAGGCTCGATGTGGTACATGACAAATCTGCTTGTGTGATGCGTTCGGGCGAATGTAGGGAGGGATCGGAAAAAAATACAGGGCAAATGCCGACCGCCTGCATTTCAGGCAGCTTGATACGAAGCGGCCGGCGTCGTATTTTCGCCACCTGCATGAGAAAACTGATTACCTGTTTGACAGCACTCTGGCCGCTCCTCGCGGGCTGCCAGCCGGGCTTCAATGCCAACCAGTACGTCCCGCCCTTCGAAGGACATTTCGGGTTTGGCGCCAACATGGGGTATTTCCCGCCGTACTACTACGACAAGGAACTGGCCGCCCTGGCCCACGGAACGCCCGACGGACAGGCGCCCGGCGTGGGCGTGACCACCATCCGGCCCGGACTTTTCGAACATTTCCTCGATTTCTGGGGCTACGACATTCGGGTCGACGCGTTTAAATACTATCAGGACATCGGCCTGCGCGACGTGGTCGTCATTCTGGGATTCCCGGGCGACAACAACAGGGAACAGGCCTTCTACTGCCCGGGCGTGCAAACGGAGGTGTTTAAAAACCTCTACGAACCCATCTGGGACAACGGCGAAAACGGAACACCCGTCAACGACAACAATCCCTACGCCCTGTATTGCTGGAAGGCGGCCACGACCTACGGCCCCTACGTCAAGTTCTGGGAGGTCTGGAACGAACCCGACGTGGACACCGGCAACGGCTGGGCGCCCCCCGGCACGCCGGGCAACTGGTGGGAAAACGCCCCCGAGCCCTGCGAAACCAAGATCAAGGCGCCCGTTTATTTCTACATCCGTTTGCTGCGCATCAGCTACGAAGTCATCAAATCCGTCGACCCCGAAGCCATGATCTGCGTGGGCGGGCTGGGCTGGCCGAGTTACCTCGACGTGATCTGCCGGTATTCCGACAACCCTTACGACGGCACGATCGACGCGGACAAATACCCGTTTACCGGCGGCGCCTATTTCGATGTAATGAGTTTCCACTCCTATCCGCACCTCGACAATTCGCTGCGCGAATGGGACAACAGCATCAATGGATTCCGCTATTTCCGCCATTCGGATGCGGCCGTCGACGGGGTGTTTCGCCTTCGCGACAAGTTCGACACCGTCCTCAAAAATCGCGGCTACAACGGCCACACCTACCCCGAAAAACACTGGATCTGCACGGAAGTCAACATCCCGCGCCGCGCATTTGGCGATTACATCGGGTCCGATCAGGCGCAGGTCAATTTTATGATAAAAACCTTCGTAACAGCTCAGCAAAAGGGGCTTAGCCAGGTCCATATCTATTCACTGGCCGATGAAAAACCCGAAGCCGAAGCCGACAACGAGTTCTCCTACATGGGTTTGTTTAAAAACCTGAACGGCGAAAAATTCCCGCAGGGCACGCCCAACAAAGTGGCCACAGGTTTTAAAACAGCCTCCGACCTGCTCCGCGACAAAACCCTGGACCCCGTCGCCACGCAACGCCTAAAACTGCCGCCGGAGGTGCGGGGCGCGGCTTTTCGCGACGAAAACAACCGTTTTTTCTTTGTGCTCTGGGCTGCCACCACCCGCGATCGCGACGAAAGCGCGGAGGCGACCTACGTTTTTCCGGCTGAGTTCAACCTGAAATACCTCGACGAAAAATTCTGGCATTTCAGCCAAACCGGCACGCACCTCTTCGTCAACGCCCGCCAGGTTCGCCTCGACGGCAGCCCGGTGTTTCTCAGTCCGGCCACCCTGATCGAAAGCAGCTTCCCGAGGCAACCGCAAATCACCCCCAACCCGCTTGCCGGCGGCTACGGCGTGTATTCGTTCTGGATGTTTGAAGACGGCGAAGCGACGGTCGAAGTGTTCGACTCCTCGGGACGACCGCTGCAACGCCTGCTCGATCAGGCCTTTCTGCTTGAAGGTCCGCAACAGGTCGCGATCGACTGGAAGGAGTTTTCACCCGGCGTATATTTCGTGCGGCTGAGCGCCCTGGGCAGCGACCAGGTGATTAAAGTGGTGCGATAAGCAGCCGATAAGCCTTTTTTCTAAATAACTGATAATGAGCACCAATTGTGTCTTTTGCCGCATCATTGCCCGTGAACTGCCGGCCAGCATCGTCTTTGAAAACGACGAGGTAATCGCCATCATGGACATTCAGCCCATCAACCCCGGGCACGTGTTGGTCATCCCCAAAACACACTACGCCAGCCTGCGCGAAGTGCCGGACGAACTGGGCGGTCAATTGTTCAAAGTTGTCGCCGCCGTTGAAAAAGCGCTCTGGAAGACCTCAGGCATCCGCTGCGAAGGCACCAACATTCTCCAGAACAACGGCCAAAGCGCCTGGCAGGATGTTTTCCATGTGCATTTTCATGTAATCCCCCGTTTCGAAGGCGATGCGTTCAGGATAAAAATCCCGCGCAATTTGCCTGAACGCACGGCACTGGATCACCTCTCGCAGCAGATTGGCTTGCACGTATCGCCTTGATTATCATGAAAAAACAATATTGGACGGGCATTTGCGCCGCGGGCAGAATCGCCGCCATCGGGCAGATCACCAGCGCCATCAACCGACATGGCGCCATCCTGCATTCCACCCTTTTGTCCGACATTGCCCTGAACCTCGTGGTCGAAGTGGACCCGGGTAAAATCGCCATGCTTCACCATGCGCTCGGCACGATCATACGCCTCGATGGCGTCAGCCTGCCACTTGAAGACAACGCGAGCGCCTGCCTGCTCTTGCTGAGTATTACCTTTACCGACGGAACAGGAAACTTGAACATCGAAATCCCGGACGTGCCGGGTTAACCAAGATCTATTATACTGATTTTCAACATGGTAAATGAATTTAACGAGCGTCACGCCCAATTAAAGGAAGCCTTGCAGGCCGTCCTCGACGGCTACACGGCAGCAGCTTGCCCCTGCGCGTTTCCGCGTTTCCGCCAGGTCGTAGGCATCGACTGTACCGACACCGGCGATTCGTACTGTTGCCACGATACTGAACTGCTGATTTACCTGTCCAAACCCTTGTTCGAGGTCGAGCCGCTGGGCAAACCCGGGGAAGCAGCCAATGAAAAATGGGTGTGCAAAACCTGCAATTCAGTCTATGACTGGGGCTGGAGCGATTTCAGCATTCACGTGAACCGGCAAACCCTGAAAATCAGCAACTTGCGCGCACCCCAAATTGGCAGGGAAGCGCTCAAACCCATTCCGCTCTTTTTGGGCCTTTGGGGGCATTCTTACCCGCCTAAAACCGACATGCGGCCCGCCACGCTGGAAGAATTCATCGATTACCTGAAAGAAAAATAAACCGCATGCGCCAGCATTTTCTACGGCTCGCCGCGCTGGCCCAGCAACCCGCACGGCGGATCATCGGCCTCATGTCGGGCACCTCGCTCGACGGGCTCGACGTGGCGCTTTGCCGCTTCACAGGAGCGGGGCCGGGCGTCGGCGTTCAGGTGGAAGAATTTGAAACCATCCCTTACGATGCGGAGTTCAAGGCGAAAATCAGGGCAGTTTTTGCGAAACAAACCATTGATTTTCAACAACTCGTGCTGCTCAATGTCGAAGTGGCCGAGCGGCATGCCGCCATTGTCAACGACTGCCTTGGGCGTTGGGGAATTGCCGCGTCCGAAGTCGATCTGCTGGCCAGTCACGGGCAAACGGTGTTTCATGCGCCCCGGCATTTTCACCGGCTGTCCGAGGCCCCGAATGCCACCCTGCAAATTGGCGACGGCGACCATCTTGCGCGCCGGACCGGCATCATCACCCTCAGCGATTTTCGCCAGAAACACCTCGCCGCGGGCGGCGAAGGCGCGCCCCTCGCCTTGTACGGCGACTATTTTTTGTTTTCAAAACCGGGCGTCGACCGCTACCTGCTCAACATCGGCGGCATCGCCAATTTTACTTTTTTACCCTCCGAAAACGCCCCCTCGCTGGCTTTCGCCACCGATACGGGGCCGGGGAACACCCTGCTCGACCAGTTTGCCAACCTTCTGTTCCAGGTGCCCTTCGACCGCGACGCCCTGCTCGCCTCGGCTGGCATGGTCGATGAAGGACTGCTGGAACGACTGAAAAGCGACCCTTTCTTTGCCCTGCCTTTTCCCAAAAGCACGGGGCCCGAACAATTCAGCGTCGAGTGGGTGCAAGCAGCCCTCGCTCAGCACCCCAAAGGCAGCCCAAACCCCTACAACGTGATGGCGACTTTGACCCGGCTGACGGCCGACACCGTAGCGGAAGCGCTCCTGCGGGTACAGGGCCGGCGGGGTGAAGCCGAGCTGTTTGCGAGCGGCGGCGGCGCGCACAATCCCTTGATTATGAAACACCTGGCGCAAAACCTGCCTGACTGGCACATCGGCCCGATGTCCGAACTGGGTATCGATGGCGATGCCAAGGAGGCCGTGCTGTTCGCCGCGCTGGCCAATGAAACCCTGGCCGGCGAGTACGACAGCGGGGAGCGATTGGGCGGCATTCCCCTGACGGGGATGGGGAAAATTTCTTTACCCGCTTGAAAGCCCGTAGCTGCCCTTTTTTTGTTTAAAAAAAGGCCACTTTGGACAGGCTGGCAATACGTCTTAATTTCGCCGTTATGGAACGACAGCAACTCATCGCCGAAATTTTTCGCAAAAAATCCTTTCTCTGCGTAGGCCTCGATACCGAGCGCGGCAAAATTCCCGCCCACCTGCTCGACGAGCCCGACCCGATTTTTGCCTTCAACAAGGCAATCATCGACGCCACCCGCGCGCTTTGCGTAGCCTACAAACCCAACCTCGCTTTTTACGAAGCGCTGGGTTCGGAGGGCTGGCAAAGCCTGGAAAAAACCATCGAATACATTGGAAAAGAGCACTTTATCATTGCCGACGCCAAGCGCGGCGATATCGGCAACACCAGCCGGATGTATGCGGAGGCGTTTTTTAACCGAATGGGTTGCGATGCGGTCACGGTAGCGCCCTACATGGGGGAAGACAGCGTGTCGCCTTTTCTGGGTTTTCCGGGCAAATGGGCGGTGTTGCTGGCCCTCACGTCCAACGCCGGCAGCGCCGATTTTCAGCGGGACTGGCTGGAAGATTCGCGGGAGGCCATGTGGGAAAAAGTCATGCGCCGCGCGCAGCAATGGGGCACGCCCGACAACCTCATGTTCGTGATCGGCGCCACCCATCCCGAGGCTTTTGCCCGGGTGCGCGATATTGCGCCCGATCATTTTCTGCTGGTGCCCGGCGTGGGCGCACAGGGCGGCGACCTTGACGGCATTTGTCAGTACGGCCTGACCAGAGATTGCGGCCTGCTGGTCAATGCTTCGCGCAGCATTCTCTACGCCTCTTCCGGCCCCGATTTTGCGGAAAAAGCGCGGGAAGAAGCCGAAAAACTCCAGCAGCAAATGGCTGTTTTATTAACCCGCTAAAACATTTGACGGGCCAAGATCATGGACGATTTGTACATGCGGCGCTGTTTCGACCTTGCCCGGCTGGGGGCCGGGCACGTGTCGCCCAATCCGCAGGTCGGCGCCGTGCTGGTACATGAGGGAAAAATCATTGGAGAAGGCTGGCACCAGCGCTACGGCGAAGCCCACGCGGAGGTCAATGCCGTTCGGTCGGTTGCGCCGGAGCATCGTTCGCTCATTCCTTTTTCCACCTTGTATTGTTCGCTCGAGCCCTGTTTTCACCACGGCAAAACGCCGCCCTGTGTGGACCTGATTTTAAGGGAAAACATTCGGCGGGTCGTCATTTCCTGCACCGATCCCAATCCGCTGGTAGCCGGGCAAAGTGTAAAAAAAATGCAGGAAGCTGGTCTGGAAGTGCGCACAGGCGTACTGGAAGCGGAAGGGCTGGCGCTCAATCGCCCGTTTTTCAAGTGGATCGGAACCAAACGCCCCTATGTCATCCTGAAATGGGCCTGCAGCAGCGATGGTTTTATAGGGAAAAAAGGGAAAAGAACCCCCATTTCCGGGCCTGCCGCCCTGCGGCTGGGCCATCGCTGGCGGGCTGAAGCGGACGCCATGCTCGTAGGCGCCACGACGGCGCTGACCGACAATCCCAGGCTCGATACCCGCCTGTGGCCGGGGCCATCGCCCCTGCGCATCGCGTTCGACCGGCAAGGCAGTCTGCCCGTGACGCATCACCTGCTCGACGATTCCCGGCCGACCTGGATTTTTGGTCAAAAACGCGAGGGCGACTGGCATCAAACGCAGTTTTTTCCCGCTGAAAATGAAGATGTTATACCGTTTTTACTCGATTGCCTGACCGACGCGGGCAAGCCCATTGTCCTGGTAGAAGGCGGCGCGGCCACCTTGCAGCATTTTATAAAAAATGGCGTCTGGGATGAAATCAGGGTCCTGGAAAACAAACGCCGGCTCGGGGAAGGAATCCCCGCGCCGGCGTTGCCCCCTGCCCGTCTGTCGGAGGTGCAGGTGTTGGGAACAGACCGCTACCTGAGGTATTGGCCGGAAGCCGATGGCCTTTGAAGCGCCGTCAATTTGCCTTTTTTACCTCTCCCGAACCCGACACGTCGCTTTTGACCTCGGGGTTGCCGGTATAAAACACGTTGCCGCTGCTGCTGACATGGGCGTCGAGCGTCTGAGATACATCGCAGCGCAAGGTGCCAGAGCCCGAAACATCCACGTCACAGATCGCAACCGTGAAATTCTGGCCCCGCACGTCGCCGCTGCCGCTCACATGCGCTTCCACTTTGTTGCCCGTGCCGCCGATTTCAACGGTACCGCTGCCGGAAATATCGATTTTGGTCTCGCGGATATCGATTTGAGGCATGACGAGGTCGCCCGCCCCGGAAATATCGAGGTTGAGTCGTTCGTTTTTCAGCGGTGAATTCAGGTTGATTTTGCCGCTGCCGCTCAAACTAAACGCATCGTAAGCCGGCGCGCTGACGCGGATGGTGACCGGCTCGGAAGTGGAGACGTTTTCATCGAAATAAATTTTGAGCACACCGTCGCTGACCTCGGTTTTCAGGTGGGGCAAAAGGTTGCCCTGGGCCGATACTTCTACCGAATACTGCTCGGAAACGGTGGCCTCGACCGTGCCGGCCAGGCTCATATCGATCCCGTGAAAACCTTCGGCAGTGCGGGTCTCCGTTTGGACGGGGCCTTCGCCGCGGACATTGGCAAAGAGGTTCCAATGCATGGAACAGCCCTTTTTGCCGACCACGAAAATGGCCACCAAAAGCATGAAAATAAGCAGATTGCGCATGAATAATTGATTTTGTCTGTGAATGCTGTTTGATTTTGTGCAATTGCGGACCTTTGGTCCGCTACCGCGGTTGGACACGGCTCGCCTGCCAAGCGTTACATCGAAAGTTGATTTTTATGCTGACCACCCTTTTTTCACTGCTTTTGTACTGCATGTCGCCCGCACCTGTTCCTGCCGCCACCCCTCCTCCCGTGGTGAGCTGGCTGACCGAACAGGACCACGACTTCGGCGAAGTACCTTCGGGCAAAACAGTCCATTTTTTGTTCAAATACAAAAATATTTCGACCGAGCCCCTGCTGCTCCAGACGGTCAGAACTACCTGCGGCTGCACCGCTGCCGAGTGGACGGAGGAGCCGGTCATGCCCGGCGAGACAGGGCATATTTCCATCGAATTCGAATCGTCGCAGCGCGGCGATTTCCACAAAAAAATCAGGGTATTTTTTGACAAACAGCGCAAGGCCGAATTCCTGTGGATCAGGGGGGAGGTGCAATAAAAGGGGGGGCTCAAACAGCCGGCTCCGCTTGTCCCTGATCGACGGAAAACAGGAGATATTCCGTGCCGAAGGATTGCATGATCGCCTCCATCCGCTCCCGTTGGGTATCGGTTATGAAAATCTGGCCAAAGTCGCGGCTCAACAACAATTCGATCAGTTGGCGTACGCGCAGGGCATCGAGTTTGTCGAAAATATCGTCGAGCAGCAGCAAGGGCGCAAGCTGTTTTTCGCGGCGCAGCACCTCGTACTGCGCCAGCCGCAGCGCCAGTAAAAACGATTTGAGTTGGCCCTGGGAGGCGAACTTTTTGACTGGCTGCCCATCCATAAACAATTGAATATCATCGCGATGCGGCCCGAAAGTCGAGCGTTGCAATACGCGGTCCTTTTCAAGCGCGCCGCCGAGTTGTTCGGCAAAACGGCCGGGTTGCACGTCGGTATCGTACGCCATGCCGACCTGTTCGCGGCTGCCTGAAATGGCGGCGTAAAAATCCTGAAACAGCGGGGCGAGTTCGGCAACAAATGCCTGCCGTTTGTCGAACAGCAGTCCGGCCGGCGCGATCATTTGCCAGTCGATGGATTCCAGCAAGGTCGCATCGAAACGGCGTTCTTCCGCGAACGTCTTGAGTAGCGCGTTCCGCTGTTTGAGCAAGGCATTGTATGCGATGAGCCGGTGCAGGTATTCGGGAAATATCTGCGACAGGGTGGCATCCAGAAAACGGCGGCGCTCCTCGCTGCCTTCCTGCACAAGAGAAATATCGTCGGGCGCAACCATGACCACGGGGTATTGACCAATAAAATCGGCCTGGCGTTCGAACAGCAGGCCGTTGCGCTCGATGTCTTTCCGCTGACCGGGCTGCAATTTGATCACCACAGTTTCAGGTGATTCTTCGCGAACAAAACGGCCTTCCAGGCGAAAAAAATCGCCCCCATGGCGCACGAGGCTGCGGTCGGGCAGCCCCGTATGGCTTTTACAAAGACAGAGGTAGTGCACCGCGTCGAGCAGATTTGTTTTGCCGGCGCCGTTGAGGCCGGTAAAGCAATTGAGCCGCGGGGAAAGGTCCAGCGACTGGAACTCGTAATTTTTAAACTGGGTGAGTTTGAGACGGGTGAGGTGCACAAAGGAGGATTTGAACGGCGAAAATTAGGCGTTTGGCGCGACAAAAAAATGCCTCCCGGTCCTGCGTACAGGCCGGGAGGCATTTTATGGTTGGGCTGTTTATCAGGCCAGCAGGGCTTCGATTTTATCTTTAAGCGCCTGTTTGGTCTGTACGCCGACGAGTTTTTCTTTCAGTTCACCGCCTTTGAAAATCAGGAAGGTCGGGATACCGCGAACGTTGTAATTGGTCGGGACTTCCGGATTGTCGTCCACGTTGAGTTTTCCGATCACGGCACGGCCGTTGTATTCCGAAGAAAGTTCTTCGATAACGGGATTCATCATTTTGCACGGACCGCACCATTCGGCCCAAAGGTCGATGAGCGTAACTTTATCACCGCCAAGTACTTCTGTTTTGAAGGTGGCGTCCGAAAATTGCTGTGCCATTGTAAAAAAAGGATTGTTGAAAGATGTTAGAAATAAAATCTGCCTGTAAACAAGCAGCGCTTGCTTTTGGTTGCAAAAATAAGGGTCCGTTTTCGATTATCGCAACCAGGCCTGCAATTGGCTGACAAAGTGCCCAAACAAATCAGGCTGGATCAATAACGGAAACGTAAACCCGAATACCGCCCCGTAAAAGTGGGCCAGGTGATCGATTCCGTCGCCGCCCCGCCGGGAAGCACGGGAAGAATACCACAGGTAAAGAACGCCATAGATAAAGCCCGGGATGGGGATCGGGATAAAAAACAGGTACAGACTCATCGTGGGGTTCATCAGGATGGCCGCGTACAGCACCGCCGACACAGCGCCCGAAGCCCCGATACTGGCGAAACCCGGATCGTCGCGGTGTTTGAAATAGGTCCCGAGCGAAGCTACTACGACTGCAGCCAGGTAAAAAACCAGGTACAAAAACGGGCCGTATCCCGGAAAAGTTTCCGTGAACCAGCCTTCCACACCCGGAAAACCGACGCCTTCCGCCTTGTAGGAAGCAGGCCGCTGATCTGCCCCGAAAAAATAGAGGGTCAGCATGTTAAACATCAGGTGCATCCAGTCGGCATGCAAAAAACCGGCGCTCAGCCAGCGATGGTATTCGCCGCGACGAGCCTCCGCGTAGGGCCAGTGTTTTAATTTATAAAACAGGTCGTAGTTGTTGAAAGCCTGTGCGGAGGCCAACACGGTAAAACCGATAATCAGATAGGTAATCAAATTGTTGTGTTGAATTTTTAACTAAAAATCAGGGGTTGTGGTAGGGCTCGTTGCGGAGGATGGTCATCGCCCGGTAGAGTTGTTCGAGCAAAAATAAACGCACCATCTGATGCGAAAAAGTGAGCTTTGAAAGCGAGAGCTGGTAATTGGCCCGGGCGTACACTTCGGGTGAAAAACCAAAGGCTCCGCCGATCAGAAAGATCAGCCGGCGGTGCGGCCCGGCCAGTCGTTTATCGAGCCATTGGGCCAGTTCGACGGAGCCCAGTTCGCTGCCGCGCTCGTCCAGCAAAACCAGCCCGTCGTCGGAAGCGAGTTTGGACAGGATAAATTTGCCTTCCTCGCGTTTGAGCAGTTGCGCATCGGCGGTTTTGAGGCGCACGTCCGGCCAGACCTGCCACTGGAAAGGCAGGTAGTTTTTCAGGCGTTTTTCAAAAATAGCGCAGCCTGTTTCGAGGTAGGTTTCCGATGTTTTGCCGATGGCCCAGACTTCCACTTTCATACGTCAACCTTGTAAAATGTTTTTTCTGCGGGTTTTGGGGAACAGTTCAGCCAGTTCTTCGGGCAGGGTGTGGCGTTCGGGAAAGGCCGCTGTAAGCGCCCTGACGATATCCACAACCAGACTGGTTTCGCCTTTATTGAGCAAATGTTGCAAGGCCTCACGGGCATACATGGCAGCCGGCCGGCCGAAATGCCCGGAGAGGTGTTCCGACAAAATATGCGTGTAGCGGTCGCGCAGGAAGGCCGTATCGCCGGGACGAAAAAAGTCTTCGTAGCGCTGCAGAAAAACCAGGTCCTCGGAGGCCGCCAGCAACTCGCGCAGGGCGTCCAGCTCACCTTCGGCGGCGAGAATGGTCGCCAGTTTGGAGGCGTCGGCGCGTTGTTTGAGCGCCGTCACGAGTTGGTTTCGTTCCGCGAGCCATTCGTCGCCCGCGTGCAGTTTGAGGCGATTGAAAAAGTCGAAATGCCCTGTTTTCAGGAAACGTTCGCGCAGCAGGCGGCTCAGTCGCTCGCGGTCGCCCGATTTTTCCGCGATCAGCATGAGAATGTCTTCCAGTTCGCGCCGTTCGGCCAGGGAGAAAATATCCAGTGCCAAAAAGTGCTCGGCGGCTTCGGTTGCCGCCGTCCGGCAGTGCAGGTAATACAATTCGACGATGCAGTTTTTGATCAAAGCCGGCTGGTCGCGGTAGTCGTCGAGCACCCTGGCCGCCGCCGAGGGCAGGCCGCGCTGGGCCAGCGTGGTCAAAAACAATTGCAGGATCAAAATCGGCACGGGAGCAGGCGTGCGGTCGAACAACTGACGGACCCGCTCGAAGCGCTGCTCGTCGGCAATGGCCGATTCGCTCAGGAAACGAACCAGCTCGCGCGACATTTCGGGCGGCACAATCTGGCGTTCGGCCAGCGAGAAGATCAATTCCCACTTTTCCGAACGGAGCTCGGGAGAGAGATCTTCGGCATGCAAAACCAGCAGTTTTTGCAGGGCATCCTGACAAAAATGAAGCAGGAGTTCCCGTTTTTGTTCTTTTACCCGCGACAAATAGGGGCAGACTTTTTCCAGAATGGCCGCCGAAATTTGAAACACCGAGCGGTAATTGTGGTCGGCCAAGGCGGCCTGCAATTGCATTTCGAGGTCGTCGAGCGTTTTGCGCAAACGCCTGAAATCGGCTTCTCGCGTGCCCGTCGCGGTCGTCAGATTGCGCGGAATGGCGGAATCGAGCAGCAGCAAAAAGGGGTTCGAACTGCTCTCGACGGTGGCGGCAAACTGGGTTTTGAGGGCCAGGGCGAAATCGCGATCGCGCCGGGCGTATTCCCTTACGAAGTCTGCAAGCGACTCGGGCGACACCTCGTCGAGCACCTGCTGGACGGTCAGACGGCCCGATTCGGCAGCGGCCTGTTTTTCCGCTTTGCTGCGGCGCTCTTCCGCTTTTTGTTCCAGAAACTGCCGCAACTTGAGCAAGGTGGCCGCGATGTGAACGCACATCAGCCGGCGACCGGCAGGCCAGCATTCGCAGGTAAAAGCCTTGATTTTGTGCGGCGTAATAATCAGTTCTACTTCCTTCGGCGCTTCTTCGGGCTCTTCTACCAGCGCCACCCAAAAATGTTTTTCCACCTCGCGCAAGGCGCGCACCGCCCCCGACTGCACCAACTGCTGCGCCGATTGGGCCACAGCGGGGTTGATGTTGTATTCAAAATCTTTTAGCCAAAGTTTTTGCATGAAAATTTACAGGCGGCAAAAGGTGTGCAGGGAGAAAAGGATTAAACCGGAACAAGGCCGGCTTGGTTCTTGTAAGCGATGAAAATCAGGTTCGCATTTTTTTACAAACTTCAAAAGTACGGCGCTCATACTTTTTAGGCGCGTGTATCTTTGGGCCGAATTTTATCAATTTTTCTATGCTAACGCTGTATCTGATCCGGCACGCCAAATCCAGTTGGGAACATCCAGGCTTGCGCGACATCAATCGACCGCTCAACGAAAGGGGCATCCACGACGCGCCCAAAATGGCGCGCCTTCTGGAACAAACCGGCGTCCGGCCCGATCTTCTCGTCAGCAGTACCGCCAAACGCGCCTATCAAACTGCCCTGTTCTTCGCCGAAGCATTCGGCATCCGCGACGAAGCGGTCGTACAGAGCCCGGATATTTACGAAGCCATGCCGTTCGAGATTCTCCGGGCAGTGAGTCAGTTACCGGCCGACGCGCATACTATTTTTCTGTTTGGCCACAATCCTACCTTCACCGAGGTAGCGAATCGCTTCTCCGATACGTTTATACCGAACGTACCCACTTGCGGCATCGTCAAAATCGAATCTACCGCTTCTGACTGGACCCATTTCGACGAGAGCAATGCCCGGGTTGCCGCCTGTTATTTTCCAAAAGAAGTGTTGTGAAAAAAATCCATCTCCTGTTGTTGCTTCTGCTGGCTTCCTGTACCGACAAAAAGGAGCAACCCATCTGGCCCGACGAGAAAATGGCGCGCATCATGGCCGATCTCGGCACAGCCGAGGCCGCTGCCAATGGCCTGAATGGCTACTCGCGCGACAGCCTGGCCCAACTCTATTACAAACAGGTATTCGATATGCACAGCGTGACGCTGGCAGATTATGAAAAGAACCTCGATCTGCTCAGCAACGACATGCCTCGACTGAGCGCCGTGATGGACAGTGCGCAGGCTATTCTAAAAAGAAAAATTCCGCCGGGCGGCGGCAGCAAACTGAACGTCCCGCAGTGATTTACCCACAGATTTTTTGTTAAATTCGTCAAAGCGCATAATTTTCAAACAGAATATTGGCGCATTGACCAGACTTAGTACATTTGGCCCTTGACCAAATCTTTCATTCTGTTCAAAAAAAACCACTAATCATGCGCCAGATTTTACCACTTTTTTGCCTTTTAATGCTGATCAGCCTTGGCCAGGCTACAGCACAGACGCAGCCCAAGAGCGCGTTCAGTTACCGCTACACTTTGTACAACTTCCAGACGCCTCTGGCTGACAATCCAAACTGGTACGACATCTGGGGCAACGCAAAAGGCGTTGGCGCCGAGCTCGCCTACCAGCACCGCCTTTTCCAGAATGGCTACCTCGTCGTACCGCTGAAATTCGGCGTCACCGACATCTCCGATGGCTCCGGGCCGGCTCGTCGCCATCTGCTCGGCAACCTCGACGCCTTGCTGCAATACCATTTCTTCAAATACGGCAATGCCATCAATCCCTTCCTCCATGCAGGTATCGGCAGCGCCTACGATTTCGACGCCAGCAGCGATGAGTTCGACCTGAACGTGCCGATTGGCCTCGGTTTCAATATCCGCCTGCTCGAAGGCCTGTATATCAACCCGCAAACGCAGTACCGCGTGTCGTTCAACGACAAGACCCATTGGCAACACGGCGTTGGCTTTACGGCGTTCTTCGGCGGTAAAAAAGAACCTGAAATGCCGAAAGACACCGATAAAGACGGCATCCCCGACGTTAGCGACAAATGCGTGGACGTGCCGGGCGTGGCTTCCGCCATGGGCTGTCCCGACCGCGACGGCGACGGCGTGGCCGATAGCGAGGACAAATGCGTAGACGTGCCCGGCGTGGCTACCCTGATGGGCTGCCCCGACGCCGACGGCGACGGTATCACCGACAAGGAAGACGATTGTCCGAAAGACAAGGGCGTTGCCGCTTTCCGCGGTTGCCCGGATACCGACAACGACGGCATCCCCGACAAAACGGACAAGTGCCCGCGTGAAGCCGGCTCGGCTGCCCTCAACGGCTGCCCCGACCGCGACGGCGACGGCATTGCCGACGGCGACGACATGTGCCCGACCGAAAAAGGCTCCGCCGCACTTAAAGGTTGCCCCGACCGCGACGGCGACGGCGTGGCCGACCGCGACGACCGCTGCCCCGATCAGCCGGGCCTGGCCTCCAACAAAGGCTGCCCTGAAATGAAAAAAGAGGACAAGGCCAAAGTCGAACTGGCGGTCAAAGCCGTTCAATTCGAAACCGGCAAAGCCGTGCTGCTGCCCCAGTCGAAAAAAGTGCTTGACGACGTGGCTGCCGTGCTGATCAAATACCCGGAATACAACCTGTCGATCAGTGGTCACACCGACAATACGGGCAGCGCTGCCGCCAACAAAAAATTGTCCGAAGACCGTGCCAAGGCATGCTACGACTACCTCGTCAGCAAAGGCGTAGCCGCCAGCCGCCTGTCGCATGCAGGCTACGGCGACACCAAACCCGTTGGCGACAACAAGACGGCCGCAGGCCGCGCCGCCAACCGCCGCACCGAGTTCGATCTGATGATGAAATAAAAGGCGCAAGCCTCGATTGAAAAAGCCGCTGCCCCGTTTGGGACAGCGGCTTTTTGTTTTGCACTGGGCCGTGCGAGGACTGTCCGGGTAAACTTGCCGGCCAGGAAGTCGACGTTATTTGCGGGCGACTTTGACCAGTTCGTTCAGTTTCCACAAGGCGTCCATGGGCGTCATTGTGTTCAGGTCGAGCGACAACAGTTCTTCCTTGATCTTCATGGTAAACTCGTCCACATCGAAAATGTGCAACTGGAGTGGCGCAGCAATGCTCTTCACTTTTTTCCCGAGGTTATCGGTTGCCGGCTGGGTTTTTTCGGGAGATTTTTCGGTGCTGTGCGCGGCGCCGGGCGATTCAATGTGCTGTTTTTCAAGCGTTAGCAAAATTTCCTGAGCGCGTTCGACGATGGATTGAGGCATGCCTGCAAGGCGCGCCACATGGATGCCGAAAGAGTGGTTGGAACCGCCCGGGGTCAGTTTGCGCAAAAAGATGACTTTGTGGCCCAACTCCCGCGTGCTGATGTGAAAATTGTGGATGCGCGGGTGCGTTTCAGCCAGTTCATTCATTTCATGGTAGTGCGTGGCGAACAGCGTCTTGGGTCGCGCGCGGTCGTTGTTGTGCAAAAACTCCGCGAGGCTCCACGCAATCGAAATGCCGTCGTAGGTGGAGGTGCCCCGCCCGATTTCATCGAGCAGAATGAGTGACCGGTCGCTTACATTGTTCATAATCAACGCGGTCTCATTCATTTCCACCATGAACGTGCTTTCTCCCCCGCTGATATTGTCGCTGGCGCCCACGCGGGTAAACACCTTGTCGACCAGCCCGATACGCGCTGCGTCGGCGGGGACGAAAGCCCCCATCTGGGCGAGCAGGACGATCAGGGCAGTCTGGCGCAACAGGGCGGATTTACCGGCCATGTTGGGGCCGGTGAGCAGGATGATTTGCACATCGTCGTTGTCGAGCCAAACGTCGTTGGGCACGTATTGCTCGCCTACGGGGAGCTGGCGTTCGATCACGGGGTGCCGGCCGGCGCGGATGTCGATGACGGTGGATTCATCCACCGTGGGGCGTACGTAGTGGTACTGGATGGCAATTTTGGCAAAATTGAGCAGGCAATCGAGCCTGGCGACAACCTGCGCGTTGTGTTGCACAGGCTGGATAAAACCGATGGCTTCTTCGACCAGTTCGCGGAATATGCGTTCTTCCAGTTCGAGTATTTTTTCTTCCGCGCCCAGAATTTTCGCCTCGAGTTCTTTCAATTCCGGCGTGATGTAGCGTTCGCCGTTGGCGATGGTTTGTTTGCGCGTCCATTCGGGCGGCACCTGGTCTTTCCATTTGCTGGTGACTTCGAGGTAGTAGCCGAAAACGTTGTTAAACCCGATTTTCAGGCTGGTGATGCCTGTGCGTTCGGCCTCGCGTTGCTGAATGGCGAGCAGCAGTTCGCGACTGTTGCGGGCGATGTTGCGCAGCTCGTCGAGTTCGGGATTCGCACCGTCGGCGATGGCTCCGCCCTTGCGGGCATCGGTCGGGGGGTCGGGCGCCACCGTGGCTTCGATGAGGTGGCGCAGGTGCTGGCAGACGTTCAGGTTGTCGGCCATTTTTTGCAGGGCAGGCGCGGCTTGCTGAAGTTGGGTTTTGATCTGTTCGATGGCGACCAGTGCGCGCCGCAGCTGCATCATTTCGCGCGGATTGATCTTGCCGACGGCGGTTTTGGCCATCAAACGTTCGAGATCGCCCACCTGCCGGACATGCGGTTCCAGATCGCCGGCGGCCGCCTGGTTTTCCGCAAAAAAAGCGACAATTTCCTGTCGTTCAAGTATTTGAGCGAGGTTGGTAAGGGGCAGCAGAATCCATTTTTTCAACAACCTTGCCCCCATGGGGCTAAGGGTTTTGTCGATCACCTGCAGGAGCGAAGTGCCGTGCTCCTGTCCGGTCGACAGCAGTTCGAGGTTGCGGATCGTAAACCGATCGAGCCAGACATAGCGGTCGGTTTGCAGGCGGCTGATATTGAGGATATGAGCCAGCCGGGTATTTTCGGTGGCGGCCAGGTAATGCAGCGCGGCGCCGGCTGCCGTTTGGGCGAGGTCGAATTCTTCCACCCCGAAGCCTTTGAGGCTGGCGGTTTGAAAGTGTTGCAGGAGTTTTTCCCGGGCAAAATCGTGGGTAAAAATCCAGTCTTCGAGGGCGTAACAATAAAAGCGGTCGCCAAAAAGCGCGGTAAATTCTTTTTGCCGGCTTTTGGGTAAAACTATTTCGGCAGGCCGAAAACTTTGGAACAGTTTATCGACGGTGCTGCCGTCGCCTTCGCTGACAAAAAACTCGCCGGTACTGATATCGAGGAAAGCCACCCCGAAGCGCTCGCCGGCGCCCCAGGCCAGGGTGGCGAGGAAGTTGTTGCGGTGGTGTTCGAGCAAGGCATCGTCGGTGGTCACGCCGGGCGTAACGATTTCCGTCACGGCGCGGCGTACAACTTTGCCGGGCACGGGTTTTTCCATTTGTTCGCAAATGGCGACGCGGAAGCCGGCGCGCACCAGTCGCGGCAAATACATGTCGAGTGCATGGTGCGGAAAGCCGGCCAGTTCTACGTCGGAGCCGCCGTTGTTGCGACTGGTCAGCGTGATGCCCAAGGCTTTGGAAGCGCGCACTGCATCTTCCCCGAAGGTCTCGTAAAAATCGCCCACGCGAAACAGCAGGACGGCATCGGGATGCTTTGCCTTGACCTGAAAATATTGCGCCATCAGGGGCGTCGTCGTGGGACCGCCAGAGGTATTTTGATCGTTTTTGCCGGGTCGAGCCATGCCAGTATTCGGGTTGAAAGAGGGACAAAGGTAGCACGGTTGGCGGGTGTTCAGCGGACGATTTTCAGCGCGCAACCCACATCAAAAAAATTCCGTTCTGGTATATTTGAGGGGGGGCGTGATACCAGTGTTTTGCAAAATTATTTTACATTCGCCCCGCGACTTCTCAAAATTCAATTTCCCTGTCCACCGATTTTTTTGGTTAATCCGAAACACCAATTCGACCGACTGCTCCCTGCGTCGGGTCCGGGAACATGCAAACAACTCGCATAACCAAAACTACTTCTGCACGATGGTTCGTTGCTCTACATTCCTGCTCACCGTCCCCTTTTTATTCATTTGTATAAACACGTATGCACAACAACCTGTCTCCGTGGAGCTTTCCGGGAGAGAGATGCGTGCACCGCTGGCATTGACCAGTGGAAACAATCACATCGACCTTTGTGGACTGACGCCCGGGGAGACCTATCAGGTCGTCGCGGTGCCAATGGCCGATGGTCAAAAGTCCCGTTTTACGGTCACGTTATCGGATGCTTCGAAGGACATGGAGTCCCTGTCCATTTCGCGGGTCGACCGGCCGGAATCACGTCGTTTCGTGGCGCAAGATCAGTGCATCGATCTGGAAGTTGATGCCATCGGAGCGGAAGCCGTGGGCGCCGACATCCCAATGTACCTGTCGGTTCAATGTGTCAGTTGTCCGAATGAATGGCTGGATGCTTTTGTCGAACAGGCGCCTTTGCTGGCGCCCAACATTTCCACCACGGGTGGCGTTGGCGCTTCCAGCCTGATCCAGACCACCCTGATCGGCGGCACTTGTTTTGACGTAACCAACGTCACATCGTCGGGCAACTCCAATTCCCGCGGTACGTTCACCAACGGCGCCGGCAGTATCAATATCGCCAACGGGGTTATTCTTTGTACAGGTAACGTCAACACGGTACAGGGCCCCAACAACGTTGCCAACGCCAGCGGCGGTTTCAACACCAACTCCGCCGACGATGCCGATCTGGGCACGCTGACGACCGGCAACCAATACGACGTTTCAAAAATCGAGTTCGATTTCAAACCGACGGCTTCTACGGTACAGTTTGATTTTGTATTCGGCTCGGAAGAATACTGCGAATACGTCAACTCGAACTTTAACGACGTTTTCGGCTTTTTTATCAGTGGCCCCGGCTTTACCGGCAATCAGAATATTGCCCTCATTCCCAGCACTTCCACGCCGGTAACGATCAACAACGTCAATCACCTGAGCAACTCGACTTACTACGTCAACAACAATACCTGGGGTGGTGGCCCCACTCCTACCTGCTCGGGGACTTACAACACAGCCGACAACCAGTTGGATGGCTGGACGTCCGTATTTACGGCAACGGCCAACGTAACGCCTTGCTCCACATATCACATCAAACTGGCTATTGCCGACATCGCCGATGCCATCTACGCGTCCGCCGTATTTCTCAAAGCCAATTCTTTCGACGCAGGCGGGACCATCAAGCCTGAAACGGTTTACCCGAGCGGTCAAACATTTGCCTACGAAGGCTGCTCCGGCGGGTTTATCCGGTTTGTCCGTGTCGGCGGCGACGTATCGCAACCTGTGGACATTTACTATACCATCGGTTCGAATAGTACGGCTACGGAAGGCGAAGATTACGCTCCGCTGCCCAATCCGGTCACGATTCCTGCCAACCAAACAGAAATCCTGATCCCGGTCTCCGTTTTCAATGACCTGATCATTGAAGGACAGGAAACTATCGTCATACAGGTTGCCAACGCCTGCTCCTGTTCCTTGCAGGAAATCGTTTTTAATATAAACGATGTTCCGCCATTCGAAGTGACCATGGACGATCAGACGCTTTGCGGCGGCACGAGTGCGACCCTGTCTCCAACGGTCACCGGCGGGCTTACTCCCTATACTTACTTGTGGAGCACCACTGCCACTACATCCAGCATTAACATCACCACTCCGGGTACCAATACCTACACGGTTACGGTGACCGACAAATGCGGCAATACCAGTTCCGCCTCGGCAACCGTCACCCTCGAACCGTCGCCGACAGCCAATTTGAGCGGCACCGGCTACTTCTGCGAGGGCACGTCAGGGTCGGTCAACCTTACGCTAACCCTGACCGGCCTGGCTCCCTGGGATGTTACCTACAACACGCCAAACGGGCAGATGACGGAGACATTTTCCAGTACGCCGGTCACCATAACCGTAACAGACCCAGGCGCTTATAGCCTGGTCAGTGTTACTTCTCAAAACGGGTGTACAGGAACTGTGTCAGGCAACGTCAACCTGATAGAATACAACGTCAACCTGAACCTGACCCCGATCGATCCCAAATGTTTCGGTCAATCAAACGGCAGCATAACAGCTTCCGCCAGCGGGGGGACCAGTCCGTACACCTACGTCTGGTCCAACAGCAATTCAGGCCCCACGCAAAACAACCTCGGGCCGGGCACCTACACCGTGACAGCAACCGACAACAAAGGTTGTACGGAGGAGCAAACCGTTACCCTGAACGAGCCGCCACAACTCACTGCGGATCTGAGTGTCAACAATAATATCGATTGTTATACGCCGCAGGCCACGGTTTCCCTCAACGTCGATGGCGGTACGCCCGGCTACACCTATTTATGGAGCAACAACTCCACCCAGCCCGAACCTACCTTCACCGCCGGCGGCACCTATACCGTGACAGTAACGGACAGCCAAAACTGTAAAGCGACAGCCACCGCGACCATCACGCAAAACACGACACAACCCACCGCGGTTGCCACTTTTACAGGTCAAATCAATTGCAATACCACGGAAATTACGATCAACGGAACCGGCTCTTCCACCGGGCCGGATTTTACCTACCAATGGTCGGGGCCGGGGATCGTTTCCGGTGATAATACGCTCGAACCGGTTGTCAACCTGGGCGGCTCCTACACTTTGACGGTCACCAACAACCTCAACGGTTGCACCAAAACCGTGACCGTGAATATTCCTCAAAACAACACGCCACCCAACGCGGCCGCCAACGCGCCGACCAATATCAGTTGCACCAATCCGACCGTCAACATCAACGGCAACGGCTCCACTACCGGCGCAGGTATTACCTATCAATGGACCACCGCGGATGGCAACATCGTAGGTGGGGCCAATACGCTCAATCCGCAAGTCAATCTGGCGGGCACCTACACCATTCTGGTCACGAATACCAATACGGGTTGCACGGCGGAGGCCAGCGTAACGGTCAGTGGCAATAATACCCCGCCGACCGTCACCATCAATCCGCCCGGCGAAGTCAACTGCTTTACACCGACCATCAACATCGATGCTGACGGCAACTCGTCCAGCGGAAACGTCAACTACAACTGGTCGGCCTCCGGCGGCGGTGTGATCTCCGGCGGCGGCAACAGTTCCTCCCCCACTATCAGCGCGGGAGGCACGTACACCGTCACAGTAACTGACCCGGCCAACAGCTGCACCAGCACCGCCACCGTGTCGGTAAGCTCCGATCTGGCTATTCCGACAGCAGTAGCAACCGCTCCGGCTATTTTGACCTGCCAGACGCCTGAACTAACCCTGAATGGCACAGGTTCGTCAAGCGGGCCTGATTTCAGTTACGAATGGTCGGGACCGGGTATCGTTTCGGGGGAAACAACCCTGAACCCGATCATCGACGCACCGGGCGCCTACACCCTCACGGTCACCAACAACGACAACGGTTGCACCAAAACCGTCACGGTCAATGTCGGGCAAAACATCACCCAGCCGAATGCCGTGGCCAACGCGCCGACCAATATCAGCTGCACCACCCCGACCGTCAGCATCAACGGCAACGGTTCGAGTACCGGCGGCAGTTTTACCTATCAATGGACAACCGTAGACGGCAATATCGTCAGCGGCGCTACTACCTTGAACCCGCAGGTCAACCTGGCCGGCACCTACACCATTTTGGTAACCAATACGACTAATGGTTGTACGAACGAGGCCAGTGTTACGGTGAATGGCAACATCATCCCGCCAACCGTCACCATCAATCCTCCGGGAGAAATCAACTGTTTTACGCCTACTATCAACATTGATGCCGATGGTAATTCGGAAAGCGGCAACGTCAATTACAACTGGTCGGCCTCCGGCGGCGGTGTGATCTCCGGCGGCGGCAACAGTTCCTCCCCCACCATCAGCGCGGGAGGCACCTTTACCGTCACCGTGACCGACCCGGCCAACAGTTGCACCAGTACCGCCACGGTAACCGTAGGTTCGGACCTGGCTGTACCGACTGCCGTGGCAGCGCCCCCGGCCGTATTGACCTGCCAGACCACCGAATTGACCCTTGACGGCACCGGCTCGTCGTCGGGACCCGATTTCAGTTACGAATGGTCGGGACCGGGTATTGTCTCCGGGGAAACAACCTTGAACCCCGTGATCGATGCGCCGGGCGCCTACACCTTGACCGTCACCAACAATGACAATGGTTGTACAAAAACCGTCACGGTCAACGTCACACAGAACGCCAACCTGCCCAATGCGGTGGCCAATGCCAACGTGCCCATCAGCTGTACCAACCCCACCGTCAATATCAGCGGGGTGGGATCGAGTACCGGCGCAAACTTCTCCTTCCAGTGGAGCACGCAGGACGGCAACTTCGTTTCCGGACAAAATACCCTGACGCCGCAGGTCAACCTTGCAGGCACCTACACCATCGTCGTGACCAATAACGTGACCGGTTGTACCAACGAGGCCAGTGTCACGGTCACCGGCAACAATACACCGCCAACCGTCAGCATCAACCCGCCAGGCATTGTAGACTGCTACAACCCGGTGATCAACCTGGAAGCAGACGGCTGGTCGCAAAGCGGCAACCTCAATTATCAGTGGACGGCCACCAATGGCGGCGTCATCGCCGGGGGCGGCAACACCTCTACCCCCGATGTCAGCGCCGCAGGCACGTACACCGTGGTGGTAACCGACCCGAGCAACAACTGTACGGCCACTTCGCTCGTCACGGTTGCAGCCAACCAGACCCCGCCTGTCGCGGTAGCCGCTCCGCCGGCAACGCTGACCTGTGTCAATCCTGAAATTACCATCAATGGTAACGGCTCGTCGCAGGGACCGGAATTCAGTTACGAATGGACCGGGCCGGGTATCGTATCGGGTGAAAACACCCTCAACCCCGTTGTCGACGCCCCCGGCGCCTATACGTTGGTCGTAACCAACAGCATCAACGGCTGTACCAAGTCCGTTACGGTCAATGTCAGCACCAACCAGAACTACCCGACGGTAAGCGCCGGTCCTGAAAAACTGCTGAACTGCCTCCACCCCACCGTTCAATTGCAGGGACAGGCTTCGCAAGGCGCCAACTTTGCCTTTACCTGGACAGCCAACCCGGGCAACTTCGTCAGCGGACAAAACACCCTCTCCCCCACCGTCAACGAACCCGGGGTGTACTACCTGCAGGTGACCAATACCGCCAACGGTTGTACGAGTGAGGATTTTGTCACAGTGGAAGCCAATTTCGACACCCCGGACGCCACCATCGCCACGCCGCAAATCATCAATTGCTACAACCCTGAAATCGATCTGGATGCCACCAGCTCCACCCAGGGCCCGAATGACGTATTCCAGTGGACGACCAGTGGCGGCACGATCGTGTCGGGCGCCAATACGGCCAGCCCGACGGTCAGCGCACCGGGGACTTACACGCTTTTGATCACCAATTCCATCAGCGGCTGTACGGATCAGGCACAGGTAACGGTTACCCAAGACATTACCAAACCCAACGCCAATGCCGGACCGGGGGCTACATTGACCTGTACCTCGCCATTTTATACCATCAGTGCGACTGCCTCGCTGGGTCCGCAATTCACCTACCAATGGTCGGGCCCAAGTATCGTCTCCGGAGAAACGACCCTCAATCCCGTTGTGGATGGCGCCGGCACTTACTGGCTGACCGTCACCAACCTTGACAATGGTTGCACCAAAACAGCATCCGTGGTGATCAATTCCAACCAGAATTACCCCAATGCGTTTGTGCAACCGCCCGGTACGATCAATTGCTCGGTGCCGGTTGTCGAACTCAACGGCGTGGGCACCACCACCGGCGCCAACATCACTTATCAATGGACGGCCAGCCCCGGCAATATCGTTTCAGGGGCTACCACATTGAAACCCAAGGTAAATGAAGCCGGCTATTACACCCTTGTGGTGACCAATACCAGCAATGGCTGTACCGACGAAGTGGAAGTATTCGTGGATGAAAACACGGAGCATCCGTCAGTCAACATTGCTCCGCCTTTGCAATTGAATTGCAACTTCCCGTCCGTACAGCTCGATGCCTCCAGTTCTTCCCAGGGCAACGAATTCAATTTTCAATGGTCCACTACCAACGGCAACATTCTGTACGGCAACGGCACCGCCACGCCGGAGGTCAATGAGCCGGGCACCTACACGCTGGTATTGACCAACCAGGAGAACTTCTGTACCACCACAGCCTCCGTACAGGTCACGGAGGACTTCTCTTTACCGACGGCGATGGCCGTCAGTACCGGCTCGCTGACCTGCCAGTTCCCGCAGGTCGAACTGTCCGGCCAGGGGTCTTCCGATGGTTGGCCTTTCTTCCCCGAATGGTCGACCACCAACGGCAATATTCTTTCCGGCAACCTGAGCCTCAACCCGATCGTCAATCAGCCGGGCACCTACACGCTGACCATAACGAACACCGAAAACGGCTGTACGTCAACTGCTTCGGCGACCGTCGTCACCAGTCAGACTTTCCCGACCGCCAATGCCGGTCCTGCTCAGACTTTGACCTGCACCAATGCACAACTGAGCCTCGATGGCAGTGGCTCCTCCCAGGGTTCGCAATACGTTTACGTCTGGTCGACCCAGAACGGCAACATCGTGTCGGGCGCCAATAGCCTGAACCCGGTGATCAACCAGCCCGGCAACTACGACCTCAATGTGCTGAACACACAAACGGGTTGTGCCACAACAGCTTCTGTGGCCGTTGGGCAGAATATTGCCGCGCCTGCCGCGGTCGTCGCTCCCGGCGGAATCCTGAGTTGTGCCGTCAGTTCGCTGGCGCTGGACGGCAGCGGTTCAAGTTCGGGCGCTAACTTTATTTACAGCTGGAACACCCCGAACGGCAATATTCTCAGTGGAGGAGGCACCCTCAATCCCACGATCAATGCCGTGGGTACTTACAACCTTGTAGTGACCAATCAGAGCAATGGTTGCTCCTCCGCGGCAAGTACCACGGTTGGGGCCGATGCGAGTTTGCCCGTCGCCAGCGCCGGTGCGCCCGACACCCTGACCTGCGCGGTTCAACAACTGGTGCTCGACGGAACCTCATCCAGCCAGGGCAACAATTTCAACTACGCCTGGACAGGTCCGGGGCTCGTATTGGGAGGCAATACCCTCACACCGACCGTGAACGCACCCGGTTTGTACGAACTGCTGGTGACCAATACGTCGAACGGTTGCACCGCTATTTCTTCGGTCAACATTCCCGACGACGTGGTGCATCCGATCGCGGAAGCCGGTCCGACCGCCCAGATCAATTGCAATTTCCCGACGCTGACCCTCGACGGTACGCCGTCCAGCTCCGGCCCCGTTTATTCGTACCAATGGACTACCACCGGCGGCAATTTCCTGTCGGGCCAGAATACGCCTTCGCCGGTAATCAATCAGCCGGGCACTTATAACATTCTGGTTACCAATACGCAAAACGGTTGCACCTCGACCGACAATGTTATTATTGACCAAAATACCACCCCACCCGCGGCCGATGCCGGACCGAGCGGACTGATTACCTGTACCAACGCCACCGTAACCCTGGGCGGTACCGGAAGCACGGGCGCGCAGTACACTTACAGCTGGACCACGAGCAATGGCAATATCGCCTCCGGCGACAATACGCTTACCCCCGTGGTGGATGCTGCCGGCACGTATAACCTGCTCGTAACCAATACGCAAACGGGTTGTACGGCTACGGATAATGTCGTCGTCAATAAGGAT
>JBGAHL010000031.1:0-64064 GCA_044226205.1 Saprospiraceae bacterium
AACCCATGCGGCCAATGTTTTTGTAAAACTCGATGTTCAAAGGCGTACACAAGCCATTCAAAAGGCCAAAGCAATGGGGTTGTTGGTCTGATATAGACTCGTTCTTTAGAGTGAATTGAGGCGGTAAATGCCAATTCACCAAACTTTTAAAAAACATTAAAAACAACATAAAATAAATAAACCATATAAACCTCATCAACTCTTATCAACCTTAAATCACGGTTTTACAATCACCAGCCTTTTGGTGCCGATGATGTTGCCTTTTCGATCTTCCAGGCTATAAAAATAGGTGCCTTTTTTAAAGTCGTTGAGTTCCAGTCGAATGGATTTGTTGCCCGACATGGTGTAATTGTTCTTCCAGATCTCCTTGCCGATGATGCTGAAAATTTTGAGCGTGTAGTCGTCGGCGGGCAGGTTGCTGCAATCGAAACGCACCCACTCGGTAGCCGGGTTGGGATAAGCCTGGATGCTGGCGGAGCCAGGGGCGTTGATGAATGTAACCGGCGTGGTGCCGTTGTCTTTGTAACGGACCGATTCTGCGCCGTTCAGCTCGCTGTTGACAGTCACCACGGCAATTTCTTCTTTTTCGGTGTTGGACAAAAAGCGGTACACGACCGTCGTGTCGGTGCCCAGAAAATCGGTTATTCCGCCGCCGCCACTACCCGTGGGGATGGGAATCCAGCCCAGGAAAGAATGTACGTCGAGGCTGGTTGTGGTGTATTCGGTGCGTTTTTCACGCAAGACGGGGTATTGCCCGCCGGGGATAATGCAGGTGCCCCAACCGTCGACGGCTTCGAGGCGCTGATAATTGACACGTACCCGGATGGAGTCGACAAACTGAATGCCCGGGATATTGCCCAGCAGGCTGTCGGGCAGGTCTTCTATGGAGAAAGGCAGCGACAGATCGGTCGACTGCTGCGTGAATTCAAAAAAATTCGTGGGCGAGCGGCGCTCGACGAGGGGCGGAGCAAATTTGGCGAGCACCTGCACGCCAAGGTTGGCAGGGTCGGCGCCTGCGTAGCCTAGTAATTCGAATTTGGCGGGCGTAATGTTATAATAAGACTCGCCGGTCTGACCGAGTACGGCCGTTTCCGCGCCGGGAAAGTTGCCTGAACTTTGGCCCTGATTGGCGGGGCTGTACACGATCTCGTAAGTTTCTTCAGAGGATAGGTTGGAAAAATCCCAGGTCTGATTGCCTCCCGGGGGCGTCAGAAAATCGATGGTGGGCGGGTTGAACGTGCGCGCAAAGTGTAGCGTATCGCCAACGGCCGGGAAAGTCACGGACGTCACCGTAATTTGCGCGGTCAGGCTAATGCTCAATGCAGAGAGAACAGCGAGTAGCATCTGTTTCATGGATTGATTTGATGTTTTTAGAACCGAAAGCGATTAAACAATGGAAAAAGCCGACCCCGCATTCATGACCGGGAAACCAACCGCGGTCGGTGCTCCAAAGGTAAGCGGGATTTTGTGGATTTGAAATCGCTTCTACCGAACGGGAAAGAATCTTTCGCCAAAGCGGTCATTTTCGCGACACTTTACAACGCCTGCAATTCGACCAGCTTTCGGTAATACTGCCCATGAGCCATCAGTGTTTCGTGCGTTCCGCGCTCCACGACCCTTCCGCCGTCGAGCACCACGATCTCGTCGGCGTGTTGCACGGTGCTGAGCCGGTGCGCGATGACGAGCGCCGTCCGGTTGGCAAGCAGTCGGTCGAGCGC
The DNA here is from genome assembly GCA_044226205.1 of Saprospiraceae bacterium. Lineage (GTDB taxonomy): Bacteria > Bacteroidota > Bacteroidia > Chitinophagales > Saprospiraceae > M3007. The sequence continues at coordinate 1,719 of JBGAHL010000031.1, forward strand.
GGCTTGCACCAGTTGCTCTGATTCGCTGTCGAGGGCGGAGGTTGCCTCGTCGAGGATCAGCACGGGCGGGTTTTTGAGCAGCGCGCGCGCGATGGTCAGGCGCTGACGCTGACCGCCGCTGAGTTTGGAGCCCCGGTCGCCGATATTGGTATCGTACCCCTCGGGCAGGGCTGTGATAAAATCGTGCGCATTGGCCGCCTTGGCGGCGGCGATCAGTTCTTGCTCCGTCGCGCCGGTGCTGGAAAAAAGGATATTATTGCGCACGGTATCGTTGAACAGAATGGCCTCCTGGCTCACGATGCCCAGCAGCGCTCTCCAGTCGTGCAGTTTTAACTGACGAATGTCCTGGCCATCTACCAGAATTTGCCCGTCGCTGACGTCGTAAAAGCGCGGCAACAGGTCTGCCAGGGTGCTTTTGCCGGCCCCGGAGGCGCCCACCAGGGCTACGATTTTACCACGTGGAATAATCAGATCGATCTCCTCCACAGCCGGGCGTTCGGCGTTGGCGTATTGAAAACGCACTTTGCGAAATTCGATTCGGTCGGTAAATGCATGAATGGCGCGCGCATCTTCCGCTTCACGGATCGTCGTCTCGGCCTGCAGAATGGCCTGCACCCTTTCGAGCGCGCCCATGCCTTTGCGAATGTTGTAGGTTGCGCCGGACAGCGCTTTGGCGGGTTCGATGACGTTGTAAAAAGCGTACAAAAACGTGATAAAAGTAGCGGCCGAAATTTCTCCTGCAAACACCTGTTTGGAGCCGAACCACAACAGGATGGCGACCGCGGCAATGCCGAGAAATTCGGACAGCGGAGAGGCCAGGTCTTTACGGCGATAGAGCCGGGTCAGCGTATGAGCATAGCCCTGATTCTCCTTTGCAAAACGCTCGCGCTGCCATTGTTCGGCATTAAAACCCTTGATAATGCGCAAGCCGCCGAGCGTTTCTTCAACCAGCGAGCCGATCATGCCCAGGCGCGTCTGCGCTTCGCCCGACTGACGCCGCAGCGAACGCCCTACCCCGCCGATGATGAGCGCCGAAAACAACATCAGTCCGAGGACAAAAAGCAACAGCCCGGGCGATACGTACACCATAAAAGCCACGCTGCCCAGAATGACCAGCGGCTCCCGCGCGATACTTTCCACCACCCCGACAATGCTCCATTCGACTTCCTGAACGTCGGAAGAAATCCGGCTCATCAGGTCGCCTTTGCGCGATTCGGTAAAGTAGGAAATGGGCAGTTGCAGGATTTTATCCACAAGTTGTTGCCGCAGGTCGCGGACAACGCCCTGGCGTACCGGCGCGAGGAAATACAAAGAGAGGTAGCGGAACAGGTTTTTGCCAAAAAAGACCAGCACGAGGAAAATACAGACCAGCAGAAGCGCTTCTTCGCGGCCGTGGTCGCGGATCAGGTTGGAAAAAAACACGCTGCTGCGCGTTTCCAGGTCGCCGAAGCCGCCGGCAGCGTCGGCAGCCTTGGCGGTCATTTCGCCCGGGTTGAACAGGATTTGCAAAAAAGGCTGCAGCACGGGGATGCTGATCACCATAAAAAGCGACATCAGCAGGTTGCTGAGTACGGCCAGTGCCAGCTGGCGGCGGAAAGGGCGATAGTAGCGAAGGAGTTGGCGCATGAGAGGAGCGGCAAAAATCACAATTCGAACAACACAAAACTCAGTTCATCAATTCGTTTGAAAGGCGATATTGGTATCCAGCAGTAACTTATTTCCACTCACTTCTCAATCGCTTATGAAACATCAGTGGGTCTTCCTGTATCTGTAAAACACCACAATATTCGGCAGCGTTCAGCACCTTGCCTGCCGGAAGTTTAGACAACATTTTTCTCGCTTCCTCAATGCTCATTTGTCGGTTTATTGTAATTGACATACCTTTCATTTTATGCAAAAATAACCATTTTGTAAAACACGAAGGAGCGCATTTCCCTCAACCGTGTTGCCAAACAAAAAAGCGGGAAGTACGATTGCTCGTACCTCCCATTTTTTTGCAATATTTTTTAAACCTGCGGTTTACAAATCCACACTCTTGAAATCCCAGGTATTCAGGAAGTTCGTCGTGAAATTGCCCTTCTGGAAATCTTCATTTCGCATCAGGCGCTGGTGGAAAGGCACGGTGGTTTTTACGCCTTCGACGATAAACTCATCCAGTGCGCGCTCCATTTTCAGGATGGCCTCGTCGCGGGTGCGGGCCCGTACGATGAGTTTGGCGATCATGGAATCGTAGTACGGCGGGATGGTGTAGCCGGCGTAAACGTGCGTATCGACGCGTACGCCGTGGCCTTTCGGCGAGTGGAAGGACGTGATGCGGCCGGGGCTCGGGCGGAAGTCGTTGAACGGATCTTCCGCGTTGATGCGGCACTCGATGGCGTGCAGTTCGGGGAAGTAGTTTTTACCGCTGATCGGCACGCCGGCAGCGATCTTGATCTGCTCCTTGATGAGGTCGAAATCGATAACTTCCTCGGTGACCGTGTGCTCTACCTGGATACGGGTATTCATCTCCATGAAGTAGAAATTGCGGTACTTGTCGACGAGGAATTCAATCGTACCAACGCCTTCGTAACTAATTGCATTGCAAGCCTTTATGGCTGCTTCACCCATTTTTTCGCGCAATTCGGGCGTCATAAAGGGCGAGGGAGATTCCTCCACGAGTTTCTGGTGGCGGCGCTGGATGGAACAGTCGCGTTCGGAGAGGTGGCAGGCTTTGCCGAACTGGTCGCCGGCGACCTGGATCTCGATGTGGCGCGGTTCTTCGATAAACTTCTCCATGTAGATCCCGTCGTTGGCGAATGCGGCTTTGGCTTCGCGCCGGGCGGTCTCCCACTGTTTTTCGAATTCCGACTCTTCCCAAACGATGCGCATGCCTTTGCCGCCACCGCCGGCCGTGGCTTTGAGAATGACGGGGTAGCCGATTTCCTTGGCCAGTTTGAGACCGGTTTTGAGGTCCTGCAGCAGGCCTTCGGTGCCGGGTACGCAGGGCACGCCGGCTTTGATCATGGTTTCCTTTGCCGTGATTTTATCGCCCATGGCCCGGATTTGCTCGGGGGTCGGACCGATAAATTTCACGCCGTATTCGCGGCAGATCTCTGCAAAACCCGCGTTTTCAGCCAAAAAACCGTAGCCAGGGTGCACCCCGTCGGCATTGGTGATTTCGACGGCGGCCATGATGCGCGGAATGTTGAGGTAACTTTCCGAGGAGGGCGGGGGCCCGATACAAACCGCTTCATCGGCGAAACGCACGTGCAGGCTGTCGCGGTCGGCCGTGGAGTAAATAGCCACGGTCTTGATACCCATTTCCTTGCAGGTGCGGATGATACGCAGGGCGATTTCCCCGCGGTTTGCTATGAGTATTTTTTTAAACATCGTTCCTTTTTGAAATGACAAACGGGTGGAAGGAATTGATGAATGATGAATGATGAATGGTGAATATTACTTGATATTAAATATATTCGCCATTCATCATTCATCATTTATCATTCTTTTCTCACGCTGGTTCAACCATAAAGAGCGGCTGGTCGTATTCGACCGGCGAGGCATCCTCGACGAGGATTTTGACGATTTTGCCTTTTACGTCGCTTTCAATTTCGTTGAACAGTTTCATGGCTTCGATGATGCACACGGGGGTGCCGGCATCGACGGCATCGCCAATCTTGACGAACGGCGGTTTGTCGGGCGATGAACTGCGGTAGAAGGTTCCGACCATCGGTGACTTGATGGCCACGAGTTTTGCGTCGTCGGCCGCGGGGGCAGGCGCAGGGGCGGGAGCCGCGGGGGCTGCCGGCGGTGGAGGCGCAGGGGCCGGTGCAGGCGCGGGGGCGGCAGGCATCGCCACAACGGGCGTCTGGGCGGGAATCACGACCGGCACAGCCGACTGGCCGCCGTCTGTTCCCGGCTGATTGCGGACGATAAGTTTGAAATCGCCTTCTTTCAGGATGAATTCGGTCAGTTTATGCTTGCTGACCAATCGAATGATCTCTTGTATTTGATTGAAGTCCATACCAAAGATTGTTTTGCAAAAGCCCTAAAAAACTTGGGGGAGTAAAGAAAAAATTTTTCGATCAGAAAATTTTTTCTTGCTCCCCCAAATTTTAGATCGCTTTGTGCATCTAATTGGTTATCAATTTTTTAACAAAGCAACTCAGCCGAAAATTTAGAACGCTTCCGGCTGGTAGCGGTTCTTATTTCTTTACGCGTTCCATATAGGCGCCGGTGGCCGTATCGATCTTGATCAGGTCGCCGGTGTCGCAGAACAGCGGGACGCGAACCTCGGCGCCGGTTTCGACGGTGGCCGGTTTGAGGGTATTGGTCGCGGTATCGCCGCGCAAGCCCGGCTCGGTGTACGTGATTTCGAGCACGACCGTTTGCGGGAGTTCTACGGAGAGCAGGGTTTCTTTCTGGGCGTGGAAGAGCACGTCGACGATGTCGCCTTCTTTGAGGAATTTGCCGTTTTCGATCATGTCGCCGGCTACGGTCATTTGATCGTAGGTTTCCTGGTTCATGAGCACGTAGTCGTCGCCGTCGGGGTAGAGGTATTGGAATTTGCGGCGCTCCACGCGTACTTCGGTGATGTTGTGGCCGCTTTGGAAGGTATGTTCGATGGTTTTACCGGTGGTGCTGCTTTTGAGCTTGGTCCACACCTTGCCGCTGCCGCGACCCACCTGGAAGCGCTGAAAATCGATCACGCGCATGATGTCGTTGTTCAGTTCAATGCAAAGGCCGTTGCGGATATCTGCCGTCGTTGCCATTTTGTAGGAATAATGAAATGATGAAAGTTGAGCGTTGAATTTCAGGCCCCCTTCTGAAAAGGGCGCGCAAAATTAGGGCATTTCCGTCGGAATCGCGCCACGCGGGGCAAATTGCCGACAATTATTTTTCAAAACGGGGGGGGTGAGCAAGGGGAACGGAACTTTATTAGGCAAAGTCGGGCAATAGCCCTCTCGCGCTATTCCGCATTTCTGGCCAGCCGGAAACCCAGCGACGATATCGAATGATTGTCGGGCGCATCGGCGCGTTTCGTGGTCCGGCCCCCTTCCGTTTCAAACAAATAATCGCCGCCACGAAGAACGTGCCGGGGGCGTTTCAGGTAAGAACCCCGCGTTTGCGGGTTCTCCGTACCGCCCCGAGGGTTGACGGCATTGACCGATTTTTCGTAGTACCAGTACTCATAAATATCCCAGCACCATTCGGCGACATTGCCGCTCATGTGATACAGGCCCAGACTGTTGGGGGGCATCGCTTTGACCGTGAGCGTTTTGTTGCGGAATTGGCCCGGTATGGCTTTCTCGGAGAACTTGCCGGACAGGTTGCAATTGATTTCTGCGTACTCGGCTTTATTCTTGCCATTGCCGTAGCGCGCCGAGCCGCCGCCCCGGCCATCCTCGGCCCGCGCGGCGTACTCCCATTCCGCCTCGGTGGGCAGGCGGTAGCCGTTGGCGGCCCAGTTGGCGGTGATCGTCCATTTGGCGTAGCCATATTCATCCTCCGGGTTGCTGGCCGATTTGTCGATCGCATACACCGGAATCAGTCCTTCCTGCTCGCTGCGCCAGTTGCAATACTGCACGGCGTCCCACCAGGTAACGTTGCCAACGGGGAGCTGACCGCGGCCCCAAATATCGCGGGGCTTTTTTGCCCCAGTAGCCACGCACCAGGCGTCGTATTCGTCGTAGGTGACTTCTGTTTTTGACAGATAAAAACTGCTGACCGTGACCCGATGGGCCGGTTTTTCGTCGTAGTGAGCCATTTCGTCGAAGGCGCCCATCAGGTACGTCCCGCCTTTGACAAAAGCCATTTTGGCGGTATCGGGGCGCGGATTGCCTCTTTCGCTGATTTCCAGCCGGGTCAATGCCTCCCGGGCTTCTGTCGTATGGCGCCCCTCCGGATACATGGCCAGATACGCTTCGAGGGCTGTTTTTCCGCCCTGGCTGGCTTGCCTCCACTGGTCGTCGTCGGCTTGCTCCGCCTGTTTTTTGAGGGCTTTGTCCGCATCTGCACGAGCCTGGAATTTTTTCAATTCTTCGTCGTATTTCGCCTCGCAACGGCGCAATTCCGCTTCCGCTTCCGGGCCGGTCTTTTTGCTGGTGCGGGCAACAACCAGGCGGGTACGGGCCAGTAAAAAATCGAGATAAAAGCACTTGGCGACATCCGGGCTTTGTTGCGCTTTTTCGTAAAAAGCCAATGCCTGCTTATACTGGCCTTTCTGGTAAGCCATATCGCCTTCTTTTTGCCAGTCGCAACATTCGCAGGGCTGCTGAGCCAAAAGCAATACGGGGAAAAAGAGCAGCAGAACAATAGGGTAAAATCGCATGGATCAATGGGTTGGTTGTTAAGAGTATGTTCTTCATCGGTCTGCCTTTCGCACCAGCCGCAAGCCAATATTGTCGCTTCCCGAATCTGGCGAGGCGGAATTGCGCGCGGCAGCCCGGCAAAAGTAGGGATCGTCGCGCCAGGAGCCTCCTCTTACGGCACGCGTCATTCCTTTTTCAGCGCCTCTCGGATGTACTTCGCCTTCGTTCGCGGGATTGCCGGCCGGGGCCACCCAGTCCCAGCACCATTCCGACATATTGCCGCTCATGTGGCGCAACCCCAGGCTGTTGGCCGACATGGAATCAACTGGGACAGTTGCGCGAAACAAGGATTGCGGACAGGAAACCGAGTAAGCACGGCTGTTTTGCGCGCTGCAGTCAAAAATCGCCGTTTCGGGCGACAACGTGTCGCGCCCTGTACCGAAACGCACCTTTTGTCCGCCTTTGCCGTGAAGCGCCCGGGCGGCAAATTCCCATTCTGCCTCGGTAGGCAGGCGGTAGCCGTTGGCTGTCCAGTCGGGCACGACAGTCCATTTCAGGTTATCGCGCAGGTTGAGGTTGTTGGAGTCGGGTATTGTTTTGTTAATGGCATAAACGGGCGCCAACCCCTCCTTTTGGCTGAGCCAGTTGCAGTATTCCAGCGCGTCGTACCAACTCATGTAAATGGCCGGCCGGCGCGCCTTTTCGGGGCTCAACACAGACGATTTTGCGCGCCGGCCGACTGCGACCTGAAAAACATGGTATTCTGCCTCGGTCACTTCGGTTTGGGCCAGATAAAAGTCGTGAACGACGACCTCGCGGGGTTTCTGGCCGGGGTCGGGCGAATCCGAAAAAAGATCGCCCATTTGAAAGGTACCACCTTTCACCAGCATCATCTGTGGACTGGCAGGCATTGGTATCACACCCTGTTGAGGTGTTGTGTCGGTCGTTTTTTTATCGAAAGGCGAGCTGCCACCGCCGCTGCCCTGCCCTCCCAAGGAGCCAATTGCATCGCGCGCCCTTTGTTTCGATTCCTGTTTTTCAGCCGCTTCAAGTGCTCTTCGCCGCTGCTCTTCTTCCACTCTCGCCCTTGCTTCTTGTTGTTTCCATGCAACCCTCGCGTCCCGGATCAAACTGTCCAGTTCGGGGCATTTTACGGCATCGGAACAGGCTTCTTTTCCCACGCCTTTTCCGGTTTCCCATTTTTCAATGGCCTCTTTGTAACGGCCTTGATCGTACAAAACCTGGCCGGCATCACGCATGGCACAGCAACAACACTGGGCATGGGCCCGGAGCGGCAGGGAAAGGAGCAGGAGGAGGTAGAATGGTTTCATGACAGGCTGGTTGGTACCACCAGGGTACATCTATTTTTTTCGACAAATATATTCTCACAGACAAAGTTCCTGTGTTGGGCAGCAATATCGCTTATGGCCCGCGCCGCGCCACCCTGAACCCGACAAAACTGGAATTGTCAAACGGTGTGCTCCAGGCCCGGCAGGCTGCCCGGCAGAAAGTTGCGGGCATCATAAACGAACCACCCCGACAAATCCGCGAGTGCCCGTAATCAGGTCCGTGCGGATTGAGCGCGCCGTCGCTCAGGGAATACCAGGATTTATCGAACCAGTCCCAGCACCACTCCCACACATTGCCGCTCAAATGCCTGAATCCCATATCGTTAGCGTCGAGATCATCCACGACCAGCGTCTTTTTTCTGTAAATTCCAGGCGCAACCCAGGGCTTGGCCGAGGGGTCGTTCGGGTTGTAATTGGCTTCCGCCGGCGAAATACTGTCGCGGCCGGTGGCAAATCGCACCTTGCCGCCGCCGCGCCCGTCGAGCGCCCTCGCCGCGTACTCCCATTCGGCCTCCGTGGGCAGGCGATAGCCGTCGGCGGTCCAATCGGCCGTTATCTGCCAGGGGACGGAGGAAGAATCCACCGTGTAAACCGGCGTGTAGTGGTCCTGTATGCTGCGCCAGTTGCAGTAAAACACGGCGTCTATCCATTTTACGTTGCACACCGGCTGACGCCCTCTGCCCCAGTCGGGCGACGGAATCGTGTCTCTGCCTGTGGCCAGGCAAAAAGCGTCGTACGCCTCGAAAGTGGTTTCCGTTTTGTCGAGATAGAAACTGCTCAGCGTCACCGTGTGCACGGGTCGCTCGGCGTTGTTGGCCGGTTCGTCGCCAAACTGATCTCCCATTAAAAAAGTACCTCCGGCGACCCACACCATGTCGTGTACGGGCGCCGGAGGCTGCTGAGGCCAGGCTTTTGTCCAAATGAAACAAAAGCAGGCCACTTGTATCAAACGAAGGATGAGCGACATAAAACGGCAATTGCGGCGCCCGGGCATCAATAAGCCCACTTCAAATACAAAGCGCCCCAGGTGAACCCGCCGCCGAAAGCGGTCAGGATGATGTTGTCGCCTTTTTTGAGCCGGCTTTCGTAATCCCAGAGGCAAAGCGGCAGCGTGGCGGCCGTGGTATTGCCGTATTTTTCAATATTGACCATCACCCGCTCCATGGGGAAATGCATGTGTTCGGCCACGGACGTGATGATGCGCATGTTGGCCTGGTGCGGCACCACCCAGGCGATGTCGTCGGTGGTCATTTTGTTGCGGCGAATGACTTCTTCGCAGGTGCTCGTCATGCCTTTGACGGCCTGCACGAACACGCGTTTGCCATCCTGCCAGGCGTAGTGTTCGCGCGCCATGACGGTTTCCATGGTAGCCGGGTGGAGCGAGCCGCCGGCTTTCATGTGCAGTTGTTCGCGGCCGGCGCCATCGCCTCGGAGCACGAAATCGATGATGCCGTTGCCGTCGCGGCGGGGTTCGAGGAGAACGGCCGCTGCGCCATCGCCGAAAATGACGCAGGTGTTGCGGTCGGTGTAGTCGATGATCGACGACATCATGTCGGAGCCGACGACTACTACCTTGTTATAAGTCTCGTTTTGAACGAATTGCGCGGCCGTAGCCAGCGAAAACAGGAAACCCGAGCAAGCCGCGCTGATGTCGTAGCCAAAGGCATTTTTTGCGCCGATCTTGTCGCAAACCGTGTTGGCGGTGTCGGGAAAAACCATGTCGGGCGTGACGGTTGCCACGATCAGCAGATCGATTTCGCCGGGTTTGGTGCCGGTTTTTTCAAGCAGGCCGCGCACGGCTTCCACACACATATCGGAGGTAGCCCAACCCGGCTTTCTGAGGATACGACGCTCGCGGATACCCGTGCGCGAAACGATCCATTCGTCGTTGGTATCCACCATTTTTTCTAGGTCAAAATTGGTCAGCCGGTCTTCCGGAACCCAGCCGTGAACGCCCGTGATGGCGGCATGTATTTTGTTTGGCATGAAAGTGCAATCGTTTTTATTCGGGGCAAAAGTAGTAAATTGGGTTTTGGGTTTTCCGAACTTCGCCCCCCGATGAAATCCTACTTTTCTCTCGTCAAGTTTTCGCACACCATTTTCGCCATGCCCTTCGCGCTGACGGGCTTTTTCGTCGCCTCCTTCGAACAGGGCGCCGACGCCCTGAACTGGCGACTCCTGCTGCTGGTGGTGTTGTGCATGGTTTTCGCCCGAAGCGCCGCCATGGGCTTCAACCGCTGGCTCGACCGCGACATCGATGCGGTGAACCCGCGCACCCAAATGCGGGAAATACCTGCGGGGACTATTTCGGCCCGGTCGGCGCTGGTTTTCGTGCTCGTCAACTGCGCGCTTTTTATTGCTACTACCTTCTTTATCAACGCCTTGTGCTTCTTCCTCTCGCCAGTGGCCCTGGCTGTGGTCCTGGGGTACAGCTACACCAAACGGTTTACATGGCTCTGCCATTTTGTACTCGGACTGGGGCTGGCCCTTGCGCCCGTCGGCGCTTACCTGGCCGTGACGGGGCACTTTGCCTGGCTGCCCGTGTTGCTGGGCCTGACGGTGTTGTTCTGGACCGCGGGATTCGACATCATCTACGCCCTGCAGGATGAAGAGTTCGACAAATCGCAGCAACTGTACTCCGTACCGGCCTGGCTTGGCAAATCGCGCGCCCTTCGTTTGTCGGAAACGTTGCACCTGGTATCTGCCCTGCTGCTGCTGACAGCCGGCTGGCTGCTGCACGGCGCACTGGCGGAAGCCGGATGGCTGGCCTGGGCGGGTACGGGCATTTTCCTCGGCTTGTTGTTGTACCAGCATCTGATCGTCAAACCCAACGATTTGCGGCGCGTGAACCTGGCTTTTTTTACCACCAATGGCATCGCCAGCCTGATTTTCGGCGTGTTGACGATCCTGGATTTGTTCGTCTGAACCACGTTGGCATATCCTGAAAGAGGATATAATTATAGACAAATCAATTTGTTATGAAGCAAAAACTCATTTTCCCGCTCCTGCTGCCGATGCTGCTGGCCTGGGCGGCCTGCCAAACGCCGCAAGCCGCGCCACCACCGGCCCCCACCGATCTCGTCACAGAAATCAAAAACGCCGCGGCAAACGGGTTTGACAGCAGTTTTGCCCGTCAGCTCGGCGCCGACGAATACGGCATGAAAGCTTACGTCATGGCTTTTTTAAAAAAAGGCCCCAACAGAACCCAGGACTCCCTCACCGCCGCCAATCTTCAAAAAGCGCATCTGGACAACATCGGCCGTATGGCCGAAGCTGGCCAACTGGTGATCGCTGGGCCGTTTATGGACGACGGCGATGTGCGCGGCATTTACATTTTTCATGTAAGCACCGTCGAAGAAGCCCGCCGGCTTACGGAAACAGACCCTGCCATTCAGGCCGGCCGGCTCGCCATGGAACTCCATCCCTGGTACGGCTCGGCGGCGTTGCCATTGCTGTTTCCTTTGCATAAAAAACTGGAAAAAACCAGTGTTGCCGACTAACAACTTCCATGAAACACATCGCCGTTTTCGCCTCCGGGTCGGGCAGCAATGCCCGCAAATTGATCGAACATTTCAAACATTCTCCGCTGGCGCAGGTCACGCTCGTCGTGTGCAACAAACCCGGCGCAGGGGTGCTCGACATCGCGCAGGAACACGGGGTGGAGCAGGTGCTCATCACGCGTCAATCCTTTTACGGAAACGACGATTTTCTAAGTTTTTTACGGGAAAAACAGATCGATTTCGTCGTTTTGGCCGGATTTCTGTGGCTGGCGCCGGAGTGGCTTGTCAAGGCTTACGCAGGCAGGATCGTGAATATTCACCCCGCCCTCTTGCCCAAATACGGCGGCAAAGGCATGTACGGAATGCACGTACACGAAGCCGTCATTGCCGCCGGCGAAAAAGAATCGGGCATCACGATTCATCACGTCGACGCGCATTTTGACGAAGGCGCCACGATTTTTCAGGCCAGCTGCCCGATCGAACCAGGCGACACCGCCGCCGATCTGGCGAAGAAAGTGCAAGTGCTCGAACACCGCTATTTTCCCGAAGTTGTGGAAAAATTGATAAAAGAAGCATCATGAAAATGAAGCTGTTAGTCGTGCTCCTGCTGGGTTGCGTTGCCTTGCGACTCCCGGCCCAGGAGATTGGCGAATGGATAGACCGCGCGGAACGCTCCATGGCCACCGGCGCTTACGAGGAAGCCGGGGCCCAGTACGAGCGGGCGGGCCGGCTCAAACCCGACCGCCCCAACCTTTTGTACAAAGCCGCGGAGGCCTATTACCTCGCCAGGGACTACGACAAAGCCGCCGACTGTTACCGTCCCTTGCGGCATCAGGAAGGGTACGCCCTTGCAGGGCTGCGTTATGCAAGAGCCTTGAAACAAGGCGGCAAATACCTCGACGCGCAGGTCGCATTTCGCGAGTTTTTATCCAATTACAAAGGCGAACAAGCCGCTCTGATGCAGGAAGTGGTCAGCAAGGACCTGGCTGGTTGCGCGCTGGCGCTTCGCTTGTACAACGACACGCTGGAGCATCCGCTGGCGCTCGCGGCGCAGGTTTTGCCCCGGCCCGGTCAAAACGCGGGCAATGCCTTCGCGCCCTACCCTTTCGGCGCCGATGCCCTGTATTTTTCCTTCGCAGCCAATGAGCGCAGCCCCGCCGGCTTCTGGCGGATGGAGCGCAACGAGCAAGGCTGGCAATCGCCTTTCGAAGCCGCCGGCCTGCCGCCGGAGGCCGCGCGCAATTTTGCGAGCGGCAGTTTTTCCCCCGACGGCTCGCGGTTTTATTGTGTGCAATGCGCGGCCCAGCCCGGGGCAAAAACGGCCAGTGGAGATTGGGTTTGCAAAATCCTCGTCATGCGGCGGCGATCGGAAGGCTGGTCGGCGCCCGAGCCTTTGCGCGACTACGTCAACTGGCCGGGCAGCACCACCCTGGCGCCCTCGTTGGCCCAGGCCAATGGCCAGGAACTGCTTTTTTTCGCCAGCGACCGTCCTGGCGGAGCCGGCGGCCTCGATCTGTACGTCTGCGAACGCCCGCTGGACGCCGACGACCTCGATTTTTCGCTGCCGCGCAACCTCGGCCCCCTGGTCAACAGCGGCGGCGACGATACCACACCCTGGTTCGACGCCAACAGTAACACCTTGTTTTTCAGCAGTAACGGACAAATTTCGCTCGGCGGATTCGATGTGTACCGGACCAGCCGGAGCGGCCAGGACTGGTCGGCGCCCGAAAATCTCGGCCTGCCGTTCAACTCGCCGGCCGACGAGCGCTGGTTTGTACCCAACCCGGAAAACGGGGGCGGTTTTTTGTCGTCGAACCGGGGCAGCAGTGCCGACAGCAAGACTTTCGACGACAATATTGTTGAAATCGTACCCGCTTTCACGCGGCTGTTTCTGACCGGTGAAGTGACCGACGATCAGCGTGGCCAATTGTTGCCCGGCTGCCTGATCGCCCTTTACGAACTGAGTCCAGACGGCGAAGTGAGTCTGGCGCAAATACAGGCTTCAACTGACGGCAAGTTTCGGTTTAGGCTCACGCCCGGCAGTTCGTACGCCGTGGAAGCCACCAAGAACGGCTTTCAGGCCGCCCGTGCGACGCTGGGCCTGCTCAACCAGACGCCCGACGGCTATACGGTCAGTCTCCTCATGCGGCGCTATACGCCTCCGTCTTCCAAAGATTCGCCGCCCGACAAGGACGGAAAGCAATGAGCCGGCGCGGACAATTTGAGCAGAAGAACCCCAAGCCCCGTATAAGAGAATTTTCATTCTTTTGCCCTATGACCATCCGTCACATCCTTCGGCTGATACGCCTGGAGCACTGGGTTAAAAACCTGTTTTTGTTCATCCCGGCTTTTTTTGCGGGGAGGCTGCTGGAGCCGCTCTTGCTCGCCCGTACGGTGTCGGGGTTTCTGGCCTTTTGCCTCACCGCATCGTCCGTTTACGTGCTCAACGACCTCGTGGACGCCCCGCAAGACCGCAACCACCCGGACAAATCGAAACGCCCGATTGCCAGCGGGGCCGTCAGTCGTGGCACCGGCATCGGTCTGGTTGTCGCCTTGTTGGTCGGCGGCATGTCGCTGGCGCTGAGCCTGGACACGACATTTGCGCTGATCGCTTTTTTGTACTTCGTGATCAATGTTTTTTACAGTTTTTCCCTCAAACACATCGCCCTGATCGACGTCTCGCTGATCGGCGTCGGTTTCCTGCTGCGGGTGTTCGGCGGCGGCGCGGTAGCCGGTGTGGCCGTTTCGCACTGGTTGATCGTGATGACTTTTTTGCTGGCGCTCATCCTTGGTCTGGCCAAACGTCGGGGCGAGTACGTGATCGCCACGGGCGGGCAATCGTTCAGGAAAGCGCTGGAAGGCTACAACCTGCCCTTCCTCGAACAAAGCATGGTCGTGTGCTCGACGGTGGCTATCGTGGCGTACCTCATGTACTGTTTTTCGCCCGAAGTGACGGACCGGATCGGCAGCGACAAGATTTTTTACACGGCTTTTTTTGTGATCCTGGGCATCCTGCGCTACCTGCAACTCACGCTGGTGTTCGAGCGCACCGAATCGCCCACACGCGCCTTGCTGCGCGATGCTTTTTTGCAAATCGTGTTGCTGGGCTGGATCGGGTGTTTTGCATGGTTGTTGTATGGGAAGAAGTGGTTGGGGATGTGATTGCCACTATTTTACCAATACGGATTTTGGGCTTGTAAACCCGGTTGCGGAAAAATAATTTGGCGTAAAAAAACATCAACATGAAACGCCAGCCCTATTTCGCCCTGTTTGTCGCGCTCTTTTTGCTCGCCGGAAGTAATCGGCTAAATGCGCAATTGTTTGAAAAAGCGATTCGCGACAAAAACTTAACCGAGGATTTTAGTCTGTGCGCCCTTTCCACCGGCGGCTATGTAATTGGTACACAATGGGTAAGAAATCAATTACCATACATGACTAGGTATGATTCATCCGGTAATAAAGTGTGGCAAATTGCCAGTGCATCATATCCAAATAGCAATGCCAGTTTCCATACAGTGCTGGAAACCCGGCAAGGAAATCTGTTAACGATAGGAGGCGGAATGTGTTCTCAGGAGAATCTGATCTCTTTTACGTTATTTACTCCTGATGGGGACCATATTTGGCCGTTTTCCTGGCAACCTATTATCGATTGGGATCAGGCCAAGTTGGTCGCTTTGTATGGCGACGACCATTTTTTGCGCTACACAGAAGGTAAATTTCAAAAATGGAATGTCCATAACGGTACTATGATCGCCAATATTAACGTTGCCAATTATAAATGCAGTATGATGCATTCACTCCTCGACACTACGGTATGGGCAATGGGAGGAGTAGACGGCCTTTTTAGACTGGACCTGGGCGATACCTCTGGCGTCATGACACAAATATTGGCCGACACGATCGCCGCCATGACGGCCATGTCCGATAATATCGTTCTGGCATTGAATAAATTTGGCGCGCTTTATGAAGTTTCTTCCGCAGGCGTTATTCCCGTCCTGACGCTGGATGCCA
Organism: Saprospiraceae bacterium; assembly: GCA_044226205.1. Lineage (GTDB taxonomy): Bacteria > Bacteroidota > Bacteroidia > Chitinophagales > Saprospiraceae > M3007. The sequence continues at coordinate 16,869 of JBGAHL010000031.1, forward strand.
ATTCGTCGAACTTTCGCGGCATGATTACCCTGAACAACGAGATTTTTATCCTCGGGTATTCACCTCAACCCACGGGTGTCCTTCCCACGATCTGGAAATACGACAGCAATTATAACCTACTGGGCTCCACTTCTTTCGGCGCCGACAGTTGGCAGAATCTCAAAATGGCTGGCTACGGCAACAATTTTGCAGTCGTCGGAGTGGAAAAAATTGCAGGATACCCTTATTATCAAACCTATTTTCCTTACACGATTTTTAAAGGTTTCAATACTGATCTGCAATCTGTCAGCAATCCGAGGGATTTAAGTATAGACAATGTCTCCTATGGGCAATTGACGCAATCCCTGTATCTCGACTGCCCATGGGGAGGAGATGTGTATTTAGTCAAATCCAATAGCGGTTTTGAGGTTACCGTGAGTAATCAGGGCACAGAGGCTGTTGATCATTTTATCCTCTGCGGAGAGTACACCAGCTATTCCTGCAACTCTCTGGCGTGTGGTTTTATATATCCGGAGCTTTTCAACCAGCGTTTCGATAGTCTCAATCTGCAACCCGGCGAATCCGTTACGTTGCATCCCAACTTTACTGGATTCGATGTTTATCAATTTTTGCCCAATGAGCTCCAGCATTTCAACTTTTATACGATCCAACCCGATAATGTGCTGGACTACAACTACGCCAACAATATCTATGTGTCTCCCGACCTCAGCGGAACAATCGCTGCGAAAGAGGTTACCGGTGGGCGCCTCGCCTGTTTCCCCAACCCGGCAAACGATGTGCTAATGATCGATGGTGCCTCCATTTCCAACAGATCAGCAACTATCGAAGTATTCGATGCAATGGGAAGGAAGATGTTTTTGGATGAAATATTTATCGACTCCGAAGGCAATGCCAAAATCGACATCGGTCAATTATTGCCGGGGATGTATTGGTTCAAAATGGAGGGCTTGGGTTTGAAGTTCGTCAAACGCTAACCTGCCCCCCGCTGCGTTCGATCAATTCCTTCACCACGCGTTGAAGTTCCTCGCTGTGCAAATCCACCGCCGCCCGGCTCTCGAAAAAGGCCAGGCGGCGGTCTTTATAATCGCCCTGCAACAACGGCGATGCAATCTCCACGATAGCCGGATGGTGAAAAACCAGGCGGATCACCTTTTTGTTGTGCAGGTTGAAAGTCAGCAAATCCGCCTGCATAAAATAACTCGGCGCGTTCCATTTGATGCGTTCGGAGAGGCCGGGATGCGCCGAACGAATGATTTCGCGGAGCAATTCCACCTCGGCCTTCAAGGGATGGTCGAGGGCAGCCATGTAAGCGTTCACTTTTTCTGCGTCATTCATGGCGGGTCAGGATTTGGTCTGGTAACGCATGCCGATGATGCCGCAGGGAAACGCCCGGGCTTCTACCAGATCGAGCGTCTGGCGCGCTGCGCGGTCGCGGAAAACAGGCATGCCGTCACCCAGAATAACCGGATTGACAAACAGGTTGTACTCATCGATCAAACCTTCGCGGATGAGGCCAGACACCAGCTCCGCGCCCCCGTAAACGATAATATCGCCGCCTGATTTGGCTTTGAGGCGGGCAATTTCGCCGCGTAAATCGTCGCCGGCAATCGCGGTTTGGGGCCAGGGCGCGCTTTGCAGGGTGCGCGAAAACACCACCTTCGGCGTGTCGGACATTTTGCGGGCGAAATCACCCTCTTCCGGCGTCGGATTGGCGGCGGCGTTGGCCCAATGGGGAATAAAACCCTCGGCGAGATGACGCCCCAGGACAATACAATCGACCGTTTCGGTCAGTTGCGACACGTAATTTTTCAACTGATCGTCCCAGTTCCAGACCATCCAGTCCATTTCACCATTCGGGCCGGCCACATAGCCGTCGAGCGAAACCTGCATTTGAAGTTTTACTTTGCGCATGACAAGGGTGTTTGTTTTAAAGAAAATGCAACAACGCGTCGGATTGTTGTCGTAAATGAAAGTTTTGAGGACAAACGTTGAAAAAAAAGAAGGGCAAAGTTGCCACATTTATCAAACAAAAAGTATCGCGGCGCACGACAACGAGGCGGGGGATTTGCGACAAATTGTAGCAACGTACCAGCCAATGCCTTTGTTGGCTTTTCTTTGCAACCAGAACTACCCGGCTCGCCATGACCAACAAACAAATTGCCAACGCCTTCGACGAACTCGCCAACCTGATGGAACTCCACGGCGAAGACGAATTCCGCATTCGATCCTATCGCAATGCCTATCTCACCCTGCGAAAGGTGGATCGCCCGCTGGCCGAACTCGACGACACCGAACTCAAAGCCATCAAAGGCGTGGGCGACGCCATTGCCAAAAAAATCAGGGAACTGGTCTCGACCGGCAAAATGCCCACCCTCGAAAAATACCGAGAAAAAACCCCGCCCGGCGTCGTGGAGATGCTGGATGTCAATGGTTTCGGCCCCAAAAAAGTGGCCGTCGTGTGGCACGACATGGGCATCGAGACCATCGGCGAATTGTGGTATGCCTGCAATGAAAACCGCCTGGTCGAATACAAAGGTTTCGGGCTGAAAACCCAGGAAGATCTCAAACAGAAACTCGAATACTACCTGCGCAGCCGCGACAAACTGCTCCTCGATGCCGCCGAGGAAGAAGCGGATTTTGCCTGCACCTGGCTCACCGGCAAACTGAGGGGCGCTTTTGTGGCGCCCGTGGGCGAAGTCCGGCGCCGATGCCCGGTAGTGAGCCGGATCGAGGTGCTGATCGGCTACAACGGCCCGATGGACGGCGTGTTCGACGAGCAACATTTCCGGCTGGAAAAAGAGGATGACAATCTGTTTGAAGTCGTGCTCGAAAACGGGACGCCCCTCACTGTTCACCGCTGCATTCAGGAAGAATTCGGGTCGAAAATGTTCCGTTTTACCGGGGCACAGGAGTTTCTCGACGGCTTCGTGCACACTTTCCCCAAGCTGAATTTCAAAGGACTGCGCACCGAACACGAGGTGTTTGAAAAAGCGGAATTGCCTTTCATTGCACCCGAATTGCGCGAAAAAGCCGCCATCGTACAAACCGCCCAGGCCGGCCAACTGCCACAACTCGTCGCGGAAAATGACCTGCGCGGCGTGCTGCACGTCCACACGACCTGGAGCGACGGCCTGCACAGCCTGCGCGACATGGCCGAGTACGCGCGTTCGCTCGGCTACGACTACATCGGCATCACCGACCACAGCCAGTCGGCTTTTTACGCCAATGGCCTGAAACCCGACCGCGTCTTGCAACAAATGGACGAGATCGATGCGCTGAATGCAGAACTGGCGCCTTTCCGAATCTTCAAAGGCATCGAAAGCGACATCCTCAACGACGGCGAACTGGACTACGAACCCGAGTTGCTGGCCCGCTTCGATTTTGTGATTGCCTCCGTCCACTCCAACCTCAAAATGAGTCGCGAAAAAGCCACGGCCCGCGTCCTGCGCGCCATCGAAAACCCGCACACGCGCATCCTCGGGCACCCGACCGGCCGCCTGCTGCTGAGCCGCGAAGGCTACCCGCTCGACTGGGAGGCCATTCTGGATGCCTGCGCCCGCCACCAGGTGGTCATCGAACTCAACGCCAACCCCCACCGCCTCGATCTCGACTGGACGATAATTCCCGAGGCGACCCGCAGGGGTATTCCGGTCAGCATCAACCCCGACGCCCACAGCAAGGACGGCATTCACGACACCCGTTACGGCGTTTTTGCCGCGCGCAAGGGCGGCCTTACGGCTGCTCAATGCCTGAACGCCAGAGGGCTGGAGGATTTTTCAGCGTGGATTTTGAAAAAATAAAAGCGGCCATTCCGGCTTGTGAAAGCGCGAAACAGCCGCTTTTTCTACTTCTTCTTGAAAATTTTGCCAAAATCCCTGGCTTTCAGCTTGTATTTCGCCGCCGTGTAGTCGTGGTAAATCAGACCCTGCCTTGATTTGTAAATGGAGACAAACTTGTCGGTCGAGCTTTGCACGTAATCCAGCACGTAAACCTGCTGATCGGACTTTAAAGCCAGTTCGGCCAATTGGGCGTCCGGCACGATTTCGTAGCGGTGCGGGTACGATTTGAGCATCGCCTTAATGTCCTTTTCCGACGTCATTTTGTCCTTTCGGCCAGTGTTGGTCCGAAAGACCGACTCAGGGATGTAAAGGGTCTGTTTGGCCAGTTTGGCGAGTTCCTTTTCGTCGCGCATGCCATTGAAACGGCTGCGTGCAAAACCGTTCTGGAGATTTCGCTGGGCTTCGCAGAGGTAAAAACCCAGCATGACCGGGCTGTCGTTGAAGTATTGGCCGACCCTGTACAGGGTGTCGGCGCTTTTTTCCGTACGGGCTACGTAGGAACCCAGGAAGAGCGTTTCGGGGGTCGGCGACAGTTCAAAACGCGTGAAACGGCTCGATTTGTCGTCGAACTTTCCCTTTTTCGCAGGGGTGAATTTTGGGACCATCAGCGTCCAGTAAAGGTGCGTCGTGGTGTAATTGACGCTGCCCGACACCTCGGTATCCAGCCCTTCCAGCACAAAAAACGACTGCGCCGGCTGGCTGAAATAGAGCGGCGCATCCGACCACCGAATCACATCGATCGGCGTATAAGTCCAGTTGGCGCGAACGTGCTGTTCGTACAGGTCTTTTTGCTTCCATTCCTCCTCCGTCAGGACGAAATGGCTTTGTGTCGACTTCAATTCCGCGGTTTGCTCCGCCGTGAATTTGGTGTCGGCCTTGGCTTTGGCGATTTGCGCATCGGCCGCTACGGCCATCACGGCGAAAAAGCAGCCGGTTCCTAAAAAACATGCGAGCAAGAGGCCGGCTCCCGCGAGGAGCGGCGTTCTGATCAATCCGGGTTTCATAAAATCTTGGGTTTATTGAATGAATGATTTTATGAAATAATCCGCGGTAGGACGGGTTCGTTACCCCGGTAGAAGTATTTTTTTCGGGCAATGTTAAAAATCAAGGAGGCTGGGGTATTACTGACGGGGCGACTTTGGAGTCACCCCGTCAGTTGGCAATCCTGGATTACAAATCCGGCCGGAAATTCAGGCGGAACGAACCGTCTGTGAGTTCTTTTTTATTGCCGAATTCGTCGTAAAGGGCGCATTTCATGGTGCCGGAAATCGTCTGGCTCAACCCGAAAGCATCGTTGGCCGCCTCGGATTTGGTGATGGCAAACTGGGCAGCGCTTTGTGTGCCTTTTGCGCTGGAATAGACGCCGCTGGCATCGACGTAAACGACCTGAACGCCTTTGTTACCCACCGTTTCATTCGAATACGCGTGGTTGCCCGTCGGGAAAAGGCTGTTAAACTGGGTTTCTTCGTTGGCGCAATCGCCGTTGAAATACCCGATAAAATCGACGCCCGCCTGGGGAAAAGCGTTGAGATCGAAAGAGGCGAGGAAGGCGCCATAGTCGAATACGCAGTTGGGCGCACCGATGCTGCCCGAGTTGGAGGTCGACATTTGGATGTCGTTGGTGGGCGTCACCTCGATTTTGACCGATTGGCCGTCGATTTTGCCGAGGAAGAAAAACTCGGCGTCGGAGCTGTTCTGATCGTCGTTGTTCGAGTCTTTTTTGCAGGAGACGGCCGCAAGGCACAACGCCAGCAGCAACAGGATGGTTTGTTTCATGGTAAATAAACTGGTTTGATAAATGCCCTACTCTGTTCAAGGCTTTTCAGGTTCCGCCTTTTTGTTTGACCCAATGTCTGCGAATTATCCGCTCCAGCCAAGTTTTGTTACCCACCGCGGCAATTTTTTTGGGGTAAATTGATTTTTCGGGAAAAATAAACACTGTTCAGTATCTTTGCAGCGTTAAGCAAACTTGTTATGGGAATCGTAGAAAGAAAAGAACGTGAAAAAGAAGAAATGCGCCGGCTCATGCTTGATGCAGCGCTTACGCTTTTTCGTGAAAAAGGGCTTGACGCTGTCAGCATTCGCAACATTGCGGAGATGATCGAGTACAGCCCGGCGACCATTTACCTGTATTACAAAGACAAAAGCGAGATCCTGTCTGCCCTTCAGTACGAGGCGGCAGCGGTGAAGCGCAGCCATCTGATGTCGGCCGCGCTGATCGAAAATCCCTGGGAGCGGCTCATCGAGTTCGGGCGGCGGTATGTCGATTTCGGCATGAAACACCCCGACCTTTACGACCTGCTTTTCATCACGCGTGCGCCGATGGAATTCATTGAAAATCAGGAATGTTGGACGCTCGGCATGGCCGTGCACGGCTTTTTTACCGAGACGGTTCAGGCCTGCGTGGACCAACGATATTTCAAAAGCACCGACACGGAAACCATCGCCTACACCCTGTGGTGCCATGCGCACGGGCTGGTCTCGCTGTTCATCCGCGAACGGATGCGGATGTACCCCGAGGAGAAGCGACACGAGCTGGCCCGCAAATCGTTCGACATGGTGATCAAGATGGCAGAAAGCCTCTGATCAGCCGGCCCCTTAATTCAGCCCCGATTTTCCGACAGTTCATTCCACGTAACTGACCGTTCACCGGAAATATATTGTCCTGCACATCAATGGTGCCTTTTTTTGCACCAGTTACTAAACACTGTTTATTTACCTAATGCTGTAATCCTGAATAAAAATGTTACGGAAAACGACCCTCTTCCTGCTTTTTGCGCTTGTGACGGCAGCATCGACTGCCCAGCAACTTTCTTCGCCAGTGCTCGATGAGTACATCCGGCAAGGCCTGGCCAACAACCCGGGCGTGACGGCCCACAACCTCGAATGGCAAAAAAGCCTCGAATCGATCCGGCTGGCCAAAAGCCTGTCCTCCCCGACCGTTCAGTTCAACGCCACTTATACCCGCGCATTGGGCGGCCGGAGCATCGACCTGCCCATCGGCGATTTGCTGAACCCGGTTTACATGGCCTTGCAGTCGCCACAACGAGTTGAAAATCAGTCGATTCAATTTCTCCCTGATAATTTTCAGGAAACGAAATTTAAAGTCGCCTACCCCTTGTTCAACTCGGACATCAAGTACAACCGGCAAATCCAGCAACACCTGGCCGACAGCAAGGCCGCCGAAAAATCGGCCTACGAATACCAACTCCGCTACCAGATCACCATCGCCTACCTGCGTTATTTGCAGGCTTTGGAAGCGGAAAAAATCTGGGCTAACGCAAAAAACGTCCTCAGCGAATTGCGCCGTTTCAACGAATCGCTCGTAAAGAACAACGTAGCCACCCGCGACATCGTGGCTACGGCCGACTACGAACTGAGCAAGGCGGATAACGAAATTTTCAAATTGCGCAGTAGCCAAAACACCGCACGCGCCTATTTCAACCTTCTGATTAACAAAGATTTACAATCAGAGGTCCTCATTGACACGAGCCTGCTGCATCGCAACCTGCCGCGCTACCAACCCGAAGAACTTATTCAATACGCCCTCGAACACCGGCAGGAATTCGGTGCGATCGAGGCAGGCATACAGGCTTCCGAGTCGGCCCGGCGCCTGCAGGAAGCCAACCGGCGGCTGCCAGATGCCTATATCGGGGGAGAATTCGGGTTTCAGGGCTACGGATACACCTTCGACCACGACCAGGCGTTTGCGCTCGGGCAGATCGGGGTGACCTACGACCTTTTCAATGGCGGCCAAACCAAAATCAAGGTGCAACAGGCCCGGCTCGACAACGAACGCGCCCGCAACCAACTCACCGAAACGCGGCAACAGATCGCCATGCAGGTGACACAGGCCTGGAACGAATATGAAGCCGCCCGGCACACGTGGGAAACTGCCCAAACCGGTCTCAAAGCGGCGGAGGAAACTTTCCGGATCGTCAACAATAAATACCGGGCCAGCCAGGCGCTTTTACTGGAATTTCTCGACGCCCAAAATCGGGTCACGACCGCACGCCTTCAGGTCTCGCTGGCCTGGACGGACGTGCTCATCCGCGAGGCGGAACTATTGAAAGCCGCTGGCATGTAAAAACCTGTTTTTCAATAAATTACCATTTTGAATCCATCCCATTCAATTCAAAAATTATGAAAAATATCCCTGTACGTTCCATTGCTCCGGCGGGTCTTGTTGCTCTCGCTTTGTCGGGGCTTTTTTACCTGCTGGGCGGTTGCGGCAATTCCAACGCGGTCAAGCCGGCCAGTTCCCCGCTTGCCGCTGACGAACGGGTCCCGGTCCGGACAGCGCCCGTGGAGCAAAAATCCATCGCCTTGCCCGTGCATGCCAGCGGCATTCTGAGTTCCTCGGCCGAGCAGCGCCTGTCCTTCAAAATCGGGGGCGTCATCCAGCGTATTCTGGTGGAGGAAGGCGACGTGGTTCGTCCGGGCCAGCTGCTGGCTGTACTCGACAAAACCGAAATAGACGCCCAGGTCACGCAGGCCCAGCAGGGCCTCAGCAAGGCCGAGCGCGACCTGGCCCGGGTGCAAGGCCTTTACCGCGACAGCAGCGCGACCCTCGAACTGCTGGAAAACGCCACCACAGGCCGCGACGTAGCCAAGGAAACGGCGCGAATCGCTCAGTTTAACCGCCAGTACGCCGAAATCAGGGCCACCCGAGGCGGTAAAATCGTCAAAAAACTGATGAATGATGGCGAGATCACCGGGCCGGGCATGCCGGTACTCGTGCTCTTTGAAACCGGCAACGACGACTGGGTCGTGCGGATCAACGTCAGCGACCGCGACTGGGCGCGCCTTAACCTCGGCATGAGCGCCACGGTGCGCATGGATGCCTACCCGGAAACGATTTTTAACGGCAAAGTCAGCGATCTGGCGCCTGCCGCCGACCCTGCATCGGGCCTTTACCCGGTGGAAATAAAGGTGACGCCCCAGGGCAAACGTTTTGCCCCCGGGCTATTTGCGAGTGTCGATATCACGCCGCCTCAAGCCCGCACCTACGCGCTGGTGCCTGTCGAGGCCATTGTGGAAGGGGAAGGCAAAAGCGCCTGGGTTTTTGCGATACAGGCGGATGGCGAGACCGTCCGGAAAATTCCCGTACAGGTCGCTTTTCTCGACGGTCCGAAGGTGGTGATCGCAAGCGGGCTGGAAAATGTCGGGGAGGTGATCACGGCAGGTGCGCCTTATTTGACTGAAAAAAGTCGTGTTCGTCTGTAGCACCGACCTACAGGTCGGTGCAAAATCGTCCACAAAATGAATTGATTGGAATGCTACCTGCCGATTTGCGCCGACCTCGAGGTCGGCGCTACAGGTCGGTGCAAAATCGTCCACAAAATGAATTGATCGGAATACTACCGACCGATTTCGCGCCGACCTCGAGGTCGGCGCTACAGGTCGGTACAAAATCGTCCACAAAATGAATTGATCGGAATGCTACCTGCCGATTTGCGCCGACCGGGAGGTCGGCGCTACAGGTCGGCGCTACAGTGCGCTACAAAAACTCAACCATGAAAATCACAGAATTTTCCGTTAAAAACAGCCAATTCACCTTCATCATCTTCCTGGCCGTCATGGCCCTGGGAATTGGCTCCCTGCTGAATATGCCACGCGCCGAAGACCCCAAATTCGAGGCGCCTGGGTACAGTATCGTCATGGTCTGGCCGGGCGCAGGGCCGGCGGAAGTGGAGGACAAGGTCACCGACCCCGTCGAGGCTAAACTCGGCGCGCTGGAAGACATCGACCGCATGCGCTCCTACTCTTCCAACGGGGTGATGGTGCTGACCATCGAGTTCAAACACGGCAACGACCCCGATAAAAAATACGAGGAGGTAATCCGTGAAATCAATGCCCTACGTCCCGAATTGCCGCAGGATCTCTACCGCATTGAGGTGCAAAAATTTTCGGCGTCGGACGTGGCGATGAAACAACTGGCAATCGTTTCCGAAAACGCGTCGTGGGAGCAGCTTCGTCGCGAGGCCGAACGCCTCGAAACACGCCTCGAAAAAATTCCCGGCATCAAAGGCGCCGACACCTGGGGCTTCCCAAAACGCGAAGTGCGCGTCAGCCTCAATTTGCCCAAAATGGCCGCCGAAGGCATCCCGGTCAGTCGTGTACTCGGGTCGTTGCAGAGTGAAAATCTGGCGATTCCGGGCGGGTCCGTCAACCTGGGCGACCGGCAGTTTTTTGTGGAAACCAGCGGCGACTACAAAGACATCGAGGAGATTCGGAATACCGTCGTCAATGCCAACGGGCCCGGCAAAGTTTTGTATATCAAGGATTTGGCCGAAGTGGAGTTTGCCTACGAAGAGCCCCGGCACATTGCGCGATTCAATGGCGTGCGCTCCGTTTTCGTCACGGCACGGATGAAAAACGGCCAGAATATTTTCACCGTGGGTGAGGCAGTGGACAAGGCTTTGGTCGAGTTCAAGAGCGACCTGCCCTCCAATATGGATTTTCAGCGCGTATTCGACCAGGAAGACTCCGTCCGCAAGCGCCTGTCCCGTTTTGCCAAGGATTTCGGCATCGCTATTCTGCTGGTGCTGCTCACGCTGTTGCCTTTGGGCACACGGGCCAGTCTGGTCGTGATGATTTCCATACCGCTTTCCATCGCCATCGGGCTTTTTGCACTCGACAAACTCGGTTATTCGCTCAACCAGCTCAGCATCGTCGGCCTGATCATCGCGCTTGGTATCCTGGTCGACGACTCGATCGTGGTCGTTGAAAACATCGAACGATGGTTGCGAGAGGGGGTCAAACGAAAGGATGCCGCCATACTGGCTACCCGGCAGATCGGGCTTGCCGTTCTGGGCTGCACCGCCACGCTGATCCTGGCCTTTTTGCCGCTGGTTTTCCTGCCCGAAGCCTCGGGAGACTTTATCCGAAGTTTGCCCATGGCGGTGGTTTGCACCGTGCTGGCTTCCCTGTTTGTGTCGCTCACGATCGTGCCGTTTTTGGGAAGCCGCATTTTGTCGGAACATGAAGACCCGCGGGGCAATTTTTTCCTGCGCGGCCTGAAATGGCTGATTTCAAAATCCTACGCCAAGCTGCTTCAAGCGGGTTTGAAACACCCCGGTTGGGCTATGGTCATTTCTGCAGTCATTTTTTTCGGCGTTGTTGGTGTTGCCTCGAAAGCGGGATTTTCTCTCTTCCCTGCCAGCGAGCGCCCGATGTTTTACATCGATTTGGAAACAGCGCCGGGTACCAGTCTGGAAGAAACCAACCGCGTGGTCGGTATGATCGATTCGGTCTTGGCGACCTATATGCCCGACGATTTGCGGGCTCACCGGCTGGCACAGCAGTCCGCGACGGAAGAAGAGCAGCAGTCGGCATCCATAAGATACCCGGGGCATGGCGCCCCGGCCAGGATCATCTCCTACACCTCCAATGTCGGACGCGGCAACCCGCGGATTTATTACAACGTCATTCCACGCAACGAAAGCCCTGATTTCGGCCAGGTATTTATTCAGTTGCAGGAACGCACGCCGCCGCCCGTAAAAGTGGCGCTGATCGACGAATTGAGGGAAAAATTCAAGTCCGTACCGGGCGCCACCATCACGGTAAAAAATTTCGAACAGGGTCCTCCGATCGAGGCGCCCGTGGCCATCCGTCTTTTTGGAGAAAACCTCGACACGCTGCGCAGCGTGGCGGCTGGTGTGGAAACCATGATCGAAGGCATTGAAGGCACCATTTACGTCGACAACCCCATTGCTTCCATAAAAACCGACTTGCAGGTACGCATCAACAAGGAAAAAGCCGTGGCGCTCGGGGTGCCCGTAGCAGAGATCGACCGCATGGTACGGCTGGCTATCGCAGGCTTGCAGGTGGGCAGTTTTTCGACAGACAATGGCGACGATTACAACATCACGGTCAGTGTGCCCAAAAGCAAAACTTTCGCGGATCTCGGTGTTTTGAAAAACCTCTACGTCAACAGCTTGACGGGGGCGGCTATTCCGCTTAATCAGGTGGCGGAAATCGAGTTCAGGCGTTCGCCCAATACCATTACGCACTACGACAAAGACCGTTATACCCTCGTAAGCGCCTTTGTTAAAAGCGGATTTTTTGCCCAAACAATCAACAACGACCTCCGTGAAAAACTGGCGGCAATGCCTTTCCCCAAGGGTTACGGCTATGTCATCGCGGGTGAAGTAGAAAGCAGCCAGCGCTCGTTTGGCGGCATGGGTACGATCATTTTGATCACGATTTTCGGCCTGCTCGCGGTATTGATTCTCGAATTCCGCACGTTCCGCAGCACCATCATCGTGTTGTCCGTCATTCCCCTGGGTATTATCGGCGCCGTGTTGGCGCTGATGATTACGGGGTACCCCTTTTCTTTCACCGTAGTTGTGGGTCTGATCGCATTGATGGGGATCGAAGTCAAGAACTCGATCCTGCTGGTCGATTTCACCAACCAGTTGAGGGTCGAAGGCAGGGGGCTCGACGAGGCGATCCAGGAGGCTGGCGAGATTCGTTTCGTGCCCATCCTGCTCACCTCCATGACGGCTATTGGCGGTCTGATCCCGATTGCTGTGGAGGAAAATCCGCTTTATTCACCGCTTGCTTACGTACTGATTGGCGGCCTGATTTCCTCGACATTGCTGTCGCGGATCGTGACCCCGGTGTTGTACAAATTGCTGGCGCCGAAAGTGGAGGGAATTTAAAATTCAGCCTCAAACTACAACCTGCAACATTTGAAGAAAAAAGCCCAACCTGTTGACTGGCAACGGGTTGGGCTTAAAGTTTGAATAAGGAAATCTGTTATTCGGCTCTTCCGGCGGTCAGTTCATCCTGCAATTTTTTCAGGGCGTCCCATTCGCCGCGGTCAGCCAGATCGGCTTGTTGCGGCCAGGTACCCGGGTCGTGTATCTGGTAGGCCGAGCCGGCGGCATCCAGAATTTCACGGAGGCGGTCGATGGCGGAATCGGCCAGTTGGCGCCAGGTTTGGATACCCGCGTTATTGAGCAGTTCGGCGATTTTGGGCCCGATACCTTCCACGATTTTGAGGTCGTCCGTTTTGTATTTGGTGCCGGCAAACATGATGGTGGCTGCTGCTGCGGCTTTGGCTACTTTGGCCACCCCGGCGCCGGCATTATTCACCTGTTCCCGCAAGGCATTGCGTTCGCTTTCGCACATGACGAGGTCATCTTTGGCCTTGTGTAGCTGGCTGTTTTTGCTGTCCAGATCGGCTTCCAGACTGGCCAGGCGCATCCGCAGGTCGGTGAGGTCGGCTTCGAGTTTGCCGTTTGTGGCCGTCAGCGACGCAACCTGATCGCGCAAGGGGCCGACTTTATACCAGGCATACGCGGCCAGCCAGCCCAGGAGGAATGGCAAAATGCAAAGAGCAAGCGCAGTGGGAAGATGATCCCAGAAGCTGCATTGGAGGAGGATATAAGCAAACATGGTGGTTGTTGTTTTGATTGGTTAATGATTGACGGTGATGACAACGCGGCGGTTCTGGTGGCGGCCGTCATCCGTACTGTTATCGGCTACCGGGTTGGCTTCGCCTTTGGAATCGGTTGTGATCCGGTTGGCGGCAATACCGTTGGATTGCAGGATTTTGGCTACTGATTTTGCGCGGGCGAGACCCAGCGCGATGTTTTCCTGTTCGGTACCGACATCGTCGGTGTAGCCTACGACATTGAAGGTAGAGGTAGTCGCTTTGTTTTTTTCACAAAGATTTTTCAGGTATTCATCCACTTTGGGGTCATGGTCTTTTTCCGTCGAATTGAACGGGAAAAGCAGAATGACGTCCTTGTCGGATTCGATGATGGCGCTTTCTTCTTTTTTGAGCACCATTTTGGACCACGAATAGGATGCGGAGACCTTGGGACCGCTTTCCGCGCTGAGGTCGTCGGATACCATTTTGGCGGCCAGGCGAACGCGGCTGGCGGGGATTTCGGGCGCCAGCATATCTCGAATGGCAGCGGCACGGGCCAGGGCAAGTTGTTCGCCATTGGTCTCGCCGGAACGGTAGTAGCCGGTGATCACGAGCGTGTCGCCCTGACCGCCTCGGCCCAGGAGGGCTTTTTTCCAGTCGGGGAAGTTTGCATCGGATTCGGGCTTGTCGGCATTCCAGCGGAAGAGCGGCTCGCCGGTCGTTTTGACCGCGGCGGGCGTTTCTTCACCGCAGCATTGTCGAACCATGTGCTGATGCCAGCAAGTGGTTGCCCACATGGTGTACCCGACAAAAAGCAGGGCAATAAGCCAAAGTGGAATTTTCATGTGCAATGAGTTTTACGTTTTGCCAATATTCGTTTGGGCAAATATGCAAAGCGTAAAATCAAAAGCTGCACAATTTTACAAAAACTTCATACTTGTGCGGCGACATAGTCGGCCAGGTAAGCGAATTCAGGTGTCAGATGGCCTTTTTCTGCGATCATTCCCCGGCGCACAACGGCGCTATCGTAGCCCATGAGCAATTCAGGCAGTATTTTTTCCAACAATTGACGGCCGAAAAAAGCGGACGCATCGCGCGGCAGTTCGGATGGCAGGTTGTCGATGGCCATCACGTCGATGGCATCCGGCTGGAAGGGCGGGCATTCCTGCTGGCTGGCTGGCTGGAATCCATATACAGGTTCGACGATCGTACTGGCCCGGATTGTGCTTGGCACCGAGGAATCGGGCATGATATCGCAGGTGATATCTGCGATCACTTTTATTTGAAAATCAGGAGCTTGCATTTCTTCCGCCGTAAAAAATGCAGGGGCTTTTTTATCGTAAAAAATACCATTAATAAAGATATCGGCGCGCTGGAAAAAGGGAGCGAAAGCGCTGCGATACTCCTCGGCATGGGCGTAAAAATGTTGTTTAACGAATGGGCGTTCGTCGCGATGCACGACATAGTCCTGGGCATGGAGTTGGGTAAACACAGGTTCCTGGAAATCCTGCGTAAGAAAGGCCGCGGGAGTGACCTGGCGGATACCCATGTCTTTCAGGTTTTTGGCGGCTCCCGAGGCCACCCGGCCGCCGCCGGTGAGCACAATCCGCAAGGGCGGGAGGCTCAGATTTTCATAGGCGGCCAATGCTTCGGCATAGTCATGGCATTGGTACAGGCGGGGCAGGTGAAACTGGCCGGTACGTTCGCCCCAGGTCCAGAGGCCGTTGTGTGCGCCTACAATGCCGGCATAAAATCCGAAAGCGATGAGGCGTTCGCCGTGGTCATTGGTCAGCACTTCGTAGTCGATCAGGCGGATTTTTTTTTCCAGGACAGCTTGCAAAAGTCCCCTGTTGTAGGGTTGTTTTTTGATGGTATGGGAAAAAAAGAGGTAGGTTTTCCCCGGGATAAGTTGCGCAATGGGTACTTCTTTCACGCCGATCAGGACATCGCAATCGCTCACATCCTCCTGTAAACGAACACCATGTGCCACAAACTCCTCGTCTTTGAAGCTCCGGATCGGCGAAGGTTGCACGACGATTCGGACGGGGTGTTCCACCTGAACTTCTGCGCATTGTTCGGGTGTGAGGGGCACACGGGCATCGGGCGGCACTTTGCCTTCGCGGATAATTCCAATTTTGATCATAAGTTTGGGTATATCGTGGTTTTGGCGCCGCAAAGGTAGCCCTTCGGTTGGTGGAAAAAGTGATTCGATTCAGTTTGGACTGAGTTTAACTTTGCCGGAACCTTTTGGCGTTACATTTCGTTTACCTTTGCGTCTTAACATTGAAAAAGTGGATGGGTTAAAGAATTCATCTTCATCACGGGGCTGTTTGGTATCGACGGGAAAGAAAGTTGCTTCGTAAGCATGCCGGGGCATGAGCGGTTACCCCGTAAAAAACAACGTTCGACAATTGAATGGCAACTATCAGTATGCCATGGCTGCCTAATTCTAGCGAGTTAGAAAGCCATTGTGCCGCGTGAGGGCCACGCTCAGCGTCCCCCTCTTAGCCTTGATGCCTGCTACACAGGCCGCCGCACATCATCAAAAAAGCAGGATTGCCCGAGGGGGTGTCTCGACCCAAAGGTGAAATCAAGGGGCTAAGGTGCGAACTGGTACGTTTCCGAACCTGACCCGCGCTCGAAAACCTAATCGGAAAATAAGCATGTAGAAAGCGTTGTGGCGCTTTGTCCGGACGCGGGTTCGACTCCCGCCAGCTCCACAAGAATTTAAAGTCGATTGCCAGAAAAATCCGGCGATCGACTTTTTTGTTTATTTTCAGTACACTTTGTACCATTTGCTTCTTCTATCGCGACAGGTTTAAACTTACATTTTGATGAATTGGCTCTGTTTTTCTACGTTATTGTTTGCAACCTGCATGGTTAGTTGTCATCAAGATGGCGACCAGATAAAAACGGAGTCGCTGGCCGAGTGTTCCTGTCCTGACAGGGATAGCACTACCACAACCCCGTACGCCAACATACGCGGGGCGCTGCTTGGTTCTCGGTTTGCGTCTTTTGAAGAACTGAAATCTGTGTTACAGATTGTGTACGACAGTACTGGCCCGGGGCATTATCGGGTTACCGTTCGGCATTGTAGCGGAGGGAGGGAAGCGGTTGCGATTTTGGAGACGGGGGTGAGTCAGGGGGATTTCGCCAAAGCAAGGTATAGTGGAACGATTTGGGATAAATTGATATTTTTATATCGGAGCCCACACACTATCCAAAAAAGAAAAGAACTGGAAAAATCTTACACGCTTTCCCGATGGCGTCCCGAATGGTTTGGGGAGGGTGATGTGGCGTTTTTTGATATCGCCAAATTAACATCTCAGAATATAAATACGCCTGATTGGGCTTTCATAAATTCAAGAGACAGTACAGAAAAAGGCTATCTCAATTCCTTTAATCATCTTACGGCTCAGGCTTTTATCACGTCCTGTTTTTCTGAAGAGATGGCCGATTTTATTGCCGATTCGCACGAGCGTTATCGGCATCCCGAACTAATTACCGGGTGTTTTACCGAAGAACAGGTGGCTAATCTGGATGAGGGGCCGGTTGATAACTATGTAGACATGATCAATAATGAATGGGGCCAGGAATTGGGGAAACAGTTAAAAGCGAAGTATAATATCAATCAATTTACAAAGTGGACCCCCGAATTGCTTTCCAACTATCTCAATGATCTGCAGGCCTATTATAGTTGGGCTTTTCAAATTGGCTTTAGACCTTTCAGATCCGACGATGAGGCTGTCATAAGATTTTCTCACAAACTCAATGTTGTAATGAATGGCTACTTGAATTATCAGCAAACTATTACCGAATAGATTTATTTCCTGATCAGACGATATAAGGGGCGGCCCCATGAGTCGAATGTATCATTAGCCACATAGTAACGCTCCATCAATTCCTGTTCGCCCAAAGGGCGCCATGTATTGACTTTGTTCAGCCAATTATTCTCAACCATGACCTTATCGAATATCGCACCGACAAGATCTGCTTCACTCAGATTGGTTTTCCTCAGGTCAGTGCCACTAAAGTTAGCTTGGGTAAAATTGGCCTTGGAAAGATCAGTACCTACAAAATATACACTGGTTAATTTGGCCTCGCTAAATATTGCACCGCTCAATTTGGCCCATTGAATAGTGGCATCGAAAAGATTTGCTTGATGCAACTGTGCATTACTTAGGTCAGCTCCACTCAAATCTCCCCCAACAAGCACCCCCTCATTCACCCTCGCCCACCTCAAATCCGCTCTCTTCAAGTTCGCCCGACTCAGATTAACCCGCTCCAGATTGGCGCCCCAAAAACTCGCGCCTTCCAAAGCAGCCCCAATTAACCTCGCGTCGCTCAAATCAGCATCTTTCAGATTGGCGCCTTTGAGATCGATGCCACTCAAATCCCGTCCCCGCAGGTTTGCCCCGCGCAAATCCGCCCCAGCAAACGGCGTCTCTTGTTTAATCTTAGCAAAAGACCCGGAATCCATATCCATCAACGCCAATGCCTGCAGCAACTGCCCTCGCTCCGGACTGTATTCACGCTCCGACAGAGTATCCCCCTCGACCTGCTTGTATGGCTTGAAAGAGAAACTCAAAGCCCTTATTCTGGCAATGGTCGTATCCAGCAAGGTTCGACCGGGAGCCTGTTTCAATTCTTCCCACACATCGTTGAGCATACTTTGCATGAGAGGAGCCAATTCGCTTTTGTTTTTTACAGCCTCAATTAATTCCGCCATCTCGTGTACCGTCTTGTCCTTGTCACGGATCTGTTTTTTTAAAGATTCGTTGCCATAATATACTTTTATCCCCCCCAGCAATCCCCCTAATAAGCCCGCGACTGCCAAGCCTCTCCAAAGCAATGTGCCGCGGTTCGTGTTGTCTTTTGCCCTTCCGGTCAGAGCGGATAACAGAACCCCTCTCCATGTGGCTGACAACATCAAAACAAACGAAACCGCAGTTAGGGCCGCTATAAAACCGATCCAGAATGAATCATCCCTTTCCAGATATGGCAGGCGAAGGTAGCCCAGGGTCCAGCCCATGAAAAGTCCGAATAAGAGGACCAGAAACAGATATATCTTTCTTTTCATCAATGCATTTTAGTCTGGGTGCAAAAGTAGAAAACAGGATTCTTTCCCTCTTTTTTTCAACTCGTCATCTCAGATAAGTTGTCAAGCGCCGCCCAAGATGCTCCTGACACAGACGTCAATTATTAGGTCTTTAAATTTCTGAATATCAATTCAAAACACACATGTTCCCATTTTTTCTATCCTTTAAAACAACCTAATCTCAATATTTTTTTTGTCAATAACGCCAAAAACGGAGTGATTTTTGCTTCACGGTTAGCATGTCGAATCACCCGGGTTGTACGATGTGGCCCCGGACAGAAAACAATCTTTCTTAAACCTATTTAAGTTTCAAAAACCGATATGTTAATCCGGTCTCTCCGGCTCGCGTTGCGGGCTGCCTTCATCTTTTTTTCACTCGTTCTTTCTTTTACCCATGCTTTTGCTCAAACAACCATCGAATTGTGTGACAACGGAATAGATGACGACGGCGATGGTTTGATCGATGCCTACGACCCCGATGATTGCCCCGGCCTTCCGCTGGAATTTTGTACCGATACCGTTCGCTCCAGCAACTTCGCCCTACAACTGGCCTGGGCGCCCTCCCCAAATTTATCTACCTCCTACCAAGCCACACCAGTGATCGGCAACCTCAACCCAAATCAGGACAGCGTGCCGGAAATTGTACTGGTGCGTGCCGTCCCCATCGGGTCGAACCCATCGAATCAACTGCTCATTTTTAAAGGCGATGGCAGCAACCAGTCGAACCCCAACCTGCTGACTGTGACCGGCAATATGGCCAACAACAACCAGATGGGCGTCGTTCCGACCATTGCCGACCTGGACGCCGACGGTATCCCCGAGCTGATCGTGCTTTGCGCCGACAGACGAATACGCATTTATCACGGCTTTGATCCGGCAGCCAATCCGTGCATGTCGCTTTGGGTGACCGCAGCGGATACCTGCCTGAGCAGTCAGTTCGATGTGTATGCCGCCGATTTCGACCACGACGGCATTGCCGAACTCTACGCCGGACATGAGGTGTACACGCTCGATCTGAGTATTCCAGCCACACCTGTGCTTCGGCGAAGACTCCGGGGCGGAGGGCCGATGGGAAGGGCCTTCTCGACGGGCCTGACGCCACTGGGAAAGACCAGCTCCTACGCCGCCGACCTGCTCAGCATTAACGATTGCAATGGCGACCCCGATTGCGCAGGCCTCGAACTGGCAGCCGGGTACGTGATTTATTCCGTCGATCTCGATCCCAACGACGGCGATGGCTACCAGATCAAGGCCCAACGCAACATCAACACGATGTCGGGAGAAGTTTTCGAGGACGGCATGACGACAGTGGCCGACATCGACCTCGACGGCATTCAGGAAGTGCTGGTAACCTCGCGCAAGGGCCCTGAAAACGGTTTTTACATCTGGAACAAAACAGGGTATTGGCATTTTTTCAAGTCAAGCCAGTTGCAGGTCACCCCGTCATTTCTGGTGGGCACCAAAATGGTTGTGGGCAATGTCTACGACGACCGGGTCGATGGTTTTGCCCAGGACTACCCTGAAATACTCGCCGGCGACGAGAGCCTTCTCCATTGTTTCAACCTCAACCGCGCCAACGCTGCACCCGCTACGCCCTCTTGGTGGGAACTCGATCTGGTCAATAACATGCCCGGCTACAACGGCATGCATACCCCTGCCCTGTTCGACTTTGACCAGGACGGCTGGTCGGAGCTCGTGGTTAATGGCATCGGATTATCGGTGCTGTACGGAGGAGCTTCGCCGTTTCCCGTCGGTGTGAATGCTAATCGGGAAATGATGCTCTACGCCAACATTAGTGGTACACAAGGTTTTAGCAGCCCAACCATCGCCGATGTGGACGCCGATGGACAGGCTGAAATCGCTGTAGTAGGTTTTGTAAACACCGGGGCTAACAACCGTTTGCACGTGTTTGAAGCCGAAGAATTGCAACACTCTACCTGGCCTTCGGCACGTCAGGTATGGAACCAGTATGCTTATACCATTGTCAATGTCAACGACGACCTACGCATTCCCCGATACCAGCAGGCAGGCCAATTGGAAATACCCGGCCCCGGCAGTGACTACCGCCCCCTGAATATTTTCAATGCTCAATTGCCCTACTACGGCCTGCAACACCCGAAACACCTGACAACCGCGGACGCCACAACGCAAGTGCTGGAAGTGATTTGTCTGGGCAACCTGCAATTCCGCGTTAAGGTGCGTGTCTGCAATCAGGGCGCAGTGGCCTTGCCGGCCAATTTACCCCTGACCTTCTACCGCGGCGGCAACCCGAACCTGGGCCCGGCGACAAAGATCAGCACACACGTCGTCTCGCCTGCGCCGATCATCCCTGGTGGCTGCGCCGAGTTCACCGTCGTGCTGCAATTTACAGGCGGCGATGTGTACGCAGTAGCCAACGACCCGGGGCTGAACGTGTTTCCCTTGCACGATAGCGACGAGTTTTGGAAAGCGGAATGCAACTACGCCAACAACAGCGCCGTGTTTAAAATGAATCCGTCGATCGGGCCGGCGCTCTCGCTGGGGCCCGACATTCATGATTGCCAGCAAGGGCAGTACGTTTTGCAGGCCAGCCCGGGCTTTGCCTCCTACGTGTGGCAAAACAGCGCGACGGGCCCCGGTTTCGTGGCAAACGGCCCCGGCACATACTGGGTGACTGCACAGGATTTTTGCATGAATATTCGCCGCGATACCATCAAAATCATTGCCGATACCGTTCTGCGGCAGGTGCAGGCTGTGGCTTGCCAGGGAAGTTTTTACGCCTTCGATGGGGTGCAGATCGCGGCGGGCAGCAGTCAGTCGTTTGTGTACACCACTGCTGCCGGGTGCGATTCGACCATTGTTGTGACGGTAAATGCCTTGGCTGTCTACCAAACTGCCGAAACCATCCGTATTTGCCCCGGTGACTCCGCTCTGGTATTTGGCAACATCGTCTCCGCAGCCGGGGTGTACAGCCAGCAATTTCTCAACAGTCAGGGCTGCGATTCGCTGCATACCGTAACGGTCGATTTGTACGATGCGCCTTTGCCATCCGATGAGGCACGAAGCATTTGCCCAGGCGATTCAACCCTCGTTTTTGGCAATTATGTGAACGCGGCGGGCTCTTTCTCCCAAATTTTTTCAAATGCCAACGGCTGCGACAGCACCCACACCATCTCGGTCAGCCTGCTCCCCGCGCCCGTGCCCACGCAGGAAATTCGAAGCATTTGCCCCGGTGATTCAACCCTCGTTTTTGGCAATTACGTAAACGCGGCGGGCACTTTCTCCCAAATTTTTTCAAATGCCAACGGCTGCGACAGCACCCACACCATCTCGGTCAGTTTGCTCCCCGCGCCCGCGCCCACGCAGGAAGTCCGAAGCATTTGCCCGGGCGATTCCACCCTCGTTTTTGGCAATTATGTGAACGCGGCGGGCTCTTTCTCTCAAATTTTTTCAAATGCCAACGGCTGCGACAGCACACACACCATCTCGGTCAGTTTGCTCCCCGCGCCCGTGCCTACACAGGAAGTCCGAAGCATTTGCCCGGGCGATTCAACCCTCGTTTTTGGCAATTATGTGAACGCGCCGGGCTTGTACGAGCAAACTTTTTCCAACACAAACGGCTGTGATTCAACACATACCATAGAAATAACCGAAGCCTTCCTGATCGAACGCAACGACACGCTGGCACTTTGCCCGGGCGACTCTGTGCGGGTGTTCGACCAATGGGTGCTGATGCCCGGCACGGTGCAGCAGGTCTTCCCCGGGGTAACGGGGTGCGACACCCTTAACACTGTGGTAGTACGCGCCATCGCAGCGCCGCCTGTGACGCCCCTAATCCTGCAACCCGACGCCCAGCAGGCTACCGGCAGCATCAGCGTGCCGGCAGGAACGGATGCGCTGTACAGCCTCGATCCTCAGCATTTCGACGGACAAACCGTGTTCGACAACCTGCCGCCCGGCCAATATGTGTTGTATCAGCAGTTCGAAAATTGCGTGCAGGAACTGCCATTCGAGATCGAGCGGTTCAGTGAAAACCAGATCAACACCCTGTACGCCCCCAATGCCCTGGCGCCCGGCAGCAGCAACGGCAACGACGCTTTCACCCTCTATGCGCCCGCTGGCCAGGTCAACGAACTGATCTACCTGCGCATTTACGACCGCTGGGGCGCATTGGTATTCGAACGCGAGCATATCGCTGCCAGCGACGACACGAAAGGCTGGAACGGCTACATTGGCAACCGCCAGGCGGCACCCGGTGTGTACGTCTGGCAAGTCCTGGTGGAATGGGCCAATGGCCAGCAGGAAGTCAAAAAGGGAGACCTGACGATACTGCGTTAAGCAGTCAGTCCGTGTCTGAAAACTAACCATCCCTTGAACAGGTGGTTGGCTTTTTTGTCAAAAAACGAAAGCTTACTCCTGCCGATAATGCATTCCGCTTACGCTCCGCAAGCGTTCAGCCGCGGCTTCCGGCGTGATATCGCGCTGCGGATCGGCCAGCATCTCGTAACCAACCATGAATTTTTTGACCGTAGCAGAGCGCAGCAGCGGCGGGTAAAACACAAAATGCCAGTGCCATTCGGGGTGTGGCTTGCCATCGGTGGGTGCCTGATGAATGCCGGCAGAGTAGGGAAAAGAGGTCTGAAAAAGATTGTCGTATCGCGCCGCGAGTTCCCGATAGGCATCCGCCAGGGCATTCCGCTCGGCATCCGTAAGGCCGAGAATAGACGGCATGGCGCGGCGCGGCACGATCATGGCTTCGAAAGGCCACACGGCCCAATAGGGCACCAGCGCCACAAAGTGTTCATTATCAAATAAAATGCGCTCGCCGGCGGCCAATTCGGCAACGAGGTAGTCGGCCAGCAGGGTGCGACCGTGTTTTTTCCAGTATTTCAACTGGGCGCGCTGCTTTTTCATCGGCTCGTCGGGCACGCTTTCCTGCGCCCAGATCTGACCGTGCGGGTGCGGGTTGGAACAACCCATGATGGCGCCTTTGTTTTCAAAAATCTGGACGTAGCGCACGTAGGGCAAATCGCCCAGCGCATGGTATTCATCCACCCAGGCGTCCACGACCTCGCGGATATCGGGTGTCGCCATTTCCGCAATGGTGAGGTCGTGGCGCGGTGAAAAACAGATGACCCGGGCAGTCCCACGCTCCGTTTTCGATCGGAAAAACGGGTTTCCGTCTTCCGGCCGGCGCCTCGGCGGCGCATCGGGCAGCAAGGCCGCAAAATCGTTGTCGAACACAAAAACCGAAGCGTAATCGGGGTTTCTGGCGCCGTTGGCCCGCAGGTTGCCCGCGCAGAGGTAGCAGTCGGGGTCGTAGGCCGGGCGCGTATCGGCGGGCAAACGCTCTACCTGCCCCTGCCAGGGGCGTTTGGAGCGGTGCGGCGACACGAGCACCCAACTTTCGGTGAGCGGGTTGTAGCGGCGGTGCGGAAATTCGTTGAAATTCATGTCGTATCAGGTAAATGCAAAGAGTGCCCGGCGGTTCAGGCCGCCGCTACCCCACCCGTCAGTTTGACCGGGTAACATTTCAGTTCAAGGTTAAATTGCTGCCGATAGGCTTGAAAAATATCTTGTAAAAAAGCGTCCATCTCGCTGGTTTTGAGCAGGTTAATGGTACACCCGCCGAATCCGCCCCCCATTTGACGGGCGCCGGTAATGCGCCGCCGGGCAAAATCGGCCAGAAAATTGGTTTCCGCGACGCACACCTCGTACTCCCGGTCAAGACCCTCATGGCCGGCAAACATCAGCCTGCCCAGTTCCTCAAAATCATCGGCCTGCAAGGCCGCGCAGGCGGCTTCCACACGAGCGATTTCTTCCACCACAAAATGACAGCGACGGTAAACCGTCTCAGGCAAATGCTCGCGATGCCGAACAAGGAAATCGCCCGACACATCGCGCAGACTTTCGATCCCGGCATCGAAACGGCGCAGCAGTTCGACGCCTTTCTCGCACTCTTCCCGACGCGTATTGTATTCTGAATCAACAAGTTGGTGCTTCACGCCACTATCGAGCAACAGCAGGCTGTAATCGCCTGCATGGAAGGGGAAGTAGGCATATTCGAGGCTCCGGCAATCGAGCCGCACCACGTGATCGGCCTGTCCCATGACGGAGGCAAACATGTCCATGATCCCGCATTTCATACCGACAAACCGGTTTTCGCCGCGTTGGGCCAGCCGGACGATCTCCATCGGGGCGAGTCCCAGCCCGAAAATCCGGTCGAGCGCAAACATCATCCCGCTTTCGAGGGCTGCCGACGACGACAGTCCCGCGCCGAGCGGCACATCCCCGCCAAAAGCCAGGTTGAGGCCGCCGATCAGCATGCCATCGCGACGCGCTTCACTGACGACGCCGAGCAGGTAATTGGCCCATTTTTTTTCCTGCTGAAAAACGGTGTCGCCCTCTTCGGCCACGAAGGTTTCATCCAGATCAGCCGCGTAAAATACCAGCCGCTTGTCGGGCCGGCGGCTGGCGGCCAGCCAGATGGCTTTGTCGATGGCGGCGGGCAGCACGAAACCGCCGTTGTAATCGGTGTGCTCCCCGATCAGGTTGATGCGCCCGGGTGCGCGCACCAGCAGTTCGGGTTCGGAGGAAAATTGTCGCCGAAAATGCTGCGAAATAAGGCTCTTGTCCATGTCCGTGTCGTTTGGCTCGATTTCGGAGGTAAAGGTATTGGCCGGTGCACAAAGCGGGGACAGTGTTTTTAACCGGGTATATTTTTTAGGTAACCATACCCATTTTAACCGCCAAGGCGCGAACCCTTAGCGTCTTTGCGCCTCCGCGGTGAAAGTGGGCATAATTGGTATTTTTATACTATTTTTACAAAAAATTAAAAATCAAAGCACAACTTTGTTAAATAAAGTATGAAAAACGCAATATCCTATCCTGTAACCGATGTCGGCCTGCCTTGTCAGTGTTTCGAGGTATCGGCCCCAGCCTGGGAATTTTCGTGGCACCATCACGCGGAATTTGAACTGACCTTCATCGAGCAGGGCCGGGGCAAACGGCTGGTGGGCGACAGTCAGGAGCCGTTTGTGGAGGGCGATCTGGTGCTGCTGGGGCCCGGCTTGCCGCACACCTGGGTCAGCGATCGGCGCGCTGGCGGCGATTGCCGGGCGCAGGTATTGCAGTTTTCGGGGTCGGTCGTCGAGCCGCTGCTACATTTGCCGGCTTTCGAAGGGATCGGGAAGTTGTTGCGCGGCGCACGGCTCGGGCTCTATTTTCCCGATGCGCCGGCGGAAAGCACCCGCTTGTTTTTTCAGCGCCTGCGGGAAAGTGAGGGCGTGACGTTCTACACCCGTCTGCTGCTGTTGCTCGATGCCTTGTCGAAAGCGCAGGTGGCGCCGCTGGCCGCCGCTCACCTCAAACCGCTGCCTGGCGTCGATCTCGAACAGCGCCTGTGGACAGTTTTACAGTACGTGCAGGAGGGATTTGCCGGCGATCTTGAACTCGCGGAAGCCGCCCGCCGCGCGCAATTGTCGGAAAGCGCTTTTTGCAGGTTTTTCAAACGCGCCACCGAAAAAACCTTCTCCGACTACGTCAACGACGCCCGTATCGCTCACGCCTGCGCCTTGCTGCTCGAAACCGATTTGCCGATCGGTCAGATTGCTGCGGAATGCGGCTTCGACAACATGGCTTATTTCAACCGCGTGTTTTTGAAAAAGAAAGGGATGCAGCCGGGGAAATGGCGGCGTTTGGAATAAACGTAAATTGACCTCCCCGAATTCCCTTTTCTCCCCGAAATTTCGCCCCGTCAACATTCCCGCCCACCATCCATCATGCCGATCGATTCCCGCTACCCTTCTACCGACGACCTGCGCGCCCGCGCCCGGCAGCGTATTCCGCGTTTCGCCTTCGAGTACGTCGACGGCGGCTGCAACGAAGAAATTAATCTGTACAAAAACACCGCCGAGCTGCGCGAAATCGAACTCAAACCCTTCTACCTGGCGCCTCATACGCCTGCCGACCTGAAAACCGAACTTTTCGGCCACGTGTACGATGCGCCTTTCGGTGTGGCGCCGCTGGGACTGCAGGGACTGGTCTGGCCTGGTGCGCCGGAAATACTGGCCCGGGCCGCGGTGGCCCACAACGTGCCTTTCGTTCTAAGCACGGTGACGACTGCCAGCATCGAACGCATCGGCGAGGTGACCGGCGGTCGCTTCTGGTACCAGCTGTACCATCCCGCCGACCCGGCCGTGCGCGACGAACTGCTCGACCGCGCCGCGGCTGCCGGCTGCGAGGTGCTGGTGGTGCTCTGCGACGTGCCGAGCTTCGGCTACCGCCCCAAAGAGATCCGTAACGGGCTGGCCCTGCCGCCCAAAATGACCCTGCGCAACATGCTGCAAATCGTGGGTAAGCCGCATTGGGCCCTCCGCACCCTGCTGCACGGACAGCCGGAGTTCGCTACTATGAAAAAATACATCCCCAAAGGCCTGAACCTCCGCCAGTTGGGCGGTTACATGAACGGCACCTTCTCCGGCCGCGTCAACGAAGACCGCATCGCCCCCATCCGCGACCGCTGGAAGGGCAAACTGGTGCTCAAAGGCGTAGCCAGCGAAGCCGACACCGAAATGGCAGTTCGCCTGGGCTTCGACGGCATCATCGTATCGAACCACGGCGGGCGACAGCTCGACCCCGGGCAATCGTCGATCCGCGCCCTGCTGCCCATCGTGCAGCAATACCAAAACCGCATCAAAATCATGTTCGACAGCGGAATCCGCACCGGCCCCGATATTGCCCGGGCGCTGGCCTGCGGAGCGGAATTTGCCTTCCTCGGCCGCACCTTCATGTACGCCGTGGCAGCCCTGGGCGAAGCCGGCGGCGATCATGCCATGACCATGCTGAAAACCCAGTTGCGGCAGGTGATGGAGCAGGTTTGCTGCGCCAAAGCAGCTGATTTTCCGAGGCATTTGGTCAAATAAGTCAGAGCCGTGGTTCGGGCAGGGTGTTTTTATCTTTAACCCTCAAAAAACAACACCCGCACATGTTTCGCCACGTTTCCTTCCTGTGGAATGCCGACCAGGCCGCCTCGATGGCCGGTCGCGAAGTCGATCTCTTTCTTTACCGCTCCAACCTGCTGGGCGCCGACCTGCGGCTCACCAATTTCGCAGGGGGTAATACCTCCGTCAAGATCGCCGAAACCGACCCGCTCAGCGGCGAGCCGGCCGAAGTGATGTGGGTCAAAGGCTCCGGCGGCGACCTGGGCACGCTGCGCCGTTCCGGTTGCGCCATGCTGTACACCGCCCGGCTGCGCACCCTCAAAAAGCGGTATCGCGGGCTGGCGTTCGAAGACGAAATGGTGGCCTTGTTCGACCACTGCCTGTTCGATCCGCGCTGCGCCGCGCCTTCGATCGATACGCCGCTGCACGGCCTCCTCCCCTTCCGCCATATCGATCACCTGCACCCAGATGCCATCATCGCCATCGCCGCCTGCACTGACGGACCGGCCATCATGCGCCAACTTTGGGGCGAGGCCATGGGTTGGCTCGACTGGCAGCGGCCGGGCTTCGACCTGGGTCTGAAACTGAAAGCCCTGGTTGCCGAAAACCCGGGGCTTCGGGGCGTCATTCTGGGCGGCCACGGGCTGTTTACCTGGGGGGAAAGCAGTTTTGAGTGTTATCAAAACACCCTGGAAGTAGTGGAAACCGCCTCGGTTTTTCTGTATGAAAACTTCGGCAAACGCCGGCCCGTGTTTGGCGGCGCCCGTATCGAAGCTTTGCCCGCCGAAACCCGCCGCGACAAAGCCGCTGCCCTGGCGCCCGTGCTGCGCGGACTGGCATCGAGCCACCGGCCGATGATCGGGCATTTTATCGACGACGAGCGGGTGCTGGAATTCATTTGCTCCCGTGACCTGGCGCGGCTGGCGCCGATGGGCACCTCTTGCCCCGATCATTTTTTGCGCACCAAAATCCGCCCGCTGGTGCTGGATTTGCCCGAAAACCTGGAAGAAAACGTACTTTTTAGCCATATTGAAGTACAGTTCGAAACCTACCGCGCCGACTACGCCGCGTACTACGAGCGCTGCAAACACCCAGACAGCCCCGCCATGCGCGACCCCAATCCAGTGGTCTTGCTGGCGCCCGGACTGGGCATGTTCACCTTTGCCAAAGACAAACAAACAGCCCGCGTGGCCGCCGAATTTTACATCAATGCCATCAATGTGATGCGCGGTGCGGAGGCCGTAAGCGAGTACCGTGGGCTGTCGGAGCAGGAGGCGTTCAACATCGAATACTGGCTGCTGGAGGAAGCCAAATTGCAGCGCATACCCCGACCCAAGCCGCTCTCGGGCAAGGTCGCGCTGGTGACCGGCAGCGGCGGCGGCATCGGGAAAGCCGTGGCCCGAAAATTTGCCGAAGAAGGCGCCTGCGTGGTGCTCACCGACATCGACGAGGAGCGCCTGGCCGGGGCAAAAGCGGAATTTGTCGCCGCATTCGGCATGGATATTGTCGCCTCCGCCACGCTTAACGTCAGCCATTCGGCCTCCGTCGAAGCAGCGTTTCAGGCGACTTGTCTGGCATTCGGCGGGGTGGATATCGTGGTCAACAATGCCGGTATTTCGCTGTCGAAACCCCTGGAAGCGCACAGCGAGGAAGACTGGGACCGTTTGTACGATATTTTGGTAAAAGGACAGTTTTTATGCAGTAAAAGCGGTGTTTTGATCATGAAAAAGCAAAAAACAGGCGGCGACATCCTGAATATCGTTTCCAAAAATGCCCTGGTGGCCGGGCCCAACAACGCGGGCTACGGTTCGGCCAAAGCCGCGCAAGGACACCTGTCGCGCCTGCTCGCCGCCGAACTCGGCCCCGAGCGCATACGGGTCAACACCGTCAACCCCGACGCCGTGATCGCCGGCTCCAACATCTGGGCCGGGGGCTGGGCCGAAGGGCGCGCGAAAGCATACGGCATCAGCGTGGACGAACTGCCGGCCTACTACGCCAAACGCACGCTGCTCAACGAAGTCATTCTGCCCGAAGACATCGCCAATGCCTGCTTCGCATTTGTCGGGGGGCTGTTGTCCAAATCTACCGGCAACATGCTGAATGTCGACGGAGGAATCGCGGCTGCTTTTGTGCGTTAACCATCGTTTTCATCTTGATAATCAACCATATTTTGTCAAAAAAGCCTTCTGCCACCCTGCTTTTCGACGTTGGCAAAACGCATAAAAAATGGTCGGTCACCGATACCGACGGCCGCCTGCTCGATTCGGACGAACAGGTTTTTCCGGAAATCACCGACGACGACGGCTTCCCCTGCGACGACCTCGCGGCCCTGACCCGCTGGCTACGGGACTGCTACGCGCGCCTTCGCTACGATCCGCGCTGGCACATTACGGAGGTTCAGTTTTGGGCTTACGGCGCCAGTTTCGTGCACCTCGGGGCCGATGGCGAACCGGTCGCGCCTTTGTACAACTACCTGAAAATCATGCCCGAAGCGCTGGAAAAACGTTTCTACGAGATGATCGGGCGGGACTTTGGGCAATCGAAAACCGCCTTTGCCGCGGCGACCTGTTCGCCGGCAATGGGTTTGCTCAATTCGGGCCTGCAACTTTATTTTTTGAAATACGCCAAGCCCGCCATTTTTCAACAAATACACACTTCGCTGCACCTGCCCCAGTACCTTTCTTACCTCCTGACGGGCGAAAAAGCGAGCGATTACACCTCTTTGGGCTGCCACACGGCCTTGTGGGATTTTGCCCGCCGCGACTACCACGGCTGGGTGTATCGCGAAGGCCTCGACCGCCTGCTGGCGCCGCTTGCCGGCGGCTTTGTCGAATGCGACGGCGTGCGCATCGGCCGGGGGCTGCACGATTCTTCGGCCACTTTGTTGCGCTACGCGGGCCGCGACAATTTCCTCCTGATCTCGACCGGCACCTGGGTCATCAACCTCAATCCGTTCAACGACGAACCGCTGACGGAGGAGCAATTGCGCAGCGACTGCCTGTGCTACCTCACGCCAGAGGGCCGGCAAACCAAGGCGAGTCGGGTGTTTTTGGGCAAGGAGCATGCGTACCAATGTGGCCGTATTGCTGCGCATTTTGGGTTAAAAAGCGAGTTTTACAGCGAATTAAGTCAAAATGAAGGGCTGCCGCCCGGCTTGCAAAATGCGTTTGTTCCGGCCTGCATGCATGGCACGGGCCCCTTCCCCGAACAGCCGGCCGGCGAATGGGACCTGTCGCCCTACCCTTCCGCGAAGGCGGCTTACGGGGCTTTGTTGCACGGTTTGATGGACCTGCTGAAAGCGTCCATTGATCTGATTGATAACAGCGTACCCGTCTTTTTTGTGGAAGGCGGTTTTGTGCAAAACAGGTGGTTTATGGCATTATTGCGTGTATATTTCCCGGGTAAAACAATCTTATGAACGCATTCCTCGGCATCTTTCTCCACTTTCTCGGCGGCTTCGCTTCCGGCAGTTTTTACATCCCGTATCGAAAACTCAAAGGCTGGTCGTGGGAAAGCGGCTGGATCGTGGGCGGCATCGCTTCGTGGATTCTGGCGCCCTGGGTGTTCGGCTGGCTCACCGTGAGCGAGCTGAGCGGCAGCATCTCGGCGGCCGACAGCCAGACGATTTTCTACACCATCCTGTTCGGCGTGCTGTGGGGCTTCGGCGGACTGACCTACGGCCTCACCATGCGCTACCTGGGCGTCTCGCTGGGCGTGGCCGTGGCTTTGGGTTTTTGTGCCGCTTTCGGAACGCTGATCCCGCCGGTTTGGGAAGGTCGACTCGGCGAACTGCTCGCTTCGCCTTCGGGACAGGCGACTTTGCTGGGGGTGCTGGTGTGCCTGATCGGGATTGGCGTAAGCGGCTGGGCGGGTATTTTGAAAGAACGCGAGCTCGACCCGGCGCAACAAAAAGCCGCTGTAAAAGAGTTCGACTTGCGGAAAGGCTTGCTGGTCGGCACTTTCTGCGGCATCATGAGCGCCTGTTTCGCGTTCGGGCTGACAGCCGGGAAACCTATTGCAGACGCGGCTGTGGACTACGGCACCGACCCGCTGTGGAAAAACAACGCCATTCTGCCTGTACTCCTGATCGGGGGCTTTTTGACCAATTTCGTGTGGTGCATGATCCTCAACCGACGCAATCGCTCCTTCGGTGATTATACCAACAGCGCAGCCCCCTTGAAAAACAACTACGGCTGGGCCGCTGTGGCCGGCGTGACCTGGTACTTCCAGTTTTTCTTTTACGGGATGGGGCAATCCAAACTGGGCAAAACCCTCGATTTCGCGTCGTGGACGCTGCACATGGCATTTATCATCACCGTGGGCACCCTGTGGGGGCTGTATTACAAGGAGTGGAAAGGCGTGAGCGACAAAACCCTGCGATGGCTGTACGCAGGGCTGGGGCTGATCATTTTCTCGACCATGTTAATCGGCTATGGCAGTTATTTGGGCGGAAAACAGTAGCGGCTAGGCTGCGCTACGAGCAAAAATGTAGAAGAATTTTGGGCAATTTATTTTAAATGAACAAACATTCACTTATTTTTGCCCCTGAATTATGCGCATACGCGACGAACTCAAAATTCAGCAGGTTTATCAAAAAGCGATCGAACTCATCGTCAACGAGGGTTTGAACGGTTTTTCCATGCAAAAACTGGCCAAAGCCGCCGGGGTCTCGCCTGCCACCCTGTATATTTATTACAAGGACAAAGACGACCTGATCACCCGTTTGGGGATGGCCGAGGGCAAGCGGATGCTGGAGACGACCGTCGAGGGATTTGATCAGGAGATGCCTTTTGCAGAAGGGCTTCGGGTTCAATGGAACAACCGGGCTCGTTTCTGGCTCGAAAATCCGATGTCGGTCAAATGTTTCGAACATTTGCGGCACTCGCCTTACCGCGACAAGATTTTCGAAACCATTCAGCAGGATTTTGCCGCGGCGATGGGGCATTTTGTCCACAAAGCAGTCAGAGATGGTGAATTAATGCCCGTCCCGCTGGAAGTATATTGGTCCATCGCCTTCGCGCCGCTCATGAACCTGGTGCGGTATCACCTCGACGGGCGCAGCGTGGGCAACAAACCTTTTCAATTGACCGACGATGTGTTGAATCAAACTTTTGAACTGGTGTTGAAAGCCCTTAAACCTTGATTTTTTTTAATTTTATAAGTAAACGAACATTTATTTTTAAAATCTCACCTGGTGCAAATTCTGGTATTTAAAACGGACATCCGCGAAGCCGCCGATCATTCTTCCGTGCGCCCCTTGCTCGACGCCCACCCCGGCATCGGGCGCTGGTCGATCGATCTGGAAGATTGCGACTGCGTTTTGCGCATCGAAGGAACCGGCGTCACCCCTGAAAACGTTATCGACCTGATCGGCGGAGCAGGATTTACCTGTAGCGAGTTGCCCGACTGATTTTTCCCGAGCTATTTAACAAAAACTACCCATGCACGACAAGTTTAGTCCTTATCAGCGATTTATCATCGCGCTTTTGGCGCTTACGCAATTTACCGTGGTGCTCGATTTTATGGTCATGTCGCCGATGGGCGATATCCTGATCAAAGCGCTCGACATCACACCCGCCCAGTTTGGTATCGCCGTGTCCGCCTATGCCTTTTCGGCAGGCATTTCAGGCCTTCTGGCCGCGGGATTTGCCGACAAATACGACCGCAAACGTTTGCTTTTGTTTTTTTACACGGGATTTATTCTCGGTACGGTCTTTTGCGGGATGGCGCCCAATTACCCTTTGCTGGTGGCTGCGCGGATTTTCACGGGGGTATTTGGCGGGGTGATTGCCTCAATTTCCATGGCCATTGTAGCCGATTTGTTTCACATCAGTCAGCGCGGGCGGGTCATGGGCATCGTTCAAACGGGTTTTGCGGTGAGCCAGGTGCTGGGCATCCCGATTGGCCTGGTGATCGCCACGCATTGGGGTTGGCACATCACGTTTTTGATGATCGCCGGGTTGGGGCTTGCCATCGGCATGGTCATGCTGCAATGGATGCGCCCGGTCGACCAGCATTTGCAACTCCAGACCGAGCGAAACGCGGTTCAGCATTTGCTAAAAACCTTCTCGGTAAAAACCTACCGCCAGGCGTTCATGACCACGTCGCTTCTGGGGATCGGCGGTTTTTTGCTGATGCCTTTCGGCTCCGCCTTTCTGGTCAACAACGTCGGCATTTCTCAGGAGCAATTGCCGATCGTGTTCATGTCAACGGGTATTTTTTCGCTGATCGCCATGCCGTTGATGGGTAAATTAAGCGACAAAGTGGACAAGTTCCGCCTTTTCTCCATCGGCACCTTGTGGTCCGTGGTTTGGATGCTGGTGTACACGAACTTGTCGGTTGTGCCGCTCTGGACGGTTATTGTGATCAATATCCTGCTTTTTGTGGGCATCATGTCGCGCATGGTGCCGGCCATGGCGATCATGTCGTCGGTGCCTGCCATGGCTGATCGCGGGGCATTTATGAGTATCAACACTTCCTTGCAGCAAATCGCGGGAGGCATTGCGGCCTCTTTTGCGGGTTTAATCGTGGTGCAGGCCGATAAAAACAGTCCGCTTGAACACTACTCCGTTCTGGGCCTGATCGGGTCGGTCATCGCACTGCTTTGCATCTGGCTGATGCTCCGCATCCGCAACAGTCGCCGGCAGATGGAGACGGTGGAAAAAATGCCGGAAGCGCCGGTTTCAGCGCCGGTAGTTTTGGAAAACAGCTGATTGGTCAGTGGACCAAAATCGGATATAAAACATTGGCGACCAACTGATTACCGGCGGCGTTCAGGTGAACGCCATCGGTAGTCAGGACGCCGGCGCCCTGATTGTCGGTGTTGTGTTCGAGGTTGTAGCGCATAAATTCCTGCCGGAAATCGGCGAGCGGGCAATTGTATTTCTGGGCCAGTTTGCGGATGCTGGCGGCATAGCGGTTCAGGTCGCCGTCGAGTTCGTTGGTGCAGTCGGTTTTTTCCCCGATCACGGCCGGGGTCGCACAAACGACTTTAATCCCGCGGCTTTGCATTTTTTGAATCAATGCCACATAAAACCGCTCGAATTTGTCCAGATCGGTGCCTGTTCCAAAGGTTTTTTTGTGCCAAACATCATTGACCCCCACCCAGATCACTACCCTGTCGGGGTTTTGCGCCAGCACGTCGTCCTCCATGCGCAGGTACAGATCGTACACTTTATTGCCCCCGATGCCCGAGCCAAGCAGCTCGTATTGATCGCGCAGGCCGTCGGTCGCTATTTTCTGGTTAAGTAAATCGATATAGCCGCCGGGTTGTACACCGAGTTCGGTGATGGAATCACCGAAGAAAACCACTTTTGTCTTTTTCATGTGGGTGGAGGAAGTGAGTGCCAAAGCGCAGAGCGCGAACAGTGATGCAGAAATCAGGCGCATAAAACAACGGAATTGGATGGTCGAGAACGGTTGTCGGAGCAAATGTCGGGTGTTAAGTCAATATTGTTTTCAGTTTGTGCAAGGTGTGTTCGGTACAGAACGCAGTCCTGTTTTTTGCAACTGGAAGACATGCGAATCCATTTTCGCGCCAGAAGGATCAGCGGGGGCTTACATTTCGCAAACCAGTTTTAACCACTTTTTTTGACACACCTTACCAGCGCGATGAAAAAACTCATTCTCTCCCTTGTCATTTCCACTCTCTTTTGCAGCGTTTCCTTTGCGCAGTCGTCGGGCCTGATCCTGCATGCCGACAGCCTGTACAAAGAAGCCCCGGCCAGTCAGTTTCAGATCGACATGCCGAATTACATCATCAACAACACCGGGCAAACGGTTACGCTCAAATGGACGCGCACGCTGCAACAGCCATTTCCTTCGGGCTGGATCACGAATTTTTGCGATGACAGCCTTTGTTACCTGAACCCTGTGAGCATGGCCACGTTCGACTTGCCTTCGGGCGACACGGGCTTGTTGAAACCTGTTTTTTACCCATACGGTCATACCGGCACCGGTATTTACCGGATCAAACTGGAATCCCTGACGCCGTCGGCGCCGTATTTGGTCAATATAGTTTACGTGGCCGTAGCCCTGGAAAGTGTCGGCACGCAGGAACAGCCGTTGGTTGTAGCCAGTCTGTCGCCCAACCCTGCGACCAATATGTTGCAGCTTGCTTTCGGCGAAGCCGGGTTTCGTGGAAAAGTGCAAATTATGGACGTTTCGGGGCGCATTTTACAGGATTTTCAGGCGGAAGGGGCCGATTTTAATATCGACGTGTCGGCTTTCCCCAAAGGCGCTTACACCCTTGTCGTGCGGCCTGACGACGGTAGACCGGCTTTTTCCAAGGTATTTTTAAAGCAATAAAATCGCTGCATTTCGGCCAACACAGGACAAGTTGGCGCTTATACGTCCGGGTTTGGGCATACCCTTGTAATTTTGCCGGACCAACGTTTGTCGTACGGGCCACAGCCGTACGGCTTCATTCCTGCTTTTTATCAAAATCTTAGCCTTATGCACAAACTTTTTACCACTGCATTTGCCGTAGCCGCCTTCGCTCTTGCGGTCAAAGCACAGAGCCCCATTGTATTGTACGCCGATACCCTTCACAAGGAAGCCCCGGCCGATCAGTTTGAAATCGATATTCCCAACTACGTGTACAATTTGAGTGGTCAGACCATCACGATGAAATGGACGCGTACGCTCGAACAACCTTTCCCCACCGGCTGGGTGACCAATTTCTGCGACAACAACCTGTGCTACCTCGGTCAGACCAGCATGGCAGAATTTGAACTTGCCCCCGGCGACACCGGCCTGCTCAAACCGGTTTTTTATCCTTATGAAAACCCCGGCACGGGCATTTACCGGCTCAAACTGGAGTCGCTGACCTCGTCGGTGCCTTTCCTGGCCAACATCCTATACGTCGCTACCGCAACGTCGGTTTCTTCGGGCACTTCCACCATCGAGTTGCGTGAAGGTGCGGCGCTTTTCCCCAACCCGGCCAACGAAACCCTGAATGTGGTGTTCGTCGATCCTGACTTCAAAGGCGTTTTCCGCATCACGGATGCAACCGGTCGCGTTCTTCAAACACGCACGGGCATGAGCGCTCAGGAATCGCTTGATATTTCCATGCTTCCTGCCGGTTTTTACAGCCTTCAGGCCTGGAATGAAGCCGGTCAACTGGTACTGAGCAAGCCTTTTTCCCGCCAGTAAATAATACGTTTGTTTTTTGCTGTAGCGCCGACCTCCAGGTCGGCGAGGTTGAGGGCGGAAATGGCCCGCAATTATTCGCCATGGCTGCCTGACGGCTTGTCTGGCAATCTCCGCCCCTCCCCTTTTATTAATAATCGCGGGTTGATTCTGCTCTCAACGGCGCCGACTGTAGCGCCGACCTCCAGGTCGGCGAAGTTGAGGGCAGAAATGCCCCGCGATTAATCGCCTTGGCTGCCAGGCGGTATTTCTGCCTATCTACGTTCTCTCCTTTTGCTAATGATCGCCTTGGCCGCCAGGTGGTATTTCTGGCAATCCCGTTCTCCTCTTTTGCCAGTAACCGCCTTGGCTACCAGCAATATTTCTGCCTATCTACGTTCTCTCCTTTTGTTAGTAATCGCCTTGGCCGCCAGGCGGTATTTCTGGCTATCCCGTTCTCCTCTTTTGCCAGTAACCGCCTTGGCTACCAGCAGTATTTCTGCCTATCTACGTTCTCTCCTTTTGTTAGTAATCGCCTTGGCTGCCAGGTGGTATTTCGGTTACCCCGATCTTCTCTTTTGCTAATAATCGCGGGGTGTTTCTTCTCTCAACGGCGCCGACCTGGAGGTCGGCGCTACAGCAAAAAACCGGCGGGTGACTTTTCACCCGCCAGTTAGATTATCGCAAAACTCTACTTCTTTTATCGAATTTGGACTATCGCATCTGGATCATCGTCCGGGTTGCGGAGTTGGCTCCGCTTTCGACGCGATAGTGGAGGGTTCCGGCCGAAGCGTTCAGCACCCGTTGCTCGAGGCGGAAGGTGTTGTAGCCTTTGGCGAAATCGCCGCTTTGACGATACAACTCGCGCCCCGTTTCATCGAAGATGGTAAGGGTGGCATCGCCGTCGTAGGGCAGGTGGAACCCGATTTGGGTCTGGTGTACCCAGGGGTTGGGCTGGTTTTGGTACAATTCAAAACCAACTTCACTGGTCGTGATACCGTTCGGCGAGTGGAAACGAAGGGCCACATCGAGACGCTCGTCGTTGAGGGCATAAGCCTCGGCGCGGGTGATGCGGCTCGAAACGCCCAGCATTTCACTCAGTTTACCCGATTTCAAGGCTTTGAACCGCAGCGTAAAAGCGCCTGCATCCGAGTTGACCGAAGTGGTGACAGCATCTGCAAATACCCCGAAATTGTCGGCACTCATGCCATCGCCGGGCTGGATCTCTTCCAGTTGAAGTCCTTCAAACTGGAGGGTGAACTGGTAGCCTTGTACTTTGTCGGCCGTCTCCAGACGTACTTCAAACGTTTCGCCGGCGCGCACATCGCGGTCATCAGTATCGAACAGGAGGTTACCCGCCGAACGATCTTCCACAACCGAGTTGGCATTGGCAATCACCGAGCCGTTGAGGTCACCGATCTTGATCCCGACGAAATCGTCGTGCATCTGATCAGCCTGAATGTTGGCAATCGATTTATTCTCGGCAAACGGCACGTTGACAAACGGATTGCTCGGCGTGGTGAACTGGAAGTCTGCATCCACAAATCGCCACGAAGTATTGTTCGGCAACTCATCGTAGATACCCAGAATCAGTTTGCGCAGTTCCACGATGTCGAATGTGGTTACCGAGTTCGACTTGTTGACGTCGGCTGCGATGATCTTGTAGGGCGAGTTCAAAGGCTCGATACCCAGGATGTGTTTGCTCATCAGCACCAGGTCGAACGTGGAAACGCCGTTCATCGGGTTGTCGTCTTTCGTCGGGGTGACCGTGTAGTTCGAAGCCAGCGGCAGGGCGGCCTGGAACATGTATTCACCGGTGTTATTCGTCATGTCGAAAAGGTCGATGTCGGGCAAGGCAGGGTGTGAGCCGGCCAATTCGATCGAGGTTTCTTCCACCCCTTCATTGTTGTCGGTGAGCATCGCACCGGCTACCGTGTTATGACTGCCAGGATTGCAATTGTTGAAAGGATCCTGAACGATGATGTACGATTCGCAATAAGCGGCGTTTCCGGCAGCATCCATCGCCCAAAGTTCAACCGGTTGTGTTCCGATGTCGTCGCAGGTGAAGGTTATGCTCGTAATCGGGTTGCCGAGGGCGTCGACCGGGAAGCCCGTACCTGTGCCCGAACGGCGGATCGCGAAGATCAACTGGTTCATCGGTGTGCAGTTGTCCTGCCCCCACTGGATAAAGTCGGCAGCGTACACAGTGATTATTCCGGTAGGCATCATATTGATACTCAGGCCGTTGAGGCAAGCCACGGTGGGCGGTTTGCAATCCTTGATGATAAAGGCGTATTCACAAACCGTTTCGTTGCCGCAGCCGTCTTCCACGATCCATTTAATCTTGTGCGTACCATAAGGCAGTTGCGGTACCACATAGGCATTGGGTTGGGCAATGGTATTCCAGCGCAACCAGCCTGTTTTCTTGTTACCCACGGTCTTGGTTTCGAGGGCAAACCGGTACTTCTGGTTGGTGGGCACAGGGCGTTCGTCGAATGCGCGGGCCGTACCGCCTACGAAGTTGGGCGAAGCCGAGTTGCCGTAGTACACCGTGTTGGCAGGCGGCAGGTTGGTGCTGCTCACCACCGTCTCCATTTCGCCATCGCCATCGAGGTCGAGGAAGAGAATGTAGCGGATCTGGACATTCGCGCCGGAGCATGCATCCGTACCAGTGACCGAGATATCGGCCGGGCCTTCGCAAAGGTCATGGGAACCGATGATAAAATCGAACCAGTAGTTCTCATTCCACAACATCGGGTCGTTGTCGGTCAGGTCGCAGATCTCGATCGGACTGGTCGGGCAGTTCTCGATGATAGGATCTTGCGTATCCGTGATTTTGATGATCTGGTGGTATTCCAGGCAATTGACGTTGCCGATGGTCGGGATGTAGTTGCCATTATACATACCACCGTGATAGAACACGGAATAGTTGAGTGCTTGTGCATCGTTCGGATTCACCTTCACGTTGGTCGGCGCCCAGGGAGCCGGCGTACCCAGTGCCGACACGATGGGGCCGGGCAGGTTGCTCGGGTGATTCACCGTAGCGTTGGGGTTCGGGTTCGGCACCACCACGCAGGGCTGGTTGGGACTGTACGTACACCAGTTGATGATATGCCAGGTACGTTCGATTTTGTAGCAGGCGTCGGGCACAACCGTAAAGACTTCGTCTTCAAACGACACGCCCATCAGTTCGCAATCTTCACCGTAAATGAGCGGCTCGCCGTATACACCTGAACTATCGCAGAACGAGATGATCTTGTCGTCGGGGAATTTGATAAAGAAATCCTGCTCGTAGTTGACAAAGATCCGCTGCGTACACTGGCTGCTCAGTCCGTGGCAGTCGAAGGCACGGAAGGTGCGGGTGATGGTGCCCCGGTTGCAAACCGTGTCGAACAAGGCATAACTGGCCTGGTGCGTAAGCCCTTTTTGCCCCATGAATACTTTGGTGCTGTCGAGGCAGCAGTTGTCCAAAACTTCGGGAATACCGTAGACCCAAAGCGAGGGGTCGAAGTTTTCGCAGGAGACCGTTACGTTGGCCGGCGCCGTACAACCAGGCTTGAGTTTGTCCTGTACTTCCACTTCTACCTGGCATTCGTTGTACACAGGCTCTCCGTCAGGGCCAATACTGATATTGCCATAGAAATCAAGCTGATACACGCGCATGATCACCATTTGCGTCGTACCGACTTCGCAGCAGTAAAACTTGATAGAGTCCGCTTCCTGCGTAGCGATTTCATATTCGGACAAGCCTCCGTAATAGGCACAGTCGCCGTGATCGAGATTCTGGATGCATGCACTGTATGGCTGTGCCCTGCGGACGGTCAGTTTTATATTACCGCAGTTGTCGTACGAGCCGGAGTTGAAGACAGAGGCCGGGACCACCGTCACGCCGCCAAAATCGCAGCCGTTGCCCGGGTCGTAGCAATCCAGCGGGTCGTCGGGGCCAACAGCCACCGTCGTCAGTTCCTGGCAGGATGCTACCGGCGGCGTGTAGTCGCGAACCGTCAGCGAGAACGAACATTTACCGACGTTTCCGCAATCATCCGTTATTTCATAGATCACTTCGTGCACGCCCTGAGTCAGGCAAGGCGTATTGCCCAGGACCCCGAGGGTATCCGGGTCGGTGAGGTTATTATTGGGGAAGGTGTTCAAAGTACCATTGACCTGATACACTGCCACCGTGTCGTAACCGATCGGGTCAAACATCACGATCGTTGCTTTGATGCTCTTGATTCGTGAACAACCATCGGTGATCATTACATCCGGCAGGTTGGTCGTTGCGCAGCAGGTGTACAGGTTGGTGCTGACCGTCAGGTCGGCCGGGCAATCGAAGTATGGCGCCACGATATCCTTCACCTGAATGATCTGGTCGTACGCGAAAATCTGGCTGGTGCAATTGTCAACAATCGACCATTGTCGCTTCACGGTGTAGGAGCCCTCACAAGAAGGTATGACGATGTCGGTATGTGTCCAGCCGATCGAACAGCCTGAATTTTGGCCATAGATGGAGGGGAAACCCTGTCCCCCGTGGTTTTCCACCCATTCAGGGGTGGGATAGTCGGAGTCGCATTCGAACGAAGGCTCGTCGATATCGTCATAGTTGGGCGGCAGAACCACATCGTCGAGCGTAGGACGAATCAGGCGGATTTCCTGTACGCAGGTAGCCGTGTTGTTGCTTTTGTCTTTTGCCGTCCAGGTGCGGTACACGATAGCCGTCAGGCCCGACTGGCAGGTTTGCGGATACGTGTCGTCGGTAAAGGAAAGCGTCACGTCGCTGCAATTGTCGAGGTAAGGCGCCGGGACTTTAAAAGAAGTCGGCGTCAGTTGGGAAACCTGTTGCGGATAGCTCAGGCCATTGGGGAAGAAGGTGCCAAAAGTTGCATTGTATTTGATAAACAACTCGGAAATCGTAACCGTGCTCACATCGCCGCCGCCGGTGATATCGCGGTAACGTACTTTCCACAAACCGTTGGCCGGCTCGCCATCGAAATCGGACAACTGGGTATTGATCCCGACCGGAATACTCGAGCGCTGGTCGCCGGTATAGGCTGCGCAGGAGAATGCAACGGGGTGTTCGTCATCGAAACGTACGAAAAGCGGCTGGCCGGAGCACCCTGTCTGCTGGTCCCATACCTTGACGATCGTACCGGAGGGGCTCACAATTTCAATTTCCATATTGGCTTCGAACGGATCGCCGTTGACGCGGGTGCGAAGGTCGAGGTCAA
Organism: Saprospiraceae bacterium; assembly: GCA_044226205.1. Lineage (GTDB taxonomy): Bacteria > Bacteroidota > Bacteroidia > Chitinophagales > Saprospiraceae > M3007. The sequence goes on from JBGAHL010000031.1 coordinate 58,463, forward strand.
CCACCGTAGCGCCGGGGGCCGTCGTCACGGGAATGAGGATTTCCTTGGTCTGGAAATCGTTGACTGTTTGCGGCAAATTCGATGCGCCGAACTTCTGAATCACCTGGGTGACCTCGGTGTGTGTGGGCGACAGGTCAAAATTGCAGGGCACGTACACCGGGGAGGGCGTACAGTCGATCGCCGGCGGCAGGTTGTCTACCACGTTGACGCTCGACGTGCAGAAGTTGCCGTTGGAAGGATCGTAAACCCTGATCAGGAACGACTTGTTGATGTCGCTCGACGTAAATTCTGCCGGCAGCCAGGGACCGTTGCCATAGGGCGGGAAGCGGTCGACCTGCACCAGATAGTTGTCGTAGCATTTGTAAGGCCCGCCTTCGAGCACGTCGTCGGCGCCCAGTACAAAAGTACAATCAGGACCAAGAGCGGCCTGTACTACATCGTTGCAAATCAAGGAGTTAACCGGATTGGGAAAATCCACTACGGTGACGGTGAAAGAGCAGGTCGCCGTAACGCCCATAGCGTCGGTGCACTGGAAAACATTGGTGGTGACGCCCATCGGGAATTCGGAGCCGGAGGGCAAGCCAGCCAGCTGCTTGGGCGCGGAGGTCACGTATTTTACATAACCGTTGTATGCACGGTTGAGGGTTGTCGTACCGAAATAATAGGCCTTGCCTGCACCGGGATTTGACGAAACGCGCAACATGCCGTCGTCATACTGGCGCGCGATACCGACGCCAAGCCCCGTGTAATTGAGCGGAGAACCGGAAATCGCCGTCATGTAAATCCCGCGGGAAGTGCCCGCCGGAATCGAAATGCCGAAACCCGGCACGGCCGTACTGCCAAAAGGAGTAGCGGAGTTCACCGTCTGCGTACCCGCAAACGTCCAGGCGCCGGGGCTGTTTTCGTTCCCCTGCCAGCTGCTGGCCGAGGTAGTGACGTACACCTGAATCGTCCAGGTGCCGGCATCGAGCGAGGGCCCGAACTCGGTGATGAACATCGGCTCATCGCCGAGGTTTTCGAGGTCGAACATGATCCCGTCGTTACCATTGTTAAAATCGATCGGGTGCGAAACGCTTCCCGTGGTACCGGTCGGCGAGCCGCCTACACAGTCGACGTCGAATGAAACCGGCGCCGAGCACTCGCCCGGACCGAGGTTGACCGTGATATTGCCGGGGCAGGTGACCGAAGGAGCCATGGCTGCAAGCGATTGCAGGGCCATCGGCGGGGTGGTTACAAGTGTGTTAGGGGTTGTTGCAAGGGCAAATGTTTGGGTAAAATCAAAAAGCCGATCCGACTCAGCGTTACGCGGTTCGGCAATGGTGTTTTCAACTTTTGATACGGGATTGGGGTCGGCTGCCGGCTGTTTTTCAATAGCTCGTGCCCAGGCAAAAGCCGTCAATGTGACGACTGCCAGCAGCGCATAACCTGTCTGAAATGAAATTTTCCTTGTCATGGATAAAAGTTGTAGAGAGTGAGCGATAATGGGGGTTGGAACCCGGGAGTCCGCGCCGGCAGGCTCATCACCAGCGCGGCCCCGGGAAGCGCGGGATTAAAAAAAACTTGGGACATCTTTTCGGGACGGCAGAGCCAGGCTCTGCTGATTAAGATTAGGCACTGGACGGCGCGCGTGTCATGCCGCCAGGCCAGAATGGTGCAAGTGGTTTGACCACCGCGTGGTAAATATTTGATATGCATTTCGCCCTTTTCCGACCTATCGCAGCAACCAAACCGGCCGGCCGCACAGGCGGGGGAGTGTTGGCATGTCGATGTCTTATACCCCTGGTCGTATGGATTAACAACCTGTACAAGAGCCGGCCGATAATGGCATGCTTCACCAAAAGCAACATCCTCAGGGCGTTAGGCACCTGAATATGAGCCTGGCTATCGGAGCGGGACTTTTGCATATTATCGTTTGTGTTCAGATTCATAATTGGGCAATATTCCGGCGTGCCCTTCTTTGCAGCCGTTATATGGGTAGTCGTGTAAGCGAGAGAGAAGCGACTTATGGCTCGGCGAACACAACTTTTGTGTACGTCTGTCGCTTCTCTCCGCGTCATTTCCCAAACGGGAAAGCGTGTTTTGAAGCCTGAAATGGTATTCGGTCAGGCGCCGGCTGATGGGTTGAATTTTATCTGGTAATATCCCTGGCGCAGCTCCATTGCGTAACTTCCGGGTGATAATTGCCGGAACGGCAAGTGAAGCGAGGCCACCATGTCGTTGGGTAAACGGCACGGCTCGTGCAATTCGAGTATGCCTTGCCGCAGGTGACGGCTGAAAAGCCGGGCGCAGAGCAATTCGGGAAACAGCAGCATCGAAAACTCGCCGGTTTCCCCGCTGCGGGCGAAAATGGCCCCTGTGCTTTTGCAGTCCCTTTTGATCTGTTGGGTGTCTGCTCGATTGACGACAATCTTGCAGATTCCTGTACCGGCGCAATCGGCACTCGGCATACCGAAAACCACCTCGCAGCGGTAAAATTTGTCGGCATGATGCCCAAAACCCGGCATCCTGGCTGACTCGAGCCGGCTTTGCCGGTTGACCAACCTGAGGTCCAATTCAGTTTTGTAGATGGAATTCATGACAGTATGTTTTGCGTGTTGTGAAATACGGGCAGTCCCTTTGCCTGAGATAATCAAGCGCCGATGAGGTCGAGACCAGTAATGTTGTCGGAGAGGATCGGAAGACTTTTCATGACGTGTCGATTAGTTTTTTTTGTTACTTGACATGTCAAAGGTGAGCCGACTGATACCCCTGTCTAAGGACATCGCGCATAGGTTCGTCTCCCGGTGGTTTTTTGGAAAAATTTAAAACCACAAAACAGCAACTTACTGAATATCAAAACTTTGCACCATCGCTATCGGCGACGTTTTACCCCCCGATCTCGCCGCAAAAGCCCCCGAATCGAGGGGGTCTCTCCGCTGTTTTTGCCTAAAAAATTTGACTGAAAATGCACGAGCCCGCCCCGGTAACATACCGGGACGGGCTCATCGGAATTTCTGGCGGCCTGCTGGCGCGCTTTATTTGGGCGAGGATTTGGCCTTGTAAATCTTCATCTCCAGCGAATCCATCGTCATATCCCAAAGATCTTCGTAAGGCACAATCTCGATTTCGTGCGTCTGACGCGCGACTTCAAGGGGTACGGAGTGCAGCGACTTCACAAGTTTGGCGGTTTTGCGCGCCACGCCTTCCTTGTGGAAATAGGCCACGGGCATTTGAAGCAGCATTTTGATCACGGTATTGCTGCGGAAGGTGTCTTTTTCCTTCAGCCAGCGGCTGCAATACTTTTCCATGGCCTCGATGCGCTCGATCGACTCCTCGTAATCGCGTTCGGCGATCGTGTAAAGAATCTGGACGATCAGAATGGCGATGTTCATGCCCCGCTTGTCCTTGTTGAAAAGCGAAAACTCGTTTACAAACTTGCTGACCTTGAACTTGGCCGCCTGTGCGCGCGCTTCCTCGGATTCGATCTTGCCGATTTTGCTCAGGTAAAGCACGTAAGCCTGGAAAATCTTCCACATTTCCTGAATCTGTGGCAACTGGCTGGCAAAACGCGGATGGTCGGTCACCCGGCGGTAAATAGCGTAGGCTTCATCATAGTGCTTCGTGTGCATGGCCAGCTGAAAAAACAGTTCCTGCAATTTGAACCAGTTGAACGAGCCCGGATCGAACAATGCCAGCGTCTTTTCCACGATTGGCTGCCCCTTGTCAAACTCCCTGAGCTGCAAATAGCAAATAATCAGGTTATAGTAGAACACCTGCAACGGAAGACCGCTGCCGTAGTCTTTTTCATCGAAAAACCGGATGGCATCCTCGCAGAGTTTGGCGGTATTCTCGTAATCATTGACCGCGCTGTAAATCATCACCTGGATCAAGCGCCCGAACATGTGGAGTTTGAAGGAGAAACATTCCTTCATAAAAGGCTCCAGTTCGTTGTAATAAATACGTGCCTGATCGGAAATACCCAGTTTGGTCGACTTGCTGTTGGTGTACTGGATCATCAGGTCCGCGTAGTATTCTTCCGCGCGGCTTTCCATCATCCACACCGTTTCGTACTGCCGGTACTGGTCCCTGACAGCTTCGTAACGTTTAAAATCGCCGGTGACCGTGCTGTACTGCAAACGCAGCACGCGGAGGATATCGAGGGTCAGTTCTGTAAATTCGAAACGGGTCGTGTGGCGCAGGAGTTTTTCCAGTTGGTCGATACCGTTCATCTTTTCGTTTCGGATGAGCAGGATCATGGCCGCGGCCCAGCGTTTGTAGCAATCGAGGAATGCCTTTTGGCGGACGGTGTAGTTGGCTTCCTTGTAATCGAGCAGAAAAACCGAATCGAGCAGGCGCTCTTTCAGTTTGTATTTGAGATTCGACAGCGTTCCCGAGTCTTCTTCCTGGTTATACAGCAACGATTTTGCCTCGTCGTCAGTCGTCACCTTGCGTTGTGCTATCGCATCGTACAATTGCTCCATTTTGGAGCCGGGCTCTAGTACGACGCTCAACAGACCATTGGTCTTAAGTTTGGTTTTGTTAAATAGCTGGACCAGTTCGATTAAATCGTTCATGCGCGGAACCTGTTTTGATTAAAATTTGGACGAACTCCGGCTACCTGATCTGTGCTATACAAAACAACACGACCTGGAAACCTGTGCTTGGCATCAGTTATCTCAGTATGCAATGCAGGCTTTACCTGCTAAAATCGGAACTGGAATTGAATCAGGGAGAGAAAACGACTACCAAATCTAGTCAATGAATTCAGGGACATTGAAAGACCGAAGTGCGGCGCCGCTCATGAGATTATGTGGATTAAAAACACAAAGGGTATATAAAATTTCGGGTCAAATGTAAAAAACGATTTACGCAAACTTAAAAAAGTTCAAAACTTAATTGACCATTTTCTATCTAAATTATTGCGGTTCAATTTTTTATGAGCAAATTTTTTTTACACTTTCTCTGAATCGATACATCGTCACATAAAAAAACCCGCCCGGCAATGCCGGGCGGGTCGACTTATCATCTTCCTTTTCAGGAATGGCACTGATTACTTGGTCTGAATCATTTTGCGCGTAGCGCTGTCTGTGGATGTTTCCAGTTTGTAGTACAACAAGCCTGTCGTGTTCAGCATGGCGCGATCCAGCGAGATGGCGTTGTAGCCTTTCGCGAAGTCACCTTTCTGCGTGAACAGTACGCGGCCCGTTTCGTCGTACACCGTCAGCGTTGCCGTGGCAGCCTGCGGCAGGTGGAAGCCCACCATGGTGCGGCCTACCCACGGGTTCGGCTGGTTCTGGTACAGTTCGAAGCCAACACCGGCGATCGTCTGGCCGTTTTCGTCATTGAAACGAAGGGCCACATCGAGGTTTTCACCGTTCTGGTTGTAGGCTTCGGCGCGCGTGATGCGGCTGCTGAGTTGCAGCATTTCGCTCAACTTGCCGGCTTTCTCTGCGCGGAATTTAACCGTGAACTCACCGGCACCGTCGATCGAGGTCGTCAGAGCGTCAGCGAATACACCGAAGTTGTCGGCGCTCACTTTGTCACCTTTCACGATGTCAGCAACCGTCAGGCCGTTGAGGTTCATCGTGAACTGGAAGCCCTGTACTTGCTCAGCCGTGCGGAA
>JBGAHL010000032.1:0-2378 GCA_044226205.1 Saprospiraceae bacterium
AGACCTGTACAACTGCGTGCCTTTCAACCCGTAAAGCCCACCGTTGTGCCAAAAAACCGTGTAGAGTTGATCGAACGCCGTACCCGTAAAATGCTGCCAGTTCTGCCCGCCGTCCCCCGACGCCCAGCAGCCGTCCGAGGCTTTTTGCATAAAAACAAACAGGTGGTTGTCGTGCTGCAACACGTCGATCACGTTGCCGGTGAATTGCAGCAGCGTATCCCAGGTGAAGCCCAGATCGAGTGATTGCACGAGACAATTCAGGCGGTTGCCCACCATGCGCTGTCCGTCGTAGCGCAGGTGCGAGACGGGCGTGTGGGTCACGTATTCCCAGTTGGCGCCGTTGTCGGCCGTGCGGTAAATGCCGTGGTAATCATTGCCGTACACGTAGGGCCCGGCGGCGAAAAAATCGCTGAACGTCATCGTATCGGCCACGGGGATCGACTGCCAGGACTGCCCGAAATCGGAAGTACGGGCGATAATGCGGCTATCGGCGCTGAATCCATGTACGTAAAGGTCGTGTCCGTCGGTAGCCAGGTCGCTGCTGAGAAACCCCGCCGGCGTGGCAACAGGCGACCAGGAAAGTCCGTCATCGGCGGAGAAATACAATCCGCTCAGATTGGCGATGACCGTATCACCGTAACGGAGAAAGCCATGCACCGAGCCGCCGGGCAGGCCGTTGGTGCGGGTCCATTGGGCGAAAGAAAAAACGGGCAGCAGGAGGAAGAGAAGAATGGGTCGAATTACAGGCATCTGAAACCGGAATTGGGAAGATGAGCGGGATGGCGGTTGAAAAATAAGGATTTCGCCCAAACAGCGGACAAAGAAAGACACATTGTGCTTCAAAAACGCGCCCGCCGCCGGCTCCAGGCATCCGGCCGGGTTGAATTGTCCGACATCGGCGTTTGCCTGAATTTAGATGACAAAGCCGTGCGGACGGAATCGACAATTCTCCACTTTTTCCTTCCTTTGCAACACTTATTCATCTATAAAATCTATTTCATGCACCTGTTTTTCTCCATCTCGACGAGGCGGCTTTTCCCGCTGCTCCTCCTTCTCCTTTTCTCCCTTTCTCTTTCCGCCCAATGGTCCCCCTGCGTCCGACAGGGCGGCGAAGAAGCCTTCGAAGTAAAATTCGCCGACGGCGTATGGCTTTGCCTTACCCGCTCCGGCGTGTATCGCTCCCTGAACGACGGCCTGAGCTGGCAACCCAGCTTCGAACTCGATCAGCCCGGCGGCAATGCCCTGAGCTGGCATGCCGCTGACCACAGCTGGTGGCTGCTGAGCAAACAACAGGGCGTGTTCCGCAGCCCCGACGGCGGGGAAAGCTGGGAGCCGATGACCGGCTTCGACCTGGCGGGCCAAACGCCTGACCTCGCCGTGATGACCGATGAAGCACTCCTGTTTCGCAATAACAAAGACTTTTACCGTTTCGATCTGAACGCTCCCGGGGGAGCCGTATTCGCGGGCCATTTCGAAACGTATTATTACCCGAACCGCGGCGGACTTGTGGCCAATGGCAACGACTTATGGGCCAACAACAACGATTCTCTCTTTCTTTCTACCGACAACGGCGGTACCTGGACGTTCAAACATAAGACAAGCGACGCCATTTTCGGCTTTGCCGTTCAGGGCAATACCATCGCCATTAGTTGCTATGATTTCATGGAACGATCGCTGAATTACGGCGCCAGCTGGAACCTCGGCGGGTCATCCAACAAAGTCATTTTTCTGAAAAAAAGCGGCAACAAGTGGTATGGGAGCCGGCCGAACGAGGCGCCCCGGGTCTGGAACGACGACGTGTCGGGCTGGTCGTTCGTCGCCCAACTCAACAATACCGATTACCAGATCAAGGACGCAGGCAGCAACGGCAATACCGTCATCCTCGCCACACCGAGGGGTCTCGCGCGTTCGGTCGACAACGGCGTCAACTGGGAAATCCGCAATGCGGGGCTGGGATTCAAAAGCTGGAACTGGCAAAATGCCGGCAACTCACCCATCCCCTACGGCCTGGGTAACTACCTGTGTTATCACTGGAATTTCACCGGCGACGGCGGCGCGAACTGGTTCAAACCGGCCGCGCTCGACCTGAGCTCGAACAGCAATTACTACAACAGCAACTACATTTACCACAACGGCGCCTATTTCATCGTCGACGACGACAACAGGTTGTACAGATCGGTCGGCGACCTCGGACACTGGTCGGCCATCAGCGGTCCGTTTACTGCCAATACCTATTCGGACCTGATTGCCGATGACAACCACTTTTACCGGATAGAAGTAACTGGTTCAAGTGCATTGACCATTTATACTTCCACCGATCATGGCGTGACCTGGACGCAAACGGGCACGCTGCCCCCAAACAACCAGCTGATGCAGTT
>JBGAHL010000032.1:2444-59039 GCA_044226205.1 Saprospiraceae bacterium
CGTCTGACAACGGAAATACGTGGACACAACTGCCGGGTATGGGCCTGGATTCGTTCACAGGGGTCAGTTACTCGCCCCGGGTCCGAAGCTTTGGGGGCAAATTGTTCGTGTACAGCGAAGACGGTATCGCGGTATCAGCCGACGATGGCCTGACGTTTATCATGATCAATCAAGCCCTGTCCGATAGCACGGGCACGCCCATGGGCACGCAACACCTCGCCTCCGACGGTACGCGTGTCGCAGTCATCGCCGGCGGTTCGGTTTGGTATTCGCCCGATCTGGGGGCCAGTTGGACGGAAATCGTTGACAATCTTCCGTATTCCAGTTTCAGCTTTGAAAACATGGCCATGCACGACGGCTACCTCTACATCAGTCTCAACCATGCGGAAGCCCCGCTCTGGCGCCGCCTGTTCGACAAAGTTGTGCCCCTCAGCGGCTACGTCTGGCGCGACGATAACAACAACGGACAGCCCGATCCCGGCGAACCGCCTTATCCGGGCGCTTTTCTGCATGCCGGCAGCGCATTGTTTGCCACCAGCGGCACCGACGGCACCTTTGAAATGCTGGGCGATTTGAACGCTGGCGCTGTGGAGATAGCATTGCCCTATTCCTGGGTGATCCCCAACCCGGCCTCCCAGCCTTTCACCGACTCTAGTGCCGGACTGAATTTTGGCCTGTATTTTCCGCCCGATGTGGTTGATTTGAGCGTAAATCAGACCAATTTCACCGTGTTTCGCCCGGGTTTTAACGAGACGATTTCCCTCACTTACCAAAACCACGGCATCGCCCCGGCCGACGCCGTGCTGCGCTTCGTTCCTGCCGACCCGCTCCAGCTGGTCAATGCCAATCCGGCCCCCGACGCCATATCCGGCGACACGCTGGTGTGGAACCTGAGCAGCATTCCCGGTTTTGGATCAGGGCAGGTGCTCGTCAAAGTTCACACGCCGGTGGCTACGGCCATCGGAAGCAGCGTCACGACCTGGGCTTCGATCACGCCCACACAGGCGGACGCCATCCCGGTGGACAACGAGCATGTGCTGACCGAAGCCGTAGTAGGCTCCTACGACCCCAACGACAAACGCAGCAACCGCGAGCGCATCAGTCCGGACGAGCTCACTGCCGGTGAACCGATCCTCTACACGATCCGTTTTCAGAATACCGGCAATTTTCCCGCGGATTTTGTGCGCATTACCGATACACTTGATTTCTCGAAACTGGATATATCGAGTTTCCGGGTGCTGGCCACTTCCCATCCCTGCCAGACGACACTTTCGGGTGCCGGCAACCTCGAATTTTTCTTCGGCAATATCCAACTACCGCCTGAAAGCCAGGACGAGCCGGGCAGCCACGGGTTCGTGCAATTCCAGATTCGCCCCAAAGCCGGGCTGCCGCTCGGCGCCACGCTTCGAAACAAAGCCTACATCTATTTTGATTTCAATGCTCCGGTGCTTACGAACACAGCAGAAACCGTGGTAGCCTGGCCATTGGCCGCTTTTCAGCCGACGAAAGCCGACGCTTTGTTGATCAGCCCGAATCCGGCGATCAATGTCGCCCGGATCGAACTGCCTGCCGCATCCGGCCTGCTCCGGGTGTTCGATGCGACAGGCCGACTGGTGATGCAACAAACCGCTGAGGACAGAACAATCCGGATCGATCTGGCCGGTTTAGCCGCAGGTGTTTATGCGGTGGAATGGTCCGGAAACCAGGCCGGCCATCGGCGCATTGGGCGTTTGGTGAAGCTGTAATCTTTTGAGAAAAGGGGTTATGAGGGTTGATAAGGTTGATAAAAGGTGAATCAATGCTCTCTACCCTTTTATCAACCTTATCAACCTTTTCATTTCCCGAAAACTTTCTTTTTCCCCCGAAGCGCCGACCTTTGCGGCGCTTTTATTGAAAAAACACGATCCATGCCCACCACCACCGCCGCGCCGCTCATCCGCTATTCCAAAAAAGGTTTTGATACAAAAACGCTGCTCCGATTGCACGAAGAGCTCCTTAAACCCCGCCTCATTGAAGAAAAAATGCTCAACCTGCTGCGCCAGGGCCGCATCTCGAAATGGTTTAGCGGCATCGGTCAGGAAGCCATTGCCGTGGGCGCTGCCTGCGCTTTGGAAAAGGATGAACTGATCTTTACCATGCACCGGAATCTCGGCGTGTTCACGGCGCGCGACATGCCGCTCGACCGGATGTTTTGCCAGTGGCAGGGCAAACGCCTGGGCTACACCAAGGCGCGCGACCGCTCCTTCCACTTCGGGGCTTTGGAGCACGGCATCGTGGGTATGATCTCGCACCTGGGGCCGCAACTTTCGCTGGCCGCCGGCGTGGCGCTGGCCCACAAACTGCGCCAGGAAGGCAAGGTCTCCCTGGCTTTCACCGGCGAAGGCGCCACCAGCCAGGGCGAATTCCACGAAGCGCTCAACGTCGCCTCTGTGTGGAAACTGCCCGTCATTTTTATCATCGAAAACAACGGCTACGGCCTCAGCACCACCACCAACGAACAATACGCCTGCAAAGACCTGCTCGACCGCGCCGCCGGCTACGGCATGCGCGGCACCAAGATCGACGGCAACAACATCCTGGAAGTGTACGCCACGATCAAAAAAGTGGCCGCCGAACTCCGCGAAAACCCCGAGCCCTTCCTGCTCGAATGTATGACCTTCCGCATGCGCGGCCATGAGGAGGCCAGCGGAACCAAATACGTGCCCCAGGCGCTGATGGACGAATGGGCCGCCAAAGACCCCATCGACAACTACGAACGCTGGCTGGTCAAGGAGGGTTTGCTGGAGGAAAAAGCCGGCGAAAACTTCCGAAAATCGTACAAAAAAGCCATTCAGGACGCCGTCGAAGTGATGTTCAACGAGCCCGAACCCCAGGCCGATACCGCCGAGGAACTGGCCGATGTGTACGCCCCCGCTCCTCTCAATCCGGTGATCGACAAACCCGCATCGGGCAACGAACTGCGTTTCATCGACGCAATTTCCGGCGGCCTGCGCACCGCCATGCAACACTACCCCGAGCTGGTGCTCATGGGCCAGGACATCGCCGAATACGGCGGCGCGTTCAAGATCACCCAGGGTTTCGTCGAAGAATTTGGCAAAAACCGCGTGCGCAACACCCCGCTCTGCGAGTCGGCCATCGTGGGCATCAGCCTGGGGCTTGGCCTCAAAGGCATGAAAAGCATGGTAGAAATGCAGTTTGCCGACTTCGTCACCTGCGGGTTCAACCAGATTGTCAACAACCTGGCCAAGCTGCACTGGCGCTGGGGCCAGGCTGCCGACGTGGTCATCCGCATGCCCACAGGCGGCGGCACAGGGGCCGGCCCCTTCCATTCGCAATCGAACGAAGCCTGGTTTACGCACGTCCCGGGCCTCAAAGTGGTATTTCCCAGCACCCCGCACGATGCCAAAGGCCTGCTGCTCGCGGCATTTGCAGACCCCAATCCTGTGCTGTTTTTCGAACACAAAGCCCTGTATCGCAGCGAAAGCGGCCTCGTGCCTGACGGTTTTTACACCGTCGAAATCGGCAAGGCCCGCCAGGTGCAGGAGGGCGACGAGGTGAGCATCATCACCTACGGCATGGGCGTCCGCTGGGCAGTTCAGATCGCCGGCGAAATGGGTATCAGCGCCGATATCATCGATTTGCGCAGCCTCATGCCGCTCGATTACGAGGCCATCGAACGTTCGGTGAAAAAAACCAACCGGGTACTCATTTTGCACGAAGACACCCTGTTCGGGGGCATCGGGGGCGAAATTTCGGCCTGGATTTCCGAACACCTGTTCGAATACCTCGACGCGCCGGTCCTGCGCGCCGCCAGCCTCGATACGCCCGTACCGTTTGCCATTCCGCTGGAGCAGAATTTCTTACCGGTCGAGCGTACGAAGGAACAATTGAAAAAACTCCTGGGCTACTGATCGCCCCTCACCAGAATAGATTTTTTTTCTTCTTCGCCTTTGGAGCCGGCGCAGCGGATGGCGCTGCTGCCGGCTCCGGCGTACGAAGGGTGGCCGCCGTGTCGGAGGGCATGGTGGTAGCGGGGGCAGCGGGCATCTCCTGTGTCGGCTGGGTTGCGCGCCCTGTTTTTTCGTTGGGTTGTTGCTGCAACGTGGTCGTTCCGTTTTTGATAGCCCGATTCGCGGGTGCGGATTCCGCGGGGGCAGGCGGAGCCTCGGGCCCTTCCCCGGACAGCACAGAGGTGCTTTCACCGGACACGGGCGGGCTGACGGGCGGAAGGGTTTTGCCTTCGCGGCGCACGGTCACCAGCGCATGGTAGGCGCCAACGACGCCTACCGTCGCCAGCACAGCGATCAGCAAGGCAGGGAGCAGCCAAAACGCCGTCCTGCGGGCCGGGGCGGAAGGCCGGGGCGCAACTTTTACCTGATCGAGCATGGTCGATAGCTGCGTCCAGTCCGCTTGCTCGAATTCAACCGGTATCCTGTCGGCGCCTTGTTTGAAATAATCATCGAGCGCCTGAAATTCATTGTTGTTAGACGGTTCCGGCTTCATTGTTTTTCCCTTGTCTGCAGTTTTTGTTGTAAAATCTGACGCGCCTGGTACAAATGCCATTTGGAATTGCCTTCGCTGATGCCCAGCATGACGCTGATCTCGCGGTGCGAAAACCCTTCGATGACAAACAGGTTGAACACCGCGCCCGAGGTTTCGGGCAAACAGCGCAGATACCCGAGCAGGTCGTCGTAGTGGATACTGGTGTCCGGGGCGCTGGCGCCGGGCAATTCGGCCGCGGCTTCCACCGGGTCGTGTAACCCCATGCGGCGCCTCGAGCGCACAAAATCGATGGCGGCGTTGATGACAATCCGCTTCATCCAGGCAAACACATCGGCTTCCGCGCGGAACTGGTCGATATGGGTAAATATGTTGAAAAACGCCTTGTTCAGGATGTCGGCGGCATCGTCGCGGGATGCCGCGTAGCGCAGGCAAATCCGCATCACCGGCGCGTAATAATGCCGGTAAAGCTGCTCCTGCGCCGTTCTTTCCTGCCTTCGGCAGCCTTCGAGTATGTGTGCTGAGACGGTGTTCATGGCAGCATTTGCAGTTCAGAAAAAGACGCCTCCGCGAATGAGGATGGTGTTCCAGGCTTTTAGGTCCGAGCGTTCTACCGGCGGCAGCCAGTTGCGCCGGCCGGTGAGGTGCACCCAGCCGATTTCGGCGAAAAAGCCGAAGTCGCTGAGCAGGGCAAATTGAAAACTGACGCCGGGATGCACGATCCAGCCATTGCCGTATTCAAATTCGCCGTACTCATTGCTTGCATTGGCGGTAAAATTGAACGCGTAGCCGCCTTCGGCAAACAGGTGCGTCGAAAACCGGTTGTTGTGCGTTCGGCTGAATTCATGCCTGAGATCGATCATCACGGGCACGATTTTTAAAAAATCCACCCGGTTGGTTTCGTAACCATGCTCCCTGTTGCCAATGTACTGCACACTCAGCCCCACGGCAGCTTTGTCGTAACGGGCGAACCGGTGGCTCAGGGTCAGGCCGCCGCCCAGGAAGGGGTAGTCGCCTCCACCGGTGGCGGCAGACAGGTACAGGTAATTTGGTTTGGTGAAGTACAGTCTGGGCGGTTGTTCAACCAGCAAAACAGGTTGCTCGGGCGGAAGAATCGTTCGGGTAATCCGTTCGATCTCCTCCATGGAAAATGCCAGCGTATCGTTTTCAGTCAGTCGCCACAGTTGAATGGAATCGCCCGGCTTTTGCTCGATGATCAGCCCTTCGTACGATTCGCCGGATTTAAGATACACCGCGTCAACGGGCGTTTGCCCCACGGCCGGGAGGCAACACGACAACCCGATGACAAGCGGCAAGAATTGAAAGAAATTATTTTTCATAAGGGTCGGAAAAGGAAAATTGAACAGGTTGATCTACGGGTCTTTATAAAAAGACCATGAAGGAATGTGCACCGGCCGGAAACACTTGTTTACCCAAGGACGAACGGCTTTGAGGAAAGGTTGGAAAATATTTTTCAAAAAAATTATTGCCGGGTGTACCATTTGCGGAGCACCGTTTCTGCCGCCTTGCCTTGCGGGGTGTAGTCGCGTTCCGGGTAGCCTTCGTGTCCGCGCATATTGGGAAACCATTTCCACAAAAAACCACCGGCCCACCAGTCCTCCTGACAATAGGTGGAAAACAGCGCCTCGTAACAATTGGCCTGGGCCTGCTCGTTGATGTTGCGCTGTTCGATTCCGCGCTCCAGTTCCCAGTTGCGCCACCCGCAGCTGTCGACGCTCAGGTAGCCGAATTCGGTAAACAAAACCGGCTTGCCTTGCGCCTTCGAATAGTCGCGCAATTGATCCACAATGGGTTGCCAGGCATCGCGCAGCGCATCCACGGAAGGGGTGGTTTGTTGTATCAGCGGAAAATATCCGCCCAGGCCGATATAATCGAGCTCGGACCAGAACGGCACCCTCGACCAGTCGTCCCAATTGGCAGAATAGGTCAGCCTGCCCGGGTATTCCGTTCGGATTTTGCCGATCAAACGCCGCCAGAAGTCCGGCCTTTTCTGAATAGCGGTGTTGAATTCCGTGCCGATGCAAAGCATGTCGGGCCGTTCCTCGGCAGCCAGGCGGGCGAAAAAAAGGAGGTAGCGTTCGTAGTCCGCTTCCCAGGCCGACCATGCTTCGTCGGTATCGAAATCGAGCGCGCCGGTCCAGCCGCCCGGCACGAAAACCTGCGGTTTCAGCATCACTTTCAAACCCGCGGCATGCGCCATTCGGATCGTTTGCCTGACGCCCTCGGGGCTTTCCCCCCACCATTGCCACTTGTTGTGTTCGGCAAAATGAACGGCCGGCTGGCCAGGGCGGGTGAATCCGTAGGGCACCACTGCGATCCAGTTGGCGCCCACGCCGGTCACGGCCGGCATCGGATCGGCGGGGAAAGGCTCAGGAGGCGCCACGAACGTGAGGCCGCAAATTTTTTCACGCAAGGGAGGGGCAGCGCTCGCCGCAGCAGGCGCCGTCGGCGGAAGCGTATTGCACACGGCCAGCAAAACAGCCGGCAACAGGAATCCGAAAAAGGGTAGTTTTTTCAACAATCAGCCCCGCCGGGGGTATCACCGGCGGGGCTGAAAAATACGAAAGACCGTCAATAGCTCAGTTAAAGCTCGGCTGCGATTTGGGTGGCGAGCGTTTCGAACTCGGCTGCGGTCATGGGGTAGGGTTCGCGGCCAAAGGTGAGGTCGGACAGATGGTTGAGCGGCACGAGGTGAACGTGCGCATGCGGCACTTCGAGACCGATAACCGCCACGCCGACGCGTTTGCAGGGCACTACTTTTTCGATGGCGCGGGCCACGCGTTTGGCAAACACCATCAGGCCGGCCAGATCTTCGTCGGCGATGTCGAAGATATAGTCCGTCTCGCGCTTCGGGATACAGAGCGTATGCCCCTTGGCGGACGGGCGAATGTCCAGAAAAGCCAGATAATCAGCGGTTTCCGCTACTTTGTAGCAAGGAATTTCTCCGGCAACAATTCGGGAAAAGATAGTAGGCATGGCTGTTTTTGAAACGATGGTGATTGACCGGGATCTGGATCAAATGGCGATTTCGACCACTTCAAATTCGAGGACGCCGCCCGGGGTCTGAATTTTGACCGATTCGCCGCGGGTTTTGCCCAGCAGGCCCTGACCGATGGGCGAGGTGACCGAAATACGCATTTGTTTGGGATCGGCTTCTGTTTCCGATACCAGTTTGTAGGTCATTTCCTTGCCTGTTTTGAGGTTCTTGATGGTGACATTGGACATGATAGCCACTTTCGAGGTGTCGAGTTGGCTTTCATCGATCACACGGGCATTGGCAAGCACCGTTTCAATCTCGTTGATCTTGAGTTCGAGCATACCCTGAGCATCCTTGGCGGCGTCATATTCGGCGTTTTCCGAAAGATCGCCCTGTGCGCGGGCTTCGGCGATGGCGCGTGCGGCTTCCTGCCGGCCGGTCGTTTTCAGTTCTTCCAATTCGGCTCTGAGTCTGTCATATCCGTTCTGTGTCAAATACGTGTAATTTGCCATGGCGTATGCGTTTTGGAAAGGGAGTGTGGTTGTGTTTGTGCGGGTGCCGTTTAAAAAAGGCTTACTGAACCCCCTTGGGGTTCGGTAAACCTCGCGTACCCATATACAGAAAAAAACAGAAACGTTCCTATCGGGCAGATAGAAACGTTCCTGTGTATAAATGTTGCCGCAAAGATACGGCATTCGAAATAATGCGGAAAGTTTTTTACCGCACTTTTTAGCGCCGGAAGGCTTACAGATCGATGCGCAGACCGAAGTTGTGCGTTCCCTGGTACACGTCGGTAGCACGGAAAGCATAGTCCAGCGAAAGGCGCGAATCGGAACCTTTTTTCAGCGGCAGCGACACCGTCAGACCTGCGGACAGGCCGTTGTCGATCGAAGCTTCCACCGAGTTCGGATCGAATTCGGTTTTGTATGCTGCGCGAAGAGCGAAATTCTGACCCAGGGCAAATTCCAGGCCGCCGCCGATCTGGTCGCGGGAGAAAGCGTTGGAGGTAAAGTTACCCACAAGCGTCAGGCGGCTCTTGCCGGCGAAAAGCCAGTCGTAGGAAGCGCCGATATTCAGCTGAGAGGGCAGTTCGTATGCAGCCGAGCGCTGATAGTACGTGATCGGGTACGTAAAGGTTTCGCTGGCGCCATCAAGTGCGGTAGAAAGACCCTCACCCTGGTAGCGCATTTTCGAGCCGACGTTGCGCAGCGAAATGCCGAACTTGAAATTGTCTTTCGGACCGGTTACATACTGAACGCCTGCATCGAGCGCAATGGCGCGGGCGCCGGCGTTGGTGATCGACTCGTTGACGAATTTGGCCGTAATACCCACCGAAACGCGGTTGGTAAACATGTGGGCATACGAAATGCCAAGGTTGAACAGCGAGGGGCTGAACGTACCGCCCGTGCCTTCCGGCGTATTCTCGGTAGTAAGTTCGAGATCGCCGAGATCGACTGCCATGAGGCTGACACCGAAGGTGCCGCCGCCTTTACCGACGCGTTGGGCGAAGCCCAGGGCATTGATGTTCATGTCGGCGCCCTGGAGATAAATCGTGTGGCCCAACTGGAGTTGGGTTTTATTGATACGGGCAAGGCCGGCAACGTTCATGTACATGGCATCGGCTCCCGTAACACAGGAAGTATTCAAAGAGTGCAAACCCGCACTGCGCGCCCACGGATTGAGCAACAGCTGCTTGCCGCCCTCTTCCCCCTGGCGATCGGGGTTGCCCGCAATAGCAGCTCCACCCAGCATCAGGATGCACGTTGGCAAAAGGAAGAAGTATTTAAGTTTCATAATCTTCTTTTTGAAAAAAGGATGAAGAGGAATGACCAACGGGGAATGATGAATATTGGATTAAAGTCACCCAACATTCATCATCCGCCGTTAGCCATTATTTAAAGTCCGGACGGGTCAAATTGTCGGCCTATGCCGAACCATTTGATGGTTCGTTCGCCCAGTCCTTCCGCGTCAATGTGTATCAGGTACACACCGCTGGCCACAGGAATACCCTGGCTGTTTTTCAAATCCCACTCGAGGTCGGGTGCGATTTGGGAGTACGGTGCATACTGTTCGGCACGGGTGTACTGACGAATGAACTTGCCGTCGAGCGAATAAATGGTCACCTTGCATTTTGCAGGCAGGTTCGTGATTTTCACCACGTTGCTGAACTGCGAAACCTCATACTGCGAGAAGCCGTAGTAGGGGTTGGGCACGACTTTGATCGAATCCAGTGCATTTTCCACCTGGAGGCTGCTCAGGTCAGAGCGTTCGCGACCCTGGATGGTAAACTGGTAACGCGGCGTGCCGGATTTGCGGCCGTTGTCGCTGTCGTTGTACCAGGTTTGGAACGGATCGTCGACGCGGAGTTTGATCCGTGTTTCGTACGGAACAAGTCCTTTTTCGCCGTTGCCCAGCGGATTCATCTGGAAGCCTTGTGCCAACTGGAGCATACCTGCCCAGGAGATAAAGCGCACTTGCTGCGATTTTGCCGTAGCCTGTGCAAGCTCGGGCGTGAATTTTTCGCGCAGTGCGGCACAGCCGTCGTAAGGCGTATTCATCACATATACCCAGTGCTGGCCACCCAGCAGGAGGTTGGGAATGTCGCTGACAAACACGTTCTCGTTGAGCAGCGTCTGATCAGTGGGGTTCCACATCATATCCCGGCCGGTAAGACGGGGATCCAGCGTGCTGCTGTAGCAGGAGTTTTCGCAGAAGAAAATATTGAGGCGCTGACCGGTCTCTACATCCACGGCATAACCCGGGAACCAGCCCATACCGCGCATCGGCTGGCCGGCAAGCGGGTTGGCGGCGCCGGTAGAGAGCAAAGCAGGTTCGACTTCGCCGTCGGGATCGGCCAGGCCGTCGCCGTCGTTGTCGTACTTGCTGACGGAAGGCGCATAACGTGCATCGAACATGATCCGCTTTTTGTTCGCGGGGCTTTCCGGCACGAGTGTCGGATCCTGGATCTGTGCATACTCTGCGCCTGTGTAATAATAGCCGGCGCCTTCTGCCACCACGCAACGGCTCCATTTGGACTTGTCGCTGGTGATCACGATATCCACATTGGGCAATTGCCACAGTTTGTAGAAGCGGCTGGCTACATCGACCTGGCCGTTCGGCTTGATCGGGAAGGACTTGGTACCGATTGCCGAGCCGTTCACGTTACCTTGCGAACCGGCCACTTTTTCCGTCCATGCTGCCGTGATGAGGCGGTCGCCATTGTCGGGTGTAGCGAGTGCGGGCAGAACCCAGTCGCAGAGGACGTAGGGCACGAACCAGCCGTTGCCGATGGTGCTAAGGGCCTGTTCGGGGTCCATTTCGGCATCTTTTTCCTGGAAGCCCGTTTTTACGAAGTTGGTCGGGCCACTGGTTGCATCGGGGATACCCTGCAGCCATTCCTGATCCGGGTTTTCCCATTCGATTTCGCCACCGATAGCGCCGTTGCGCGAGTCGACATACGGGGGGGCTTCGCCAAGGCGGCCCGTGCTGGAATAAGCGCCGTACATACCCGGTTCTGCGCGCTGTGCAATCGTCACGGAGAAGCCGTATTCGGCGATCAGCTGTTCGTTCAGCTCATTGATCGTACGTTCGGAAGCCAGAACGGCGCCGTCGGGCAAACGACGGAGCTGCCAGCGGGCCGTATCCTGAAGTTTGGTATCGGTATCGTTACCGTCGCTCAGGACAACCTCGTACTGACCGTCTTTGACTTCAAACGGATTGAAGATCGTAATGGTGATCGGGCCGGCGCCTTGCTTGTAGGTCAGCGTACTGTCGGTGTTGTTAAAGATTTTGTCGCGCGAGGCATCATCCAGATCCAGGAAAGTGCCGTTGTTGCCGGCGCCTTCAAGGCGGGTAACAGCCACACCGTCGCCGTAGGAAGCATTGAGCGCTACATCCACGATGGGGCGGGGAATCACCGTATAAATCTGAATATTACCACGGCCGGCAAGGTAGGGGCGCTGCTGACCGGTAACCGGGCGAACCAGCGGATCGAAATTGCCGAAGTTATTGTAAGCGTACGCAACGACGGAGTAGTAGTATTTTTTGTGGTTGATCAACCGTTTGTCGTTGCCGGTGGCAAACTGGTCATCCTTAATCGAGAAGGTGTGACGAACACCGTTGTCGCCACCATCGACCTGCAATTCGGGGTAGTACACCCGTTTGCTCAAATCGAACGGATCCTGTACCTCGATCCAGTTGAACAATTTGCTGACGTTGTTTTTCTTGTCTACCTGGTAAACGATACGTGCCTGGGTCGGATCATCGTAATTGGCAGCCGATACGTTCGGGTTGGCCAATTGATAAATGACATAACCTTCAAATTTGTAGTTGGCCGAATCGCGAACCTTCTCATCGGGATTGGTACGGTAGTACTCCGGAGCAAGGAAGTCTTGTTCGCTGTAAGCTTCTTTCACGTTGTTGAAGGGCTCTACGTTGGTCAGAACGGCAACCACTTCCTGGTTCATTTCGACCCAGTCCACATTGGGGGCATCGGGGCCGTCGAGCAGGTCGAAGCAGTTGTCGAAAAGGCCTTGAGCAAGTTTGTCGGCGCGGAAGATCTGCTCCAGATCGGGGCAGGGGTATTCAACGTCCGGCACCCAGGGCACACCGATGATCAGCTCGTTTTTGGCGCCGGGCAGCAGCGTGAACGGGCCCGAAGCCTGCAGGGTACGGCGGTCGCCCTTGGGCAGGTTGGCCGTACACATCGACCAGCCGTTCGGATCGTTGGGCGGATCGGGGAAGGCGTACTTGACAATCGGGCCGCCCGACTGGTAACCGTTGCCGCCGTAGGTCAGCGGTGTACCGTCGCGCCAGCGACCGGTCAGGTAGTTGTAGTATTCAGCCGGCTGGTCGGGGTCGCCCGTGCCCGGCAGGGGGTTACCGATGCTGGGGTTGTTGTAGTACATGAACGACGACATACCGATTTCCACCGAGGTATCGCGACCGTCGGGAAGCGTGACCGGGCGGAGCGGGCCGCGGAAGTAGTCGACACCCAGGATCGGCACGTCATTGCAATAGGTTGCAGGCGAGCCTTCGGGGCAGGAGCAACCCGGGTCGCCGTCGGTGGCATCCTGGTTGTACGTATACATGAGGCTCAGCGCAGTGTCGCAACCGATAAAGTCGTCAGACGTACAGCCGAGGTCGGCGTCAACCCACATAGCGAAGAAGGTAGAGTCGATCCGTTCGGTTGCACGGTTGATCAGTTTGTAACGCTGGAAAGTCATGTCGTTGAGCTCGTCGGCGGTGCGGTAGGCAAATGCCTGCACCTGCACTTCCATCTGGATCGTGCTGCCTTTCGTAACCGCGTGCGGAGCGCCGCCGCCTTCGTCGTTGTAGATCCAGAAGATCATTTCATCAGGATAGCGGTCCTGATCGCAGCCACGAATTTCGATGGACGGGTAGTCGCCGTCGAGCGGTTCGTAGTCGGTATCGCCGTCGCGGTCGTAGAAACCGGCGAGGGCCTGGGTCGTGTAGGGCAGGTCGAAGCCCCAAACGCTGTAGAAAAATTCGTTGCCTTTGGCGGGCCAGCCCTTGATGTTACGCGGGATAGCGTCGGGGCTCAGGTTGCCGTTTGCCAGGTTCTTCAGGTGCTGGCGGATGTCTTCGCCGGTCACGCGGAAGTGGCGGTTCCAGTTGGCGCAGGTAGCCTCGTCGGTCGTACCGACGATAGGATCGAGCGGGCCGGGCCAGAAATCGTCATCGCCGTTGTAGCGATAGTCCTGGCAGGCCAGTTTCAGGTTTTGACCCGGGTCGACGCCACCCAGCCATACCGAGCCGGCGAAGATGGAGGAAACCTCCTGCTGACCGGAGGCGGGGTCAACTTTGGGTACGATATAGCGGCCTTCATCGTAGTTCCACCAGCAGTCGCCGGCGCCAAGCAGACGAGCGCGCACGTTGTTGATCTCAATGTCGATCTGGTCGCTCGCGCCTGCGCACACCCCGCGCAATTTGGCCTTGTGGGCTGCCCCTATTTCGGCTTTGCGATTCAGGTTGAAGTGCGCGAAGGCGTCAACAGCTCCCAAGGCCAGCAAGACCATTATGCAAAGTCTGTAAATACGCATGATTTTCAATGTTTAAATTTTTTAAAAAACATCTTTAAACAAACAAGGATTTGTCAAAGAGTCAGGTGTTTTCAGGCTGGGATCAGAATTGTAACGCAGCACCGATATAGATACGGCGCGGCTGGGTGTAGTTACCCGGATTGAGCAGTGCCCAGGAGTACGAGTCGAGGTAAGCCTGGAGGCTGCGGCCCTGATCGGCGATGCTTTGGACAATGGTTTGACCTTCTGCGGAAGCCAGGTAGCCGTCGTCGGTGGGCGAGCCGGTGTAACGGTATACGCCTACCACGTTGCGGCGGTCGAGCAGGTTGGACACGCGGAGATAAACGTTGAGGCTCAGGTCGCGTTTGCCGGCTGCTGCCAGGTTGAAGGATTTGTCGATACGCATATCCACATTGAAGCGCCAGGGCAAACGGCTGCCGTTGATGGCGCCGGCTGCGCCCTGGGAGCCGAAGCGGGCCGGGCGGATATTGGCCGTGTAGGGACGTCCCGAAGCGGCATTCATCTGGAGGTTGATACCGAAGTCGGCCAGAATGTCGCTGCCGCCAATGCGCGGGCCATTGTATTTCTTGCCGCTGTCGAATCGATAGTCGATGATGGCGGCCACGTTGTGGCGCTCGTCGTAGCTGAGCGGGAACAGGGTACGGATGTTGCCGCGGGTGGTCAGACCACGCTGCGAGTTGGCATCCGAGCCGGTACCGTCGGCAAACTGGAGGGTGTACGCCAGGCGAAGTTCGGTGTTCTGGATACGGCGCAGATCGTACTGAACCGTAAAGCCTTTGACCGTACCGAAGTCTTCGTTGCCGTAGGTTTCGTAACGGCCGATAACCGGCACGTAAAGAATCGAACGGCTCTGGATCATATCGCGCAATTCGCGGTAGTAAGCCGAGAATTTTAGGGCGGAGTTTTGGTTGAGGCGCTGCTGGAAGCCTACTTCGTAGTCTACCACGCGTTCCGGTTTCAGGTTGGCGTTGTTGCCGGGCGTACGGCCGGGCACGTAGAAGTAGAAGTAGTTGAGCGGCGTAACCTCCCAGTTGCTGGGCGGGCGCTGAACCAGAATGTCGTAGTGCGCAAAGAAGTTGGCATCGTCCGAAATCGGGAAAGAGAAGGCGAGGCGCGGCAGCCAGCTGACTTGCGGCTCGTAGTCTTCAAATGCCGTGTTCGGGTTGAAATTCGCGTTTTGAATATCGTCGCCCGTGACGGTATCGCGCAGGAGCGGCGTAACGACGCCACCGCCGAAGATCAGGTTGCCGTCGTTGGCCTGGGTACCGTCGGCGAAATACCAGGTATTGCCGTTGCGGTAGGCTTTTACGGACGAGTCGTTGATACCATTGACATACACTTTGTAATCGTCGCCGATATTTTCCGGCTTGGGCGTAGCATTGGGCGCGGAATGGTACTGGCTGGCAGTCTCGATTTCATACAGGGAGTAGGGATCCTTCATGACCTTGGTGTTCAGGTCGAAACGCTCAATGCGCAGACCGAGACTGAAGATCATTTTGTTGAAGGTAAACTTGTCCTTGATAAACGCAGCCTGATACAGCGGATTCAGGGGAGCAACCGGGAAGTTGCGTACGCCTGTTGCCGGGTCACGCTGGGTAAAGAAGTCGTTGAACGTTGTGCCGCTGGCCAGTTTGTTGCCCTGATAGTCGTAGCCATAGTAGCTGACGAGGCGCTGGTCGGTGAGCTCGCGCGCACTGAACATCGAGAGGGTGAGTTGGGAAGGATCCAGTCCGTTCGGATTGACATAATCCCAAAGTTCAAGACCCAGTTGCTCGCGAATCGATTTGTAGAACAGGTAGTCGTTGTTCTCCTTGGTAGCCGGAGCGTACTGATCGATGAAAGCGCCGAGGCCCGGGATTTCAATCTGGCCGATGACTCTCGTGGTGTCCAGACCGTTGAAGTGGCTGTTGGCGTTTTGCGTCATCAGGTCCCAGAGTCCGTAAGGAGCGACGGTCCAGTTGCGCTGGGTGCGTTGTTCGCTCAACAGACCGAACTGGATGCTGTGCGTACCCGTTCGACCCAGTTTCAGGTCGAAACCGCTGTTGGCCGTGATCGTCAGAATGTCGCTTTCGTTGCGGTTGACGCTGTTGTACACCATATTGATATTGGAGTGCATGTTACTCCAGATATTGTTGTACACACCCGAGAAGCGGCCGTTTTGAGCAATGTAGGAAGATACGATCTCCGGGTTGGCAAATTCGTTGTAGGCAGCGAGGCCGGGGTTGATCGAGCCTGCCGTGTAGCCGGTGAATTGCTCGCGGTAGTCGATGTGTTTGAACTCGCCGGCTTCGAAACCGATCACAGGGATGTAGTCGTAGTTGAAGGTGCCGACGTAGCCGTAGTCGAAAAAGTTTTCGCCGTGACGGTCGTCAGCGGAATGGCCCTGGCCGCGCTCGAAACCGAACTGCAGCTGGTAGCTGGCGTTGGAGATCGTTACGCGGTTGGCGGAGCTGGCATCGCGGCCGCTGTCGCTGCTGCCGAGGCGGTGGCGGAAACGGAAAATACCGCGATAGCGGCTGCCGTAGGCGGTCGGGTTGTTCTGCGAGTTGAGCAGCAACCAGTTGTCGTTCGAAAAGCCGCCACTGCCCGTCGGGGTGAATTTGTCTTTGGTATCGGCATACGTACCCGTGATACTGATGTCGATATTGCTGGACAGACGGAAATCGAGTTTGCCCGTGAGGTCAATACGCTGGTTATCTTCATAAGGAGCGTATTTGTAGGTGTCTACACTGTCCTTGGTAATGTACTCGGCGGCCGAAACAACATTGCCATCGACCCGGCGGAGCGGGTGGGCGGAAAGGTTGTTCAGCACTTCCTCCTTGGCATGGTGCAGGGCAAAAGCAGGCGGATCGTCGTCTTTCTGGCTCAGGTACTGGCCGGAGAGGCGGAAACCGATCAGGGTTTCGCCGCGGGTGCCGTCGGCATTCCGTTTGCGGAGCAGCGGGCCGCTGACGTTGGCCGTACCAAGCAACCAGCCGTAGGGGTCGAGACCATAGGAGTTCTCCACCTCGAAAGCGCCGTTGAACTGGCTGGCCGGGCCTTTGGTCACCACGGAGATAACACCGCCGGTCACGTCGCCGTACTCTGCACCAAGACCGCCGGTGATCACCTGGATCTGTTCGATGTCCTGTACAGGCGGGGGGCTGCCAGCCACGCGGATACCATCGATGTAGTAGTTGGTGGCGTTGGAGCGGGAGCCCTTGATGTTGATGGCGCCGCCGTCGATGGAGGTTGTGCCGGCCGTGGTGGCGACAATGGCGTTGACGCTACGGGTGGGCAGGTTTTTAATCTGCTCCGAGGTAAGCGTCTGACCGCCAGAGGTTTTGTCCTGCTCGATGAGCGGGACTTTGTACGCCGTGATCACGGCCTCAGCCAGCACCGTACCTTCGGTCATGGTGGTGTTGAGGAAGTTGATCTGGCCGGTGAGCACCTGCACGCCGGAGACCCGTGAAGTCTGGTAACCCGTGTAGGTAAACTCCACATCGTACGTGCCCGGATCGAGCTGAACACGGAACTCGCCGTTGTAGTCCGTGACCTGGCCGCGCACGACATCCGTGCCATTCAGGATTTTGATCGATGCTCCGATCAGCGCCTCGCCTTTGTCGTCGGTTACCTTGCCGGTCAGAACCGTATTCTGGGCAAGCGCAACGCCGGCAAAACCGATCAGCATCGCAATTGTGAGTAGAAATGAACGTACCATAGAACAGAGGTAAATTTTCAATGTATCGTAAAATCGTTCAAAATGGTTGAGCAACAAACTTGTATTTAATCCAATGGTTACCGGATCTTTTTCCGGCAAGCTTTTACATAAGAGGGTGCAATGTTAACAAACCGTTTAGGAAGCGAAGGCGTAAATTTCCTGAATGGGAACAAACTGGCCATTTAACCTTCATTTTCCACCCCTTCTGCCAATATTATCGAAATTTTTTCCACCAATATCTCCGCCAGCCGCCGCTTGGACTCGTGCGTCCAACCGGCTATATGCGGGCTGAGTACCACCTGATCGAGCGCGTAAAGCCGCTTGTACAGCGCAGTTTCCGCTTCGGAAAAGGTCGGCGTCTTCTCGTTTTCAAACACATCGAGGCAGGCGCCGCCGATCCGGCCGTCTTCGAGTGCCGCCACTACCGCCCGGGTATCGATGCAAGCCCCGCGGGAGGTGTTGAGGAGAACAAATCCCTTTCGGCAATCGGCGATGAAAGATTCGTTCACGAGGTGCTTCGTCTCGGCAGTCAGGGGCAGGTGCAGGCTGATGATATCGGCGTTTTGCTGAATTTCTTTCAGACTGGCGTCCTGCACCCACGGCATGCCGGCGGTGTAGTCGCTTTTGTACTTGTCATAAGCCAGCACAGTCATTTCCATGCCGGAGAGTTTGCGCGCAAACTGGCTGCCCGTGTGGCCGAAACCGATGAGGCCGATGGTCCGGCCCGCCAGTTCGAAGCCCCGGTTGGCCTCGCGGCGCCACACCATGCTGCGCACTTCGCGGTCGGCGCGGATCAGGTTGTTGGCCAAAGCCAGCAACATGCCCAGCGCCTGTTCGGCCACCGCGTTGCGGTTGCCTTCGGGGCTGCTGACGACAGCCACCCCGCGGGCAGCAGCTTCGGCGCGGTCCACGATTTCCATGCCCGAACCGAGCCGGCCGATGAAACGCAGACGAGGGGCAGCATCCAGAAAAGCACGGTTGACCGTGATTTTGCTGTTGATGATCAAACCTTCGTATTCCGCGATGGCCGCCAGGGTGGCTTCCGGCGTAATATCGGGCTGATAATCACAGGCGTACCCGAGGCGCGCAAGTCCTTCGTTCAATACCGGATGACAGTCATCCGTTATTAGCACTCTTTTCATGCTAACAATCTGGTCGAAATTAGTGGTGTATTTGGATATCGAAACGGCGCAATGAGCGGACGAATGTCAAAGGGGGGTGAATGCTACCCGTGGTTTCGTGAATCGCCAGCCTCGAAGTTGGCTTTTCGCGCAGAGGTACAGACCTTTGCAGAAGCAACCCGTCTGTTGCGAAAATTACTCACTGCCCTCCGTTGTGCGGCAAAGATATTGTTCCGATACCATGAGATTTAGCTTTTTTTTGATCCTGGCGGCCTGGTTTTTTGCCGCTTGTTCCACCCCTCCCAAACCCGAAAAACGCAGCTTTCGCTGCTATGTACGCTACGTCGAAGACCGCGCCCAGCTGTATGCCGAAGCCAATCTGCTCGGCCCGGATTCCCTGCCGGTCACCCCGCCGGGCGGCCTTTTGTTCGAAGGCCTGGAAATGAATGCCCCGCCTGTTTCCGGCGCCGGGTTCAGGTACCAGCACAACGGCGCCCCGACCGAAAAGGCGCATTTTAGCTGGACCGACGGGACCGGACA
The DNA here is from genome assembly GCA_044226205.1 of Saprospiraceae bacterium. GTDB lineage: Bacteria > Bacteroidota > Bacteroidia > Chitinophagales > Saprospiraceae > M3007. Next base: position 21,366 of record JBGAHL010000032.1, read on the forward strand.
AAAACATGAATTCGCCCTGCCCATTTTACCCCTGACCGATTTCGGCTTCGGCGCCTCGTCCGTCATGCGCAACCGGCCCGACACCCTCCGCTGGAAAGGCGAAGCGCTTACGCCGGGCGAAACACTGGTATTGATGTGGGAAAACCTGGAAAAAGGCACGACGAAGCCCATGGAAATCTACAACACCGGGGCGCAAAAGGAGATCGTATTTCCCGCCGCGAAAATGGCCGAACTCACGCCCGGCCGCTGGACGCTCTACCTCGTGCGTAAAAAAATGGTCAAAGGCGACGCTTCAGGCGTTCCGGCCACCGGTATTGTCGAATATTACACCCGCCCCGACACGCTGGAAGTCAAATAACCCGGCGTCCCTGCGCTTTTTTCCTTATTTTTGCCTGCTTTTTAAGAGCATGTTGATACCCATTTGTTTCAAATAAATATCATGAAAAAACTACTCCTTTTCCTGATCCTGATCCCCGGCATTGCCCTGGCGCAAAAACCTGCCAAAGCGCCCGCCGCAAAACCCTCCGCGGCAAAAACCCAGGGCCCTGTCACCCTCACGTGCAAGATCATCGGTCAGCCGCTCAATACCGACAGCATGACCCTTTACGAATACGCCGGCCTCGCCATGCGCCCCGTGCAACGCGCCGGACGCCGCCCCGACAGTTCGTTTGTCTTCTCGATCCCCCATTCCAAACCGCACTTTTACGGCGTCGGATTTTCTGAAAATGGCGCTGCACGCGTCATTATCGGCGAAGAGCCGGAGGTCACGCTCTGGGCCAACGCCACGTACCTCGACAAAGCGCGCACCCTCAACTCGCCGGCCAACCGCGCCTACGAAATCATGCGCAAACGCGTCGACGCCTTCAAACTCGAAGGCGAAACCCACCGCATCGCTTACCAGCAGGCCATCAGCGACAACAACAAACAACTCCAGGCCTCGGTGCAAACCCGTTTTCAGCAACTTGAAAAATCCAAAACCCAGTACCTGGATTCGCTGAAAAAAGCCAACCCCATGCTCTGGCGCTCGGCCTCGCTGATGATGACGCCCAACCGCGAAGCGGAAAAAGACCCCTCCGCCTACACCAGCCAGGAAGTGTTCCTCACCAAAGAATATTTCCGCTACGCCAACCTCGCCGATCGCGGCTACGACGACTGCCCCGACGTGTTCACCGCCTTCGAGGCCTTCGCCAAAATCGCCAACGACAACGGCGGCGACAACATCAAACAACTCGCCGACGCCCAGCTCGCCAAAATCCCGGCCGGCTCCCTGTGTTATCGCATGGCGCTCGGCGGCCTGGTCTCGGGTTTCAAAACCGCGCAAAGCCAGTTTTACCCGGCCTACACCCAACAGTACATCAACGCCTACAAGGATCAAAGCTACGGGGAGGTCAACCGCATCGAATACGAACTCAAACGCGCAGGCGCCTTCACGCCGGGCATGCCGGCTCCCGACCTCATCGGGATGACGCCCGACAGCCAGATGATCCAGTTGTCCAACTTCCGGGGCAACTACCTGCTGGTCGATTTCTGGGCCAGCTGGTGCGGTCCCTGCCGCCGCGAAAACCCCAACGTGAAGGCCATGTATGAAAAATATCACCCCAAAGGCTTCAACATCGTCGGCGTCAGCCTCGACCGCGAACGCGGCGCCTGGGTGAAAGCCATCGAAGCCGACGGCCTCATCTGGTCGCACATGAGCGACCTCAAAGGCTGGAACAGCGAACACGCCAAAATTTACAGCGTATCGTCTATCCCGCAGACGGTGCTCCTCGATAAAGAGGGCCGTATCGTGGCGCGCAACTTGCGCGGCGAAGCCCTGCAGGAAAAATTGCGGTCGATTTACGGGGAATAAAACCCGCCCCCTGACCCGCCCACAGGCTGCCTTTCCCGCAAGCGGAGAGGCAGCCTGTTTTATTTTTAACTATTTCGGCCAACCAAATTTTTCGTGTTAGGTGTATTTCAAAATAAAATTAATTTTGCCAAGTCTTTGAGGCCTAATTATGAAGGATTTAGCCCTTCCGCAAATGCCCAATGATGCAATCAATCCGCCTTTATGGAATACCTCAACATTGACCGTTTTATTACCAGCGCCAAAAACAGATTGAAGCGTAAAAAATGCGTGTTGTTTTTGGGGCCACGCTTCGGCGAGACCGACCTGGGTAAAACGGCCAGCGAAACCATTCGCGAAAAACTCTCCGACCGGGACGATATTATCAACAACCTTGACGAGGAATTCGACAACCTCTTTATTCTCAAGGATGCCAAACAATCGCAGGTCTTCGAACTGCAGGGCATGCTGGCGACTTATTACAGCGACATGAAGCCCGGCGAGATTTACAAAACCATCGCCCAGCTGCCTTTCCGCGCCGTCATCTGTTGCACGCCCGATTTGATGCTCAAAAAAGCCTACGAATCACTGGGCATGACCGTCGACTTCCATTATTACAGCCACAAAGGGCAGGAAGAAACGGACATCAAAGACCAGGACGACATCCGCGTGGTGTACAACCTGTTCGGCACCGCCGAAAACGACGAAACCCTGATTGTGACTTATGAGGCCTTCTTTCGTTTTGTAGTTAACCTGCTCAGCAGCGGCGACCGGCTCCCGGGAGCCTTGCACCATATTTTTCAGGATGCCGAAATGTTTATGCTGCTCGGCTTCGACCTGAACAAGTGGTACGTACCGCTGATTGTCCGCAAACTAAACGAAAGACAAGGTACCATCGACACTTCCCGCACCTCCATTCTGACGCTCGACACGACCTTCCGCCCGGAAGCCGAGCAACGGCTTTCCACCACCCTGATCGTCGTGGAAAACCAGACGGATGTCGTATTGCAACGAATCAGCGAGGCCATGAGCGATCAGGCGCCCCAGCCCCAGGCCGGCGTCGAGAAGGAAAAAATATCGCCCGAGACCCTCAAAACCATCCTCGACGGCGTAGCGGAATACATCGGCAACGACAACCTGATCCAGGCTTTCCAACTCCTGATGAGCAATGCCGACGGCCTGGCCATCGACCAGAACAATCGCTCCAACCTGTGGCTGCTGCAACGCAAAGCCATGTCGGCCAAACAATCGTTCGCATCCGATCTGATCAGTTATCGGGATATGAACCTCGAACTGTCCAACGTCAGCAAAGCCATTCTCGACCTGGTCGAATCCTTGCGAAAAACCATACCTGCCAGCCCCAACGCCTGACCCGCCGCCCTTAAAACACCAAACATTCAATGTCTGAAACGACGCCTACATTGATAAAAAGATATCCGGGTTCCCAGCCTTTCCAGCGGGAACAGCAGCGTATTTTCTTTGGTCGGGAACAAGACATTGAAAACCTGTACCGCACGATCAACCTCAACGACCTGACCGTTCTTTATGGCGATTCGGGGCTGGGGAAAAGTTCGTTGCTCAACGCGGGTGTGATTCCGAAATTTACCGATCAGGGCGTCACCGCGTTATTCCCCCGTTTTTACGGTTACAACAAGGAAAACCCCGCCAACCCGCTCGAAAATATCATCTCCCAACTGCGCCAGGCTGCGAAAGCGATGCCGCCCGACGGCACACCCGGCGATTGGGAGGAAGAAACCGTGTTCATGTCGGGCGTGCAGAGCGATCCCGCTCAACAGACGCTCTGGCAACAGGTAAAATCGGTCCTCTGGCGCCAAAACAAACTGCACGCGCTGGCCCAGGCCAAAGCCGCTGCCAGCGAAGAAACCGACGACGAAAACCCGGACAAGCCCAGGGCCAGCCAGGGCAAACCGGGCTACATTCTCGTATTCGACCAGTTCGAAGAACTGTTTTCGTACCCCGAGGAGGACATCGTCGAATTTGGTCGGGCCTTTGGCGAGTTGCTGGACAACCGCATGCCCGAAGGCTTCCGAAAAGCGTTTTACTCCCGTATTAAAAGCGAAGGCGGCTCTTCCTTTGCGGCAGACGAGATGGACTTTATGGAAAAGTCGCTGCCGCTCAAAATCGTGATGGGCATCCGTTTCGACCGCCTCGGCCTGTTGAAACAACTGGCGCAGTTTTACCCCAACATTCTGCTCAACCAGAACCTTTTCAGGCTGCTTCCCCTCAACATACAACAGGGCAGGCAGGCGATTGTCAACCCCGCCCGGCAGGATGGCCCGTTCACCACGCCCAAATTTGAATACGCCGGCGAAACGCTCGACGCGATCCTGTCCTACCTGACGGAGCAAAAGGAAAACGCCAGCGTCGACACCACGCAACTTCAGATCATTTGCCAATACGTCGAGAACAAGGTCGTCCGTCAGGAAGGCCAGGTCATCCGGCCCGACGATATCGGCGACCTGCGCGACATTTCCAAAAACTACTACAAGGAAGTCACCCTGGCTTTGCCGGCCAATGAGCAAGACCTCGCTCAGGACATGATTGAAAACCGGATGATCTTCGAACAGGATCAGCTGCGACTCAGTCTGTACTTCAAACAAATCAAAAAGCTGTACCCCGGCATTTCCGACACCACTTTGGAAGCGCTGGTCAAATCGCACTTGTTGCGGGTGGAGGAGCGTTCGGGCGAATTGATCTACGAGATCAGCCACGATGCCCTGGTCGCGCCGATCCTCGCCGCCAAAAAAATCCGCGACGAAGAAGCCGAGCGCCTGAAAAAAGAAGCCGAGGACATCGAGCGCCGCCGCAAGGAAGCCGAGGAGGCCGAGGCAGAGCGCCAACGCCTGCTGGCCGAGGCCGAACAGGAAAAACAACGCCTCATCGCCGAAGCGGAAGCGGAGCACAAGAGGCTCGAGGAAACGCGCAAGGCGGCGGCAGCAGCGGCCGAACGCGAGCGTTTATTGCGCGAAAGGACCGTGTTTCGGCGCATCGCATTTGTGGTCGGCACCCTGGCCCTGGCAGCCCTGATCTTCGCTTACCAGGCCGTTAACCAAAGCCGAAAAGCGCAAGCGGCGGAAGACCGCGCGAACAAACTCCGCATGACGGCCGATTCCAATGCCCAGCGGGCCCTGATCGAACGCGATATCGCCAATACCTTGCGTGAAAAACTGAGAAAAGAAACGATCGACAACCTGCACGAACGGGGCAAACTCCTGATGGAACAAAAGAAATTCCAGGACGCGCTCGAAAATTTTGAGGAAGCAAGGCAAATGTTGTCGCCCGTGCAAGACCCCGACCTCGAACGCCTGATTCAGGAATGCCGCTCGGGCGCCCAAAGGGAACAACGCTACACCGACCTGATGCGGCAAGCCGACCAGCTTCGCGACAGCAAACAATACCTGTTGGCTTACGACAAATACCAGGCTGCACTCGCCCTTGGTTACGACGACGATACGCCCAAACAAAGTTTGTCTTTCCTCAACAGCGAACTCATCAACCAGTGCAACAACGATCTGCGAAGAGCTGAAATCTTTTTAAATGACGGCAAAGACAAGGAAGATGCCTGCAATGTGCTCACCAGGTACGTGGACCCGATTCTGGAAAAACTGAACATCAAAGCCAACGATGAATTGAGGTTGAAACGCAACGCCATCCACAACAAAGCCTGCCCCAGGCAATAAACCAGCTGCCTGCCATGTTCAAGCGAATTTACTTTCCGGCTTTTTTCATGTTGCTGCTCGCCGGTCAATCGCTGACCGCCCAGCAAGCCGCCGATACGGCCTGCTACAGGAAGTACATCGACCGAGGCAAATACGCCATCAGCGTCAACAACTACAAGGACGCGATCGGCTACTTCAAGGCGGCTGCCGAATGCCGCGAAATCAATGCGCAACGCAAACTCGAAGCCGATTCGCTGGCCCGCGATGCCGCCTCCGTATTCGACAGCATCCTGGTCATTTCCTGGGCTTATCAGATAGCAGGCGATGCCATTACGCTCTCCCGGGAAAACCCGACCCAGGCCGTCAGACTGGTGCATGAAGCCTGCAAAATCACCCGCAACCGAACCCGGTTTGCGGTCGATATTCGCCGCAACCTGATCGAAGACCCCAACCTCACCTTTTACAGCAACGAACTCGACTGCGATTGCGTAATCAGCGGACTGGCTGCCACCCGCGACAACCAGAGCATTGCCATCGGCTGCCAAAAATCCGGCACAGTCAAAATATACAACCTGAAAACACGCGAACTGATCACCCTCGGCAGCCATTCTGGCGACAACAGTCGCTCGACCAAACAGACCGATGTTTTATACCTCAGTTTCTCGAACAAGGGCGACAAACTCCTGAGCGGGGCCAAAGACGGGACGGTCTGCCTTTGGCAAAAGGTGAACAATGAATGGCAAATCAAAAAAAGATACGTCTCGTTTCCCGATCTGAGGGCAGTGGCTTTTTATGTTGGTGACGAAACCATGCTGATCGCTTCCGGCCGCAAAGTGACCGTGCGCTCCACCGCTGATTCCCGTACTATTCTGCACAGCTTCGACGATATGCCGGCCGATATCCTGAGCATGGCGTATTCATCCGATGGGAAAATTGCCTGCGCGTTGAGCAATTTCGTCATCCGCGTATGGCCCAGCACCGACCAAAATCAGTATTACGATCTCAAAGGACATACCGAACGCGTGTTGTCCGTCCAGTTTTCCAGAAACAGCCACCTGCTGGTCTCCGGCGCTGCCGACAACAAGGCCATCCTGTGGGATGCCGAAACCGGCGCCCTGATCCGAACCTTCGACCGGCATACCGGCGAAGTACGCTCGGCTTCCTTTTTTGCCGACGACGACAAAATCGTCACTGCCGGCAATGACCACTACGTTTACCTGTGGGACCGCAACGGAGTCTTGCTGCAAACCCTGTTGTGCGCGCCGACCTTCAACGGCCTCGCACTCGCCACACCCGACAGAAAACATATCGTCACAGGCGATCAAAACCTGCGTTTCTGGCCGGTCAACTGGTCCGTTTTTAATACCAACACTCCCCACATTGCCGAAATCACCAGCATGGCCCTTGCGCCGGGCGACGAGCTCTGCCTGACCGGCAGCAAAGACCATACGGCCAAAATCTGGAACATTGAAAATCAGGATGTTGTCTGGACTTTTCATGCCGAAGACGAAGTCGTGGCCGTGGATTGGTCGCTCAACGGTAACTACTTTATGGTCGGGCTCCGAAACGGCACGGTCCACCTTTTCGACAGCGACCGACTCCTGATCGGCACCTTCAAAGGCCAGCACAGCTCCTCCCTGACCTGCCTGGCCATGGCCCCCGACGGCAAACATTACGTCTCGGGCAGCCGCGACGGACTGGCCAAGGTCTGGGAACTCAACGGTACCAACAACCCCTTACTGCTGAACACCCTGACGGACCGAAGCGACATCGCCTCGGTGGCCTGGTCGCCCAACGGCCTGATGATTGCCGTCGGGTTCCTCAATGAAAACGTCAAAATCTACCCCTGGGACAAACCCAAACCACTCAATTCGCGGCCGATTGCATTGCGCGACAGCGTCAACTGCCTGCGCTTTTCGCCCGACAACAAATCCCTGCTGGCCTGCGGCTCTTACGGCGCCGCACAGATGTTTACCCTGAAAGGGCACACCGTCCAGTCATTCGATCTGACCTCGGATAATGTCAGTGTAACCGCTTGCGACTTCTCTTCCTACGGCAACCGCATCGCGCTGGCTACCCGGGTCGGGAAAACCAAAATTATGACCCTCAACAACAACAAGTGGACGCAGAAAGTCTATAAAAAGGCATTGCCCGGAAAAATAACCTGTGTCCGATGGCTCAAAAGCAGGGGGCAATTACTGGTTGCCGGCGAAGACGGCCGGATCCGGCTTTTTGATGAAGACATGACTCAATTGAAGGTCTATCGCGGTCATACGGGCGACATACAATTCGGCGTCATGGCCGCTAAAAAAACTTTCTTTATCACCGCTGGCACCGACCAAACCATAAAACTTTGGACCAAAAACAACCGCGAGCTGATCAGCCACCCTGTGAAAGGGCCGATCACCGCCATTGCCCTTCATGCTCCGAACGGGAAAACCATTTTGACCGGTGTAACTGAAAACAAAAAAGGGAAACTCTACCGGTTTACATTTGGCAAAACAGAAGTTACGGACACACTGATCTATACCTTCCCCGGAAATATTCAGGCGATTAGCAGCTATTTCAAAGGCGACAGTTCCCGTTATGCAGCCTGCGACAACCGGGGCAATATCAAGGTATTCGATCGCAGCTACCACATACTGCGCGAAAAACAGATCAAAAACCCGCTCACCACCCTGACTTTTTCGCCCAAATCAGGTTTGCTGGCCATTGGCACTACCTCTACCCGTTTCGATATTGGTCTCGATAACTCGCTCTACCTCTGGGACTGGCAGAAAGACAAAATTACCGACACCCTTCCGCACCTCTGGGCGATCCGGTCGGTGGCGTTCAGCGCCGATGAACAACTGCTGGCTACCGGCGACGACCACGGCACCATCACGTTCTGGCAAACCCGAACCGGCGAATTGATCAAAAAATACGAAGGGCAGGACACCATCCGCAGCCTTTGTTTTTCACCGAATGGCAAGTACCTCCTGAGCACCGATGTACGCGGCTCAACCCTGGTGTGGGACGCGTCGGATGATATGGGCGCCATCTATTCGCTGATGACGCTTGCCCTGCCCAACGACCAGATCATATCTTCCAATTTTGCGTCAGACGATACCATCATTGTGTTTGGCAAGCGCACAGGCGCCGCTTTTATTCCCAACCGGCTGGGGCAGCTCGACCGCAACGATGCGGCCATCGCCCCGCTCGATTTCGACCTGCGACTGGAACACAACATCAACCCGGATATCCGGGAGTGCCTCAGCGCACAAGACCCGGAAACCGTTCGCGAATGCGCCCGGTTTTATATTACCAGCTACCTCAAACTGGACGACGACCCGCAGGCTTTCAATAAGGCCGATTCTATGTATTCGAAAATTGGCATGGAACAGTCCCATGACCGATCCCTGATGGAAGACTACTATTTTTTGTACGCCAGGAAGGGAAGCGAACTGACCGATGCCAAACGATATAACGACCTGATTTACATAAGGGAACGTCAGGCGAGCGTAGCGCAACAGCTGATCCGTATCGATAGCACTTCGAGTAAATACCGCACTTACCTGATCGAAGCCTACTGGAGCCAGTCGTGGTACCTGATCCTCACGGGGCAATATGCCAAGGCCCTTTCCGTGGCCAAAACCGGCCTGGCGGTTCCCGGCGGCAACAGCGAACAGGAAGGTATCATGACCAACGTCCTGCTGGCGCAGCTCCTGTTGGCCAATAACGAAACGGAATTTGCCGAGGTGAAAAAATTGTACGAGTCCTATGCCTCAAAACCCTGGATCAATCGGGAAGACCGATTCGGCGACGTCTTTGCCACCGATTTCAAGGACTTTCTGGCCGCCAATCCCAACCTGCCCAAAGACCAAAAACTGAAAATCGAACGGATCAGAAGCGAGGTGCTGAACAAATAGCCCCAAGTAAGCAGTTTTACACAAAAAAAGCGCAACCTGAAATGCAGACTGCGCTTTTTGTATAGTTGAAATTGATGCTTACAAACCTGCCATCACACCGGCTTGTACCGAAACCGTGTTGATTCTTGCAGGTCGCGGGCCGAGGCCTTGCGACGAGGACAAAGACTGGCGATACACCGGCTCGACAAACACCGTGAAACGACCCGAAACCGGGCGCTCGATACGCAGACCAAGGTCGGCCGTGGCATACACGTTGTCGTTTAATTGACCGTTTTCAAAAACACCTCGGCCGACCTGTTGCAATTGGGGCTGCGCGTTGACCGAACCCGAACCTTGGCCGGAGGGCAAAGAGCCGGGGTATTCAATCGTTTTATAGCGGTAGGCCTTGCGGGCGGCGATGTTGGTCGTAGCGCCGGCAACGGCATGCACGCTCGTTTTGCCGAATTTCGCCACCTGACGGGTCACTTTTACAGGCACCGTGATCAGGTCGGCATCCACCGTCGACAGATAGGAGCCCAGGTAGCCGCTGGTCAGGTTGCCGGCGTAGATTTCTACTTTCTTTTTGGGCTCGTAATTTCTTTGAGCGTAGGAAAGCCCGGCTTCTACGCCCCATTTTCCTTTCCGATAACCGACGGCCAGGCCGCTGCTGAACCCGGCAAATTGTTTCGATTGGCCGTCGACATACACCTGGTTCTGGTCCTTGCCGAGGTAGGAAGCGAAGTAAAAACGCTGTTTGTGCGGCTTGACGTGGGCAATCTGCGAACCTGCGGGCAACTCATACCCCTGGTTTTGCCAGTGGAAGGGCGCCAGAACGCTGTTCAAAAAAGCGAGCGGGGCAACGGTGGCAGCCAGCAACTGCTGGGACACCGAAGCGGACGCCGAGTTTTCGGGAGCGGGTAAACCCGGGATCGTATTTTCTGTGACAGACTGAACGGACTGGAACAGCCCCTCGGGCAAGAAATTGCCCACCATTGCCATGGCCGGGGTGGCCGCCGAAGCCGAATGCTGTTGCGCAGCGGCAGTTCCGCGTTTGGCGCTTCTGGCTCCGGAGTTTTCTTCCAGTGCGGCGACCGGGCCGTTGAAACGGGGCTTCGGAGCAGGCGGCAGCGCATGCGGTACGGCCAGGTAGCGGTACAAATTGCCGATCAGCAGCAGCAAAAACGCCACTTCAACCGATTTGGCCAGCCAAAGGCGCATGCGAAGGCGGCGGATGGCCAGAAGCCGGTCGGCCAGCAAATTCCAGTGCGCCGGTTGGTAAGGAGCTTCCAGATGCTGGAGCTGGTGAAAAACCGCCTTGTCCACCGCATCGACCGCGGAAGGCTGTTCTTCGGAAAAAGTCGCGTTGAGGCGGCTCTCGAATGCAGCCCAGGCCGATGGCTGGAAAGGCTCTTCCAGCTGGCCGAGTTTATCTTTAAGTAAGTTGTCGAAATCTTGCTCTTTCATGAGGCGTTTGCCTTCCAGTTGTTCTTTAAAACAATTTTCGAGTTATTCAGTGTCTTCGGAGCGGAATTCAAATTCCATTCGTTTGGCGGCAAAAAACTCCTGGAGTTTGATGCGCGCTTTTACGAGGTTGCTTCTCGACGTGCTTTCGGTAATCTCCAGCGCGTCGGCAATTTCCTTGTGCGAATAGCCTTCCACCACGTAAAGGTTGAATACCGCCCGGTAGGCCGGCGACAGCTCCTGCACGGCGTCGAGGATCTCGCGTTCGGTCAGGTTGCTGAGTACGTCGGGTACGTCGTTGGCCACGTAACGCGCTTCCGTGAGGTCCTCCGTGCGGCGGCGGATGGTTTTGCGGTAGTAATCGATGCAGGTATTCACGACAATCGTCCGAATCCAGGCAACCAGCGAAGTGCCGGGCTTGTAACGACCGATGTTTTGAAAAACCTTGATGAAACCCTCGTGCAGAAGATCGAGGGCCTCGTCGCGCGAGCCGGCATAACGCAGACACACCCCCATCATGCGGCTGTAGTGTTGTTCGTACAGCTGCTGTTGCGCCCAGCGTTCCTGACGGGTCAGGGCGGAGATGAAGTCTTTTTCAGCACGTTCCAGATTGAGGGCGAAATCCATGTGTTGATTTCCGTTGGAAAGTTAACAAGTCGTTCAGGTTTTGACAAAAAATGGCTGCGCGGTTAGTTGCTTTCCTAACGCGTGCCCCTGCGCAAACGCTGCCGAAGCCGCCATTTTTTTCAAAAAACAGGATAAAAGAGCAAGTCAAGGGTGGACGCTGCCTTTTGCCCGACGGATGCCTGAAGTGCGTCAAAATCTGTGTTAAAAAAATGTAAAAAACAAAATGTTTTACTTTTAAAAACTTTTTGTTTTACATTTGTGTCAATAAAGGCCCTCTGTTTTTTTAAATCCTGTCAAAATTCTGCCTGATCATGGGAAAGACAAAATGGTTTTCCGACGACGACATGTTGCCCCCCCGCCAGGACCATCGTGGCGCCCAGGGCAACGCCTACCAGCGCCGGCGCAGCAACGCACCTGAAAAATATGCCCGTCCTTCCCAGGGTTCGAGGCCTGTCGACCATATTTTCCGGCAATGGATATTCAGGCTCAGGCGCAACTGGATTGCCCTGCATTTCAGGCTCAACCAGTTCACTTTCGGCGTTTTTCGCAAAAAAGCGGCCTTCAAACTCGGGCTGCTCGCAATGGCCGGCTACCTCTTGTTCGGGTCTGACAGCCCGATCGCCTCGATGGTCACCCGCGAGGTCCGCACGCAGTTCGTCAGTCAGGAGGACGAGACCATGCTCGATTTCGGGCCCGACGGTAACTCGGTTCCAGGCGCCAAAAGCGGTAAAAAGAAGGTCAAAGATGATGCCTCTCCCGTCGGTCCGGAGGGCGTTTTCGATACGCAGGCCCGCGAGTACATTCGGCGTTTTAAAGACATCGCCAGAGGGGAAATGGAGAAATACGGCATTCCTGCAAGCATCAGTCTGGCACAGGGGCTGGTCGAAAGCCGTGCGGGAACCAGCCGGCTGGCAGTGCGCAACAACAACCATTTCGGGATCAAATGTTTTGCGCGCAACTGCAAAAAAGGGCATTGCTCCAACTTCACCGACGACAGTCACAAGGACTTCTTTCGCATTTACTCCTCCCCCTGGGAGAGCTGGCGCGCGCACAGTCAGATGCTTGCAAGCGGTCGTTATGCGAGCTTGAAAAAATACGGCAGGGACTACAGAAAGTGGGCCTACGGCCTCAAAAGGCTGGGCTACGCCACCAACGGCACCTATGCGGAAAAACTGATCGGAATGATTGAAAAATACGATTTGCACCAGTACGACCAGTAAAAAATTGCACCGGCGGCACACCTGAAATTGTTTTCCCGGGCGGACGGTTTTAGGCCCGCCGGGCCTGTTCACCCCTGCACGTACACCACGAATTTTTCTTCAAAAAACGGTTCGTCAAAAAAACTGCGAATGGGAATCACTTCCGTGTATTCGTGCCCCCTGCCGGGCAAGGCATTGATCTCCGCCCGCAGGTCGCCGCCTTTCAGCGCGAGGATGCCGTTCGGGTAGGCGTGAGTGTGTTTTTTCTTGAAAAGCCGCTGGCTCCATTGCATCAATTGCGGGAGCGGCGCCACCCCGCGCGACAGCACGAAATCGAACGAACCGTTCATGCGCAGATCTTCCGCCCGGGCGTGCAGCGCTTTGACGTTTTTCAGTCCCAGGGCGTCGGCGACTTCCTGCACCACGCGGATTTTTTTGCCGGTGCCGTCCACAAGCGTAAACCGGGCTTCCGGCACAAGGATAGCCAGCGGTATCCCCGGAAACCCGCCCCCCGTGCCCAGATCGAGCAGATCGGCGGCAGCGTTGAATTTCAGTACCCTGGCAATCGCCAGCGAATGAAGCACGTGGCGCTCCATCAGGTTGTCGATATCCTGCCGCGAGATGACGTTGATCTTCGCGTTCCATTCTTCGTACAAAGCCGGCAGCCGTTCAAATTGCGACTGCTGCTCCGGAGAAAGTTCCGGGAAATATTTGGCAATCAAATTCATGTCGAATCTGGGATAAATCAGCTGTTTTTCAGCTTTTTGAGCAATTTTTCGGCTTTCTGTTTCCGGTCTTCCTGACGGGTAGAATTGGCAACTTTTTCCACCGCGCGTATCGTTTTTTCCTTCAAGGAAGGCTCCTGTTCGGAAAGCAGAAGCATGGACAGCGCCATGTTCCATTGAATGTCTTCACCAAAATGTTCGAGGTCTTCGATCTTGCTCAGGCATTCGATACTCGTGACGGGGTCGTCCATTTTCAAACGCAACAAAGCGAGGTAGTACCAGGCGTCCGACTGGCAGGTAACAGCCGCCGAATCCAGCACGAGCAACAACAAGGGGTCCTGCGCGGCCTCGAACGACCCAGCCTGGTACAGCCGGTCGGCTTCCTGCAGCAATTGGTCGCAGGCTTCGTACGGCGTCTGGCCGCTCGAATCGGTCGCGGCTTCGTAGCGCAGCCGGTGGTCGGCCATCAAACTTTCCGGCGGGGCAAAATTATCCTTGAACAGATCGGCCGGCCGGCTTGCCCATTGATACACGGCATAACCGCCCGTCAGCAACAACAAAGCCGCCATCGCCAGTCGCCAGAATTTGTTGGCGGCAGGTTCGGCAGATTTTTGCTGCGTTTCACCTGTGGCCGGGCCGGCAGCCGCCAGCGTCGACAATTTGCGCCAAACCCGATAATCGACCCCGTATTCATCTTCAAGGGTCGGGTCGGCTGCCCAGTGCTGCATGTTCGATAAAGTATCTGCCAGGGGATCGCCGTCCGCATCGAGCGTTTCCGACTCCGCTTCTTCATCTTCAAATCGCGGATGATCGAGATGCGCCTCGGCAAGTTGGGTCAAGGCGGCGTACAAGGAAGGCGGTTCGGGCGATGCATCGCCGGCCAGCGTCACTACGGCGGCCTGAAAAAGCGTCTGTGCCTCGGCAGGCGTCACGCCTTTTTCCACCATCGTCATCACAAAAGGCCTGCGAAACTGATCGTAGATGGCCTGTACCGCGGCTTCGTCCGCAAGGCGCAAACCATCGAACAAACTGTCGTGGGGAGAGCCCCCGGAAGGTTCATTCATTTTTTTGTCATAAAGTTCGGCGCAAAGGTAGGGCTTTTCATCGGGCGGGCGTCGGGCGGTGTGTTCGGGTCGGGCAGGTATAAAAAAAGAGCCAGGACATTACTGCCCCGGCTCCATGAAAACACCTAAAACCCTATTAACTAACCTTATGAAAACAACTTTTTTGCGCGGTTTTTAGCCGATTTCTACGGTTTTTACCACGGATTGGGATTCTGCTTTTTTCGGAAGTTTGACATTCAGAATTCCGTTTTCATAAACAGCAGAAACTTCGTTCTGGTTCACCGTATCCGGCAAATTGAAACTCCGCTGGAAGGATGCGAAATGAAACTCGCGGCGCATGAAACGCTCCTGCTTGTCTTCCGTGGCATTTTCGCGTTGCGCGCCGACGATCAGTCGGCCGTCTTCCACGCGGATGGAGAAGTTCTGTTTGTCAAAACCGGGCGCGGCAATTTCAAGGCGGAAAGCCTCCGGTGTTTCGATCACGTTGACACCGGGCTGGCTCAACACCGAATCGGAACCCATGAAATTGGACAGGCTTTGATTCAGAAATTCGTCGAATAAACTACCGAAAAACGGTTTGGTTGAGTTGGTCGGATAAAATTTTGTGATGTTAGCCATGGTATAATTGATTTTGAAGTTGCGGAATGTTGGAAATTTGTTCGAATGTGCGGGGTTTACCGGACCTCCACGCTTTTCACGACGGGTTTGGCTTCGGGTTTTTGGTGAAGCACTACCGACAGGATGCCGTTTTGATAATTGGCCGTGATGTTGTTGGGATCGATGGTATCGTTGAGGCGGAAACTGCGGCTGAACGCGCCGAAATTGAATTCGCGGCGGCGGTATTTTTCACCGTTTTCTGCCTTCACAGCTTCTTTCTGCACGGAAATGGTGAGCGTGCCGTCGTTAATTTTTATCTGAAAATCACCCTTTTCGAGGCCGGGAGCAGCCACGTCGATGCGGAAATGATCCGCCTGGGCGACCACGTTGATAGCCGGCTGAGTGAATGCGTTGTTATATTGGGGGTGCATAAAATCGATGAAACCGCGTTGAATGGCCGGTTGAAATTTTACAAGCGTCATGGTGTACGATGGATTGCGTTGAAGTGAAAAATCGAAATGCAATTGCACCGGCTCTTTTCAATCGACATGCCAGGACCGTTTTTCAACTCATTTTGACATTTCAACCCTAAGACCTAATGCCAAAATGGCATTTTTCCAATACGCAAACTGCCTTTTTGGCACTTTTAACTAAAATCCAACGCACACTATGTTCCAATCCGGGCTTTTTGCGCACCAAAACGTACTGGTCACCGGCGGCGGCAGCGGGATAGGGTTTGAAATCGCCCGACAATTCCTCCAGCTCGGCGCCACCGTTTTTATCTCCTCCCGCAAAGCGGACCGACTGGAACTCGCCCTGCCCCGACTGGCCGAATTCGGTCGCGTGTACGCCTATCCGGCCGACATCCGCGAGCCGGAGCAAGTGGAGCGGCTGGCCGATTTTATCGCCGGCCTAAGCAACGACCGCCTCGATATTGTCGTCAACAATGCCGGCGGTCAGTTTCCGGGGCCAGCGGAGGACATCAGTCCCAAAGGCTGGCAGGCGGTGATCAACACCAACCTGAACGGCAGTTGGAATGTGACCCAGACCATGGCCAAACGTTTCTTTCTGCCGCGCAACCAGGGCGTGGTGGTCAGCATCGTGGTCAACAACCTGCGCGGATTCCCGGGCATGGCGCACACAGGGGCCGCAAGGGCGGGGGTGATGAACTTTACCCGCTCACTGGCCGTCGAATGGGCGCGGCGCGGCATTCGGCTGAATTGCGTGGCGCCCGGCATCATTCGAAGCAGCGGCCTCGACAACTACCCGCCCGAATTGCTGTCGGGCATCGAACAAACCATCCCGCAGGCCCGGCTGGGCAGCACGGAAGAAGTGGCCCAGCTCGTGCTGTTCCTGTGCAGTCCCGCGGCTGCGTACATCACCGGCGAAACGATTTACATCGATGGTGGCGCCAGATTGTGGGGCGACATCTGGAAATACGATAGTTAAAATGAGGTATATCATTCTGATTTTCATAGGGTTACACGCTTTTTCGCTGGCGCCCGCCCAGTCGGCCGACACGCTGACACTGCTACGCAGTTTGCCCTTGACGGCGCGCCTGGCGACGAGCGACCAGTTGGGCAATCTGTACCTCGTAACGCCGGGCAATGCCGTGGAAAAATACACGCCCGAGGGGCGTTTGCTCACTCGTTTTACCCAGAACAGGCTGGGCAACATCCAGTCGATCGACGTCAGCAATCCGCTGAAAGTGCTGGTCTGGTACGCCGATTTTCGCACCGTGGTTTTTCTCGACCGCAGCCTCACGCCGCTGGGTGAACTGCGGCTGATCGAAGCCGGCTACCCCGAAGTGCACACCGTGGCGGCCGCTGCCGACGGCAACCTCTGGGTGTACGACGAAACCAGTTTCAAACTTCGCAAACTCAGCCCTGCCGGCGTCCTCCTGTACGAAAGCCAGGACCTCAACCTGGTGCTGAACCACCGCCTGCAAATCAGCTGCCTGTACGACGACGGCGTGCGGGTGCTCGCCGCCGACCCGCTCCTGGGTCTGTACTGGTTCGATCCCTACGCCCAATACCTGCGCACCCTGCCGATAGAAGGCGTCACCGCGCTCCGCACGCAGGGCGAGCGGATCGCCTGCCTGTCGGGCGACACTTTTTTCACGGTGCAATTGCCCTTGCTCGACACGCGGCAAGGAGTCCTGCCGACGGGCGCGACGCAGGCGTATTGGCTGGGGGCGGGGCAAGTGCTGGCGCAGCAGAATGGGCGGATTTTGGTGTTGGGGTATTGAAGGGGGGGGGATGTGCAGATTCAGAAAGGCAGATCAGAATATTATTTATAACATGTCAACTCAAAGATCAAGAGAAAATCAATACAAATCTGATCTTCTACTTAAAAAACTATTGTTATTTTGCCATACATTATCTTTATATCTCGAACGTTTTGAAAGATGCACAGCAATTAAAGACTATAAAAAATATTTACGATCTATACTCAACAGAGAAGTAGTTAGCCAAGGCATCGTGTATTTTCATAGATTTCGTTAAAAGCAAGCTATCATCACCTCGAAAAGCAAACCGAACCTTCTCCCCTGTGTTTCCAATTATCCCTAAACTATATAATATTGACAATATAGAAGGCAGCTTGTTTTCATTTAGCAAAGTCTCCACCTCATTATAAAGATTTTTTTTCTGATCAGCCTCAATTAAAATTTCGGCTAACGTAAATGGAACTTTAATTCCAGTCAATATTATTTTAATCCCTTCGATTTGTTCATTGGTAAATTTGGCCTTTAATTCCTCTGTTATCTCAACCCATGAGTCTATTGCATATTGCCGCCTAATAGCATCAAAGACATCATGAGAAAACTGAGAGTATCCTGGAAAAAGTTTTTGTGCAATTGTAAGCAATCTAACAATATCTCTCGGCCTGTACCATGTCTGCAACAAAATATAGTCATAAACAGGCTTGTTTTGCACATGACTGACAAAATATTTTACAAGTATTTCGTCAGAATTTGAACTTACATTCAGATTGTTTAGTCTCTCAGAAAGTTGAATTTTCTTATAAATAATATTCATCAAAGGATGTTCTTTATGATTACCAAAGCTGTAATGCCAATAAAGATTTATCCCAAAATCTGTTGTATCTTTATTGATTTCTTTTCCAGTTGATGACACAGAACTCAAAACTTCGCTTCGAAGCGATGCTATTAAATATGTCCCAAAATTTTGGGAACGCGAGAGTTTATTAAGATTTGAAACAGCAACAGTTAAATCTCTAATAAGTGCAATGTCACGCTTATATTGCTTTTGCTTTGTCAGGGATAATTCTAGTTCATCGATCATTAAATAAAATTTTCCTGTGCTAGGCTTTAACCTTTTAAACAACTCATCAGATTGGCGAACAATACTGCTAAACATTACTTTATTATCATCCGTCCATTCTAAATCTAAGCCTATCTTGCCAGTAATATAATCCTTCATTCCAGCCTCTATCTCAATAGTACCTCTTTTTATCTTAGGTAGCCACTTTTTTATCCCCGATTTTTCATCACCTAATTTTGGTGCTGAAACACAAGCAATATACTTTTCAAGGTTATCATCATCCTGAAAAATATGATAATACCTGTTGTTTTTAATAAATCTTACAATTTCTCGATGAAAAAACCACTGCCAAATTGAAACATAATCATCGCCAACCTCTTCTGAATTAATTTCGGAAGTATTAGCCACTGTGTATGCAGCTCTTTTAAAGGTGTCCCTATCTTCTTCAGTAAAATGAGTCTTGAATAAGACAAAATGAGTTTTAAAGTTTTTCTTTTCCACTTCAATGGCAATATAACGAAGCAATGCAGTTTTCCCCGTCCCTTTTAAGCCCAAAATAAAGAATTGTTGCCCATTAAGGAATTTATCGACAACAATATTTTCAGGAACCAAGAATGCATCATAAAATTTTTGTTTTGATGCAGGACTTTCATCAATAAGTTCATTTTTTGCATCAACGCTACCAATATGTAAGTTAGATATAATCATTTTTATTTTTCTTTAAATAAGCCCTACAATTTAGATATTTACTTATTTGATAGCGAGCGGGAAATATGCTTTAGAAATTATATTTCTTCTAAAATCTATTCCTTTTTGTTCGCAAAGTAAAAGGCACCTAGGGATAAATGTAGTGTTCATAAAAAGCCTACCTAACCCAATTTTTTTAGATTAATCACAAGGGCTAAGATTTTTCAAGTCAAATATACTCCCAAATGCCAAGACTGCAAGCCCAAAGAGTAGCTTGTTTTTTACAAACCGCTTTTATCGGCATTTACTCTATCACTCCCGGCAATTCAAAACGCACATTTTTAGCCAGGTACACCTTGCCCTCGCTGTCGATCAGGGTATAGTAATGACTGCCCCGCGTAGCGGAAAAATGCTGATTGGGGTTGTGTTTCGTGACTTTTACCGGGCGTTTGGCCCCGGCCAGCCATTCCTGCAGATCGGTTTCGCGGGCTTTGTAGTTGGTCATGCAAGCGCTCATCGACAAAGCGACGACGAGCAGAAACAACATGCGGAGTGAAATATGGTAGCGCATCTGTCGAACGTGTTTGAGTGATAAGATAACACGAAAAACACGCAACCCGGACCCTTGTTCAAATGCCCAAAACCTTACCCGTTATTATCAGGGCGCCAGCCGCTCAATCGACCAGTGATGCCCCTCGCGGGTGTATCGGATGCGGTCGTGCAGGCGATTTTCGCGGCCCTGCCAGAATTCTATGCGTTCCGGCCGCACGCGGTAACCGCCCCAAAATGGCGGCAGAGGCAGCGCGGGCGCATCGGCGTATTCTTTTTCCAGCGTGGCCACGGCATGTTCCAGCACTTCGCGGCCTGAAATGGGGCGACTTTGCGGGCTCGCCCAGGCGCCGATCTGGCTGCCCAAAGGGCGGCTTTGAAAATATGCCAGCGATTCGGCCTCGCTCACCTTCTCCACGGCTCCTTCGATGCGCACCTGACGCTCCAGTTCGAGCCAGGCGAAAAGCAGGGCGGCGCGGGGCTGTGCCGCCAGGTCCTCGCCTTTTCGGCTTTCATAGTTGGTAAAAAACACGAAACCCTTTTCGTCGAAACTTTTCAGCAACACAATGCGGGCGCCGGGCTGGCCTTCGGCATTGACCGTGGCGAGGGTCATGGCATTGGGTTCGAGCAGTTCGCTGTTGAGCGCCTCGCGGAACCAGGCGTCGAACTGGACGAAGGGGTCGCGGCTGACGTCTTTTTCCGACAATTTTTCAAGGGAATAACTGCGCCGCAAGGCGGCAAGATCGGTGGTGACTGATGGAGACATAAAGCAACTCATTTATCTACCGCTAAGGTAGGCCCCTGCGCAGGCCTTTCAGATCACGGCGGGCATTTTTGTATTCATTCCATATACCAAAAAGCCCATTGTTACACAAAAACCGCCCCCGAGGTACAAACCGGCATGGTTAAAATCGAGCCGGATCAGGGCCGAACAAAGCGCCAGGCCGAACCCCAGCCAGATCCAGACGGGCCTGGCCATGAAAGCATCGTTGAAGCCGGAAGGCAGAAGACTGAGCCGGCTTTCGCGCAAAAACAGGGGCGCCAGCTTGCGATAGTCCCACAGAAGCAACCAGGCGTTGGCTAAAAACATCAAAAAGGTAACGACAGGCGTGCCTTTGAACCCCATCGACCAGGTAATCAGCCAGATGTTGAGCATAATCGGGAAAAAAATAGCGGCGCCGAGGGTCGCAAATCGCTGGGTCATGAGCAATAATGCAGCCGCGATCTGCGCCCAACCCAAAAAGTACCAGTAAAAGCCGGTTTGATACATGGCTTCGAAGAAAAAGCCGACGGGCGTATCGACCGACATGGTCGTAAACCGCTCGCCAAGCACTTTCGGAACAGCGGCGAAAATGAAGGCGCCGCCGATCAGATAGCGCAGGAAAATGGCGAAAAGCTGCACAAGGCGTTGCTTTTTTAAATATTCGATCAAACGAACGATAGCGAAGGAAGTCGTGTTGGTCATGGCTACGGGTTTGGCGCCTTACAAATGTCGGCCCCGGCCCAAAACAGGCTATTTTTTCGGATGAATGCAGGACGCGAAACGACAAGCGCCTGTCGTTTTGTCGTACAACGTGCCGCTTTTCTGCCAAAACAGGCGTCTAAGCAGAGGTGGCAAGCAATTTGACCAGTGCAATCGGTTCGGCACGGGTATTTTTTTTGCTGTCAGCATGACAATCTCACATTTTTACCCCGAACGATTCATCAAAAAATTTGAATGTTTGCGACAGCACCCTGCTTAATCCTTAGACCCTCTATTGTGACGTATGAGCATGTTTGAAAATTGGATCATGACCCCGGAATCGGAAGACGAACCCGATTTCGTGCCGCTTTTTTCCCTGGAAGAAGAAGACGAAGCCAAGGCTGGCGAGGTATTTCCCGATACCCTGCCTATCCTGCCTTTGAAAAATACCGTACTTTTCCCCGGCATCGTGACGCCGATCACGATTGGCCGCGACAAAAGCATTCGCGCTGTACAAACCGCGTACGAAACCAACCGCCTGGTCGGTGTTTTGTCGCAAAAGGATGTCAAAATTGAAAATCCCACGGCGCGCGACCTCTACCGGGTAGGCACTATTGCCCGCATTTTGAAATTACTCAAAATGCCCGACGGCTCCACCACCGCGATTTTGCAGGGCCGCAAACGTTTTCACCTCGATGAAATGGAATCCGAAGACCCCTACATGGTCGGTCGAATCCACGACATCGAGTACGAACAACCCAAGAACAAACTCGAGTTCAGGGCCCTCATCAGCAGCATCCGCGATTCGGCGCGGCATATCATCGAACTGTCGCCCCAAATCCCTTCGGAAGCCGTCGTGATGCTGAAAAACATCACGAACGACAACTTCCTGCTCAACTTTATTTCCTCCAACCTGGGCATCAAAGTCCATGAAAAACAGGCGATTCTCGAAATTTCCAACATGATGGAAAAAGCGAGCCAGATCCTGCGGCACATGGACTCCGAGCTGCAACTGCTCGAACTGAAAGACCAGATCGAGGCCAAGGTGCGCACCGACATCGAAAAACAACAGCGCGACTACTTCCTCAGCCAGCAACTCAAAACCATTCAGGAGGAACTGGGCCAAAACCCGCAGGAAGAAGAAATCAACGCTCTGGTGGAGCGCGCCCGCAAGAAAAAATGGCCAAAACCCGTGCAGGAAACTTTCGTGCGGGAGATCAATAAAATCCGCCGCGTCAATCCGCAGATTGCCGAGTACGCCATCGGCCTCAACTACCTCGAGACCCTGCTCGACCTGCCCTGGCTCGATTTTACCAAGGACAATTTCGACCTCAAACGGGTCAAACAGGTGCTCGACGCCGACCATTACGGCCTCGGAAAAGTCAAGGAACGCATCCTCGAACACCTGGCCGTGCTGAAACTGAAAGGCGACATGAAAGCCCCGATCCTTTGCCTCGTCGGCCCGCCCGGCGTGGGCAAAACCTCCCTGGGCCAAAGCATCGCCAAAGCGCTCAAACGCAAATACGTGCGCATGAGCCTCGGCGGCCTGCACGACGAAGCCGAGATCCGCGGACACCGCAAAACCTACATCGGCGCCATGCCCGGCCGCATCATCCAGTCGCTCAAAAAAGGCAAGTCCGGCAACCCGGTCTTTATCCTCGACGAGATCGACAAGGTGGGCAAAGACTTCCGCGGCGACCCCTCCTCGGCCCTGCTCGAAGTGCTCGACCCCGAGCAAAACACCACGTTTTACGACAACTACCTCGAACTCGAGTACGACCTGTCCAAGGTGCTTTTTATCGCCACCGCCAACTCGCTTTCCACCATTCAGCCGGCCCTGCTCGACCGTATGGAGATCATTCCGATAGCAGGTTATTCGCTGGAAGAAAAACTGGAAATCGCCAAACGCCACCTCATCCCCGAACAGCGCAAAGAGCACGGATTGAAGCCTAATCAGGTGAAAATCAGCGACAAAACCCTGGTCAATATCATTCGCGACTACACCGCCGAAAGCGGCGTGCGCAGCCTGAGCCGCGAAATCGGTTCGGTCATGCGCCACGTGGCCAAACGCATCGCCATGAACGAGGTGATCCAGATGTCGATCAAACCCGACGACCTGCACGCCATCCTCGGCCCGACCAAATACAGCACCGACTCCTACACCGAACAGCAGGAACCCGGCGTGGCCGTGGGCCTGGCCTGGACCTCCGTCGGCGGCGAAATCCTGTTTATCGAAGCCAGCCTCAACAAAGGCGGCGGCCGCCTTCAACTCACCGGCAACCTCGGAGAGGTGATGAAAGAAAGCGCCAGCACTGCGCTCAGCTACATCAAAGCGCACGCGGAAGCACTGGGCATCGACGCCGAAACGCTCGACAGAACCGACATCCACGTACACGTGCCCGAAGGCGCCATCCCCAAAGATGGACCTTCCGCCGGTGTTACCATGCTCACGGCGCTCGCCTCGGCATTCACCAAACGCCCCGTGAAACCCTTCCTGGCCATGACCGGCGAGATCACCCTGCGCGGTAAAGTGCTGCCAGTGGGCGGGATCAAGGAGAAAATCCTCGCCGCCAAACGCGCCGGCATCAAGGAAGTCATGCTTTGCCGCGAAAACCGCAAGCACGTGGAAGACATCGAAGCCGAGTACATCCAGGGCCTGAATTTCCGCTACGTCGACCGCATGGAAGACGTGCTGGACGTGGCGCTGGGCATCGCGGCGCCAGGCAAAGCGAAAAGCAACGGGGTGGCCAAAAAGAAGGTGAAAAAAGGGTAAGCTCCGCTTTGGTTTTTTGCCAAAAAGAAGATCAAATTCCTCTTTTGACATAAAAAAACGCCTCCAGTCCGAAAACTGGAGGCGTTTTGCTTAATGGGAAATCATCAATTTACCGCTGCACCGCAAACCGCGTCGTCAATTTGCTGCCCTCGGCCGGCTGTACTTCCAGGAAGTAAAGTCCGTCGGTCAGGCTGGCCGACAGCGGGAATGCCTGGGGCGCATACTCGGCGTACACCTGCTGTTCCTGCATCAGGCGGCCGGTGGCATCGTACACCCTGATTTTCACCTGTTGTTCTGCCCACAGCGAAAGGTCAACGGTCAGGTTGTCGCTGGCGGGGTTGGGATACACCTGCAACTTGAGCTGGCCGTCGGAGCCCTGAAGGGGCGTCACACCGATGGGGCAGTAGAACGTGTTGAGGTGCGACTCGTAGTACAGGCGCGGGAAAAGGCGCACCGCCACATGGATATAATTCGGGGTTGCCGTGGGCGGCAGGGTGTATTTGAAAATATCCGACTGGCCGTTGTTGATACCCGGCAACACGGAATTGAAACGAATCGAATAGAAAGTCGTCAGGTTCGGATTGCGCACCTGGTACTCCCGTCCGCTCGGAGCGGTGTAAATGGAATTGTCGGCCGGCGATGTCGCGACCACGCCGTTGGGCAGCTGGATGAGCGCGTACGACATGGTGTTGGAGCAGAAATTGGTAAAACGAATGCGGTAGGTTTTGTTCAAGGCCGCATCCTGGGTGATCGTCAGCAATTCCCACTTCATACAATCGATCTGTTTGATGTCGCAGGGCGGATTTTCCGTCACCGACACCTTGAAACAGCAGGTTGCGGTATTGCCGCAGGCATCCTCGGCCTTGAAACAAACGTCCGTCACGCCGACCGGGAAATTGCTCCCCGAGGGCAGGCCGCTGGTCATTTCTACCGTCAGGCCCGGGCAGGTACAATCCGTGGAGGAAAATGGATCGTCGTAGGCGATTGTCTCGCCGGTGTTACCCGCCGGGATGGTCACATTGATACCACCGGGGCAGATCAGCACTACGTTCGAGGGCGCGGGAGTGAGCGACTGAATAATGTAGGTGGCGATAATGTCGCAGCCGCCGTTGGGGTCGGGGATCGTGTCGACCACCGTGCCAGCGCTGGTGTACGGCACGCCGTTGATCACCACCGTTTCACCCGGGCAGAATGTCAGGGTGGTTTGGCTGGTTTGGTACGGCAGCAGTTCGAGCGTGTAGGTCGCCACGGTATCGCAGGCGCCGTTCTGGCCGGGCAGGGTCAGCACCACGGTGTTGGGCGCCGAGTAGGCCGTTCCGCCGAGCGAGATCGTGGCGCCGGGGCACAAGGTGTAGGTGGCGCTGGTGGTCGGTTGCGGGAGTTTGATCAGGGTGTAGGTCACGACCGTATCGCAGGCGCCGCCCGAGCCGGGCAGGTTGAGCACGACTGTTGCGTTGTCGTTGTACGTATTTCCGCCAACGGTGACGGATTCGCCGGGGCAAAAACTGATCGTTTCCGTCCGGGTAATTTCGGGCAACAGTTGCAGCACGTAGGTAGCAAGCGTATCGCAGGCGCCATTCTGACCCGCCAGCACGGCATTGACCGTCGTGGGCTGCGTGTAGGTGGAATCACCGATCGTCACCGAACTGCCGGGGCAAAACTGAATCGTATCCGTCAGGGTCGGGCTGGGCAATTGTTCCAGCACATAGGTCGCCAGGGTGTCGCAGGCGCCGTTCTGGCCCGCCAGCACGACATTGACCGTCGCAGACTGCGTGTACGTGGAATCGCCGATCGTCACCGAACTGCCCGGGCAAAACTGAATCGTGTCCGCCAGGGTCGGGTTGGGCAACAGTTGCAAATAAAAGGTCAGGTTGGTGTCGCAGGCACTGCCGGCGCCTGCCAGCGTGATCGTCACCGTATCGGGCGCCGAGTAGTTGCTGCCGCCGATGGACACGCTGGCGCCGGGGCACAATTGAATCGTGGAGTCGAGTTGCAAGGCCGAACCAGTGGCCAGGGTCGCGGTGTCAGCCTGACTTTGACCGCAGAGGCCCGTCACGGTAACCGAGATTTGAGCGTTGCCAACCACTTCTATGAAGGAAGTGGTTTCTCCGATACTCCACAGGTAGGAGTATGGCGGTACGCCGCCGCTTACCGTTGGGCTCATGATGACCGGCGCGGTGGAATTGCAATTAATTGCATCGGCGAGGGTGACGGTGAGCGGATCGGCGGAATTGATCAAAAATTCCAATGTCCCCTGTGTACAAGAACACAGGTTGTCGATCAGCAGGATAATGGATTCCTGCCCTTCGAGCAAGCCGTCGGCCAGAACGTTGACCGGCAGTAAAAAGTCATTTTGACCGGCCGGGATCGTCACCGAGGTCGGGATTGGCTGGTAATCCAGCCCCGCGGTAGCCGTGCTGGCCGCAGAAATGCTGTAATTGATCGTCAAGGGCTGGCTGTTACCGCCTGTGCCTCGACTGAATTTGATATAGTTTTGTCCACAATTTTCGTACGCCGCAGGCAGGTTGTTGGCATACACGGGCGCGGCCGACACCGTACCGCCGGCATTAAACGAGTTGGCTTTGAGAAATACGGCGGAGTCCCACAGGCCGTCGCCCACGTCGGCAATGGCCAGTTTGATGTGGTAAGTAGCGCAGGGGGTGAGCTGCGTCTGCGCAACGAGTTTGACCGTCCAGCCGTCGAGCTGGCAGTCGGTCAGGTTGGTGGGCTGAATACCGAAGCATTGCCCGGAATAGACATCGTTGTTTCGGTAAAGCGTGGAATTGGTGGCGTAGTTGATCGTATTGACAGAGATGGGGGTATTGCCGTTTACGACGGCAAGGTTTTGAGCGCCGTTGAAACCAGGGCCGCTGATAAAAAAGCCGAACACATCGTTGAACTGGGTCCCCACGTATTCGCAGTATTCTTCGGAACCGAATACGTATTCAAACTGTACAAAACTGGCAGACGGCGTAAAGTCGAATTCAATAACCGATTTGTCGTACTGGTTGCCCGAAGCCAGCCAGGCCAGATCGGGGTCGTCGGGGGAGTTGTTGCTGAATCCCTCGTTGGCGTCGCCTTCATCGTTGGGCCCTTCTACCACAATGGTGCGGCCGGTGGCCATGACCATGCCGTCCTGGATGTTGATGCTTGAGAGGCCATCGTTAAAGACGCCGCGGGAGAGGGCGTTGCCCAAAGCGCTGACATTGTTCACATTAAAACAATTGCCACCGATGAGGATATTGGAGATCAGGCCGGCGGGATCGTTGCCTTGCGAGGTTTGAATCGGCGGCGGGGCCAGTTGGTTCAAAAAAGACTGGCGCGCCTCGGACGCCTCGACGCAGGTTTCACATTTGACCGACAAAAAGAACGGAATGGAACTGACCTTGTGCGGTGATTTGGCTTTCAGCGTAAAAACGGCTTGTTCGCCGTAAGGCGTAAACTTATAAGTATTGGCTTTGCCGGGCACTTTGGAGAACGGACCAATGTTTTTCTCGTATTCGGGATCGAACTCGAAAGTCAGTTCGTCTTGCTGACCTTCGGCCGCTCCGACAACCACCACGGTGTACACGTTAGCGGTGACCAGGCTGTCGAGTACGATCGTGGTCTGGCCGGGTTGCGTTTCCAGCAGCCGGCGCATACGGAAGCCCTCCATGTCGACTTGAATGACGGGCCTTTGGGCAAAAGCCGCGATTTGTAAAAGCAAAAAAAACGGGAGCAGGAGTTTAGGCATAATAGAAATTTTGGTGGGACAGAAAGAACTTGATTTCATCATAGAACGATGTTTGGGAATGTTTGAATGCAAAAGAGATTAAGTCCCCCAAAATTGCTGCCTTCGGGGCAAAAAACCGGCAAAATGTTGCCTGGATGTCACATTAATTGCATCTCGACGTCCAAGAGCATGTTGAGATTTTCCTTGCCGGGCTGCAAACGGAAAATTTTATTTTCTGCTGCGTTAAATTTCTCGCCGGATCGCCCGCATCCGACTGCGAAATTTGCCTTGCCGAAAATAAAATTTTCTCGTTTTCGCCTCGGCAGGAAAAACTCAACATGCTCTAAACAGGATAACTTTGCCCGTATGAGCGATACCGTCCTCAACCAAACCAACGCCCTGCTCCGCGGCTCGTTCGAACTTGAACAGGCCGCCCCTCCTGCTACGGAAGCGGAGCTGTTGGCCATCCTCACCGAACGCATCGCCGAAATGCTGGAGCGCCGGCCCGATTACCTCATGAGCCTGCTGTACCGGCTCGACGTCCTGGAGGAAAAAATCCGGCCGGTCATGCGGCCCGATGCGCCCGAGCCGGCGCCACTGGGGCTCGCCCGACTGGTGCTCGAACGCCAGAAACAACGCGTCTTGACCAAACTGACCGTCAAACCAAAAACGTTCGAAGGCATGGACGACTGGCAGTGGTGAACGCCGCCTCTGGCGCCCGATTGTCCCCGTGCAAAATATGTAACACTGACTTGGTCCGCACCGGGCCCCACGGCCCGTTTCCAAATTTCATTTCACATCGGACCTTTATTTTCCGGGTTGTTAAAAATTAAATTTTGCAATCGGTCGTTTTTCGGCTATTCCGACCGACGGTAGCAGCAAAGTTTGCTTACCTTTGCGCGAAATTTTTCCTAACTAAAATCACCAGGACTTACCATGCAATCCAACGGTTCTGCCTCCACCCATAGCCCCCGTACCGCCCGTGAAGACCGCTACCAGCACCACGACTACTACGGCGTCGATGAATTGCTCTCTTCCGAACACCTGATCGCCCGCGAAGCCGTGCGCGAATGGGTAAAATCGGAGGTAAGCCCCATCATCGAAGACTACGCCAACCGCGCCGAATGCCCCACGCAACTTTTTAAAGGCCTCGCCGAAATCGGCGCTTTCGGCCCCTCGCTCCCGGCCGAATACGGCTGCGGCGGCATGGACGAGATCGCTTACGGCGTCATCATGCAGGAACTCGAACGCGGCGACTCAGGCGTGCGCTCCATGGCCTCCGTGCAAGGCTCGCTGGTGATGTACCCGATCTACAAATTCGGCTCCGAAGAACAACGCCGCCTCTATCTGCCCAAACTCGCCAGCGGCGAAATGATCGGCTGCTTCGGCCTTACCGAACCCGACCACGGCTCCAATCCGAGCGGCATGGTCACCAACGTCAAAGACGACGGCGACGCCTACATCCTCAATGGCGCCAAAATGTGGATCACCAACTCGCCCGTCGCCGACATCGCCGTGGTGTGGGCCCGTCGCGAAGACGGCAAAGTGATCGGCATGATCGTTGAAAAAGGTATGAAAGGCTTCTCCGCACCCGAAATCCACGGCAAATGGAGCCTCCGCGCTTCCATCACCGGCGAACTCGTGTTCGAAGACGTGCGCGTACCCAAAAAGAACGTCCTGCCCGAAGTCGTCGGCATGAAAGGCCCGCTTTCCTGCCTCTCCAAAGCCCGCTACGGCATCGCCTGGGGCGTTATCGGCGCCGCGCTCGATTGCTACGACTCCGCCCTCCGCTACTCGAAAGAACGCGTTCAGTTTGGCCGCCCCATCGGCGGTTTCCAGCTGACCCAGAAAAAACTGGCCGAAATGATCACCGAGATCACCAAAGCCCAGCTGCTTACCTGGCGCCTCGGCACCCTGGCCAATGTCGGCAAAGCCACGCCCGCCCAGATCTCGATGGCCAAACGCAACAACGTCAATATGGCCCTCGAAGTGGCTCGCGAAGCGCGCCAGATCCACGGCGGTATGGGCATCACCAACGAGTACCCCGTCATGCGCCACATGATGAACCTCGAAACGGTACTGACCTACGAAGGCACCCACGACATCCACCTGCTCATCACCGGCATGGACGTCACCGGCCTCGACGCGTTCAAGTAGAGTGATGAGCTAAGAGTGATGAGTGATGAGTGATGAGTTTTTTTCGATTGGAACAAACTCATCACTCATCACTCACCATTCAGTGCTTTGGTTCCGTTATTCATCGAAAAGGGGGCATGAAAAACGGGCAATAGGGCGTTAAAAGGGGAAATTTGAGGTAACCGAAAGGGTTAAGTCCGTCTTAAAGGCCGTATGAGAGGAAATTTCGGCATGATTTTTCCTTTTATGTGTGCTACGACATGACTTTTCAAAACATCAGACAATCATATGTTTTTTGAGAACAACTTAATCAAACGCCTCCTTTTAGGTGTGCTCTGTTTGCCCCTGGTAATGGCGGCGCATGCTCAGGAGAGCGTGGTGATCAAACTCGTCAACCCCTCTTTTGAAGACCTGCCCAAATGCTGCGAAGCGCCCACCGGCTGGTACAATTGCGGCAGCAGCAACGAAACCCCGCCCGACATTCAGCCGGGTACGTTTTCCGTAACGAAAGCGCCCAGCCACGGCGAAACCTACGTGGGCCTCGTCGTTCGGGACAACGATACCTGGGAAGGCATCGCCCAGCGCCTCAGCCGCCCCCTCGAAGCCGGCAAGTGCTACGAATGGAACCTTGATGTTTGCCGTGCCGAACTTTACCTCAGTTTCAGCCGCACCACCGGCGAGCAGGTCAACTACGTCACCCCGGCCAAACTCCGCATCTGGGGCGGCGCCGGCTATTGCGACAAACGCGAACTCCTGTACGAAACGGCGCTCATCACCAACAACCGCTGGATCACCACTACCATGCGCCTCCAGCCCAAGACGGAAGGCTTGTCCTTTATTTTTATCGAGGCCTATTTCAAAACGCCCACGCCGTTCCCCTACAACGGCAACATCCTGATCGACAACGCTTCCGCCATTCGCGAAGTGCCCTGCGCTCAAAAGCCGCCCGTTGCAGCCCTGCCCACCGCACAGCCTAAAACCGTGCCGCGCTCGCCGACGCCCGCGACGGTCAAAACCACGCCCACGCCCAAGCCGCGCACCGATACCACGGTAAGATCAACCGCGCCGCCCACCGTAGTGACCAATAAAATGGACCGCAAAAACCTGCGGAAAGGCTCGATCATCCGACTCAACAACATCTATTTCGATGCGGACAAGTACGCGATCACCGACCGAAGCCTGCCCGCCCTCGAAGAAGTGTACAACTTCCTCGCCAACAACCCCGACGTGTCGGTAGAAATCGGCGGCCACACCAACAGCCGCCCCTCCGAGGATTTTGCCAACTCCCTCTCAACCAACCGCGCCAAAGCCGTGGCCGACTGGCTGATCAACAAAGGCATTGCATCCAGCCGGGTGCAGTTTAAAGGGTACGGGAAAAAATACCCCATCGAGTCGAACTACACCGAGGAAGGCCGTATGAAGAACCAGCGCGTTGAAGTCAAAATATTGAGTATCAACGGGTAAACGCCTTTTTCTCTAAAATAAAAAGCGTCCGCAACAGCCGTTCCGGACGCTTTTTATTTACACCTCCGCCCCCTCACAAACGGTGCAGGTACATGACGCTCAGCAGCGCCGAGCTCACCCGCGCATCCACATTGCTGTGGGCCGAATAGTTGTTCAGCCCGTACTGCATGCGCGCTTCCACACGAAGTCGACTGAGAGGATCGAGTTTGAACTCCGCCCCCAGACC
Source organism: Saprospiraceae bacterium (assembly GCA_044226205.1). GTDB lineage: Bacteria > Bacteroidota > Bacteroidia > Chitinophagales > Saprospiraceae > M3007. The sequence goes on from JBGAHL010000032.1 coordinate 52,724, forward strand.
GCCGTCGGCAGAAAAAAGCGTGCGGTTGTACAAATCGTTGTCCAGCTCGATAGGGGTGGTCGAAGAATGATGCTCCCCGTTCTCCGTGATGCTCGTATGGCGCCGCGCGCGACCCAGATAACCCGCGGTGGCGCCGCCCGTCAGGTACAAAGCGCGCAACTTTTTGAACGGATATACCTCGAGCAGCAAACTGCTTTCCCAATATTGGTAACGCTCGCGGACAATACCAGTGCTGGTCATATCTTCGAATGTCAAATTACCAGATTTGCCGGCTTTTACCTGCGTACCGAGTTCGGTGCGCAAACCCGCCCAGGGCGCGAAACGCCAGTCGAAAAAAGCGGCATACCGCCAGCCGATCGCGGGATCAAGCCCGGCATCGACATCGAGCGAATGGATTTGCCATTTCCAGTAGGACTGGTTGACACTGCCCGACACGCCCAGGTAACTCTGGGCAAATGAAGGGTAAAAACAAAATGCAAGCAGAATGGTGAACAGATGCTTCATATCGTGTGGTTGGTTTGTTGCACGTTTTTTTAAGAGGACGAAAAAGCGCTGGAAGGGGTTGGTTGGACGGCTAAATTTTGCGGCGCAGGCACCCCGGTCTATTGGCGAAAACCCCAAACCTTGGCAGAATGTGGCGCCTACGCTCCGCCAAATCGTCATCAAAATACCTCCGTTTCTGTAAAATTGGCCTTTTTTTGCCACGTCTTCTGTCATAATTTCAGCCACGCCCTCCTTACTCGGGATTGGTCAAAAATTTGAAGGGCATGCTCCAAATAGCCATTTAAACCTCCCGAATAAAGGAACAGTACACTCATGACATACGATAACTTCACCGTAAAAGCCCAGGAAGCCATCCTGCAAGCCCAGCAGATCGCTGCCGGTTACGAACAGCAAAATGTCGATACCGCTCACCTGCTCAAAGGTTTGCTGGCTGTCGACGACAGCATCACCGACTTCCTGTTGAAAAAAGCGGGCGTCAATCTGCCCCGCTTTGAACAAGACCTCGACAAACTGGTTTGGGAAACGCCGCGTGTGCAGGGCGCCGACAAGCAGTACCTCACCAACGAGGCCAACAAAGCCGTTTCTGCCGCCAAAACCCTGCTCAAGGATTTCGGCGACGAATACATTTCCATCGAACTCATGGTGCTCGGCATCGCCAAGGGCGCCGACAAAACCGCCCGGCTGCTGCGCGAAAACGGCGCTACCTTCGAAGTGCTCAGCGCCGCCGTCAAAGAACTGCGCAAAGGCCGCAAGGTGACCGAACAAAGCACCGACATGGTGTTCAATGCCTTGCAGAAATACGCCGTCAACCTCACCGAAATGGCTGAAAACGGCAAACTCGACCCGGTCATCGGCCGCGACGAGGAAATCCGCCGCGTGCTCCATATCCTGAGCCGTCGCAAGAAAAACAACCCGGTCATCATCGGCGATCCCGGCGTGGGCAAGACGGCCATCGTGGAAGGCATCGCCTGGCGCATCGTCCGCCACGACGTGCCCGAAAACCTGCAATCGAAAAAGATTTTTTCGCTCGATATGTCGGCGCTCATCGCCGGCGCCAAGTACAAGGGCGAATTTGAAGAGCGCCTGAAAGCCGTCATCAAGGAGGTTGTCGACTCCAACGAGCAGGTCATCCTGTTTATCGATGAAATCCACACCCTCGTGGGCGCCGGCGGCGGCCAGGGCGCCATGGATGCTGCCAACATCCTCAAACCGGCCCTCGCCCGCGGCGAACTCCGCACCATCGGTGCGACGACCCTCGACGAGTACCAGAAATATTTCGAGTCCGACAAAGCCCTCGAACGCCGCTTTCAGTCGGTGTACGTCGACGAACCGAGTCTGGAAGATACCATCTCCATTCTGCGCGGCATCCGCGAGAAATACGAGAACTACCACAAAGTCCAGATCCTCGACGAGGCCGTCATCGCCGCCGCCGAACTCTCGCACCGCTACATTACCGAGCGCAAACTGCCCGACAAGGCCATCGACCTGATCGACGAGGCCGCTGCCAAACTGCGCCTCGAACTGGATTCGGTGCCCGAAGAAATCGATGAGCTCGACCGCAAATTGCGCCAGCTCGAAATCGAGCGCGAAGCCATCAAACGCGAAAACGACGAGCGCAAACTCACGGCCATGAACAAGCAGATCGAGGATCTGCGCGAAAAACTCGACGGGCTGCGCACCAAATGGCAGTCGGAAAAAGAAGTGGTCGAGTCCATCCAGACGGCCAAACAAAAACTGGAAGAACTCCAGATCCGCTACCAGCGCGCCGAACGCGAAGGCAACCTCGAAGAGGCGTCCAAGATCAAATTCGACGACATCCCCAAACAGGAAGCCTTCCTCAAGGCAGCCGAAGACAAACTCGCCGGCCTGGCGCCCGAAAACCGCATGACCACCCAGACGGTCACCGCCAACGACGTAGCCGACGTGGTGGCGCGCTGGACGGGCATCCCGGTCTCCAAAATGATGCAGTCGGAGCGCGAACGCCTGTTGCACCTCGAAGCCGAACTGCACAAACGCGTCATCGGCCAGAACGAAGCCGTGGAAGCCGTGTCGGACGCCATTCGCCGCAACCGTGCCGGCCTGAGCGACCCCGACAAACCCATCGGTTCGTTCATCTTCTGCGGCCCCACCGGCGTGGGTAAAACCGAACTCGCCAAGGCCCTGGCCGAGGTGCTGTTCGACGACGAAAAGGCCATCACCCGCATCGATATGTCGGAATACCAGGAGCGCCATGCCGTGAGCCGACTCGTGGGCGCCCCGCCCGGTTACGTGGGTTACGACGAAGGCGGTCAGCTGACCGAGGCCGTCCGCCGGCGCCCGTACTCTATCGTGCTGCTCGACGAGATCGAAAAAGCGCACCCCGACGTGTTCAACATCCTGCTCCAGGTGCTCGACGACGGCCGCCTGACGGACAACAAAGGGCGCACCGCCAATTTTAAAAACACGATCATTATCATGACCTCCAACCTGGCTTCCGACAAGATCATGGAAGCCTTCGAGGACTTCGACAGCATACCCGAAAAACGCCAGCACGAGGTGTTCGAGACAGCCAAATCGGAAGTCATGGACGCCCTCAAACAAAACCTGCGGCCCGAGTTCCTCAACCGCATCGACGAGGTTATCGTGTTCCATCCGCTGCAAAAAGACCAGGTGAGCCTCATCCTCGACATTCTCCTGAAAGATATCCGGGAAATGCTCGAGCGCCAGGAGTTGTCGCTGGAAGTCAGCAAAACCGCGGCCAAGCTGCTCGTCGAGCACGGTTTCGACCCGCAATTCGGCGCACGACCGCTCAAACGGACCCTGCAACGCGAGCTCGTCAACGAACTGGCCAAACACGTACTGGCCGGCGACTACGTCAAAGGCGACACCGTGCTGATCGACACTGATGCGGCAGGGCTGGTTTTTGGCCGAAAAATGACGATGAACGGGAAGGAAGTGGTAACGAAGTCGCTGTAGCGCTGCTGTAGCGCCGACCTCCAGGTCGGCGATGTTGAGAGAAGCAACGCCCCGCGATCATCAGCCAAAGCTACGATCGGGAACGTATTGAAATTCTGCTGGCAAGAGGTCGGTACAATCGCGGGTATTTTCTGCCCTCAGCATCGCCGACCTTGAGGTCGGCGCTACAGCGGCGCTGTTGAGAGAAGCAACGCCCCACGATCATCAGCCAAAGCTGCGATCGGCAACCCATTGTTATTCTAATGGCAACAACCTAGCACAATCGCGGGTATTTTCTGCCCTCAATCTCGCCGACCTGGAGGTCGGCGCTACAGCCGCGCTACGGTAAACGGCCACTCAGTCCATCGTTCCACTAATTTCGCCTTGACCGGGTTGTTCAGAATATACCGAACAATCCGGTCAAATTCTTCAGGGCTTCTTACCCAGTGGTCGTAGGTTTCTTTTTGCCAAAAACACCCCGTTCTTCCCAAAATCCGGTTGCATTGTTTGCCGGTAAAAGCTTTGTGCATTTGTAAAATCTTCGCCAGAGAGGGGGCGCCTTTCCGGTGCTCAACCAAGACGTGCACATGATTGGGCATGACACAAAGTGCATGAATTTGGACACCATGCCCTTCCAAATGAGTCCAGGAATCAATCACCGCCCGTGCGATTTCCGGCCGTTTTAACCAGTAAGGGCCGTTGGGATTAAGATCCAGTTGTCCGTCATAATGGGCAAAAAAGCGGCGTTGCAAAGCATAGGTTGCCTGACTGAGTGCCTGCCCGAAAAGCCGGCTACGAAGTTGCAAGGTTTCTGAAGCAAAGTCCTTTTGCAGGCCAAAGAGGACTGATTGAGGTATCGAACCAGCTAATCGATACGTAAGAAAAAAGGTTGCGCCGGGCGGGTGCCAATGGGGCAAATTGCGTTCGTAGTAAATTTTTTGCATGGCAGTTTGGATCGTGTTTTTCGCCAAAATTGCCAGGCTGATGTAAAAAAAGGAGAGAATGCGGAGTCCGCCAGAAAAATAAATATCAAAAAACGCTGTAGCGCCGACCTCAAGGTCGGCGATGCTGGGGGCAGAAAATACCCGCGATTGTGCATACCTCTTGCCATCAGAATTTCAATAAGATCCCGATCGTAACTTTCGCTGATGATCGCGGGGCGTTGCTTCTCTCAACATCGCCGACCAGGAGGTCGGCGCTACAGCGGCGACGCTGAGGGCAGAAAACACCCGCGATTGTACCGACCTCTTGCCATCAAAATTTCAATACGTTCCCGATCGTAACTTTGGCTGATGATCGCGGGGCGTTGCTGCACTCAACAGCGCCGACCTGGAGGTCGGCGCTACAGCGGCACAGCGACAAAAAATAAATCCAGCTATTACTTACCGCATAAAATGCCTACCTTTGCGGCCTCTTTTTCAAAAAAGTTCTTTTAAATTTTACAAAGTATTGTAAATGAGACATTACGAAGTCACCTTCATCGTAGATCCAGTGCTGTCGGGCGATGAAGTCAAATCGGCAGCGGAACACGTTCAAAAAGAGCTGAAAGGCTTTGGCGCCACCATCGTGGCCGTGGACGAAATGGGCCTCCGTCAACTGGCCTACACCATTGGCAAACGCTCCTCGGGCGTTTACTACAACATTGAATTCGGTTGCGATGGCGCCAACTGGCTCGCCAAATTCGAACTGAACATGAAGCGCGACGAACGCATCCTCCGCTTCCTCACCGTCAAACTCGACAAATACGGCGTCAAGTACAACGACGACAAACGCAACGGCCGCATCGGTTCCAAAAAGAAAGCCGATAAAGACGCGCCTGTCGCAGTTGCCGAAGAAGCCGCCGTCGTGCCGCCTCCCGAAGTCATCGACCTCGACGCGAATTGATGATCGCCGGCGAAGGCCTCGCCCTCGCCACCCGTGGGAACAACTATTCTTTAACAATCAATTATCTACCATATTATGGCAGCTTCAAGAGAAGACGTCAAATTCCTCAGCAACCCGAAAATCGGTCTGCGTCGTAAAAAATACTGCCGTTTCCGCAAATTCGGCATCAAATACATCGACTACAAAGACGGTGATTTCCTCCTCCAGTTCATCAACGAGCAAGGCAAACTGTTGCCGCGCCGCATCACCGGCAACAGCCTGAAATATCAGCGCCGCGTGTCCACGGCCGTCAAACGTGCCCGCCACCTGGCTATTCTGCCCTACGTGGCCGACTTGATGAAGTAACCCATTTTTCACTTTCAACTTTTTCAGAGATGGAAATCATTCTCCTCGAACATATTGAAAAGGTAGGCGCCAAACACGACGTCGTCAAAGTTAAAGACGGTTATGGCCGCAACTACCTGATCCCGCAAGGACTCGCCATCGTGGCCAACAAAGCCAACATGGCCAAACTCGAAGGCATGAAAAAACAGACGGCTAAAAAAGAAGCCGCCATGCTGACGACCTACCAGGCCTACGCCGCCAAACTGGCCGAAGGCACGCTCAAAATCACGGCTAAAGCCGGTGAAAGCGGCCGCCTCTTCGGCTCCGTCACGGCCCAGCACCTGATCAATGCCATCAAGGACGCATACGACATCGACGTGGAAAAACGCCTTGTCGAAATGCCCGAAGAAGTAAAAGAACTGGGCAACTACACCGCCCATGTCAAATTCCACAGCGAAGTTGTCGCTCCGGTCAATTTCGAAGTAGTAGCCGAAGAAGCCTGATACCAGGCCGGCAAATAAACGCAAACGAAAACATGAGTCATCCCGAATTTTGAGCCAAGCAATGTGCGAGGCAATTAGAGATGGCCTGACGGAATCTGTAAATCGGCATCGAAGCTTTTCGGTGCCGATTTCCTGTTCTATGGCACCAATTGTTGATGAATTGGGCC
>JBGAHL010000033.1:0-58053 GCA_044226205.1 Saprospiraceae bacterium
GAGTTGGCGGGCAACAGACAGACAATGACCTTATTATCCTCCCCGGAAACGAGCGCAAAAGACTGCCCTTTCCGCACTTGCCGGAGCACCTCGCTCAAGTGACGGCGGAAATAGTCGGTTGTCAGGATAGTCATTGCAGAATGAGCGATTTAATGGGATAAATTTAGGGCGATTCCAGGGATTTGATCGTCTGGGGCATCAAAGAGTGCCTTCCAAATTGTCGTTCAGGCAGCCTGAGCGACAATTTGGAATATCCCCACTACACAAATGGGTTGTCAGATGTCTCCCTTCGGTCGACATGACAGGGGCGTGTTTTGTGCTTGTGCTTTATCAGATTTCTCCCTGCGGTCGAAATTTTACCCGCTGCAAAAATTTCGACCGCAGGGAGAAATCTGAGGAATATTGCCTCATTAAACCGTTCCCCTGTCCTGTCGACCGCAGGGAGACATCTGTACCTTTTACCCCATGCCTTAGTTTTTACGCTGTTTTTTATGTAAACAGAGGGAATAAGGTTCGCGCATTCCCTGTATTTTGCCCAAAATTCCCCGCCACATGACGCCCCGTTACCTGACCCTCACCGTCAGTCCAGAAGCGCAGCTGCTCGAACGAACAGCCTTGCGCGACAATCTGCTTGCCCTGTTGCAGTCGTCGGAATCCCGCTGGATCGTGGTACACGGCGATAGCGGCATCGGGAAAAGCACGCTGGCGAATGCCTGCTTCCACGAGGCAGACAAACGGGACCTTTTCCAGCAATACGGCTGGGTGGATTTCACGACCAACCTGCCCAAGTCCATCGTAAAGGCCATCAGCAACTGGGAACCCAGGGAGGATTTGCCCCAAAACGAGGCGTTTTACGAGCAGGCAGCCCGCGAGGAGGTGTCGCAATTGCGCAACTACGACTGCCCGCAACTCATTATCCTCGACGGCGTGCCCGGCGAAGCTGCCATACTCGATTACCTCGACCTGATCGAGATTCGCAAGGCGCGTGTGCTGATTACCACGCGACAGCCGTTCAGCGACCCGCGTTTTCTGAATTTCCGCATCCCGCCCCTCGAAGACGGCGATGTGTTGCATTTTTTCAACAAGTCGGGCTTGCAAACCGGCTGGCTCGGCGCCGACGAACTCCACACCCTGCGCGGCAATGCCTGGCTGATGCGCCTGCTGGTGGCCCAAACGCCGCATTTTGCCGAAAAATCTGCCAAAGACTTCCTGCGCCGCGTGTTCGACCACGCCCAAACCCGCACGGACGGGGTCGACAAGACGCTCGCCGTGGCCCAGGGCATTTTCGAAGCTAACCCGCCCGACGCGGCGGCCTGCTGGACGCTGCTGCAATTCGCCGCCCTGCCTCCCGGCCGCTACGATCTGGAGACCATGATCTCCTACCTCGGACAGCCTTTGCCGAAGGCGTCCGATGAAGAAACGGACGACGCCCCGCCCAAATTCCCCGACGACCTCGATCTCGCCGACCTTGTCGGCTGCCGGGGCTTCGCGCGGGAATGGCGCGGTGGCAAGGCAGAGCCTTCGGGCCTGTTGTCGGAGGGGGTGGCGCAACTTGCGCAGGCGGGCTGGCTGAGCGAGCAGGAAGGAGAATACAGCATACACGACAACGCGGTGCGGCTGCTGAAAAACCGCGACCTCAACCAGTCGGCCTGGTTTCCGGAATTGTGCAACTGCTTGTCCGTCAATTATTTCACCGAGCAACACCCGCGCTTGAAAATCAACCTCCTGTACGAAAGCCACCTGCTTTGCTTCCTGGATTTCGCCGCGGCCGATGCCTCGGACGGCTACCTGGGCGTGCTGGCCAAGCTGATCACTTTGTATCAGGACATCGTGGATTATCGGCTGGAACTGGCCTGCCGTTTGAAGTATTTGGGCTTGATTGAAGGGGTTAAGGACGCTGCGGCAGTGATTGAATGTAAAGGGGAGTTGTCGGAAAATTACCGGCGATTGGGCCGATCGTTGGAGGCAAAGGTGGTAGCGGAGGAGGCGCTGGCGGAAGCATATTCGAAAGAGTACTCGCTCATTGGTTACTGTCAAAATCAATTGGGTTTGGCTTGTGCGGATTTAGGTGAGTACGAAAGAGCGCGGGATTTGCTGGAATTGGCCATGTCCTCGGATATGAAAAATTTTGGGGCGGATCATCCCAGAGTTGCCGTGAGCCAATCCAATTTGGCCACCGTGTATTACTCCCTAGGTCAGTATTACCGAGCCAGGGATTTGCTGGAATTGGCCATGTCCTCGGATATGAAAAATTTTGGGGCGGATCATCCCACCGTTGCCGTTCGCCAGTCCAATTTGGCCATCGTGTATCGAAACCTGGGTGAGTACGAAAGAGCGCGGGATTTGCTGGAATTGGCCATGTCCTCGGATATGAAAAATTTTGGGGCGGATCATCCCACCGTTGCCGTGAACCAATCCAATTTGGCCAACGTGTATCGAAACCTGGGTGAGTACGAAAGAGCGCGGGATTTGCTGGAATTGGCCATGTCCTCGGATATGAAAAATTTTGGGGCGGATCATCCCACCATTGCCGTGAGCCAACTTAACCTCGGCGTTGTTTTTTTGGACACCGGGGAAAAAGAAAAAGCCCGCGAACTGTTCTCCAAAGCGCATCGACTTTTTCAGCAGCAACTCGGCGAGCAGCATCCCAACACCCAAACGGCCAAGGAGTGGCTGGATAGCGTGGGATGACCCCCTACGGCCTCCTTTCCACTACCCCGCTTCTCCCCGACACCCCGTTTTCATTGACCGCCTCGATGCTGAAATAATAGGTTTGGCGGGCGTCCATGCCTTTGAACCAGTACTCGTTGGCGTCGTGCACCATGATGCAGTTGTAGAGCTTGTCGGGGGCGGTACCGAAGTAGATGTTGTAGGCCCAGGCCTCGTCGACGGGGCGCCATTTGAGCCAGGCGGAACGCGGGTCTTTTTCGGTGCGCAGCACGATAAATTCGCGCACGGCCGGAGGCGGGGCGCCGTCGCCGCGCCCGAATACGCGCAGGCCGCTGAGCGCGAACGTGCCCGCGCCTTGCCCGACAAATTCGATGCGGAGGTAGCGGGTGCGCAGAGGCTGGGGCAGTTCGAGGTAGTCGTGCGGGGCGTCAGCGTCCGAGCGACTTTTGTCGCTGAGGAGGCGCCATTTTTTGCCGTCGAGGGAGTGCCAGAGCTTGTAGCGGTAGTACAGGCCCGCGGCTTTGCCCATGATCTCGACGCCCTGGTCGGCGTGGTTGATCTGGATGGCGTACACGGTGCAGGTGTCGCCCAGATCGCTCTGAAACCACTCGCCGGGCCGGCCGGAGGCGGCAGCCCACCAGGTTTTGATGTTTTCGTCGACGGCGTGGTTGGCGGGGTGGCCCGGCAGGGCGGAAGAGGCTTGCACGGGTTTTTGGTAATTGAGCAACATCCAGCCGGTGAAGCTGCTTTGCAGGTGGTCGGCCGGGCCGTTCGGCAGGTAATGCGGGTAGTCGCCGAATGTCGTGTTGCAGTACAACACGCTGTCGGCGTCGAAACCGGCGGGCCAGAGGCCGATGCGGCGCTCGAAGTTGTTTTTGACCGAAATGGCCATGGTGGAAGTGTGCCAGTAGTTGCCCCAGGCATCCTGAAAGGTGCTGCCGTGCCCCGCGCCGCGAATGAAGCCGCCGGGTTTGTAAGAGAAGGGATCGGGCTGTGGACGGAACGGTCCCAGCGGACCGTATCCGACCAGCACGCCGTCGGCGTAGCCGCTGAATTCGGTACCCGGCGCCCCGTACTGGAGGTAGTAGCGGTTGCCGTATTTGGTCATCCAGGCGCCCTCGATGAAGGGGTCGAGGAAGGTGTTGTCGAGGTGTTCGCCGAAGCGTTGCCAGCCGTAGCGGTCGGGTTCGAGGGTGTAGAGTTCCTTGCGGGCGCCCAGGGGTTGCAGGGTGCGGCGGTCGAGCTCGACGCCATAGATCGGGTAGCGGTTGCTGCTGCCGTTGTACAGGTAAAGCCGCCCGTCGGTGTCGGTGAAAAAGGCGGGGTCCCAGCCGCCGATGTCGAATTTGTGCACGGCTTCGGTCCAGCTGCCGGCATTTTTCGGGTCGGTGCTCATCCAGATCGGGAAATCGCGGGTGTAGGTGGAGCCGAATACCAGCAGGGTATCGCCGATGATGCCCACGGCCGGCGCGCAGAGGTCGTCGTAGGTATCGAGATCGGGGCGCAGAAAGCCGCGCGATACGAAGTGCCAGTCGGACAGGTTGTTGCTCCACCAGTAGCCGTGCTGGTTGGTGCTGAACAGGTAGTAATCGCCTTTAAAACGCACGATCACCGGGTCGGCCGTGGCGCGATGGGCGCCCCAGGCCGCCGCGCCGGGGATGGGCGTGTGGCCGTAGTCGAGGTTGAGCGGGTTGCAGTAGGTGGACTGGGCGGCAAGGCGGCCGGACAGCAGGATCAGGCAAATGGCAAAGAAGCGGCGCATCGTGTTTGTGAGAAGGAGTGGCTGGGTATTGGCGTGACAGGTTTTTTTGGGGAGGACAGGATTAACAAGATTTAGCAGGATGGGTTAGCGCACTGCTTCTGTGTTGAGGGTGAAAACAATTCATTGATAAAATAAGGTGACTTGCACACTTGCATTTTTTTTACCGCCAAGGCGCAAAGGGTTCGCGAATTTCTCCGCGTCTTTGCGTCTTGGCGGTGAAAAACACAAGTGGGTATAACCCCTTATTTTATCAACTAATTAACTGTATTTCAAAACATAACCCTGTAAATCCTGTCAATAAACACCCAAGCTGTCGCCTCAAAAACACGCGCTCAATTCTCATCCCCAAACCGCTCCGTATCGGGCTTTCGGCCCGGGGTTTTGCCGTCGGCAGGTTTGGCGTCGGGCACACTGCTGCCCTTGCCGTCCGGCGCTTCGTCGTTGTAGATGTCCGGGGCAAATTCTTCATCGGTAGGCGGCAGCGAGTCGCGATAGGCGGCGCAATTGATTTCGATGCCGAGGTCGCCGGGCGGGCGTTTGAAACGGGCATTGACGTCGTAGCCCGAGGTTTTGTCTTTTTCGAGGCGCTGGATAAAGCCGGCAAAAATGGGTCGCGCCATTTTGGCGCCCTGCCCGTCGCCGATGCTGAGAAAACGAATCCAGCGGTCTTCGCCGCCCACCCAGGTGCCGACGACGAGGCGGGGCGTCACGCCCATGAACCAGCCGTCGGAATAGTCGTTGGTGGTGCCGGTTTTGCCGCCGACTTCGCTTTTGAGCGTGTTGATGCCGGGCGCGCCCTTGACGTTGTATTTGAGCATGTCGAGCAACACGTAGTTCGCGTTGGGTGGCAGGGCAACGCGTTCTTCGGGCAAGGCGTTGAAGATCACGCGGCCGTTTTTGTCCTCGATTTTTTTGATCACATAGGGTTTGCCATACACGCCGTTGTTGGCGAAAGTGGAGTAGGCGCCGGTCATTTCAAACACGGTGAGGTCGGCCGCGCCGAGGCAGATGGCGGGTTGTTTGGGGATGCGATACTCGCCGTCGGGGCGTCGGGCGGCAGAGTCGATGCCCATGTTGTTGACCAGTCCGCGGACGGGCTCGGTGTCGCCCATTTGCTTCATGAGAAAAGCGCTGACGGAGTTGACCGAGTTTTTGAGCGCTTCTTTCAGGGTCATGAGCTGGTTGGAATAATACCCGTTGGCGTCTTTGGGCGTCCAGTCGACGGAATTGGTAAAATTCTGGTAACGCGCCGGGATGGTCACGGCCTGGTCGTACACCTGAAAACAGGGGCTTACGCCCTGTTGGGAAATGGCCGTGGCGTACACGAAGGGTTTGAACGTAGAACCCACCTGGCGCTGCGAGCGCACGTGGTCGAACTGGAAATATTTGAAATTGATACCACCCACCCAGGCTTTCACTTCGCTGCTGAGCGGATCGACGGCAAGAATGCCCGACTGGAGGAACATGCGCGAGTATTTCAGGCTGTCGTAGGGCGACATGAACGTGTCCTTTTCGAGGCGCGGATTGTTCCACGTAAACACTTTCATTTTGGTTTTGGCCTGATATTGCTTCATAATGGCGCCCTGCAAAGCCGTCCATTGCTTCTTGATCTCCGGCCATTCGGGGCCGCTCATGATGCGGCGATAAGTGGCGGCCTGCTCGGCGGTGACCCATTTTTTACCCACCTGTTTGCTGATCTCGCCGGCTTTTTTCTCCTCGGCAAGCATGCGCTGGATATCGACATCGCGCAGGTCGAAATCGTATTTCTGCTGTACGCGCTCTTCCAGGGTGGAGAGGTATTTGGGGCGCAAGGCCTGGTAGCGGTCGCCGTCGCGCATGACGCGCAGGAGCGATTCCTGGCGCTGCTGAATTTCTTCGGGCGTGGCGTCGCCGGAGCGGTACGTCCAGGGGTCTTTGCCTTTCCAGACGGTAAAAAAGCGCGCCTGCTCTTTTTTCATGTGCTCGGCCATGGCCTCCTCGGCGCAGCGCTGGTACGCGGGATCGATGGTGGTCCAGATGCGCAGGCCGTCTTTGTAAATGTCGTATTTGTTGCCGTCGGGTTTGCGGCATTCGGGCTGGTTGAGGATGGCGCCGATATCTTTTTTCAATTCAGCGCAGAGGTAAGGCGCCTTGTCGTCGGTAAAAGTGACCCGTTTGAAACGGCTCATGTCGATCGGCAGCACTTTCAGGCTGTCGTACTGGGCCTCGGTCAGGTGTCCGTGTTTGTACATCTGGTACAGCACGATCATACGGCGGCGCATGCATTTGTCGGGGAAGCGAACGGGGTTGTACAGCGAAGGATTTTGCAACATACCAATCAATGTCGCGGCTTCCTCGATCTTGAGTTTTTCGGGCTCCACCCCGAAATAAACCTCGGAGGCGGCGCGAATGCCGTAGGTGTTGTTGACGAAGTTGACCTGATTGAGGTACATCGCCATGATCTCTTCCTTGGTGTAGCTTTTTTCCAGTTTGACGGCGGTGATCCATTCGCGCAGCTTGCGGAAGGCCAGGGTGAACAACTTTTCAAACTGGCTCATGCCTTCGAAATCGCGGCTCGAGTACAGCATTTTAGCCAGCTGCTGCGTAATGGTGGAGCCCCCGCCGGCCGAGCGATCCCGCAAAATAATGGTACGACCCACGACGCGGAGCACCGCCCAGGCATCCACGCCGCAGTGGTCCCAATAACGTTCGTCCTCGGTGGATACCAGTGCGTTGACGAGGTGCGGACTCAGGTCCTGGTAGGCAATGGGTACGCGGTTTTCGATAAAATAACGGCCCAGCACCTCGCCGTTGGCTGCCAATACTTCGCTGGCCAGGGCCGAGTTGGGGTCCTCCAGTTCGCGGAACGAAGGGATGGCCATAAAATTGATCCCGATAAACAAGGCCGCCACGCCAAAAATGCCGAGGTAGGTGAGCCGCCACATCCAGCGCACGATACGTCGGTACTGGGGTGCGCGTTTGGCTTGCAGGGCCGCTTTGAGCGAGATCAAACTTTGCGGTTCGGACATGGTGGACAGCGGGTGTTGGTATCTGGAAATCAGGGTGATAGATTGCTGCAAATGTAACGCAACAATTTGTCTTGAAATGCCTGCAAAAACGGGGATTTTTGCCCTGAAATTGTGATGGATCAAGCCTGGTATTTGTTTTCAATCGCGCTCGCAGCCATTTACGTCCTCCTGCTCGGCGCATATTTCAGCGGCTGGAAAAGCCTGCCCGTCTGGCAGCTGCCTGCTGGTTTCCGGCCCTGCACGCCCGTCAGCGTGGTCATTCCCGCGCGCAACGAAGCCGCCAGAATCGGCGCCTGCCTCGACAGCATCCTGAATGGCGACTACCCGCCAGAACTGTTCGAAATCATCGTCGTCGACGATTTTTCCTCCGACGACACGGCCGCTATCGTCCTTCGCGCGGCGGAAAAGGGACAAAACGGCGTCCAGATTCGCCTGATCCGGCTGGCGGAACTGCTGCCCGACGGCGTCAGGATCAATGCCTACAAAAAATTCGGCCTCGAAACCGCCATCGCCCGGGCCTCGGGCGAGTTGATCGTCACGACTGACGCCGATTGCCTCGCGCCGCCCGGCTGGCTGCGCCTGCTCGCCTCGGTCCATGAAACGGTCGCCCCGAAAGCCATCGCCGCGCCCGTCGCCTTTCACCACGAGCGCAACCTGTTGCAGCGCTTCCAGGCGCTCGATTTTCTCGGGATGATGGGCATCACAGGGGCAGGCATCCGGCTGGGCTGGCAGCGGCTGGGCAATGGCGCCAACCTGGCCTACCCGAAAGTCGTGTTCGAAGCGACGGGCGGCTATGGCGACGACGGGCGTGCCTCGGGCGACGACCTGTTTTTGTTGCAAAAAATAGCCCGGCGCTGGCCCGACGGGGTGTTTTTTCTAAAAAATGCCGAGTCAACCGTGCGCACCGAAGCCCCGGCCGACTGGCGCGGATTTGTCCGGCAACGCCTGCGCTGGGGCACCAAAAACGCCGCCTTGCCCGAGCCAGGGCCCAAACTGGCCCTGCTTGCCGTGCTCTTGTTTTGCTGGTCGATACTGCTCAATCTGGCGCTGGCGTGCTTCACGGGCGGCACCTGGTTGCCGGCCATTCAACTGATTGTCAAGCTGGTATGCGACTGGCTTTTTTTGCGGCAAATGAGCCGCTTTTTTGCGCGAACCGACTTGATGCGATCCTTTTTACCGGCTTTTTTCCTGCACATCGCCTACATAGCGGGCCTTGGCGCCGCGAGCCTTTTCGCCCGGCGCTACGAATGGAAAGGGCGGCGCGTACATTAAAAAAACTGGTAAAAACTTAGGCAGGGGCAGCGCCCCGTGATATTTGTAGTCTGTTAGTATCAAAATCCAACCGGGAGGGGCGGCGCCCCGAAAAATATCTCGGGGCGCTGCCCCTCCTGACCTGTTTTCTCCACCATTTGCTACAAATCTTTCGGGGCGCTGCCCCTGCCTAAGTTTTTACAAAAGCTGGTAACTGATTAGGTAAGAGGAATGATGCTGCATGAAACTTTGCCTTCTTCATGCTGAGCTAAGCAGTTAAAAACAGTTCAAAACGAGATAGGAGGAAAATCCGCGGGCAAGTTCAACCTTTGCGCCGCGCCGTGGTTTCACGCTCAAACGAATCACTTGTCCTATGTTCCATCTCAAAGAAGGCGACCCCGCCCCCGACTTTTCCGTCCCCAATGAAAAAGGCGAAACCGTTCGCCTCGCCGATTTTAAAGGCAAAAAACTCGTGCTGTATTTCTACCCGAAAGACGACACCCCCGGCTGCACGGCCGAGTCGTGCAGCTTGCGCGACGGGTACCCGCAGTTTTTGGCAAAAGGCTACGAAGTGTTGGGGGTGAGCCCTGATTCCGCAAAAAAGCACATAAAATTCCGTGACAAGTACAATCTTCCGTTCAGTCTGCTGGCCGACGAAGACCATGCCGTGGCCACGGCTTATGGCGTTTGGGGACCCAAAAAGTTCATGGGCCGCACTTACGACGGCATCCACCGCACCACCTTCGTGATCGATGAATCGGGCAAAATCGAACGGATCATCGAAAAGGTGGATACCGAGAACCACACCGAGCAATTGCTGGGCTAATCAGCTCAGCAGCATATCGAGCAACCACTCCCGTTCGATCAGGGCGGGTTGTTGTTGCACGGCTTCGCGCAGTGCGGCCACGGCCTGGCGGTCGTTGTGGCGCAAGCGGGTGAGTTTTTGTACAAAACGAATGATGTTCAGATAATGAGCCTGGTGGTATCCCAGGCTCTTTTTTTTGCGCAGCAGAAAAATTTTGAAGCTGGCGATCAGCGCGTCGAGGGCGTCCCACTCGCCGGTTTCGTAGTACATTTTGAGCAACATCACCCGGCTGTCGAGGTTGAGCATCAGATCGCTCTCGTCCACGCGGGCCAGCAGGGGCATGGCCATCTGGTATTGTTTGCGGGCGTAGTGGAGCCGCGCCAGGTTGTAAAGCCGGTTAGGGTCGCGGTATTTTTCTTCCAGAAAAGGCGCGTATTGTTCGATAAACTGCCCGACCCAGTCGAACTGTTCGAGCCGCAGGCCCAGGGCGACGATGTTTTTAAAAGCAAAACGGCTGAGCAGACCGTTTTCGAGGAGAATACCCGTGTCGAGCCCGACGCCATAGAGGTCGAAGGCTTCGCGGATGAAACGCGGCTCGCCGGTGTTCAGTCTGCGGATGCAGAAATTGATGGCCAGCAGCAGGAAAATGCGGCGCTCGTCGGCAGGCAAATGCGCCGACTGCCGCTCCAGTTCGCCGCGAAATGCCCTGAAATGGGCTTCCTCGCCGCCTCTGAGCGCCTTGTAGCAATGGTAGTACAGCGCGATGAGCGGCTCTTCTTTCAGCGGACTTTCATCCAGAAACTGCAGCAAAAGCGGCAAAAAACTCGTGTCGAAATCCGTATTGAACACCGTGCGGTGCGATTCCATGAGACAGGCGAGGCGCAATTTGGCGCCCAGCAAGTAGAGATCGAGGGCGTTCCCGACGGCTTGCAGGTTGTTGTCGCGCGTGTGGCCCGGCGATTCCATCGCGGCGTATTGCTCCCATTCGAGGCGGTAGCGGAGCTGGTAAAATTCGTTGTCGCGCGGGCGTTTGTCGAGCCGCGCCGCTGCGCGGCGGAACACGTGGTCGAGGGCTTTCGCTTCATTGCGGCGGCGGTACACTTCCGCCAGATGGAGCTCGGCGAGCACGGGATTTTGCTCCCAGGCGCGCTGCGCAAGAAAATTTTCTATTCTTGACAGCAAAAACGACTGCAGATGTCTCCAGCGGGCATCGTCGAAAGCTTCGCCGGGGTAACAGTGCGAAAAAGCCTCCTCCGCTGCGCAGGCGGGCGATGCAAGCAGGCATTCCCAGAGCCGGGTGACATCCTCGCGTTGATTAAAATATGGGCTTTTTAAAAAAACGCTGCACTCGCGCTTTTCAGGGCCATTCAAAATATTAATCAAACCAAGCAGTTTATTTTCAATCATTTAATCAAAAAAATAAAAAATTTACTTTTTGACAAACCTACTGAATTGTTGTTTTTTCGCCAAGCGCTTCCCGGCATTTTTGCATCGTTAAATACTATTTGCGAAGGAAAAAAATCCGTTGTCACATGAACACATCACACCTTTTGATTCGGCTGCTGATCGGCCTGCTTTGCCTTCCGGCTTTTGCCTTCGGCCAGGGCTGGGAGCGCACCTATCCCATCAACCAACGACAAGCACAGGCGGTCCTGCCCACATCCGACGGCGGCGCGCTGGTATTGGTCTCGCCCAGCAGCGGTTCGCTGGCTCCCGACCTGCAACTCATGAAAACCGATGCCGACGGCTTTGCGCTCTGGACCCAGGACGTGACCACGCCGGGCAGCGACATTGCATACGATATGATCGCGACGCCCGACGGCGGCGTGGCCATCGTAGGGGCAACGAGCGCAGGCCCGAACGGGTATCTGGACCCATTGGTCATCAAATACGACGCACAGTACAACCTCGAATGGCAAAACACCTATGGCCTGGCCGACAAGTATGAAAGCGGGCGCGTGTTGCTGGCCGATGCGACCGGCTTCTGGCTGGCAGGCAGCTGGGGCGAATGGCCGTTGACGAGCTTTATCGCGCGCCTCGACCTGCAAGGCAACCAGCTGTTTTACAGCACGGCCGGTTGCACCCGCTTTTACATAACCGATCTGGTTCCGGCTCCCAATGGCGGCGTCAGTCTGATGGGTTATGGCAATCCTTCCAACCCTTCCGGTTTCCAGCGCATCCTGATGAATACCTACGATGCTTCTGGCAACCTGTTGAGCCAGATCGAGTCGGGCGCCGGCAATGTCAACTACTATCTGGTCGATGCCGAACGCACCTCTGATGGCGGCCTGTTGCTGAGCGGAAATGCTGGTTCTCAGGCTTTTTTACAAAAACTGGACGCACAGGGCAATGAGCAATGGCAAAATTTATACCCGCAAACGCCCGGCTTATACCTGCGGGAAGCCAAAGGCAAACCCGACGGCAGCGGCTACCGTGTGTTGTTTAAAAGTTACACCGGCAACGACGCCGTGGGATTGATGGACCTCGACCTCGCCGGCCAGACCCTCTGGCAGAAGAACTACGGCGGCGGCGCCTGGAGCAGCGCCTTTGACCTGAAGGTATTGCCCGACAATTCCTGCCTGATCGCAGGCTCGTACAACAACGCCTGGTTTTCCGGTCAGGATAAACCCTACCTGATCAAAACCGACCCGGCCGGCAATACTTTTTACTCGGGGGTGAGTGGCAAACTGAGCTTCGACCCGACCAATACCTGCTCGCCGGATTCCGCCGTGACCGACCATTTGATCCAGATCAAACGGGGCAACACGACCGATATCTGGGCCAGAAGTGATGCCAACGGCAACTATTACCTGCCGCTCGATACAGGTTCTTACGAACTCAGTCTTGTGGAACTCAACCCGGCCCTGGTGCTCTGCCAAACCGTCATCCCGACCGATGTCATGCAAAATGACACTTCAAACAACCTCAATTTTGTGATCATGTACGAGCCGCAGGCGCTCGACAGCATTTTTGGCTACGCATTTCACGATATCGACGGCGACTGCTTCCGCGATTCTTTTGAAACGACTGGTTATGAAGGACTTACGGTGTCGCTGTATCTCTACGGCGGCGGCGCGATCAATCAATCTTTTACCACCACCACTGATGCAAACGGCTATTACGTGTTCGATCAACTGACGGGCGCTAACAACTCGGTCGGGGCCAATGTCATTATCGAATGGCCCTCCGATTCGTCCGATTTGTATTGTCCGTTCACGGGCTGTGCCGGCGAGGATGTGTTCAACTTTAGCGGCGGTCTGAGCCACCAGTCCGATTTCGGGTTCCAGTGCGATACCCTGCCCGAGTGCCCGATCATGGAAGTGGATATTGCCACCTGGCAGATTCGTCCCTGTTCCACCAGTTATTACGTCGTGACCTACCGCAATATCGGGGCCGAAGCGGCTACGCCGGCCACGGTGGACGTGACGATGGACCCCAGCCTGACGGTCACGTCGAGCAGCATTCCCTGGGCGGCCGTCAACGGCAACGTGTACACGTTCGACCTCGGCAATCTGGACCCCGGAGCGCACGGCTTCTTCCAGATCAATGCCGTGGCGCCCTGCACCGACCCCGTGGGCACGACCTACTGCGTGGAAGCGCATGCCTACCCCGATACCTGCTCGCTGCCGGCCGGCCCTGACTGGGATGGATCACAGATCCAGGTAACGGCCGTCTGCGACGGCGACAGCGTCGTCTTCACCATTCAGAACGTGGGCAACGGCGACATGTCGCAGACCCTCGACTACGTGGTGGCCGAAGACAATGTGATGTTGATGATGGGCCAGTTCCAACTGCTTTCAGGGCAGAGCCAACAGGTCGTTTTGCCGGCCGACGGCTCATTTTTCCGCCTGCAGGCAGGGCAATCGCCCGGCTTTCCGGGCCTCAGCCTGCCCGTGGCCTTTATTCAGGGTTGCGGCGGCAACGGCACCAACAGCCTCGGGATCGTCAACCAGTACGCGCTGGGCGATCAGGAAACCTGGCTCGACATTTTCTGCCTGGAAAGCATCAACTCTTACGACCCCAACGACAAGGTCGGCTTCCCTTACGGCTATGGTAATCAGCATTTTATCGAACAAAATACGGACATCGAATACCTGATTCGTTTCCAGAACACGGGCACCGCCACGGCGTACAACGTCGAAATTCGCGACCCGCTGGCCGTTCAATGGCTCGACCCCGCCACCTTCCGTCCCGGCGCTTCCAGCCACCCCTACACCTGGAACATCGAAGGCAGCGGCACCCTGGTCTTCCGTTTTAACGACATCAACCTGCCCGACAGCAGCAGCAACTTCGACGCGTCGCAGGGGTTTGTCAAATTTACCGTCTCCCAGCGTCCGGACGTGCCGCTGAACACGGTCATTGAAAACACGGCGGGTATTTATTTTGACCAAAACGAGGCCATCCAGACCAATACCGCCTGGCACACCGTCGGCAAGAATTTTATCGAAATGGCATCCAGCGCCGCCGCCGAAACCGGCAAACCGGCCTTGCAGGTCCTGCTTGCGCCTCAGCCCGCAATCGACGAGGTGCGCATTCAGCTGCAAGGGCTCGACATGACGGAGCAACTGGATTTCAGCCTGGTCTCGCCCCTGGGCGATCTGCTGCTCCGCCGCCCGGTCAACACGCCTGTTTTTGACCAAAACCTCTCGGGTCTGCCCGCCGGCGTATATTTCTACAGCATCGGCCGGAATGGCCGGACGCTTGCGACCGGCAGACTTGTAAAACTGTAAATCACATTTTTCACACACGATCGCAAACAAAAAGCCGCCCGGGGAACGACCCGGGCGGCTTGTTTTTTTAATACCGCAGTGTGTTGTGGCGCTTATTTTTTCGGGTAAACGTACAGCTGGACGTCCTCCTCGTGCACCGTTTGGTCGCAGAGGATAATGAGGCGTTCGACGACGTTGGCCAGTTCGCGGATGTTGCCCGACCAGTTGTAGTCCTGCATGGCTTTGATGGCCTCGGGCGAGAAGGTTTTGGGCGGGTGGCCGTAGTCGTCGCTGATGCGGCGGTTGAAATGTTCGATGAGGAGCGGGATATCGTCGCGGCGTTCGTTGAGGGAGGGTACGCGCACGACGATGACGGCGAGGCGGTGGTAAAGGTCTTCGCGGAAGCGGCCGGCTTCGATTTCCTTGCGGAGGTCTTTGTTGGTGGCGGCGAGCACGCGCACGTCGACGCGGATTTCCTTGGAGTCGCCTACGCGGGTGATTTTGCTTTCCTGCAGGGCGCGCAGCACCTTGGCCTGGGCGTCGAGGCTCATGTCGCCGATTTCGTCGAGGAAAAGGGTGCCGCCGTTGGCCGATTCGAATTTGCCGGGGCGGTCGGCGATGGCGCCGGTGAAGGAGCCTTTTTTGTGGCCAAACAGTTCGCTTTCAATCAGTTCGGAAGGGATAGCGGCGCAGTTGACTTCCACCAGCGGGCCTTCTGAGCGGTTGCTTTTATCGTGGATCCAGCGCGCTACGAGTTCTTTGCCGGTGCCGTTGGGGCCGGTGATGAGCACGCGGCTGTCGGTGGGCGCCACCTTGTCGAGCATCCGTTTGATCTCGAGAATGGGGGCGCTTTCGCCGATCATGGTGACGCCTTTGCTGCCGGTTTTGACCTGTTTTTGAAGGGTGCGGGTGGTCGTGACCAGCTCGGCTTTTTCCATCGCGTTGCGGATGGTGATGAGCATGCGGTTGAGGTCCGGCGGCTTGGAGATGTAGTCGAAAGCGCCTTTTTTCACGGCTTCCACGGCCGTATCGATATTGCCGTGGCCGCTGACCATGATGACGGGTGTTTCGGGGGAAAGGATCTGGAGGCGTTCCAGGGCTTCGATGCCGTCGAGTTTGGGCATTTTAATGTCCATGATGACGACATCATATTTTTCTTTCTGTACTTTGGACAGGCATTCCAGGCCGTCGTTCGCTTCGTCTACGTCGTACTGTTCAAATTCGAGAATTTCGCGCAAGGTGCGCCGGATGGGCATTTCGTCGTCAACAATCAGGATTTTTGCCATGTCTTAAAAAAAAGCTGTCGGGAGGGGGCGGGGTTCAAAAATAAAAAACTGTGACGGGATGCGGCTGATGCGTCAACATATTGCGACAAAGAAAAAGGCTTTTCGCTATTCTCCTGTGGGGATAAACCCATATTTTTCATTCGTAAATTTTTACTCGCTCATTTTTATTTAAAAACCACTCATTATGCGAACCAAAACTCACCTTCTTCTCTTCCTTTTCCTGGGCCTTGTGCAATTCGGACGCGCTCAGAGTTTCGGCGTTGTGCAGGAGACCGAATCCATGATGTCGCTGGGTAGTCGCCCCGGTTTTCGGCTGACCTTCCTGAACGCCGATGCAGGCATGGTGGAGGATATGTGGACGGATTTTGTGAAAAAGAATTTCGGCGGCAAACTCAAAAAGGACCGCAAAACCAAGGAACTCACTGCTACCGGCCTGAAATCGCCCATGGTAGGCATCGACGCCTTTACACTTTATACCACGGTGGAAAAGAATGGTTCGAACGTGGTTTTGACCGCTTTCTACGACAAAGGATCGTCCTTTCTCAACCGCCGCGACGACCCGCGCGGCGCCCAGGAGGTCGGCAACGCCATGCGCCAGTTTTATCTCGACGTGCGCCGTGCCGTGATCGGCAAGGAGATGAAGGCCCAGGAAGAAAAAGCCAAGGAAATGGAAACCCGGCTGAAAAAACTCCAGCGCGACAACGATAACCTGCACAAGGACATTGAAAATTACAAAAACAAGATTCAAAAGGCCGAGGAGGATATCGTGAAAAACCAGAAAGACCAGGAAGCCACGGCCGTAGATATCGAAACCCAGCGCCGCCTGATCGAGCAAACGCGCCAGCGTTTGCAAAACGTTGAAAACGAGCAATAAAGAATCGAATTTATACCACAAATAAGGTATTGGAGCCGCCGGTGCGACGCTGGATTCGAAGCGTTGCGCCGGCGGCTCCTGCGTTTGGGCGCTTTGCCCGCCGGCCTTGAAAAAACGTTTTTGTTTGAAGCGTTTTAAAAACCCGGGCCGGGGGCGAATTGGTGCAGCAAAAAGTTTTATTTAATAACAAAAACCGAGCTGCCGGCCCCAACAAAAAATGTTATTTTTGCAGGCTTGAAAGGCGTTCCAAAAAATTTTGCACAGGCAAAATTTACCTTTTTTTAACATTGCCCGAACCTGCCTTTTTGTCTGCCGGACGGCAAATGGAAGGCGCCGGCCGAACGTAAACGTTTCCAGCACACGTTATTACAAGGTATGGATTTGGCTGCTTGAACTGCCAAAATGAATGTGGATAAACCCGGCGCAATGTGAATAAGTGCGCAAATTTTTCGAGTTATCCACATTGAAAAATGGCTTTTCCACAGGTTTTCGGCCCCTACGGATTGTTTTGAAATCGAAGTCTGCGGATTTGCCCCTACGTTTGTCTGAGCTGTATATTTGAATAAACCGGCGCCCATGGCCGAAACCCAAGATTACAACCCTGATCAGCAGGGCCGCTTCACCGGCAAGCGCCGCCAAAACCCGGCGAGCGGCGCCGAAGGTTTGTCCAACTACGTGTTCGGCAAGCTACAGCCCCAGGCATTGCCCCTGGAGGAGGCCGTGCTCGGCGCCCTAATGATCGAACGCGACGCCCTGCCGCAGGTAATGGACATCCTGCGGGCCGAAAGTTTTTACCTCGAGGCGCACCAGCTGATCTATCGCGCCATTATCCGGCTTTTCGAACGCTCGCACCCGGTCGACATCCTGACCGTGGCGGAGGAACTGAAAAAAAGCGGCGATCTCGACAAGGTCGGCGGCAGCTATTACCTCGTCGAACTCAGCAGCCGGGTTGCTTCAGCGGCCAACGTCGAGTACCACGCCCGCATTATTGCCCAAAAACACATCCAGCGCGAACTCATTCGGGTCAGCACCCGCGTGATCAAGGACGCCTACGAGGATACCACCGACGTGTTCAACCTGCTCGACGAAGCGGAAAAAGGCCTCTTCGGCATCACTCAGAACAACCTCAGCCGCACCTTCGAAAGCATGGGCTCGCTCAGTAGCCGCGTGCTCAAACAAATCGAGGAACTCACCGGCAAGGCCGACGGCCTCACGGGCGTTCCCACCGGTTTTACCGACCTCGACCGACTGACTTCCGGCTGGCAGCCTTCCGACCTGATCATCATCGCCGCCCGTCCGGGTATGGGTAAAACCTCGGCCGTACTGGCCATGGCGCTCAACGCCGCCCGCGATTTCAACAAGGGTGTGGCGCTGTTCTCGCTCGAGATGGCCAGCACCCAGCTGGTTTCGCGTCTGATTTCGATGGAAGCCGAAATATCCGGCTCCAAAATGCGCAACGGCAAGCTGGAAGACTACGAGTGGCAACAACTCCAGACCACCGTGGAGCGGCTGAGCAGTATCCCCGTCTTTATCGACGACACGCCCGGCATCAACATCTTCGAACTCCGCGCCAAATGCCGCCGCCTTAAAATGCAGCACGACATCCAGCTCGTGATCATCGACTACCTGCAACTCATGAGCGGCAGCTCCGAAAACAACCGCAACGCCAACCGTGAACAGGAGATCGCCGGCATCAGCCGCGCCCTCAAATCGATGGCCAAGGAACTGAGTGTGCCCGTGATCGCGCTCTCGCAGCTCAGTCGCGCCGTGGAGGTGCGGGGCGGCAGCAAGCGACCGCAGTTGAGCGACCTTCGCGAATCGGGAAGTATCGAGCAGGATGCTGATATTGTGGCATTTATATACCGACCGGAATACTATCAAATTCTGGAGGACGAGAATGGTCAAAGTTTGAAAGGCATCGCTGAAATCATTGTGGCCAAGCACCGCCACGGCGCGCTCGACACGGTTCGGCTCAAATTTACCGACCAGTTTGCCAAATTCGGCAACCTCGACGACCCTGCTTTTGCCGGCATGATGGACCCCCTCAGCGGGCCTTTTTCCCCGAGCATTATTACCAAACCTTCGCGCATGAACGAGGAGGACATTCCCTTCTGACAAAAGCCTTTCGATCAGCCGCCCACGGCTTGTCCACTGATTTTCAAGCATGAATTTTACCCTTCAACATACCGACACCCATACCAAAGCGCGGGCCGGGCGGATCGAAACCGACCATGGCGTGATCGAAACGCCGATTTTTATGCCGGTCGGCACCGCCGCCACCGTAAAAGCCGTGCACCAGCACGAACTGGCCGAAGACATCCGCGCCCAGATTATCCTGGGCAATACCTACCACCTGTACCTCCGGCCGGGCCTCGATGTGCTTCAGGAAGCCGGCGGCCTGCACCGTTTTAACGGCTGGAATGGCCCGATTCTGACCGATAGCGGGGGCTTTCAGGTGTATTCCCTGGCGCATCGCCGCAAAATCAAGGAGGAAGGCGTAACCTTCCAAAGCCACATCGACGGCTCCCGCCACACTTTTACCCCCGAAGGCGTGATGGATATTCAGCGGGTCATCGGCGCCGATATCATCATGGCGTTCGACGAGTGCACGCCCTACCCCTGCGAATACAAATACGCACAAAAATCGCTGGGCCTCACCCATCGCTGGCTTCAGCGCTGCATCGAGCGGTTCGATTCGACGGAACCGCTGTACGGGTACAGCCAAACGCTTTTTCCTATCGTGCAGGGCAGCACCTACCCCGACCTGCGCCGCGCTTCGGCCGAATTCGTGGCCGCGCTCGGTCGTGAAGGCAACGCCATCGGCGGCCTGTCGGTGGGCGAGCCGGCGGAGGATATGTATGCCATGACCGATCTCGTCACCGAAATCCTGCCTGCCGACAAACCGCGCTACCTCATGGGAGTCGGCACGCCCGAAAATATCCTCGAATGCATCGCCCGGGGTATCGACATGTTCGATTGTGTGCTGCCCACCCGCAATGCCCGGCACGGCCTGCTGTACACCTCGGAGGGCATTGTCAGCATACGCAACCAGAAGTGGCGCAATGATTTTTCGCCCATCGACGCCAACAATCCCGCTCCCACGAGCCAAACGCATACCCGCGCCTACCTCCGCCATTTGTTCGTCAACGGAGAGATACTGGGCATGCAGCTGGCCACCTTGCAAAACCTCGGATTTTTTCTCTGGCTCGTGGGCGAAGCGCGGCGCCGGATTTTAGACGGGAGTTTTGGCGCCTGGAAACCGGAAATGGTCGCAAAAGTGAGCCGGCGGTTGTAAGCCCAAGAAAGCGGAAGAAATAAGCCCGGGCAGCGTTTTTTCTGCCAACATTATCTTTAACCAAAATGCCAAAATACGCGGTGAAAGCCGGCGTTTCCGAAAGGTTGGCTTTTGTTAAAGTTTGCGGACAAAATCTGCGATTGTTTTTTCGCCAAAAATCAAAGTCCTACTTTTGCACACTTTTACAGGAAAAAATTAGGCCGTTTCGGCGGCCCTGCCTAAAATTGTACGCTGTTTTCCATCCAAACAACATAGTCTGTCTGTTTATGAAAAAAACTACACTACGCATTCTATCTCTTTCTTGCGCGATCGTGCTGGCAGTGGCTGTGCAGGCCCAGGATATTCACTTTTCGCAGTTCTACATGAGCCCGCTCAACCTCAACCCGGCCATGACGGGTGTGATGAACTGCAACCACCGTTTTGTTGCCAACTACCGCAACCAATGGTCGTCCATCCTTAAGCAAAACGCATACAACACCTACTCCCTGTCTTACGACCAGAAATTGCCTGTGGGTCGTTATGACTATTTCGGTATCGGCGGCACGCTGTGGGGCGACAAAGCCGGCACCTCCGAATTTGCCACGCTGCAAGCCCGCCTGTCGGGTTCTTACGCCAAAAAAATGGGCGGCTACCGCCGCAAGGCGCACTACCTGGTGCTTGGTGGCGACCTCGGCGTCAGCCAGCGCAGCATCAACAGCGCCAACCTGCAATGGCCCAGCCAGAACAACGGCAACGGTCAGTACGACCCGACGCAGGGAACGGCCGAAATCATCGACGATCCCAACTTCCTCTTCCTCGACCTCTCGGCCGGTATCCTCTGGTTCAGCGTGTTCGATGAAGACAACAACTTCTACTTCGGCGGCGCTTTCAGCCACCTCAACCGCGCCAACGTGTCGTTCGGCAACGCCAGCATTCCGCTGTACAGCAAGTTCACCTTCCACGCAGGCGGTGAATTCATGATTGCACAGAAACTTGGCCTGATCCCCGGCATCGTGACCTTCATCCAGGGTCCGTCCTTCCAGGTCAATGGCGGTACTTCGTTCAAATTCCTGCTCGGCAACAGCCGCCGCTACCACCAGGCCTTCCAGCTGGGTGCATGGGCGCGCGTGTCGAACAAACTCGAACAAGGCAAACTCATGGACGCGTTGATCATGAGCACCCGCTTCGATTACGAACAGTTTACCATCGGTTTCAGCTACGATATCAACACCTCCAGCCTGGCCCGCGCCACCAACGGCAACGGCGCTTTCGAATTCTCGCTGGTGTACAAAATCTGCGGCCCCGAGCGTCGCGGTGTGTACTGCCCGAACTTCTAATTGGCCTGACGGCCTTTCCTGCGGGAGGTTTTTAACCTGAAAAAGATTTCCGATTGCTATGCAGCACCGGAAATCTTTTTCATTTTTGTGTTATCTCGAAAAAAACGACGCACTATGTTCGGAAACAATAAATCAACGGAAGATTCCAAAAAGCCAGTTGCCGCACTCCCCTCCGGCTCCGCGCTCAATGCCATGGCCAAAGGAACAGTGGTGGAAGGGACCATTCGCTGCGACAGCGACCTGCGGGTCGACGGTGCTATTAAAGGCAAACTCGCCTGCAAGGCAAAAGTAATCATCGGCCCAACCGGCTCCGTCGAAGGCGAAATTCATTGTCAAAACGCCGTGATCGAAGGCCGCTTTAAAGGAATACTCACGGTGACCGAACTGCTCAACGTGCGGGAAACCGCCGAGGTCGACGGAGAAATCACCACCAACAAACTGCTCGTACAAAGCGGCGCGCGTTTCAACGTAGCCTGTAAAATGGATGTCGGCAGTGCTCCTGCCAATGGCGCCGCCAAAAATTTCGACGCAAAATCCAGCAACGATGCCGCCCAGGTCGCCGGAGGAAAGGCGGAAGTCCGCAATTAAATCTGCCGCCAAATACAGCGGCATGGCCTTTCAATTGCTGGCCGCTTGCCTTATTGGCGTTTGGCTGGGCCGCTGGCTCGACGAACGTATGGGCAATGCACGGCCTTTGTTTGCCGTTTTTCTGACCATCTTTTTTATGCTCGGCACGCTCTATTCGATTTATCGGCAGCTGCTGCGCGACTAGCTTGCAGGATATACAGGACCATACGCCCCTGTATATCCTGTATAATTTTGTCTGTCCTGTTACATGGAGACCAAAACGTTTTACACCAATTTACTCGCTGTCACAGCCGGCGCCGGCGCCCTGCTGGCTGCTTTGCATTTTATGATCCCGGCAGCACAGGTCCACTGGAAATTTGCGGTCGCATCCGTTTCTCTGTTTGTCGTGATTTGCGTTGGGTTGTTCTACATGGGGCGCAATACCGCTCGCAGCAAAAACAAACTGGCATTCAACAACGTGATTTCTCTTTCCGTTTTTGGCAAAATGGTGGCCTCGGTGGCTGCTTTGTTTATTTACCAAAAAGCCACCCACCCTGCCAATGAATGGTTTGTTGCGATTTTCCTGCTGACTTACGTCGTGTACACCGTGTTTGAAGTGTGGTTTATGACGCGGCTTGCCAAAGCCTGAGCGCCTTGCTCGAACCCAGTCTTGACGATCACCCAATCCGTTTCAACATGTCGATCAAGCGTCCGAAAAAAGGCGAATACGCACCTTTCCACGAAACATACCTGAACTGCCTGCCACCGCGCGGCACGGCGAAAACCCTGCTCAAAAAAAGCTGGCGGGACGCCGTCTCGCTGCTCGGCGGACTGCCGGAAGAAACGGGCAACTATGCCTATGAGCCAGGTAAATGGACGATCAAACAGATGATCATGCACCTGATCGACACGGAACGGGTTTTTTCCTTTCGATTGCTCTCTTTCATGCGCGCCGACCGTATCGCCCTGCCCGGCTTTAATCAGGATTTCTGGATGGAGGAAGTACAGGTGACCGACCGGACGATCAAGGACCTGCTGAAAGAATGGAAAGCGGTGCGCGACAATACCTTGTTTCTGCTCGCCCAATGCACCGAACCGCAGTCGCGCTACGTGGGTATGGCCAGCAACTGGAAAGTGTCGGTGCGCGCTTATTTCTATATTATTATAGGCCACCAGCTACACCACATGCAGGTGCTGAAGGTGCGGTATGGTCTATGAAATTATAGAGAAATAATAGAAAATACCGTAGCGAGTCGCTTTCAGGCTCGGCGCTTCGCCCCAAATTGATCAAATCCCTCTCGCTGTTTCCAGCCCCTCCGCAATGGCGCGTTTTGCATCCAGTTCGGCGGCCTCTTTGGCGCCGCCGATGACGTGTACGCGCAGGCCGGCGGCGGTCAGCGGGGCCAGCAGCTCGTGCAGGGGCTCCTGGCCCGAGCAAAGCACCACATGATCCACTTCGAACAGCACGGGGTTTCCTTTCACGGTGGTGTGCAAGCCTTCGTCGTCGATACGCAGGTACTGAACTTCCGAAAGCATCTGGACGCCCCGTGATTTGAGGGTGAGGCGGTGGGCCCAGCCGGTGGTTTTGCCGAGCCGCTCGCCGGGTTTGCCTTTGGAGCGCTGGAGCAGCCAGACCTGTCTGGGCGCCGGGCTGTGGGTCGGTTCGGCAAGTCCGCCCCTTTGCCGGTAGGTAGTGTCGATCCCCCATTCGTGGCGGTAAAAGTTTTGTGCATCGGCCGCTTCCTGTGTGGGATGGGTCAGCAAAACCGACGTATCGAAGCCGATACCACCTGCGCCGATCACCGCGACTTTGCGACCGGGAATTGTTTTGCCTGTAATGACGTCGAGGTACGTGCAAACTTTGGGATGATCGAGTCCGGGGATCGCGGGGATGCGCGGAACGACGCCTGTGGCCAGCACGACGTCGTCGAAGCCGCCTGCTGTGAGTAAAGCCGCGTCGGCGCGGGTATCGAGGTGCAGGTGAACGCCGCTTTTTTCCAGCAAAACCTTGAAATAACGAAGGGTTTCGTAAAATTCTTCCTTGCCGGGGATATGTTTGGCCAGGTTGAACTGGCCGCCGATCTCGCCTGAAGCCTCGAAAAGATGCACCTCGTGGCCGCGCCGCGCCAGCTCGGTCGAGCAGGAAAGGCCGGCCGGCCCTGCGCCGATCACCGCCACTTTTTTTCGAGTGGCGGCAGGGGTTTCGGGCTCCGTTTCGCGGCAGGCGCGCGGATTGACGAGGCAGCTCGCCTCTTGTTTGTTAAAAATATGATCGAGGCACGCCTGGTTGCAGGCAATGCAGGTATTGATCTCCCGGCTGCGTCCCTCGCGGGCTTTGACGACAAAATCGGGGTCGGCCAGCAGCGGGCGGGCCATGGAAACCATGTCGGCGCAGCCCTCGGCCAGGATTTCCTCGGCTTTTTCGGGGGTGTTGATGCGGTTGGTCGTGATGAGCGGGATGCCGACCTCGCCCATCAGCCTTTTGGTCACCCAGGCGTAGGCTCCCCGCGGCACCAGGGTGGCAATGGTCGGGATGCGGGCTTCGTGCCAGCCGATGCCCGTGTTGAGCAGGGATGCGCCGGCCTGTTCGAGGCCTTTGGCGAGCGGGACGATCTCCTCCCAGTTGCTGCCGTCTTCGACCAGATCGAGCATGGAAATGCGGAAAATAACGATAAAGTCAGGTCCGGTTTTTTCCCTGACGGCGCGCATGATCTCCAGCGGGAAGCGGCGGCGGTTTTCGGCGGAGCCGCCCCATTCGTCGTTCCGTTTGTTGGTGCGCGGGGCGGTGAATTCATTGATCAGATAACCCTCGCTGCCCATGATTTCCACGCCGTCGTAGCCGGCTTCGCGGGCCAGGGCGGCGCAGTTGGCGAAATCGCGGATGGTGGCGCGGATCAGTCGGGGTGACATTTCCCAGGGCCGGATGGGCGAGATCGGGGCTCGAAGCGCGCTGGGCGCCACTGCCATCGGGTGGGCGGCATAGCGGCCGGCGTGGAGGATCTGCATGCAAATTTTGCCGCCCTCGTCGTGTACGGCCCCGGTCACCATTCGGTGTTTGGCTGCTTCTGCCCGGGTGCTGAGTTTGGCGCCGAAGGGCATGAGCCAGCCCTGCCGGTTGGGCGCGATGCCGCCAGTGACCATCAGGCCAACCCCGCCCCGGGCGCGTGCGGCGAAATAGGCTGCCAGGCGGTGCAAATCCTTGTGGTCTTCCTCCAGCCCGGTGTGCATGGAGCCCATGAGCACACGGTTGGACAATGTGGTGAAGCCGAGATCGAGGGGGGTGAAAAGACGAGGGTATTGTGGATGCATGGTCGAAGCGTAATGTCGGCTGTAAAGTTGGGGCACAGGTTTGTTTTTTTGTAAAAACTTGGGCAGGGAGGCATCCGAACGCAAAACAAGAAGCTTCCATCGTCTACCCTCGGCCTAGGTTTTTTTAATGCCGGGGCCTTGCATTTTAAAAGTATATCCGAAGCAAACCACTGTGCCTCGGGTATAAAAAGACGGTTTAAAAACCAAAATCCAGCGCGCCGAGCACCTGCTCGGACACGCATCGGCCCGTGGTCAGGCCCTGATCTTTGGCCCTTCGAAACGCCACCCCGCCGACGACCCGACTTTCCGCGGCTTCTTCGCCGGCCTGGCTGATGGATGCGAAAGCGCGTTCCGAGAGCAGGAACGGCCCCCCGGAAGGGGTGTAGAGCGGGCTCCCCTGGTGGGTTTTGTCGTTGAACGCCACGTCGCCCAGCAGCGCGACGAGGATCGCGGAGCCGGCGCCGCCCATTGCGGCGGAAGCAGAAATATGGTCGGGAGAAGCGGGGGTGAACAACAGGGGTTTCCAGCCCGGGGCGATGAGTTCGTTGATGTAGGTCGCCGGCCGGAGGAGATAAAATTTGTATTTCATGCTCCAGCAGCTGCCGTAGGTGTCGGCGGCGGCGAGCCCCAGCAGGCAATAGGTTTTGGCGCAATCGGCGAGGTTGCGTTCCTGGCTTTTCAGGATCTGGCGGGCGATGCTCATCCAGTGGCCCGGGCTGGTGCCGGTGCGGCCGGGACCGTCTTCCCAGTGGTAGGCGATGGCGATATTGGCGGGACTGGGCGTGATATTGCGTACTTCGAGCGCCTCGGCGTAGAAGGCGCTGTTGGGCGATTCGGAATACGGCAGGGGGCCTTCCGATTCGCATACCTGGTTGTCGGCGACCACGAAAGGGTGCACGGCGCCCCAAAGCGGCTCTACGGCCGACTGGCCGGGCTGGGCCGGCGCCCAGTACCAATGGTGGGTCGCGTCGCGCAGGGGCAGTACGGGATCGATGTTGAGGATAATGTCGCGGCCGTCGGCTTCGGCGCGTTCAACGAGGCGCTGGCCGACGCGTTCGCCCAGGCTGCGGGAGTCGACCAGAACGTATTGGCTGAGGCCGGTTTGCATGCGCAGGTTTTCCTGCTGATTGGCCAATGTTTTGATCTGGTTGAGCTGCGCGTCGCTCAGGTTGTCGATGACGGCGGGGATCATCGCTTCCATCGCCCTGGCCAGCACGATCACCCAGTCGTACTCCTTGTACGGGTCGGTGGCCGGCGCCTGCGGGTACTCCATGATTTGGCCTTCCAGGCTTTTGGCCTCGGGGATGCCATGGCAAACAGATTCCCAGGTGCAGAGTCCCATGTAACCATAGACCCGCGCGGCCTCGGGCGCTTCGAGCGCGTTGTCGCGGACCAGCTGATAGCAGAGCTGCATCCATTCGTGCGCCCAGCCGCCTTCGTAGTCGGTGGTTTTATGGTTAAAAATACGGATTTCCTGCGTCGGGGCGGGTTCGTCTTTGTTGCATGACACATGAAAGAGCGCGCTCAGAAGGAGCAGGATAGCCAAACGGGCAGTTTTTCTCATAGTCAGGATGGATGGGTTTTCGGAGGGGTGCGGCTGGATACACAAAAGTAGTCCGTCAGGGAAGCGACAGACAACAAAATGCGTGATTTTAAGCAATTTTAAAGGTCCTTCGGGCTTTTTTAAGCCCTTCGATAACTTTGGTATGGTAATTGGGGGTAAAAAGAATAATCCCGTATCTCTTGGAAAAACAATCCATCCGCCGGTTTTCGATGAAATCCCTGAATGTAGTAGTTGCTGATGGCCAACCGATTTTTATCGAGGGGTTGCGCGCCATGTTTGCTTTACCTGGCAACCGACTGAGTTGTCGCCTCAATGGTGTCGCCCGCACGGGCAACCAGTTGGCCGATTTATTGCGCGATCATACGACGGATTTACTCCTGCTGGATCTAAATTTGCCCGAAACAGACGGGCTTCATCTCCTTCCTTCAATTAAGAAAGTCTCTGCTCAAACCCGGGTGCTCGTCATGACCAGTTTCGACGACCCCCGTCTCGTAAAAGCCGCCTTCCGGGCCGGCGCCGACGGTTACGTACTCAAAACGGCTTCCCGCGACGAACTTTTTCGCGCCATGGAAGAAGTAACCGAAGGACGCACCTTTCTGGGGCGCGGCGTTGCACTTGTCGATGCGCCCAACGGCATCGGCGCGAACGGGGGATTGCCTGAAACGCGTTTTGCCCGCAAACACGGGCTCACCCGCAGAGAAATCGAGATCATGCGACTGATCGGTCAGGCTTTGACCAACAAGGACATTGCCGAAAAACTGTTTATCAGTGATCAGACCGTGAGCGTACACCGTAAAAACATTATGCGAAAGCTGAATGTTAACAGCACGGCAAGCCTGATCAAAATTGCATTTGAGAACAATCTGGTCTGAGTGACGGCGTAAAATACCGCCACTAAGGTACTTCAGAGCAAGGTTTAGGCACGTCTTTTGTGCTTGCGTCGGCGTATCGTGCTGCCAAATGGCAGGATTGCTTGTACGCTTCAACTGAATGATATTACCTTTGTTTTCTCGACGCACAAAGAGAACTTTTTTTAATCCGTTAAATTTGACTCTTGAACCGAATAGACGGTATTTTACTATTTTTTAACCATCACCTTTTTCAACAAATTCTTTAATCTCATGAAGAAAGCTAGCTGTACGCTCTTTTCTAACATGTGGGTTTTGATGCTGACGGGAGCGCTCACTCTTTTCTTGAATCAGCAAGCCTCAGCCCAGTGTTCGTTGGTCTGCAACGACTTTATTCAGGTTTCTCTCGACGAAGATTGTTACGTGGAAATCCTTCCCGACATGGTTCTGGAAGGCGGCAACAACTGCCCCAACGGCAACCTCGTCGTTGAAATGAAAGTCAATGGCGCCTGGATTCCCGCCGTTGCCAGCAATTCCAACATCAACCAAACGGTCCAGGTTCGCGTGCGCGATTTGAACTCTGGCAACTCCTGCTGGGGTTACATGCACGTGGAAGACAAACTGCCGCCGATCATCGAATGCACAGACTTTACGATTCCCTGTGCAGAAGACAACTTCGACCCGGCCTATCTGTACAACACGCTCGGCATCAACGAAGCTTATCCGTTCGCCGAAGACAACTGCAGCACGCCCACGCTCACCTTCATCGATACCTGGTACGACCTGCCCTGCGGCCTCTACCAGGGTCAGGACCTGAGCGCATACGTGAAGCGCGTCTGGACGGCCACCGATCCCAGCGGTAACCACTCCACGTGTACCCAGTACATCTACCTCAAGCGCTACCATGTGTACGAAGTGGATTTCCCGGCCGACGTTACGGTGGATTGCTCCGATCCGAGCACGACGCCCGCTACTACCGGCGCGCCTTACATCACTTTTAACGGTGTCGACTACACGCTGTACCCCGATGAAGTGTACTGCGAACTGAACGTGACCTATCAGGATCAAATCCTGCCGGTTTGCGACGGTACGTACAAAATCCTCCGTACCTGGACGGTTTACGACTGGTGCCTGCCCACCTCGCCGTTCCCGCCGACCACCAACCCGCTGTACTACATCCAGCTGATCAAAGTGCTTGACTCGGAAGGCCCCGTGGTCGATTGCCCCGAAGACATGACGATCGGTACCAATCCGTTCGACTGCGAACGCGATTTCGACCTGCCGGACGTGATCATCGCCGACAATTGCTCGCAAATCCAATCCATCAAGGCACAATGGACCGACCTCAACGGTGTGGGCCATACGATCACCGGTACGCTGACCTCGTTCCCGGGCAACAACCTCTGGAACCCGGATACGCTCGGCGTATTGGGCTATGCCAACAACCTGCCGATCGGTACGACCGAAATGAAATACATCGTAACCGACGACTGTGGCAACAGCACGACCTGCGTTTTCGATATCACGGTTGAAGACGACACGCCGCCCACGGCCGTTTGCCAGCAAGTGACCCAGGTCGCCCTCGGCTCCAACGGTATGGCGCTGGTAAATGCCAGCTCCTTCAACTCCGGCTCTTACGACAACTGCTCGCCGGTGACCTTCAAGGCCCGCCGCATGAACCTCAACGCTTGCCAGGATCCCGAAGAGCAATACTTCCATGATCAGGTTAAATTCTGCTGCGAAGACATCGGCGATACCATCCTCGTGGTGTTCCGCGTGTACGACGTGCCTGTTCCGGCCGGCGACGTCGACCTCGAATTCGAAGAATGGCACTCCAACGACTGCATGGTTCAGGTGTTGGTGGAAGACAAACTCAAACCGGTTTGCAACGCTCCGGCTAACAAAACCGTTTCCTGCGAAAACTTCGACCCGACCCTCTGGGCTTACGGTACGGCTACTGCAGAAGACAACTGCTGCATCGATACCATCACGGCTACCGCCAACTACTCGCTGTTCGACACGGTGTGCAACCGCGGTACAATCACGCGTACGTTCCGCGCTTACGACTGCGCCGGCCTCAGCAGCCAGTGCACGCAGCGCGTGTTCGTCAACTACGAACAGGACTACTACATCAAGTTCCCGAACGACGTAATCGTAACGGTTTGCGACGGCACGGGTAACTACGGCGAGCCGACCTTCTTCGGCGAAGACTGCGAACTGCTCGGCGTGAGCTTCCAGGATGAAGTGTTCACGGTAGTACCGGACGCTTGCTTCAAAATCGAGCGTACCTGGAATATCATCAACTGGTGCACGTACAACACGAACCTTCCGTGCGTGTATGTACCGAACCCGAACCCGAACCCGATCACGAACAGCACGCAGAACCTGCCCGGCCCGATCGTATCGGCGCCCGGTACGCCGGCTCCGTGGGCTCCGACCAACGTGAAAGTGAACCCGAGCGACGCACAGACGACGAACTACTCGGTGTTCTACACGGGTGGCACGTACAATGGTATTTCCATTCCGAGCATCGCCAACAACAACTGCTTCACCTACAAGCAGATCATCAAAGTGATCGACACGCAGGCACCGACGGCGAACTGCCCGGCCAGCCCGGTTACTTTCTGCGACCTGACGGTGAACAACCCGCAGTTGTGGAACGAGATGTACTGGTGGGACGGTGTGATCGGCCAGCACGACCTGTGCGAAGGACCGTCCGACCTCCAGATCACGGCAACCGACGCCTGCTCGGGCGCCAACATCAACATCGAATACCTGTTGTTCCTCGACCTGGACGGCGACGGTATCATGGAAACGGTTGTTTCCTCGACCAACCTGCCGGGTGTGAACAACGTACAATACGGCAACGCTTCGAACCCGAACTTCTCGGGTGGCACGCCGCGCGCATTTGACGAGCGTGGCGTACCGACGAACCAGAAATATCGTTTCAACATCGATCGTGCAAAATCGGGTAACAACCTGATCGCTGCCGTTCGCTGGGATACGCAATCGCAGCAGATCAACCCGACCAACACCACCCTCGACGGCGTGGTGCCCGAGCTGCCCTATGGCACGCACAAGATCAAGTGGATCATTTCGGATGGTTGCGGCAACCAGTCGGTATGCGAATACACGTTCGTGGTGAAAGACTGCAAAGCCCCGACGGTGGTATGCTTCAACGGTCTGAGTGTGAACATCATGCCGACGGGTATGGTCACGTTGTGGGCAACGGACTTCCTGCAGTACGCAGAAGACAACTGCACGCCTCCGACGCCGTACACGCCTGGCGCTCAGCTGAAATACGCGATTCGCAAATCGGGTCAGGGCACGGGCTTCCCGGTTGACGCCTTCGGCCAGCCGATCACGAATGTGACGTTCACCTGCGACGAAGTGGGCACGCAACCGGTAGAGTTGTGGGCACAGGATGCCGCCGGCAACGCCGCCTACTGCGAAACGTACGTGATCATCCAGGATCCGTTCAACAACTGCAACAACCCGAACGGCCCGAGCGCCAACGTAGCTGGCGCCGCCAAAGTCAACTTCAACGACCCGAACATGGGTGTCGAAGACGTTAACATCGGCCTCGACGGTGTGGCTCCGAACGGTCTGCCGCCGGTAAGCACCTTCATGATGACCAGCAACATCGGTCTGTACAACTTCAACGCCGTACCGGTTGCAGGCAACTACACCGTGACGCCGCTGAAAGACGACAACCCGATGAACGGTGTCTCGACGTTCGACCTCGTGCTGATGTCGAAGCACATCCTGGGCATCGAGCCCCTGAACTCGCCGTACAAGATCATCGCTGCCGACATCAATAAAAACAACAGCGTAACCACCTTCGACATCGTCGAATTGCGCAAACTGATCCTCGGCATCTACTCCGAACTGCCCAACAACACCTCGTGGCGCTTCGTACAGAAAGATTTCGCTTTCAACAACCCGAGCAATCCGTTTGCCGACAGCTGGCCCGAAGTGTACCAGATCTCCGACCTCCAGTCGGGCGGTTTCAACTCCGGCGACTTCGCGGCGGTGAAAGTGGGTGACCTCAACGGTTCGGTTGTTCCGAACAGCCTCGTTTCGGCCGAAGACCGCAGCAACGGCACGATCTTCTTCGATCTGCTGGATCGCGAAGTGAAGGCCGGCGAAACCTTCGAAGTATCGCTGAAAACGGCCGATAAAACGGCTGGCTACCAGTTTACCCTCAACCTCGACGGTCTGGAAGCCACGGGCATCGTTCCGGGCGAAAACATGACCACCGACAACTTCGCCATCTTCTCCGACGCTATCACAAGCTCGGTAGACGGCAATGCCGGTGAGTTCACGGTGAAATTCCGCGCTACCAAAGCCGGCAAACTGAGCGAAATGCTCAGCATCGGCAGCCGCATCACCCGCGCTGAGGCGTACAACGACAATGGCGACCGCTACGACGTAGCCCTCCGTTTCAATGGCGCCAACGGCTCGGTAGTAAGCGGCGCCGGTTTCGAACTGTTGCAAAACACGCCGAACCCGGTTCAGCAGCGCACGACCATCACCTTCAACCTGCCCGAAGCCGCTGATGCAACGCTGACGATCACCAACGCCGAAGGCCGCGTGATCAAAACCGTGCAGAACAGCTTCCAGAAAGGTCTGAATACGATTACCCTTAACCGCGCCGAACTCGAAGCGGGCATCCTGTTCTACCAGATTGCCACGCCGACGCACAGCGCTGTGAAGAAGATGATTGTGGTGGAATAATTTTCCATCCTTTCTGCATACAGCGGGCGATTCCGGGCTTCCGGAATCGCCCGTTTTTTATTTCTCCCAAAGTCCTGCGCAAGCACCTCTGTCAACGAACTTACCCTTTGCGGGTTATTTCACAAAAAATCGTACTATATTTGCCCCGCTCATCCCAGGCGCATGATTTTTTTAAAAAAATTTAATCCGGGGCCACATTTGGCCCGCTTTTTGAATCTCTTCCCACAGGTTCCGAAAAATTGTTGAAAAACAGTTTCTTCCTTTTAATCCCGAGTTTTTGTGCGAATGCTCTTCGTGTAATCCAAAACCAGTTGTCCCATGAATCATCGGTTACTGATTCTACTTGCCAGCATTTGGCTCGCTAACGCTTATTCTCTCCGCGCGCAGGTCGGTTTTTCCCTGCCGTTCATCAACGAGGCCTATGAAGGTCAGGTGATGAACATGCCTGTCAACGTTTCCAATTTCGACAGCATCCTTTCCGTACAATTCGTGATCCGCTGGGACCCCGAGGTGCTTGAATTTCTTTCCGTGGGTACCTTCAGCCTGCCCGACCTGGGTAGTGAGGATTTCGGGCTGACACACGCCCTGGACAGTGGCATCGTCCGCTTTGCCTGGTACGCCCCCGATACTTTTGGCGTAACCGAGCCCGACGACTACACCATTTTTAAAATAAAATTCAGGGTGATCGGGCCGACCTTGTCCGGCACCGAGGTGTTTTTCACCGAATTGCCGCCGCTCACTTTTTTTGAAGTGACGCAAAGAGGGGGTACAACCTACGGTTTTACCAACCCCGACGAT
The DNA here is from genome assembly GCA_044226205.1 of Saprospiraceae bacterium. Lineage (GTDB taxonomy): Bacteria > Bacteroidota > Bacteroidia > Chitinophagales > Saprospiraceae > M3007. The sequence goes on from JBGAHL010000033.1 coordinate 32,800, forward strand.
GTGCCGCCGATACTCGAGCAAGGTTTTGTAGCAGTTGGCTACACGGTGGCTGCCGGCGAGCCCCAGGCTGTGCCGGATGTTAATATTCAAGTTTTTCCAAACCCGTTTTCCGACCGCACCCAGGTCGTTTTTGAGGCAGAAAAAGCCGCTTTTGCACAGGTTTTTGTGTGCGACGCGCTCGGCCGTGTCCTGCTTCAAAAAGAAATGAACTGGCAGCCCGGCCGGAATGGCATGGAAATTGAAAGGTCGAATTTGTCCGCCTCAGGTACCTTTTTTTTGGTAGTTCAATCCGAAGGAAAAACCTGGACGCGAGCCCTTGAAATACGATAATCGCGCCGGCCGAAGGGTCGACGTTTTCCGGGCCAGGCCCGTTTAATTCAGTTGTTATTGTCCCATGATTAATTCATCCTCATCCCTTTACCGCTGTTAAAGATGAAGCCGATTACTAACTTATTGATTGCCGGTCTGATGCTGCTCACTGCTTCCGTTTTCGGACAAGCACTCGTGACCACCATCACACCCGCTGCGCCGACCGTTCAGGTTGGTCAAACGGTGGACCTCCAGTTGAAGGTTCAAAACTTCACCAACATTACGTCCATCCAGTTTTCGATTTCGTACAACAACGCTGCGTTGACGTACAACTCGACCGATGGGTTCACTTTGCCTGGTTTTGCGGCTTCCAACATCAACTCGCAGCCGGCCAATGGCAAACTGACCGTGTCCTGGTTCCCCGATTTCGGCACCTACCCGAACGGTGTGACCATCAACGACAACACGGCTATTTTTACCCTGCACTTCACCGCGCTGGCCAACGGCACTTCGCCGGTGAACCTCACGACTTCGCCATTGGCGATCGAGGTGACGCGCAACTTCAGCACCATCACGGTGAACTACCAGAGCGGCGGTTCCACGGTGACGGTCGGCTCCGGCGGCCCGCCGCCCGTGCAGGCGGGGTTTAAAATCTTCGCCAACACCATCTACATTCCCAAAGACTCCACCCGCTGTATGCCGGTGACGGTCAATGACTTCGACAATATCGTGTCGATGCAATATGCCATGCACTGGGATAAAAACGTGTTGCAGTACGTCAAAACCCAGGCATACAACCTCCCGGGCCTCGACGGCGGCGACTTTGTGGCCAACCAGACCACCGGCACCCTGCTCTGCGGCTGGTTCGACGACGTGAGCAACCCGCCCGGCGTGACGCGCGCCGATGGCGTAAAAATTTACGAAGTGTGCTTCAAAGGCATCGGCAACGCCGGTACGAACTCGCTGATCACCATCGACGGTACGGGTTTCCCGCCCGGCAACGGCAGCTCCGAAGCGTACAACGGCAACTCCCAGAACGTGTGGTCCAACACGCCCGGCAACCTCTCCGGCCAGACCGATACGATCTTTATTACCTCCCCTCCGCCGCCGGTCAACGGCCTTATTCTGACCGCTGAAAAAGACACGGCCAACATCGGCTCGCAAGTGTGTATCGATGTGAAAGCCAGCAATTTCCTTGACTTGCTTTCGGTACAGTTTGCCCTTAGCTACAATGCTACGCAACTGACCTACCAGTCGCTGCAGTTGGGTTCCAACCCGCTCAACCTCAATGCCTCCAACTTCAACCCTTCTTCGGGTCTTGTTAAATTCATCTGGGACGACGCCAGCTTGCAAGGCATCACCCTGCCCGACAACACGGTGCTTTTCACGGTGTGCTTCACGGTGGTCGGCCCGGCCAACACCAGTTCGCCGATCACGCTGGGCACGGCCCCCGGCTTCGACGTGGAAGTGATTCGTGACCCTAATATCCCCATTACCCCCACGCTCAACAACGGCAGCGTGTGGATGAAACAGGCCGCGCAGGCGACCCTTTCCTTTACCAATATCACCAACCCGGCCTGCAACGGCGGCTCCACGGGTACGCTGTCGGTCTCGGTGCAAAACGGTACGGCCAATACGTACAGCTGGACCGGCCCCAACGGCTTTACCGGCAACCAGCAGAACCTCACTGGCCTGAAAGCCGGCACCTACAACGTTACGATTACGCTGCAAGGCGGCTCCACCCTGACGGGCACGCAAGACCTGACGCAGCCTGCCGCTGTCACCCTGCCCGTGGCAACCCCCACGGCAGCCAACTGCAACGGCGGCTCCGACGGCGCTATCCAGATTACGGCCAGCGGTGGCACGGGTAGTTTGACGTATTCTTGGACTGGCCCCAACGGTTTCGTAGCCAACATTGAAGACCTCACTGGTCTGAAAGCCGGCAACTACACGGTGGTGGTGAAAGATGCCAACAACTGCTCGCTGACCTCCAGCCCCATTCTGGTATCGCAGCCCAACCCGATCACGGTGCCGACGGCCACCCTGCAAGTCACCGAGGTTATTTGCTTCGGCAATGCCACGGGCGCCATCAACATCAGCCCTTCGGGCGGCACGGCGCCTTACACCTTTGCCTGGAGCAACTCGGCCTTCACGGAAGACATCAGCGGCGTGCCGGCTGGCCTGTACACGGTTTCGATCACCGACTCGAAAAACTGCCCTACCTTCGTGTCGCAGTCCATTCAGGTGCAAGGCCCGCCCTCGGCCCTTAGCGTCAGCTCCGCCAATATTCAGAATGTCAAATGTTTCGGTGAACTGACCGGCTCTGCCAACGCCAATGCCAACGGCGGCTGGGGCGGTTACTCCTACCTGTGGAAAGATCAAAATAACGTTACCGTCGGCGCAGCAGCCGCACTGTCCAACGTCGGTGCAGGCACCTACCACCTGACGGTAACCGATACCAAAGGCTGTTCCACCACGCTTGCCCAACCGGTCAGCATTCAGGGCCCGGCAAGCGCCATGACGACCTCTGTGCAAGCCGACCCGGCCGACTGCGCCGGCACGGCTACCGGCTCGATCACGGTCAATGTGGCCGGCGGCTACGGCGGCTACACGACTACCTGGAGTCCCAGCGTGCCCGACCCGGCCCATGTGGAAGCCGGCACCTACAACCTGACGGTGACCGACTCCGGCGGCTGCTCCGACGTGGAAAGCGTGACGGTCAGCGGCGCCAATCCTATCACGGCCGGTACGCCTGATGTCGACCACGTTAGCTGCGCCAGCGCCGGCAACGGTTGCATCACCCTCGCCCTCAACGGCGGTACCCCCAACTACAACGTCTCCTGGTCGAACGGTCAAAGCGGCCAGAGCATCTGCGGCCTCAGCGGCGGCAGTTACATCCCGACCATCACCGACGCGGCAGGCTGCTCGCTCGTACTGGCGGCCATCACGGTCAACGAACCCACGGCCCTGAGCATCAGCCCGACCACCGTGAAACAAAACGGTACGGATGCCAACGGCTCCATCGACCTGAACTTCAACAACGGCGGCGTAGGTCCCTGGACTTTCAACTGGACCGGCCCGAATAACTATACCAACATCACCTCGGTAGATCAAATCAGCAACCTCGTCGCTGGCACTTACAACGTCACGATCACCGATAACAGCGGTTGCCAACTGGTTCAGTCGGTTGTACTGCTGAGTGAAAATCCGCTGAGCGCATTGATCACGGGTATCACACCCGCTTGCGGCAATGATGGCTGTGTGTCCTTGGCCATTGCTGCCGGCGCACAAAGCCCGTTTGTCATCAGCTGGAACGGCGGTACGGAAACGACCAGTAGCTACGAACCCTCTATTTGCAATCTTGCTGCAGGCCCGTACAACCTTACGATTACGGACGTGGACAACAATACCTACACCGTACCGGCCAACGTCCCCGGCCTCCAGCCGGCTGTTGCCGCCTCCAACGTGGTGAACCCCAACCAGGCTTTCATGAACGGTTCGATCAACATGCTGCAGGTTATCCCGGGCGTTACCATGCAATTCAGTTGGAACACGGGTTCCTCGGCTTCCTCGCTGATCAACCTCGACTCGGGCTTGTACGTGGTGACCATCACCAACCCGAACTCGGGCTGCACCACGGTACAGGAATTCCATCTGGTGCGTATTTATCAGCCGATTCAGTTTGTAGGTCTCAGCGATACCGACCCTACCTGCACGGGCTCGGCAACCGGTTCGATCAGCTTGTCGGTAGTCGGCGGCGCCGAACCTTACACATACAGCTGGGTTGGCCCGAACGGATATACCGCATTTACCGAAGATATCAGCAACCTGGCAGCAGGGACGTATAACCTGACCCTGACCGATGCAATCGGGACCACCGCGACACAAGGCCCGATCACCCTGACCGCCCAATCGGCTCTTGCCATCACCAACGTCAACGAGTTGTCGATCTATCCCGGCGGCTACCAGGTGAGCGGTCCTGACGATTGCGACGGCGAGGCCAGCGTAGTCTTTACGGGCGGCATCGGCACGAGCTCGGTCTTGTGGAGCAACGGCGTAGCCGGCATTTCTACCGAAACGCTTTGCGGCGGCGCCTACTCGGTCACGGTCACGGACGGCCTCGGCTGTACTTCCGTATGGTCGGACGAACTCAGCGCCCCGGCCCCCATCGCTTCCTCGGCACTGCCCCTCACCAGCTACAACTCATACAACGTCAAATGTAACGGCAGCTGCGACGGCGCCGCCCGTATTTCGGTCAGCAGCGGCGGCGTAGGCCCCTACATTTTCCAGTGGCCGGCTTCCGTGCCCTTCAACCTGATCACCTCGGGCACCGATTTCTCGCAAGCCAGCGGCCTCTGCGGCGGCGACTACAACGTGACGATCACCGACGCCAACGGCAATACCAAAGTGCAAACCGTTACGCTTTCCGAGCCCGACGCACTCACGGCTGTATTTACGCAAAACCTGCCCACGCCGGGCTACTGCGATGGCCAGATCATCGTGGACGTAGACGGCGGAAATGGCACTGATATTGAAGTAGAATGGACGGGCAACCAGGGCCACGACGGCGCCTCGACCATTGCCGACGGCCTCTGCGCCGGCGAAGTGGTGCTCTTCCAGATCACCGACGAGTTCGGCTGCGAAGCCGTTGCACAAGACACGGTCGAATACCCGCTGACCTCCTGCTTCAGCATCAGCGAAGTGGTGACGCCCAACAACGACGGCGACAACGATTACCTGAAAATCCTCTGCATCGAGGACTCGCCGTCGAGCGAAATTGAAATCTACAACCGCTGGGGCCAATTGGTCTTCACCGTCAAAGGTTATGTCAACAACGACCCGGCCCGCGCCTGGTACGGCACCGCCAACAACGAACCCCTGGCCGAAGGCGTGTACTTCTACGTACTCAATTACGTCGACCCGGTCAGCGGCAATACCGAACAGAAAAAAGGCTACGTGAATCTTTTGAGATAAAGTTGATAAGGGTTGATAAGGTTTATGAGGGTTGATAAAAGGGATGTTCCCGCGCTCAACATTTATAAACCTTATCAACCTTATAAACCTCATCAACCATATTCATCATCCATCCCAATCAACTCTTCTTTTTGCATCATTCCCAATCATCGGTTACAACAATGAAAAAGGTACTCTTTACGCTCATATTCGGGTTCTCCGCGCTCTTTGCTTTCGCCCAGGAACCCGCCGTTTACTCCCAATATCACCTTTTCCCCGTACTGATCAACCCCGGCTACACGGGATTTCAGGACAAACACGAGTTTCTGCTCAACGCACGCCGCACCTGGGCAGGGTTTCCCGGCTCGCCGGCTACTTACACCTTCATGTACAATGGCCCGGTAGGCGACAAACTGGCCCTCGGCGGCGGTTTGTTCAGTGAAAAAGCCGGCTCGGTGAACACCCTGCGCCTGCAACTCAACTACGCCTTCCGTTTCCGCATTCAGAAGGCCCGCATCGGTCTCGGTCTCTCCACCGAGTTCCTCCGCAAAAACGCCAACGGCGACCTCCTCGAACCCTCTCCCGTGCTCGATCCGAACGATGAAGTACTGGAAAGCGCCGTGGAAGGCCAGCGTTTCTTCGACGCCTCGATCGGCGCCCACGTGCTGTACGACGAACGTTTCTTCGCCAGCCTCTCGCTGCCCAACACCATCCGCGCCCGACTCGACGAAATCCCGACCTCCAACAGCGGCGGCGGCAACAAGAACAGCCTCTTCCAGTTCTATATTTTCCAGATGGGCTACGTGATCGACGTGCCCGCACAGAACTTCAAGATCATCCCCTCGCTGGCCCTCCGCAACGTGCGCGACGTGCCTTACCAGATCGACTTCAACGTGCAGGGCCGTTTCCTCGACGACAAACTGATCGGCGGCCTCACGTTCCGCCCGCAATCGAACAACTCGATGGTGACCTGCCTGATCGGTACCAAGTACAAAGGCGCGCAGATCTACTACTCCTACGACGTGTCGTTCGGCGATTTTCAGCAGTACAACGGCGGTTCGCACGAACTCAGCATCGCTTTCGCGCTCGACCGCAAAGCGCCGAAGCCCGCGCCCGAAGCGACCGATATTTACAAATAAGCTACCCTTACACGTTCCGCGAACTTTCCCCGATCAACACCATTCCGTACGCCGGTTGCGACCAACCGGCGTACAGGATGCGCGTGGGGAAAAACACGTATCGTAAAAGAAATAGATGTCTTTAACAATTGGTTTTTGGGATGGCCTCTCCGCGAAAAGTCGTCGGGGGGGCTTTTTTCTTTGGTAAAAAACAAACGGCCAAAGGGAAGTGGAAGGAGCGGCAATTGGCCTTCCGGCCGGCTTTTGGCCGAAGTCCATGTAGAATAAAAAAGGGCGTCGGGCAAAGTCTGCCGGACAGCGAAACTGTTATTGAATTTAAGTAAAAACTTAGGCCGGGGCAGCGCCCCGAAAGATTTGTAGCAAATGGTGGAGAAAGCAGGTCAGGAGGGGCAGCGCCCCGAAAGATGTCACGGGGCGCTGCCCCTCCTGGGTGGGTTTTGGTGCTAAAAGACTACAAATATCACGGGGCGCTGCCCCGGACTAAGTTTTAAAAATTTAAAATTTTATCCAAAAGGGGTTTTTCGCTAAAATCGAACGTATTTTTGTGGCACAAAATGAATTTTTGGAATCCAAAAACGATTTTACGTTTTCTTAGAAAGGTATTTTCGCAAAATTGACCCCTTAAATTCGGATTTTTCGCTAAACGAATTCACTTCCAACATTTCATAACCAATCAGGACAAACTATGTCGATTGCTCGTTTTCAAGCCCTCCAGACCATCGAGAACCGTATGGAATCTTTCCCGCTCGATCTGGGTGAGTCGCAGGGTGAAAACATCGCTTCCTATTTCGGGGAAAACGTCTTCAACGAAGAAGCGATGAAAAAATACCTGCCCGAGAACGCTTACCTCATGGTGAAAGCCGCCACCCAAAGCGGCCAGAAACTCAGCCGCGAGGTAGCCGACACGGTGGCCGCCGGCATGAAAGAGTGGGCCCAGGACAAAGGCTGCACCCACTTCGCGCACTGGTTTCAGCCGCTTACCGGCAAAACCGCTGAAAAACACGACTCTTTTTTCACCATGACCCACGACGGCCGGGTGATCGAGGAATTTTCCGGTTCGGCACTCGTGCAACAGGAGCCCGACGGTTCGTCTTTCCCCTCCGGCGGTCTGCGCAGCACCTTCGAAGCGCGCGGCTACACGGTGTGGGACCCCAGCAGCCCGGCCTTTATCATGGAGGTGGGCGAAGGCAAAACGCTTTGCATTCCCACCATTTTCGTGACCTACGGCGGCGAGGCGCAGGATTACAAACTGCCCCTGCTCCGCTCCCAGGCCCTGCTCGACAAGGCTGCCGTGCCGGTGTGCCAGTTGTTCGACACCCACGTGACCAAGGTCACCGCCACCCTGGGCTGGGAACAGGAATATTTCGTGGTCGACGAGGCGCTGTTCAATGCGCGCCCCGACCTGGCCATGACCGGCCGCACCCTCGTAGGCCGTCCCGCCAGCAAGCACCAGCAGCTGGAAGACCACTACTTCGGTTCCATCCCCGAACGCGTGTATCTTTTCATGCGCGACCTCGAAACGGAGTCCCACAAACTCGGCATTCCCGTGCGCACCCGCCACAACGAGGTAGCGCCCGCTCAGTACGAAGTGGCGCCGATTTTTGAAGAAATCAACGTGGCCGTGGACCACAACCAGCTCCTGATGGACGTGATGGAGCGCGTCGCTCGTCGCCACAAACTGCGCGTTTTGTTCCATGAAAAACCCTTCGCCGGCATCAACGGCTCGGGCAAGCACAACAACTGGAGCATGGGCACCAACACGGGCGTCAATCTGCTCTCGCCGGGCAAGGAGCCGAGCAAAAACCTGCGCTTCCTGACCTTCTTCGTCAATACCATCATGGCGGTGTACAAATACGCCGACGTGCTGCGCGCCAGCATCGCCCATGCCGGCAACGACCACCGTCTGGGCGCCAACGAGGCCCCGCCGGCCATCATTTCGGTGTTTATCGGCGAAGCCATGTTCAAACTCCTGGGCCAGATCGCCAATGGTAAAAAGACCGACGACGCCGCCGTCAAACGCGCCATCGACCTGATCTCCAAACTGCCCAACCTCGAACTCGACAACACCGACCGCAACCGCACCTCGCCGTTTGCCTTTACGGGCAACAAATTCGAGATCCGCGCCGTGGGCTCTTCCCAGAACTGCGCCGGCCCCATGGCGGCAATGAACGCCATGATGGGTCTGCAACTCCTGGAATTCAAACGCGACGTGGACAAACTCACGGCCAAAGGCACGGAAAAAGAGGAAGCCATCCTCATGGTGCTCAAAAACTACATCCGCAAGTCGAAACCCATCCTGTTCGAAGGCAACAACTACTCTGACGAGTGGAAAGAAGAAGCGGCCAGCCGCGGCCTCAACAACTTCGCCACCACGCCCGAAGCCCTCGACGTGCTGGCCAAACCGCTGGGTCAGGAGTTTTACGGCAAATCGGGCGTCATGAATGCCACCGAGCTCGACGCTTTCTATAACGTACAACTCCACGCCTACTGCACCAAACTCGACATCGAGGCCAAAGCCCTCGAGGAAATGGTGGTGTCGCAGGTGCTGCCCGCCGTGCTGCGCTACCAGACCGAACTGGCCAATAACATCAACGCCCTGCGTTCGATCGACATGGTGCAGTCGGCCCGCCTCCAGCTGGACCTGCTCAAACGCATCGTCGGCGACGTGGAGGCCATCAACGCCGGCCTGAAAGCCATGCAAACGGCGTACGACAACGCGCACCACGCCGACGGTATCCGCGCCGAGGCCGACATTTTCTGCCATCAGGTGAAACCGCAAATGGAAGCCATCCGCGCCGCTGTGGACGACCTCGAAGCCGTGGTGGACGATCAGTACTGGCCGCTGGTGAAATACCGCGAACTGCTCTTCGTACGCTGATTCAAAGCGTTCGGAAGTATATAAAAATGGGTGACTATACCCACTTGCACTTTTTCACCGCCAAGACGCAAAGACGCAAAGAAATTTGCGCCCCTTTGCGTCTTGGCGCCTTTGTGGTGAAATGGGTTTAGTCACCCAAAAATGATTTGCCCCCTGCGCAGAAGATTGCTCAGGGGGCATTTTTCTTCGCACCGCTGAAATTTTTAAATCCGCCACGGCGGATTCAAGCGGTTTTCGCCGGCATGGAACAGGATCAGTTGGTTGCCGTCGGGGTCTTTCAGTCGGGCTTCGCGCCACAGCCATGGCTGGTCGACGGGCAATTCTTCGAATACAATGCCCTTGCCGGCCAGTTGCGCGACGTACGCATCGAGATTGTCGCATTCAAAATAAACCCAGATGCCCTCGCCGACTGGCAATTGCCCGACCTGATGCAGGGAAAAGGTGGCATTGCCATCGGGGCATACAAAGCGCGCGTAACGCGGCAGGGAGCTGACAACCAATGTCAATCCCAGGGTTTCATAGAAGGATACGGACCGTTCCAGATCAAGGGAAGGAACGGTGACCTGATTCAGATTCATCGCTTAAAGTTGTGTGTTGTTCAACGTTACACAAGGCGAATTTTGTGAAATGGTTCAATCCCGCACCCTGTTTCAATGGAATCGCTATTGCAAATCAATGATTTTATCCGCCTCTCTGACGCCGCTCAAATAAGCCCCGTGGGCCGTGGAGAAATAGTCGATCTCGGTGTGCTCGCCCGCGAAGAAGAGTTTGTCGTCCACCGCCTCCGCGAGGTCTTCGAAATGCCGCATTTCCGTGCCCACGGCGGTGAATGAATACGCCCCGAAAGCGTTTTCGTTGGTGCTCCATTTGGTCCGAAGCAAGTTGGTCGGCGCCGGAATACTGCTGCCGTACATGTCTTTCAGGTGAGCCATGATGGCGTCGATCACCTGTGCGTCGGTCATGGTTTCGGTAAGTCGCCCGTAGTCGGCGTAGGCGAAGGTCATGAGGGCATTGACCTCGGGGTGAAACTTTTTGACATTGACAAAATAATTGAACTTGTCGCGCTCCTCCGGCGTGTAGGAGATGTACTGCACATCGTCCCAAAACGAGGTGTCCCAGGTCAGCAGGAATTTGTTGACGCAGTTCATTCCCACTTTCTGAATGGCGGTTTGTTTGGCGGCCGGCAGGGCGGGCGAAAATTGTATGCTGTTGTTTTTCAGCACTCCCAGAGGCACGGTGACCAACACGTAGTCGGCCTCGCTGAGCGTCCCGTTGTGGCTGACCCTGACGCGGCCGGCCGAATAATCGATGTTCGTCACGCGTTGGTTCAGCTGGACGTCCAGCCCCGTCGCGAGGTAGTTGGGTATGGTATCGTAGCCGTTGGTCGCGATGGTTTCGATGCCTGCAAATTCCTCGCCTTCGTTGTAGAGCAGGGAGGAAAGCTGGTCCAGGTCGCCGGTGTCGAAAGTGATGTAGGTGGAGAGGAAAAAGCGCCAGAGGCGATCGCCGGCGTGCGCGGGATACAGGTTATTGAACACAGTTTCAAAGCTTTGCGCTGCGCTGCCGCTGTTCATGAGCGTGTCGAGGATGTTGTACAGTTCGTCTTCCGTATCGTCGTACACGCTGCTGTTTCTGGCGATGCCGCCCAGGTCGTAGGATTTGCGGCTTTCGTCCACGGTGTGGAAAGTGTTCATGCCGGCATTCTGGGCGAGGGTCGTGATCGGGTTGCCGCTGATGCCGTGTATCCAGCTGGCGCCTTCATCGAAGGCGATGCCCAGCGTTCTGTTGCTGCGCAAACGCCCGCCCACCCTGTCCTGGGCTTCCAGCACCGTTACGGTGAACCCCCGTTCTTTCAGCCGGCGCGCCGCCGCCAGCCCGGAAATGCCGGCCCCGACGACGATGACTGATTTGCCGGCTCCGGCGTTGTCTTTTTGACAGGAGGCAAACAGCGAAGGCGAAAGCATCAGCATGCCCGCGCCGTGAATGGCTTTTTTGATGAAACTGCGTCGTTGCATTTTTTTGTTGAGGGATGATGAAAAAGGATGATAAAAAAGGTTGATAAGGTTTATAAGGGTTTATAAGGGTTTATAAGGGTTTATAAGGTTGATATAGAGGATTCGGGTTTTTTATAAACCTTATAAAGCCTTTTTATCAACCTTCATCAACTTTTTTCGTGGCAAACATACAGGAAGGGCAGGCCCTCGACGTGGCCTGCCCGAGTTTTTTTGAAACAGCCTGTTTTTCAGCAACAACGAGGGACCACCGCCCCGCGTCGGGTGAAGGGTTGCTATCGAGTATCCCCATCGTGCGCAGCATGGGGTAGACGAAGACGATGGGGAAGGTTTCGATCAGGGGAGCAAGGTCGACCGACTGCGCTGCCTTTCAATCTGCGCACTCCCCGGGGATAAGCATTGAAAGGTAAAAAATCGCGCGTTTTCTTTTGAAAAAGTCTAAAAACCGAGGCGTTTGATCTGCCCTTGCCGTTTTCCTGGCTGTCCCCTGTACCTTGTGAAAGTTTTTGAAAACAGCAGTTCCGACCCTGATCGGCGCCGCAAAACGACCCTTCCCATGACATCCCGTACGGCCATTGTCGCCTATTTCGACACCACCCTCGAACGCGCCTTCAAAACGCCCATGCTCAGCGACGTCACCCGCGTACATTCGGGCTGGGGCCCCATGCCCCGCGTGACGCATTGCACCGACGATGCCGGCTGGGGGCAGCCCGGCGGCAGCCGCAAAGTATTCGCCGCCCCAACCGTCGGTTTCAAGGGCGGTGAAGCCGCGCTCGACGTGGTGCTCGAACGCCGGGAAAACGAATACTGGAAAATCGAGGTGCGCGACCTGCAATACCAGATGCTGGGTTTCGAGCGCTTTCAGGGCGAGTGGATCACCACGCCGCAACCCGATGGCAGGATTCGCATCGACTATCGCTACGCCATGATTTCGAAAGTGGCGTGGCTCTATCCGCTGCAATGGGTGTTCACCAAAACCGTGTGGCGTTTATACATGAAACACGTGTTGGAAAATATCCGCGAGATGGTGCGGGAGGAGGCGGCGTATTTGCACGGGTGAGGGGGTAATGCGCTCTGTACGGGCGAATGGCTGCTCCAAAATGAACAGCGTTTAGGGGGGCGCTTGCCCATTTTCACCACAAAGACGCGAATCCGCGGTGTCTTCGCGTTTTCACGGTAAAAAGGGCGCGCAAAGGGTGTAGATAGATCATAGTCGCAAAAGTTTTTATACTTTTGGTCTTAGTAATAAACCTATTTCATTAATTTTTTTCAACAGTTTACACGTATGAAAAACTTATTCAAAATTCTCCCAATTCTCTTTTGGGGAGTACAGCAGTATGTTTCAGCCCAACCGACTATCGTCTGGGAAAACACTTTTGGCGGCACCTGGACAGATTACGCTGGCGACATTCTAGTCGCGGACGACGGCAATTATTTCGCCTTGTGTAATCCGGCCTCACCGGATGGAGACTTTACGGACGGTCATGGAAACCAGGATATCTGGTTACTAAAAATGGACCCGACCGGTCAGGTCTTATGGCAAAAGAACTATGGAGGGTCGGCTAATGAATCTGCAAGCCGTATTGTTCCCAGCGGCGACGGCGGGTACCTGATCCTCGGTTCGACCTATTCCACCGATTTCGACGTAAGTTTTAACCATGGCAAAAGCGATGTATGGTTGATAAAAATAGACCCCGATGGCGCCATACTTTGGCAAAAAACACTCGGAGGATCGGAATTTGACGATGAAAACTCTATTTCCCGCACGAACGACGGCAATTTCGTGATCACTGCATATTCGAAGTCAACGGACTTTGATGTGCCGGCCAATAACCACGGCGGAGGTGACCTGTGGGTTATTAAAATAAGTACGGAAGGCGATATCATCTGGAGCAAGTTGTATGGCGGCAGTGACGGGGATGCCGGCGGAACAATTCTCCAGACCAACGATCAGGGCTATATCATTTCCGGCTCTACCAGTTCAAGCGATGGCGATGTTCCGAGCAACCAGGGCGGTCGTGATATCTGGACCCTTAAAATTGATTCAATAGGAACAATCCAGTGGGTATCGGTAAGGGGAGGTATGGACAACGATTATAGCAGCGGCATTATACTTACCAGCGACGGCGGTTATCTGCGTTTCAGTTATACCGCCTCCATTAATGGCACATTTGCTCCAAATCATGGCGGATATGATGCCTGGGTCTATAAGGTGGATGCTGCGGGTGAAGTTCAATGGGATAAATTTTATGGCGGAAGCGGTTGGGAGTTGATGAACTCTGCCTTCGAGATGGCAGATGGAAACTATATTTTTATGGGGCATGCACAATCGACCGATGGGGACCTGGCCGGCAATACAGGCTCAAACGCCTGGTTCCTGTGCATTGATCAAAATGGCAATATTCTTTGGAAAAAAACCTACGGAGGAAGCCAGTCCGATACGTTTGCAAGGGTAAGGCAAATAAGCCCTGACAAACTTCTGGTCATGGGAACTTCCGGCTCGACCGACGGCGATGTGCAATCCGGCAATCCCAATAACAGTGGCGATATTTGGATACTTCAGATGAGCCTTGTTGCTACCGGCGTGGACAATTCCTTGGCCAGCCCCTTTGATTTAAGTGCATATCCCAATCCAGCGTCAAATTATCTTGAAATCCGTTCGGAAGAACCGCTGGAACATGCTGTCTATTCCATCACCGCCACCAACGGGACCGATCTGCTCCGGCAGGCCCTGGGTTCGGACCACAAAATTGATATTTCCGCGCTGCCGGCAGGTTCGTACATGCTTCGGCTTGAAAGCGGGAATAAAAACGGTAGTAAGTTGATTATCAAGCAGTAAGGATATGACGCCCCGGCAGGATTGAATGCGTCGCGAGTTTTCACTTGGGGCGGTTTTCTTTGATTTCTGCCGTTCTAGACACAGCGCCCGAAGATTGCGATCTTCGGGCGCTGTGTCTGATATAAAAAAGGGAAGAGGGCCTGGCCTGTTTTATCGCGTTGCGCGCCTGTGGTTTGTTATTGGGACAGTAGCGGCAGGCAGGAACAAACACAGGGCGAATTGATCATGTTGTAGAATTAATGCCCTGTAACAGTAGTGGGGACGCGCTGCCAATCGCCTTCGAAATCTTCGTCGTAGGCGATGTCATCGTCGTCGTAGTAAATGGCTTCCTCAGGCACTTCAAAACCTGCTTTGGCGAGTTTCATGACGTCCAGCGCTTCGATTTTGATCCTGTCGAAATCGATGGTGTAGCCTGAAACGGGCTGGCCGGCTGCTATGCGTTGCAGGGCCTCGGAGACGGAGATCGTGGTGCACATATTGTAGAGGTTTAATGGTTCAGCGCGCTGCGCGACAGGCTCGGGTTCTGCGGAGGTCTTGATAATGTGAATGACCATTTTTATAACGTCCCAACAGGAAGAACAAATGGGGCCGTCGCTAACTTAATTTTGCCCAATCGTAAAAACTTAGTCAGGGTTACAAGGTAGAGGGCGTAGGGCATTTTGGGAAAAGAACGACAATTTCGGGCATTGACAACCCGCTGCCCAGATTTTTACTCATCATAAACTGGTCTTTATCAGATGTCTCCCTTCGGTCGACATGACATGGGCGTATGTTGTGTCTGTGCTTTATCAGATTTCTCGCTGCGCTCGAAATTTTACCCGCTGATAATATGTCGACCGAAGGGAGAAATCTGATAAAACACAGGCATAAAACACGTCCCCGTGTCATGTCGAGCGCAGCGAGACATCTGAGCCCTGCCTAAGTTTTTACGAAAATATTTAATTACTTCGGGTTGCAAACGCCGAACGAACGGGCGCTGGTTTCGACGTTTTTCCAGGTCAGAGGAATCTTGTTGGGTAAAACGAAATAATTTAGTAAATTTGCAATCTAGTTGCAAATTTACTAAAAATGGCCTTCATTGAACGAGAGATCACGGCTACCGTCCGCGATTTTCGCGAATGGTTTCCCATCGTTTACCTGGGCGGGCCCCGCCAGAGCGGCAAAACCACGCTGTTGCGGCATTTGCTGCCCGAATTGCCCTACGCCAGTCTGGAAGACGCCGATGCCCGCCAGCGGGCCGAGGACGATCCCCGGCGTTTTCTCAACAGTTTTCCTCAGGGCGCCATTCTCGATGAGGCGCAGCGCGTCCCCGAGTTGTTCAATTACCTGCAAGGCCTGGTCGACGCCGACAAAAACCGCCGTTTCGTGCTGTCGGGGTCTCAGAATTTCCTGATGATGGAGCGCATCACGCAGTCGCTCGCCGGCCGTGTGGGTGTGCTGAACCTGCTGCCGCTTTCGCTACGGGAGATAGAAAAAAGCCATGCAGCGCCGGGTCTGGAAGATTTTGCCTGGCGAGGGGGCTACCCCGCGTTGCACGGCGAGCGCCCGGTACCGCCGGAGTTTTACTTCGACAGTTACATCCAAACCTACCTCGAGCGCGACCTGCGCCTGTTGAAAAACGTCGGCGACCTCTCGCAATTCGGCAAATTCATGCGCCTGTGCGCCGGCCGGGTCGGGCAGCCGCTCAACCTGAGCACCCTGGCCAACGACACTGGCGTGGCGGTCAACACCATCAAAGCCTGGCTCTCGGTACTCGAAGCCTCGTACCTGATCTTTAAACTGCCGCCGTACTTTGAAAACTTCAATAAACGCATCATCAAAGCGCCTAAAATCTACTTTTTCGACACCGGCCTGCTCTGCAATCTGCTCGGCATCGGTTCGGCGGCGCAACTGGAGCGGCACCATTATTTCGGCAACATCGTGGAAAACGCCCTGATTGTGGAGTGGTATAAAAAGCGCGCCAATGCCGGCAAACGCCCGAAATTCTGGTACTGGCAAGACCAGCAAGGCAACGAAATCGATCTGCTGATCGAAGAAAACGGCGTGCTGAATGCCATCGAGATCAAGTCCAGCCAGACCTACAACGAACGCCTCGCTAAAGGCTTGCGGCGCTGGGGCGAAGTCAGCGGCGCGGGCCCCGAACGCCGGTTTCTGGTGTACGCCGGGGAGCAGGAAGGCGAACTGGCGGCGGGGTATTTATTGCCCTGGCGGAAGGGGTTGGAGGGGTTGTGAGGCGCTACGACTTGTCCGTCACCATTTTCTGAGTCCGATAAAAACTGTCCAACAGTTTTGGGAGCAGTTCATTCAGGTTCACGTGGTTGGCTGCAATCCATTGCCGGGTTTCTTCCGGCAGATTGATACTGACCACGGTCTGTTCGGCTGACGGGGTCGCACTACCGGTGGGGACGCGCTGCCAATCGCCTTCGAAATCTTCATCGTAGGCGATGTCATCGTCGTCGTAGTAGATGGCTTCCTCTGGCACTTCAAAACCGGCCTTGGCGAGTTTCATGACATCCAGCGCTTCGACTTTGATCCTGTCGAAATCGATGGTGTAGCCTGAAACGGGCTGGCCGGCTGCTATGCGTTGCAGGGCTTCTGAGACGGATATTTTGTTATTCATTATCGCCGTTTTTGTTAAACTTGTTGGTTAAATAGGCCCTTCTTTCATCGTGACTGGCTCGTCTTGCAGAAATAATCCTGATGACCAGATTCCGTATCGTGTACACAACGGTTACGATGGACAAGAATGCCTTTCCAATCGTCAAATTTCGCCATTCTCCATTTTTTCCAACTCAAATTGCAACCTGTCCTGGTCATTAAAAACATCAGTTGCGTCTTCGAATGAGATATTGTGTTTGGCTTGGTTGGATTTGTTTTTGTCGTCGTCCCATTCGAAGTTCAACATGGCTTTAAATGGTTTCTGGTGTCAAATTATTTTTGTTCGCCCGAGGTAAATAGAGATAATTCAGTCTTGGAAAACAAAAATACTTGATTTTAATCAAGAAAACATCTTTTATTGTCAATAATATATCAAGATATTGATAATTTAAATTACCCCCGGCTAAACCCAAACTGTTTTGCGACTTGGACAGAAGTAGCATTCCATTAGCCCGGGCTATATCATTATCCCCCTCTCCCGCAAATACTTTTCGAACTCCTTGTCATCCAGCACCTTGTCGTATCGGCTGTTCACTTTTTTGATCTTCTTGTCGTCGATGATGTTTTGCAGGAAATCGCTGAAATCCCGGTTTTCGGTGGCGAGGCGGTCCATGGCGTCGATGTCCAGTTCTTTTTTGGTAGTGGCCGGCACGACGATCTGGCTGCCTTCGATGTTGTCGGGCTCGAGATTGGTTGTTTATCAAATACAATAATTATCGTATTAATCTTTTACCCTCCATATTGACTTCTATCGGAAATATACCTACCTTTTATTGAAGAAATTCCAGTCAACTTCAAATTGAATACGCTTAAATTGTATTTAACAATACCCGAAACGTGAGAAGAGAGAGAGTCTATAAACGATTGCAAAGCTAACCTAAGGTTATCAAACCAACGTCCTTCTGATGCTTCTCGAATCCACATTTGCTCAATATTTGTTTTTATTAATATAGATTCATTATTAAGAGTGGCATTTTCTAAATGCCCAAAGGCATCTATTAGGACTTGCGCTGCTGGCGCTTCTCTAATTTCTAAAACTTTTTGGGAATTAGATATCTCCTCTAACCCGATGTATCGACCGATACCAAACTCTCCAACTTTTTTATTTAAATAGAGTATGATGTTTTCTAAATTCATTAGTTTATCGTCTACTCGAACTGGCACTCCATTACTAAATTCTATTTTTAATTCAGTAAAATTATTAGGGTTAGTTACCTTAGTCCATTCGTACATACTTTCTGGTATGTCAATGTATTCAGGGTTTTCAAAATTACCGGATTCAAATTCTCTACACCAAATATTTACATCAGTGCTATGCGTATTAAATAAACATTTTAACCCCTTTCCTTCAAGATATTGTATTTTTTCTTTTCTTGAAACATTGAGAGAATGAAAAGGAGATCCATAATGCCCATCATATTTTAATAGCCTGAGCGCATTATTAAACCTTCTCATGCTATTTTGTGTACAATTAGCAGTATGTAAAATAACTGATGAGTCTAGTATATTAGACTGATTAACAGCCTCTTTTGCAGTTAGTGGACGAGAAAGTGAAGCACTTATAGGGTATCTTCCAAAAAATAGACCCTTTGCTTTGATAGCATATTTTACATATTCATCAACGAACTCTTCTCTTTTGTTTGCTATAAAAGAATGATATCCAAAACGTTCAACATAGTCTAATATTTGTTTGATATTATTTTCCCCGCCAATATCAATTGTTAGAGCGTATACATGTTTGAAGTTGCGCTCTCTTAGCTTCGCTAAAAGATATGTACCGTCAAGCCCACCACTATACAATAAGACAATTTTTTCATTTTTTAGTTTCTCTAAATCTTCAAAGTGAGTAATAATATTACTGCTTTTCATTATTCTATGCTTAAAAAACTTTGGAGGAATAAGTTTGTAACATTAAAAACACTTAATGTTCTGTCTTTTCTAAAAGATGTCCAATCTGAACTATTTAACTTAGATATAATAGATTGATCAACTTCATCCAGTAAACTATATTGAAAATTAAATTTTTCAATATGTTTTTGATATAAATCGGTAATTATTGTATGGCACAAAGCAAAAATTCTACTTTCGTAGCCGTCATTTTTGTTTAATTCCCTTATCTCATTTTGTATACCCATAAGCATCTGAAGTAAATGTGAATATTCATGTGACTCAAAATATACTATAAACTTATCTTTTATGGGGTCTTTATCATGAAAATGAACAACATCTGTAACTTTTACAAATTGAGGTATTGATATTTGTTTCCTAAGATTTGAATCAAGCTCACTAATTATTGTAGCCAATCTGTTTAAAGAGTAATTTAATATTCCCTTGAAGTATCCACACCAAAAATTACATGAAAGGTGTGTTTTGTTATGATCAGCTTGGGCTAAAAAATTATTGTGAGTAATAATATGCCATTCGCCAATTGATGACTGAAGTAAGCTACTTTCTTCAAGAACAATTTTTCCCCATCCTCCTGTTCGATCCCAATAGTCAAATAAACTAATAAAAGAAGCAAGTGAATCAGGAATACATTTAGATTTCTTATTTTCTATAACGTTTTTGAAAAGATCCTTAGCGGCGCTTATTCCTATATCTTCTCCAATTTTTCTAAGTTTTTCTTTGTCATCAATCGACTCTATAATTTGAACGATTGTTTCTTTTCTAAAAATAACATGCCTAATTTTCCATCTTTCAATTATACCCTCACTTTCTTCAAATGTAATACTTGGCACGAGGCGTTCCATCTCCTCATGCATTTTTTTAAACAAGGGGTGTTTTTTTATTTCTTCCGGTTCAGGAGAAATGTGAAAAATAGGTTCGAAGTCTTTTGCTATTTGACTAATAAACTTTTCAACCTTTTCAAGTCCATAGTTTAGATCATATTTAAATTTTTTTTTGACCTCATCAAGCGAGGGGCCAAATATAATTACTTCATTATTCATGCTAAATCTGTGATTATTGTTGAGAGGAGGTATAAAAATATTTTGATGAATGAAGATGTCTAAAAAACCATCCGAAATAGTGAAAGCGTCGCCTATCTGGCCATGATTCGAATTATGGTAAAAGGCTCTGCAACGGCTTTGGGAGGCTTTTAATCAGTTACAAAAATTTTTGATTCAATTTTGATAACATAAAATCCGTAAATTGTTTAGTCTTTGCCATATTAATCAAATTTGCTCCTGCATTATTAGACTGATATTCTAAGATAGCTTCTATTATTAAAGAAGCAGATTTATTTAATAAAACTTGATCAATATTACTCATGTTTACCCCTGCAATGTCATCTTTGGTGATCGTAGACTTATTAACGGCAAACGAAGTGACTACTCGGGCTAAATGGAGTTTAAAGTTTGAAAGTGTTGATTTTTGATCGGCTCCTTCAATATTCCTGAAGAGTTCTGCTGTTTTTTGTGCAATAAGACAACAGTTTAAGTAGATGTCATAGTTATATTGTTGATTAAATATTCTATTATACGCAGCGTCATCCTTTATCAAAGAAGTCGGTTTTGACCTAGCTATATGTGGGCTGTTGAACATAATTGCTTCTACAGATTGAGCATTTGTTTGGATTCCAAAAATCTTTGATGCAGGCTTGCCTTGATTTTTGTAATAATTTTTTCGCCTATCATAAAAATATCCTTTATTTAAAAAGAAAAGTTCGATATGTCTTTGTATGTCGTCCGTTGCTCGTAAAAGTGAAGGAGATATAGGATTTTGGCTATTGGTAGAGGCAATTATATGATCTATTGTAGTTTTGTTATCATTAATAATTACTTTTACTAATACTGATCTTATGTCATTGGCATCGGCATTATGATGGAGGAAAATTGAGTAAGAAGTCTGTAAGCCATTAACTATTTGAACATTATCAATGGATAAAGTTGTTCCTACTAAGGAAGGATTATCAGCAATAATAGTTATTCCGTTATTAAGCCACCAAAAATCTTCTTCATCAACAGTTTGAATCGTTTTTTTTATTTTTTCATTTACGTCAACGGCACCTTGAAAATGTCTAATATTACTTTCAAAAAGACTCTCCTTAATAGATTGATCTTCATCTGTTAGAAAGTTTTTATAATCAGCCAATTTGACTGTGCCCACATAACCAAACCCGAATGTTTTGTAACTGGTTGAAAGCGGGTTTTCTTTAAACACTAAAGAGAATCGTTCGTTTTTATGTAATTGATACAATCTAAGTAGCTCCTCACTACTATAATTAGAATATTCAATTTTTGCTCCAACAAACTGCTTTGCGACTACATCTTTTAGCTGTATTGTTTTCGCTTGAAATGCCGTACTCACTTCTATTCTTTCGGCATATGCACAGTAATTAAGGGAGATGTTTATCTGACCACCAGCAATTGTGCATTTTTTCCATGCTTCTCTGGCAACAAGCACTTTCCCAACTAGCTCAGGATTGAATCGAACAAGTAAAGCATCTTCACTTTTTTCAAGGCTAAATAACTCAGGTAAACTCGTTATTAGTTTATCAATTGGAGCTTCTTTGAAAGAATTTTCCTTCTTGCACTGAGAGATTATTATTCCCACTTGGGTTTTTCGAGAAAATTTTATCCCATCTAAATCTTCAACTGATTCTGGTATAAAGTCATCTACTACAAGTATTAAGGAATCAATTCCGCCGTCGTTCCCCCCGTCCACTATGGAATTTTGAATATCTTCAAATGAAAACTCCTTCGATTTCGTCAATTGAGACAATGCAAATAGTTCAAAAATTTCACTATCGTTGCCAGAAAGCTCGTTGTCGTTTTTGAACTGCTCAATACAACCATTTAGAATTATTTTATTATTATTCATATGTGTTTTACAGATTTATCCTAGAGATTGCTTCATTGTTAACTGCTGTGTTTAGCATGCAGTTGGCAAGAAGAGATAGTTATTATATTTATAGCACTGATTTACTATTTTTATCTTCGAGGAAGATATTAATGCTTGGAATCTATCTCAAAATTAGAGAAAAAGTACCTGCGCAGCGAATTATTCAGTAGTTTTTACTCGCTCAAGGCGCGACTATGAATCTAGAAAGTGCCTTGCCTTCGCTTAGCAATCGTCTTTTTCTATTCCGGCAGCTATTTTGAGATGGCGCCTAATTCTATACTTATCCTGCAACGCGTATCCCCATCAGCCATTCCTTGCACCAATCCCATTCCTCCAAAAACCCACAACACCCACAGCCTCCCTCTCCGGAAACCATGGGTGTTGCATCAAAAAAATACCTCGGGCATATTTCATTTGTTTTGGTAAACAAACATACACCCCAACTTTTATCCCAGCAAGCTAGTAGTATAAAAATATTTAATTAATTCAATCCTCCTTGTCCAAACGCACAGGCATAGTTACCACTGCGCTTTCACCCTCCTCTCATTCAAGGTAAAACACACCACCGTCCACCCCTACTCACCCTCCACCCCGCTCACCTGCCCAATCACAGGCGTCTGCGCGGGTTTGGCGATGCCATAGATCACCAATACGCCCGAGCCCCCGCCCCAGGTCGAATAAGCGGGATCGGGGTTCACTTGCATCACCGTCTGGGGCAAATTCCAGTTGTTGGCGCACCAGAGGTTGCCCGCCTGATCGACGACCACATCGGTCAACATCTGAATACTGCCGGAATGAATGGTGTGGAGCACATCGCCGGTATGGCAAGACCCCGTACGGCCATTGGGCGAAGCGCCGACCATGAACGTTACGCCTCTGCCCATAAAGTTGGCGACCCAGACATCGTCGTTGCCATCTACGGATATTCCCCAGGGAGCGTTCAGTTCGCCGTCTCCGTAAGCCTTCAAATTGGAGGTATGCGTGCTTTCGTCTATCGTGTCCTTCGGGTTGGCGCCAACAGGAATCATAAAGACGGAACCTGTTTGGTGCTTGCGCCCGAGCGTTTGCTGGAGGTGCGGATAACCCAGCGCAAAACCTTCGAGGATAGAAACCTTGTCGGTCGGCGTGGTGGAAGGGAATTCGGGGCTAAGATTGCAGGCGACCCAGCAATTCCCCTGCGAGTCGAGGGCGACACCGCGGCCGCCGCCTGCCACGATAAAGCGGTCCACCGCATGACCTTCCGCCGACGGCGTATAACGCACCAGCGATTTGCCATTCGTATTGCTGATCCAGACGCGGTTGTTTTGATCTACCGAAATCGCAAAGGGGGCAGAAAGAAGGTGCTCTTTGTTGAGGTCGGGAACCTTCCTGCCCTGGGAAAGGTCGCCGCCCGGAAAATAAAGCACGTTGTTGGACGAGGTTCCGGCAATCCAGACGTCGCCGTTCGGGGCCACGCCGATGCCTTGCAAGCCGCCGTTGTCCGTCAGGAGTTGGGCCAGATTCTCCGGCACCTCGTCGACGATCGGGGCGCCATCTTCCAGGCGATACACGCCGATGGCGCCGTTAAAACTCGTCACCCAGCAGGTGCCTGCCTGGGTGATGGCGGTGCCCCAGCCTGCGCCGTCCACGTTCATGCCCGTGTAACCGGTGACCGGCGGCGAGATCAGCCGGCCAGTCGAATCCAGCTGGACCAGTCCTCCGCCGATCCCCTGATACACGCCGTTTTGTGCGCCGGGCATCCAGTTCAGGCCCGTCCAGAGGTTACCGTCCGCATCCAGCGCCAGCTTCCCGGGGGCGCAGATGCCGCCTTGACCAAAGGCCAGGATCATTGCAAAATCCTCGGGCGCGAAACTCAAATAGGGGACAAAAGGGGCCTTCCGCCGACTGACCGGAACCTTGCTGTTGGGTTTGGCTGGGAAGCCATCTTGCGGCTGCGGATAGGCCTGGTCAAACAGGCCGAACAGGCCCGCGGGATTGGCCCAGGGCGACTGGGCAATGCCGATCATTGCCTCGGCGGTATTCGTCGGGGTCGCGCCGCCCAGCGGCGTTGCGTAGGTCAGCAATGAACTTTGCCAGTCGGCCCCGGCGGTTTGGAAGGCCGTGATCAGCGCGGCCAGGGTATTCAGGCGCGCCAGGGTTTCGTTCTGGGTGATGTTGAAGGGGTCGGTTACCACCGCTCCCCAGGAGCCGCTTACGGGATCGACGAGGTTGGGCGTGTTTTTGGCGGCGATCGCGACGCCTTTCCCGTTCCCGGACAGCAGGAGCCCGCTGAAAAACTGGGCGCAGGTAAACGCGCTGGCCACCGTGGTTAATTCATTCACCACCACCCCGCGCGTGGCAATGTCTTCCTGCCGGTTGGGCGACAAAACAGACAGCAAAACGACCCGGGTGTCTTGCAATTCAGCCGTGACATAGAGAACGGCGTCCGGGGAGGCAGGCGTAGCGTCGATGGTAAACTGGCCATTCGCTTCCGTGGAGGTCGTGCACCCGCCAAGGGCTGCGGGGTTGTTGGCTTCCCAGAGCTTTACCGTGGCTGCGAGATTGCCGGAATGGTTGAAGGTTACTTTTCCTTTGAGCGTGATTTGATTAGACATGGATTTGAGTTTGGATTTGTAGATTTGGTTTGGGGTGGGAGATGTACGCTTGACTTGCTGCCGTTCACCCGTGCGTTGGGTTTTCCGGCTGGATGTTCGGCGGCATGGACAGTAAGCCGGGATTCGCTGTATTTTGCTTCAATCAACTTAGCTGATGTATAAAGTTGCCAAAATGTTAAAAATTACAACTTGTTTTCAATAACAGCAAACCATTTGTTGTGCTTATCAACCAGTATTCCTCTATCATCTATTTTTAAATGCTTTAGCGTAACAGAATTACTTACGTTTCCTCCAATCACTTTGATTTCATTTGAATTTGAATCAATTTCAATAACAATATCGCTATGAGATTTATACCAGTCTGGTTGCTCATAATAACTGACGCCAGGCTCTCTCGTATAGCATACCAAGTCACCAACTTTTGGTGCATATTCGGCAATATCAAATGCGTAAAAATAGTTATCCTTTTTGTTTTTCAGCCTATTTGTTGTTGCCCATCTGATATAGGTACTATGCGATTCTGAATATTTGAATCTGTCTCCTGCGCCAGATTTTTTCATCATGAATGATATAAATGTGGCGGACCAAGGGAAATCAGTATTCTTACCAGTCAAAGTTCGGCCTGTTCCTTCGAACCAATATTTGCCTACACGTTGCCAATATCCTTCTTCGGTCTCTTTCATGCCCCTTTTTACAACTGCGCCGTTAGAGTCAATGGTTTGGTTATGGAAATAATCCCATTCTTCCAAGCAGTTTTTAAGTAAAGTTGTTACGAAATCTGTCATTTTATTTTATGATATTTTTGTTAAAATTGCAAAGAAAATTGGGCCTATTGCTCTGGTTAGGTTTGTGAGCAGGACTTGGCGGCCATTGGCGTTGAATGCATTGTTCATTCCCATTAAGTTAAGCCCTGCCAAGGGCAAAAAAAGCGACGAAAGAGGGATTTTGTGAAAAATTCCGTTAATCATGTTGTCCCCCCTTCGTCGGTATCTTGAGCTATTATACCGTTTTGTTGAATCACTTGGCGAAC